>CAIKHO010000001.1 GCA_903827245.1 uncultured Opitutia bacterium
CAACCTCCCACCAACTCAAACGGGGAGCGGGGGAGGAGCTTCGCCCCTCCCCCTGCACCCCCTCCCTTAAATCTAACTTAATTTACCCGATCCGCTGTCCAACGGACGGGGTCCACCTCAGGCTGCCCCGCAACTTATCGACGACTTGGGCGCGGATGCCCCGGTCGAGGTCGAAATCAAAATGGTGCGGATTTTCGCTCAGGGAGCCGATGCTGCCCGCTCTTGTTTAAGGGAGTCAAAGATATAGTTCCCAAAAAAAAGCCCTTGGCGGTCCGCGGAGCCCACGAAAGCCTCAGCGCCTTGGCCAGCGGCCGGATGGAGTCCAGACTTTCGTCACGCTTCAGGTCCAAGCCTCCTACCACGACCCGGTTGCTGGCAATCGCAAGGCTCTCCATGAAGGTCGATTTTCCGGTGGCGTTGGCCCCCATCAGGAGCACCAGCGGAGAGGTGAGCTGGAGGGAATCCAGGCTCGCGATGGTCGGGATGTTGAAGGGAAAGCCTTCGAATACGGAAGGCGTTTTGGAGATCTCCTTCAGGTAAATCATGGGCACCATCCCGGATTTAACGTCGCCGAGGAGTGATCCAACACGTTCTTCCCTCAACCCGATTTCTCGCGGCGGCCCAGTCCAAGCATGAGTAGGATCGTAGCGGAGACGAACATGGATCCGCTGAGATAATAGATGGCGCCCACGAAGGACCCGGTCATCTGCTGCACCGTGCCCATGACATTCGGGCCGAGGAAGCCGCCGAGGTTGCCGATGGAGTTGATCAACCCGATGCTGCCGGCGGCCGCGGCCTCGGTGAGGAAAAGACCGGGCAGCGCCCAGAAGGCGACCTGGTAGGCCTTGATCCCGCCCATCGCCACCATGAAACAGGCGACGGTCAGGGCGATATGGCCGTGGGTCAGCGGGGTGAGGCCAAGAGCGGTGGCGCCGATCACGATGGGTACGATGGAGTGGAGTCGGCGTTCCTTGGTGCGGTCGGAATTCCAACCGACGAACAGCTGTCCCGTTACCGCGACGATGGGAGGGAGGAGGATCAGCGAGGTGATATCATTCAGCTTCAGCGAATACCACTGCTGCAGGATGCTCGGCAGGAAAAACTCGATGCCGTAGTTGGCGGTCACGGTGCCGAAGAAGGCGACCGCGAGCAGCAGGACCTTGGGATGACGGAGGGCTTCGAACACGGTCATGCGGCGGCGGCCGGCCGAGCGCAGGGCCTTTTCCCGGGCCAATTCCTGCTCGAGGGCATCCCGCTCTTCCGGGGAGAGCCATTTGGCGTCACGCGGACGATCGGGCAGAAATAGAAAGACGTACAGACCAAGCAAAACGGCGGGAATGCCCCACGCGATATACACCCACTGCCAGCCGACGAGACCGAGGAGGGTCGCGTGGTGGACGACTGCGCCGTTGACGGTTTCGTCGGTGCCGATCTTGAGCAGGGCGTTGGAGATTTTGGGACTGACGATTTGGGCCACGGGGGTGGCGATGAGGAACCAGGCCACGGCCTTGGCCCGGTCGCGATTTGGAAACCAATGGGTGAGATACACGACCACACCGGGGAAGAAACCCGCCTCGGCCAGGCCCAGAAAAAAACGCACGCCATAAAATTGGTAGGGCGTCCGCACCACCGCCGTGAGGGCGGCCATCACGCCCCATATGACCATGATCCGTGTCAGTAGGCGGCGGGCGCTCCATTTTTCGATCAGCACGGCGCTTGGTACCTCGAGGAGAAAATAGCCCACGAAAAACAGGCCTGCGCCCCAGCCGATCACCTCGTTGTTGAAGGCCGGCATGTCCTTCGACATGGTCAGCTTGGCGATGGACACGTTGGCCCGGTCGACGTACGCGATGACGTAGCAGCAGAAGAGCAGGGGCAGCAGGTGCCAGTAGGCCTTGCGCCGGGCGGAATCGAGCGGGTTGGGGTTCAGGGACGCGTTGTTCAAACGGACCGTGGGGATGGAGGTTGGTGGGTTCCCGGGCGGGAGGGCAGAGGACGCGCGCCGGAATTCAGGTGCCCGCCGCGGAGGGACGCAAGGACTCAGTCACTCCGGCGGGCACAAACGAGAACTTGGAATTGCTGCTAGGGTACCGCGAGTGCGACCAGCTCGGCCGGGGTGCCGCGCGCGCCGGTGGCGACCACGATGTACTGCTTGTCATTGACCATATAGGTCATGGGCACGCCGGTGGTACTGGCGGGCAGCTCCATCTCGAAGACGATGGCGCCGGTCTTCTTGTCGATCGCGCGGAAGAATTTCCCACCGCCTCCGGGACCGGCATTGAACAGGCCCGAACCGTCGGCGCCGAAGAGCAGCGTCTTGGTCACAAGCAGCGGGGAACGCTCCGGCCGGCCGGTGTTCTTGACCTCGATGCCTTTCAGGGCCGGGTTGCTTTTCACGGCGTCCGGGACATCGCCGTTGGGGATCATCCACACGTGGTCGCCGGTATTCAGGTCGATCGCGGTGATCCGGCCCCACGGTGGTTTGATCAGGGGCAGCCCCCGAGGCCCGATATTTGGCCGGGCGGGGCCTTCACCTGTGTAGCGCGGCTGTCCGCCCTGTTGCTGCGGGGCGTCGCCGGCCTTGGTCGCCGTGACGGCGGTGCTCTGCGCGCCGACATAACCCATGTCCGAGCGCTTGGGGTCGGCGGGAGCAATCGACAGGCCGTCCGGATTCGTCAGGGAGGAGACATAGAGAATACCGGTTTCGGGATCGAATGCTCCTCCCGGCCAATTGGCGCCGCCCGTGTGGTTCGGCAGGAACAGCGTGCCCAGCTTGCCGTTGGCGCCGCGGAGGCCGGGGGGCAGGAACATCGGGCCCGTTTCATACTTGGCCAGGATGTCGATGGCCTCCTTCCGCAGCTCCGGCGTGAAATCGATGAGGTCGTCGACCGTGATCCCCTGCCGGTCGAAGGGCGCGGGCTTCGTCGGGATCGGCTGCGTCGGCGACGTTTTCTCTCCGGGCACGGTGGACTGCGGCACCGGCCGTTCCACGATGGGCCAGACGGGCTTGCCGGTGACGCGATCGAACACGTAGGTGTACGCCTGCTTGCTCACCAGGGCGACGGCCTTGATCTTTTTTCCATCGACCGTGATGTCGGCGAGCAGCGGCGGCGAGGATGGCTCCCAATCCCAGATGTTGTGGTGCACGATCTGGAAGTACCAGATGCGCTTGCCGGTTTTCGCGTCGACGCACACGAGACTGTCGCCAAAGAGATTGTTACCCGGGCGGTTTCCGCCGTAGAAATCGCCGGTGGGAGTCTCGACGGGCAGGTAGACATAGCCGAGTTCCTCGTCGGCGGCCAGAGGGGCCCAGGCGCCGGTGTTTCCGGAGTATTTCCACGAATCGTTCTCCCAGGTCTCGACGCCCTCCTCGCCCGCGTGGGGAATGGTGCGGAAGGTCCAGATGCGCTTGCCGGTATGGACGTCGTAGCCGCGGACGTAGCCGGGCACGTTCTCCTTCGAAGCCGGTGCGGTGCCGGCGAGCAGGGCCGCGCCCACCACCACGACGTCTCGGATGACAATGGCCGGAGAACTGGACCCGATCTGACCCGGTTTCACGACGTCCCGGTCCAGGCCCTCGGTCAACTCGACGATGCCTTCCTTGCCAAATCCAGGGATCGGCCGGCCGGTCTTGGCGTCGAGCTCCACCAATTGAAAACCCGGCGAGACGAGAAGGATCCGGGTGTCGTCCTTGCCGTCCGTCCAGTAGGCGAGGCCCCGGTTTTGCGTCCGCACCGCGCGGTCGCCGCGCTCGCCCTCGTCCAGGCGGTACATCCACAGGGTCTCACCGGTGGCCGCGTCCGCCGCGACGACGTCGCGCCGGGACCCGGCTGTGAAATAGAGCACGCCACCGACCATGAGGGGGGTTACCTCCCAATTGTAGTCGGCCCGCGGGCCGAAATTCTCGGCCTTCCACCGCCAAGCAACTTCCAGCTCTTTAACGTTGGAAGCGTTGATCTGGTCAAGGGGGGCGTACTTGGTGTTGCCGGCATCGCCGCCGTAGAAGCGCCACTCCCCGTTGGTGGTGCCGTGCTGGGCCTGCACGCGGCCGGTGGCCGCGAGGAGCATGACCGACAAGAGAACCCAAGACCGGAGTACGGATGATTTCATTTTTTCGGTTCGATCAAAATCTGATTCAAGAGATCCACATTGGGCTCGAGACTGCCGTTGCCGGCGGGAAACCGGTTCGCGCTGAGCAGGTAGGCCACGACGTCGGTGCAAAGCTGTCGGCTAAGCTTGCCGGGACCGTCGGACGGCATTTTTTTCCGCGTGTATTCGACCAGGGTGCCCAAAGTCTTGCCGTTCCAATTACCGAGGAAGTCCTGATCGACGAGCGGCGGCGAATCCTCACCCCCGCCCAGCGACTCGCCGTGGCAGCGGGCGCACTGCGAGTTATAGGCCTTTTGGCCGCGCGCGGCCTGGTCCGGGGAGAAGACCCCGTCCCAGACCGAGCGGGCCGCGGGCGGGGCGGCAGGCCCGGCCGTTTCCGCCACGATTGGAAAGACCAAGCCGCTCGCCAGCACCGCGCCGACGCAGGCTGTCACTCGCAGATGACGGAAGGACATCGCTAGCCCGGGCTGCAGCTCACTTCGACTGGAGCACCCATTTTTGCACCCGCCACGACTTGATCTCGGTCGTGTAGATGCTCATGTCCGTCGGGTCGACCGTGATGGCGTGCACGTAGTCGACCTTGCCCGGGGCGCGGCCGTAGGAGCTCAGGACGCCGAGGATCTCGCCGTCGAGGCTGAGCTTGAGGATGCGAGCATAGGTGCCGTCACACATGTAGATGGCGTTTTCTTTCGCGACATAGCAGAGGCCCCACGGGGAGCCGATGCCGGTCCACTTGGTGATGAACTTGCCGTCGGCATCGAAGACCTGCACGCGCTCATTCGTACGGTCGGCCACGTAGACGCGACCCTGCGGGTCGACGGTGCAATCGTGCACGAGGTTGAACTCGCCGTCACCGGTGCCGCGCTTGCCCCAGTGGCGGACGTAGTCGCCGTCGCCGGTGTACTCGACCACGCGGCCGTTCACGTAGCCGTCGGTGATGTAGATGTTGCCGTTGGCGCGGAAGTTGACGTTGGTCGGACGGTTGAAGGCGTCCTGGGCGTCGTTGTTGCCCGCGACACCCTGGCGCTGGCCGAGGATCATGAGGATGCGGCCCTCGGTGCTGACCTTGAGGACGATGTGGCCGTCGACATCAACCATCCAGAGGTTGCCGTCGGGCCCGACGCGGAGGCCGTGGGTGGAGACGAAGTGGAGCGTATCCGACGTCCATGACTGCAGCAGCTTGCCGCCGCGGTCGAACTCCATGACCGGCCAACGGCCGCGGTTGAGGACCCAGACGTTGCCCTTCTTGTCGACGTCGACGCCGGTGGTCTCGCCGAAGTTGAGTCCCTTGGGAAGCTGCGGCCAGTTGGGATCGACCTTGTAGGGGAGGGCAGGACCGGTCTTGAGCTTGGCAAGTTTCTCGGGGGTGGCGCGCTCGGTGGCCCGGGCGGGCATGGCGACGGCCGGGGTCGGGGCGGGAGCGGACTGGGTCTGGGCGGCGAGGCGAACGATGCCCAGGAACAGGGGCAGCAGGAAACGAAGCGTTTTTTTCATAACACGGGAAGAGCGACGGGGGATTTCGCTGATACGGGGCAGTGAGGCGCGAGCGGCACGGAGGAAACTCCGTTGGGGAACCGCGCGCGATCCGACCGAATGTGCGTCGGGGCGCGGTTGAGGCGAGAACAAATCGTGGGCTCTGCCAGGAGAATACAACCGAGGCGACCGCGCCGGCCGGCTGGTTGGTTGGCGCAGATTCTAGTTGGCGTGAACGGGTGAACCCATATTAGCCTGCTTGCTCTTCCGCTTTTTTGTTACCCCGCGAAGACACCCCTTCTCACGCGGGCTCGTTGTCAGTCACGTCCCATCCCCGCCACCGTCATGCCCCTGATCTGCGATCCCCTATGCCATCGCGTGCTTTTCCCCGTTGCCGCGCCCGAGTCTCAGCAAAACTAAACGAATAAAAACGATGTTCCACCAACTTCTGACGCCGGTCGGCGACAGCCTCGGGCTCTCCTTTCTCGTGGCGGCGCTGCCGGTCATAACGATCCTCGTCTTGCTGGGCGTGCTGCGCCGGCCGGCATGGCAGGCGGCGCTGGCGGGCCTGGTGGTCGGTCTCCTCATTGCCATTTTCCCCTGGCAAATGCCGGCCGGGCTTGCCCTCGACTCGGTGCTGAACGGCTCGGTCTTTGCCCTCTGGCCGGTGATGTGGATCGTGATCGCCGCCCTGCTGCTCTATAACATCGCGGTGCGGTCGGGCCGGTTTGAGGCGTTCCGTCTCTGGGTGATCACGCATTTGCCGAACGATCGCCGCGTGGTCCTGGTGGTGATCGGCTTTTGCTTCGGCGCCCTGCTGGAAGGCATCTCCGGATTCGGCACCCCGGTGGCAATCACCAGTTCGCTGCTGATCCTGGTGGGCTTTCCGCCGCTGGAGGCCCTGGTGTTCGTGCTGATCTTCAACACCGCGCCGGTGGCGTTCGGCGCGCTCGGCACTCCGGTGACGGTGCTCGGCGCCGTGACGGGCCTCCCCGCGGTCACGTTGGGCAAGATGATCGGCCGCCAGCTGCCCTTCATGGCGATGATTCTGCCGTTCTACGTGATGGTGCTCTACGGCGGCTGGCGCTCGGTGCGCGCGCTCTGGCCCGTGTTGCTGGTCGCCGGCGGCAGTTTTGGCATTTCGCAGTTCATCACTTCCAACTACCTCGACTACACGCTCACCGACGTGCTGTCCTCGCTCGGCTCCCTGATCATCACGCTCCTGTTTTTGAAGGTGTGGCGCCCGGCGCCCGATCCTGAATTCACGATCAAGGCCGCGCCGCTGGCGAGCGGGCCCTCGGCTTCGGCCGTGCCGGCGTGGCAAGGGTGGCTGCCCTGGGTGCTCGTGTCGGCCACCGTGATCCTCTGGACCGAGTTCAAGGTGGCGGCCCACGGCCTGCAGAACATCCCCTGGCCGGGATTGAACAATGCGATCTCGATCACGCTTTACCACGACAAGCCCTACGCCGCGATTTGGAAATTCGAACCGCTGGGGACCGGGACGGCCATCCTAGTCGCATGTGTGATCACGGCGATCTTTGTCAGATTGTCGCCCGCTGCATTCCTGCGCTGCATCGGGGAAACCTTCCGTCAGGTCTGGCTGGCGGTTGTCACGGTGATGCTCATCGTCGGCCTGGCTTACCTGATGAACTATTCGGGACTGGCCTACACGCTTGGCCAAGGGGTGGCATCGACGGGAAAATGTTTTGTCCTGCTGTCGCCGTTCCTCGGCTGGGTGGCCGTGATGCTCTCGGGCAGCGACTCCTCGGGCAACGCCCTGTTCGGCAACCTGCAGGTGGTCGCCGCCAAGCAGCTCAACCTCGATCCCGTGCTGTTCGCGGCGACCAATTCCTCGGGCGGCGTCATGGGCAAGATGATTTCCCCGCAGAATATAGCGACGGGTGTTTCCGTCACCAACCTGAAGGGCCAGGAAGGCGCGGTGTTCGCCCGCACCTTCGTGCACAGCATCGTGCTCACCCTCATCCTCGTGGTGCTGGTCGTGCTGCAGCAATACGTGTTCAAGGGGATGATCCCCATCGTACCGGCCACGCCCTGAGCTTGCTTTCAAGTAGCGTGGGTCTTGGCCCCGCCCTCCGGGTCAGTCGAAGGGCAGGTCAAAGCCACGCCCGATTTCCTAAAGACCACTTCACTGGACAACATTTAAATCCTTCCCATGCCCGCTCCCTTCCAACGTCTCGACCACATCGCCATCATCGTGCGCGACACCGATGAAGCGCTCAAATTCTACCGTGACCAGCTCGGGTTGCCCTTCCTGTTCAGCCAGGTGATGCCGGACGCGCCCATCCGGCTCACGCACCTCGATGCCGGCGGCGGCGTGCACCTGCAACTCGTGCAGCCGCTGAAGGACGATCACCCGCTGAACGCCTGGCTACAGAAGAACGGGGAGGGCCTGCAGCACCTCTGCTTCAAGGTCGACAGCGTGGCCGAGTCGATGAAAACGCTTCCTGGCCAGGGGCTGACCGTGCGCGACAAGGCGCCGCGCTGCGGCCCGAACGGCCGCGCCTCGGCCTTCCTCGACCCGGCGGCGACGCGCGGGGTGCAGCTGGAGATCACCTCCGACCCGAGCGCGGGCTGAGCAGGGAAAAATCAGGGTCACACCACGTCTCGGTTCGCCCTTGGATCGGCTCCTGTAAGATCCGGATCGGGATTTGCAGAGGAGGTAAATCGAGGACGAACCTAGGTTCGATCGACTTGGTGGCGGCGCCTAGGCCGGCTCAACGTATTTGGCCGGGGCGCGGTTGAACTCCTCCGATTTGCCGACGGGGATGCTCAACGTCTTCCAGGCGGAGCCTCGGAGATGCTTCGCGATATAGACGATCTGGCCCACGTGGTAGGCGTAATGGGTGAGCTGCCGGTTCACGGCCTGCAGGACCGAGAGCTTTTCGCCACGGATCACCACGGGCCGGACGAAATCCTCGGGCTGGAGCGGCTCCAGCGCCTCGAAGAGGGTTCGCCAGCCGACCTCCCACCGCGCCATCAGGTGCGTACGGGAATCGCCGTAAAGAACCAGAAATTCATCATCGCGCCGCCGGTTGGGCTTCTCTCCGTCGGCGGTGAGAAAATCCGTCCAGCGGGAACACAGGTTGCCGGTCACGTGCTTCACGATGACCGCAATGCTGTTGTCGCCCTCGGCGGGCACGGCGAAAAACGCTTCGTCGCCGAGCTGGGCCAAGGCGCCGTCCGCCAGCTTCTTGATGCCGCGAAATTCTCGCAGCACGACGCCGAGATAGTCTTCGGTCTTCATTTTGGTGATAGTCCGTGGTTAAGGATGGACTGCGGTCCGAGCGGAGCGAGCGTGGAGTGGACGCGCATGAGCGCAGGCATCGACGCGGACGACGATGACAGTGCGGGAGCAGAGAAGGCACGCTAACCGGCCTACCTTCGGATCCGCCATTCGCCGCGGGGTGTAACCCGCCCGATGGATGGCCGACCCGAAAGCCGGCGATGAGATTATTTTTTCGCCAAGGCGCGGTTGAGCGCGCTGACGACGGCCTTGATCGAGGCGAGCTCGATGTTGGTGTCGATGCCGGCGCCGTAGAGCGTGTGGCCGCGGTCGGTTTTGACCTGGATGTAGCTCACGGCGCGCGCCTCGGCACCTTTGCCGAGGGAATGCTCCGAGTAGCTGAGCACCTCGAATTTGGGCAGGCTGGTGGTGCCGAGGGCGCGGACGAACGCGTCGATCGGGCCGTTGCCCGTGCCCGTGAGTTTCTGCGCCCGGCCGTCGAGCTTGATCGACACCTCGCAGCTCACCGTGCCGTCGCGCTCGGCGGCCTTGAAATGCTCCAGCGTGAGGGGGGTCGTGCGGTCGAGGTACTCGCGCTGGAAGACCTCATGGATCTGCGCGGGGGTGAGCTCGGTGCCCTTTTCGTCGGCCACGTCGTTGATCAGGCGCCCGATCTCCTTGTGCATGAGCTTGGGCAGCTGGAAGCCGAACTCGTTCTCGAGCACGTAGGCGACGCCGCCCTTGCCCGACTGGGAGTTGATGCGGATGATGGCCTTGTAGCTGCGGCCGATGTCGGCCGGGTCGATGGGAATGTAGAGCACGTCCCACGGCGCGCCGGGCTGCTGGAGCGCCCAGGATTTCTTGATCGCGTCCTGGTGCGAGCCGCTGAACGCGGTGAAGACCAGTTCGCCCGCGTAGGGCTGGCGCGGCGGCACCTCGAGGCGCGTGCAACGTTCGTAGATCTCGCGGATGCGGTTGATGTCGCCGAAGTCGAGACCGGGATGGATGCCATGCGTGTAGAGGTTCAGCGCGACCGTGACGATGTCGAGGTTGCCGGTGCGCTCGCCGTTGCCGAAGAGCGTGCCCTCGACCCGGTCGGCGCCGGCGAGCAGCGCCAGCTCGGTGGCGGCGACCCCGGTGCCGCGGTCGTTGTGGGTGTGAAGCGAGACAATGGTGCGGTCGCGCCGGGAGAGGTGCGTGCACATCCATTCGATCTGGTCGGCGTGGACGTTGGGCGTGGCGTATTCCACCGTGGCCGGGAGATTGAGGATGATCTTGTCCGCGGCGGTGGGCTGCCAGGCGTCAGTGACCGCCTCGCAAACCTCGAGCGCGAACTCCAGCTCCGTGCTGGTGAAGCTCTCGGGCGAATATTCGAAACGCATCCGCGTGCCGGCGGCGACGAGGGGCGCGGCATACTGTTTCACCCACTTCGTGCCCTGCACGGCGATGGCCTTGATCTCGTCGCGCGTGGCCTTGAAGACGTATTCGCGCTGCTTGGGCGAGGTGGAGTTGTAGAGATGGAAGATGGCGTTTTTCGCCCCGCGCAGGGCCTCGAGGCTCCGCACGATCAGCTCCTCGCGGCACTGGCAGAGGACCTGGATGGCGACATCATCGGGGACGCGATGCTCGTCGATGAGACGGCGGCAGAAATCGAACTCGATCTGTGAGGCCGAGGGAAAGCCGACCTCGATCTCCTTGAAGCCGATCTGGACGAGCAGATCGAAGAACTCGAGTTTTTCATCGACGCTCATGGGCTGGGCGAGGGCCTGGTTGCCATCACGGAGGTCGACGCTGCACCAGATCGGTGCATGGGTGAAGGTGCGGTCGGGCCACTGGCGGTTGGGCAGGGCCACGGGCGGAAACGGGCGGTACTTGGTCACGGGTGCGGGTTGCATGGGACGAAACGACAAAGGATTTCAGTGCTAAACGGCGGTTCTAACGAGACATATCGGCACGCCGCCATCCAAGTGGCAGCGGAAGAAACCATCAGGCCAACGCACGACCGGCCGCTACGCGGCGCTCAGTGATCGCGCGTGTTTGTAAGTCGGAGGGCCTGGGATGTGTTTCGCATCTCGTCGGGCGGAGTGAGTCAGGCGGAGGCAGGGGTGTCAAGAAAGGCCCGGACGTCGTAACCGCGTGAATTCCAACGGCGTCTTGCATGTTGTGGCTGACCTTGCCTCCATCTCTTTAACACTATGGCTGACGACCAGTCGTTCGATCTGGCTGGCTGTCTCGACCGCGTGCGCCAGCGCGATCAGGCGGCTGCGCGAGAACTCGTGGAACACCTTCACCCGCTGGTCATACGCATTGTGCGTTCGCACCTGCCGCGGCGCGTGTCCGAAGAGGATCTATCCCAGGAGATCTTCATGAAAATGTTCACGCGCATCGGCCAGTACCAGGGGGCGGTGCCCTTTCCGCACTGGGTTTCGCGCATTGCGGTGACAACCTGCATCGACCACCTGCGCGCGCAAAAACGCCGGCCGGAATTCCGCTGGGCCGATCTGTCGGAGAACGAGGCCGAGGTGCTCGATTCGGTGATGACCAACGAGAACGATGTCGCCGCCAACGATTCCTTCGCCGCGCACGAACTCGTCGGCAAACTGCTCGACCAGCTCAAGCCCGACGACCGCCTAGTCATCCAGCTGCTCGACCTGGAGCAGAAGACCATCGCCGAGATTTGCGCGCTGACGGGCTGGAACACCTCGCTGGTCAAAGTTCGTGCTTTTCGCGCCCGGCGGAAGCTGCGCAAACTGTTCGAAGAACTTAAACGAAAGGAACGCTCATGAATCCCTCTGATCCCCTCCACCCTTGGTCGCGCCTCGCCGCCGGCGCCCGCCGTCATGCCGATGACCGCGACTTGGCCGCGCCCTACGGCTTTGCGACCCGCGTCGCCGCGCTCGCCATGGCCACGGAGCGCGCCCGCGCGTCCCTGCTGGAGCGTTTCTCCCTGCGCGCCATGGGCATCGCCTGCCTGCTGCTGGTCACCAGCTTGGCCGCCAACTATTCGGCGATCAGCGCGGCCTTTGCCGAGGAACCCCTCGTGCCTGGGGATCCCGTGGCCGAATTGCTCGACAGCAGCGCATCCTGAGCATGGATAAAGCCTGGAAAGTCGTCCTCGCCTTCGTGGTCATCTTCATGGCCGGTGCGGGGACGGGCAGCCTGATCGCACTGCGATACGCCAAGGCATTCCTCCCGCAACCGCGCCAGCCGGGCGCAGTCGTCCAGCAGTTTGGCATCATGCAAATGCAGAACCTGGCCGAACGCCTCGATCTCACCGATGCGCAGCGGGAAAAGATCAAGCCGATCGTCCAGAAGAGCGCGACGGATCTCCGTCGGTTGAGCTCGGACAGCCAGCGCGAGACGCGGGATATTCTCACCAGCATGCACAACCAGGTGGCCGCCCTGCTGACGCCGGATCAGGTCAAGAAATTCGACCAGATGCGGCAGCAGATTCAGCGGCGGATGAACCAGCAGTTTCAGGACCGTGGCCGCTGGTCCGGTGGAGCAGGTGGTATGAACGGGCGTCCGCCGGGAGCCGGGGGCCAGGGTGGTCCCGGGCAGGGGTTCCGCCCGATGCAGCAGCGTCCCTTGGATCCGGATGGCACCACTCCGGTGGCACCGCCACCGGCGGCGGAATAAATAGTTGTTGCGCGCCGGGGGGTGCGACGCATGTTCCGCACCGGCCAGGTGCCATGCATGGGCAGGCGCGTGAACCCCGCCAGGGCCGGAAGGCAGCAACGGTAACGACGTCCTACCAGTGCCGTGGAGTGCCTGGCCACTTTTTGTTTCCGCGCCACGCGCGGAAAAAACCCGCCATAGGCCTGGCGACGGCGGGTATTTCGCCCCGTCCCTTTCTCGTAGCGCCGCCCCCGCCCCAAATTTCAGTTGCACCGCGCCCGTTCCGCTTTGCACTAGCGCGCAGTGTCTTCACCCGGTTACCAAGTCATCGCCCGCAAGTGGCGGCCCCAGACGTTTGACGACGTGGTCGGGCAGGACCACGTGGTACGGACGCTCCGGAACGCCATCGCGCGCGGCCGCATTGCCCACGCCTACCTGCTCGTCGGGCCGCGGGGCACGGGCAAGACCTCCACCGCCCGCATCTTTGCCAAGGCACTCAACTGCACCGGCGGCCCGAAGGCGGATTTCGATGTCAACGATCCCGCCTGCGTGGCGATCGCCGACGGCTCCCATCTCGACGTGATCGAGATCGACGGTGCCTCGAACAATGGTGTCGACCAGGTACGAGACCTGCGCGACACCGCGCGCTACGCGCCCGCCCAGGGGAAGTTCAAGATCTACATCATCGACGAGGTGCACATGCTCTCGACCGCGGCGTTCAACGCGTTGCTCAAGACCCTCGAGGAGCCGCCGCCGCACGTGAAGTTCGTCTTTGCTACCACCGAGGTGCAAAAGGTGCTGCCGACCATCCTTTCGCGCTGCCAGCGTTTCGATCTCAAGCCGATTCCCGCCGAGCTCATCGTGGAGCGGCTGAAAAAAATCGCGCTGGCGGAGAAGATCAAGGTGACCGACGCGGCCCTGGCCTGCATTGCGCGCATGGCGGACGGCGGCATGCGCGACGCGCAGTCGATCTTCGACCAGATGATTTCATTCTGCGGCAACGAAATCGCCGAGCCGGATGTGCTCGACGTCTACGGGTTGGTCGCGGCGGCCAAGGTGGCGGAACTGGCGGCCGCCCTCGCCGCGGGGGACCACCGGAAGCTCGTGGCCATTGTCGACGAATGCGATGCCAACGGCCGGGACCTGGTGCGGTTGCTGGCCGACCTGCAGGCGCTGGTGCGCACCGTCCTGCTGGATGCGATCGCCCAGGGGGGCCGGAGCGAACAGCTCGGCAGCCCGCTGACCACCGAGCAGCTCACGCGCCTGCTCGACGGGCTGCGCGAGGGCGAGGGCGGGGTGAAGCTGGGGCTGGCGGAAAAAATCAATTTCGAGGTCACGCTCCTGAAGGCCGTGGAGGCGAGCCGGGCGCGGGCAATCGACAGCCTGATCAAGGAACTGGCCTCGCTGGCCGACGAGGCGCCCGCCGCGGGTGACGGCGGCGAAAAAAAAAAGGACTGATTGACCGTCTGGAGGCGCAACTGGGCGCCGCACTGGGCGCAGGGCCGGAAGCAGGCGCGGCCCGGCTGGGAAATGGGCTTTCGCCGGATGCGAACGAAGCCGTAGCAGCCGTCGCCGATCGTCGCGAGGAAGGCGCATCAGGTGAAAATGGTGCCGGGCGACCCGTGCTGCCGGAAAGCGAAAGCACCAACGTCTGGTCGGACGAGGCGGCGGAGGCCGCGTTTTTTGCCGACGCCCGCGCCGGTGGGGAATCCGGTCTGGCGCGGGGTGAAGTGGCAGCCGGTGACAGCGAGGACGCGGACAGCCGGGGGCTTCCTTCGCAGGCCGAGCTGACGAAGCGCATCACGCCCGAAGTGCGTGAAATGCTGGACGAATTATTTCGCGCGAAGTTCATCGCGGTGCGCCGCGTGCCCCGCAAGGCGCTCAAAGATTAAGGAGTGTTTTCGTTCCCCTGATTTTGCTCCGATTTCATTCTGCGTGCAGCGAAAATTGCCCCGATGGAGACACGACCTCCCGGTCGTGTCCGGACAGCGACCGGAAGGTCGCAGCTCCAACGCAGAACGACAAACGGGGTTTGAAAACACGCCCTGGTTTTTTGAAGCCCGCGACCGATCGTTCGTCGGCATTCTGAGCGGACTGAAACCAGTGCGGAAGACGATTTCGCCCGGAAAAAATCTCTGCGGGTACGGGGGTTACCTTGTCGGCTCCGTCCAAACCGAACCGAGATCATGACGGCCCTCCACACCGTGGGGATAAATGTAGGCTTCGACAGCGCGATCCCCAAAGGGCGGGAGGAGGTCAATGGGCTCCCGCCGATAGAGGCCCTCGGCGACGCCCTCGAGCACATCGAGCCGGGCAAGGCACGGGGCATCGACGGACCAGACCTCGCCCTGAACGCCCTCGTGGTCATCGGTGCGGAGAACCATGCCGGGAAAGCCATCGAGGGCATAAAGGCGATAGCCGGGCCCGGTGCGCGCCTCGCCGACGAAGGTCTGGCCCACCAGGTAGCGGTGGTTGCTACATCCTTGTTTTAGTGTGCCGTAGACAAAAATCAGCATGGGGCGGGTCAGTCTGCGGCTGCCGGGATTTCAACCACCACCGCGGTGGTGTTGTCGCGCCCCGAATTTTCCACCGCCTGTTCGACGAGCCGTTGGGCCGGGGTCCAGTCCGGGTTGGTCGCGCCCGGCGCACGGATGAGATCCTCCAGCTGCCGGTCCCACAGGCCATCGATCAGGCCGTCCGAGCAGATCAGGAAACGGTCACCGGCCCGGTAGCCCACCGCGCCGATGTGCGGCTCGATGAACTGGTGGCCGGCACCGAGGGCCTGCTGCAGGGCGTTGCGCCGCGGATGGGTGCGGGCTTCGCGTTCGTTCAGCTCGCCCTTGCGGCGCAGCCAGCCCACGTGGCTGTGGTCATGGGTGATCTGGACGAGCCCGCCCTCGCGCGGCAGATAGTAAATCCGGCTGTCGCCGATGTGGCCGAAATACATCCAGCCCGGCGTGAACCAGCCCAGGCTGAGGGTGGCGCCCATGCCGGCGCATTCCTCATAGGAAGAACCGAGCTGAAGCAGGTCATGGTGAATGGCCGAGAAAAGCTCGGTCAGGATATCGGTGAAGCCGGCGGCCAGGCCGGCGGCGGAAAGGCGGAAGCTGCGCGGGAGCAACCGGGTGATGCGATCGACGGTGATCCGGCTGGCAAATTCACCGGACTTCGCCCCGCCCATGCCATCGCTGACGGCGAAGAGAAAATCGGATCCCGCGAGCGAGGCGTGGCCCCTCTTCCCGAGATAGCGGACATCGCGTCCGTCGAAATTCAGTGCCAGGAAGGCGTCCTCATTGTTGGGGCGGAAGCGACCGCAATGGGTCAGGCCGGACCACTGCAAGACGAGGGCTTGGGCCGGGGCGGAAACTTCGGAGCGGGGCGGGGTGGGGGCAGGCATGTTCAGCCGGAAGGTTTCAGCGACACCGGGTTGGGGCTGCCGTCGAGCAGCGTGGCAAACTCGAAATCGATCAGGCAGAAACGACCGTCGGATGCGCGGTAGGTGATATTGCGCAGTTCACGGTCCTCGTGCCGGACGCCGTATTGCTCGAGCTCGGCGAACAGTTCCTTCTGTCGGTCGGCGTTCAAATGATCCACCCGCGAGCCGCAGTTGGTAGTCACGATTTTCAGCTGCTCCGGCTCCACCTCCAGCAGACGGGGGACGAAGGTGCAGCCGCGCTGCTCCAGATGGCGGAGCACCCGGACTTCATGGTCGAAACGCTCCCGTGCCTGATGCCCGCGGAAGGTCTTGTGCACCCGGCCGTCGTAACCGATGCGCACCAGCGCGCGGGCCGTGTCTTTCATTTCATGCATGGGAGGCGCAATCAGACAGTTCCCGCAATTCGCTTACTGGCAAGCGCGAGCTATTTGCAAAACTCATTGTTGATGAAATTGATGACTGAACCTGTCCAAGAATGTAAGTTCTGATTGCCTCTGGCATATAAGGTGCTGAATTGGGTTTTCGGTTTTTCGTTCCACAGTCAGTCAGGGGCTCAATTTCCCCGCGCTTCATCATGGCGCGAAAACCTTATCCAAACCTGTCCCGAACCCAACCAACCATGGCCAAATACAAATTGGAATACATCTGGCTCGACGGCTACACGCCGCTGGCGAGCCTCCGCAGCAAGACGCAAATCAAGGAATTCGACAGCTTTCCGAAGCTGGCCGACCTACCCGCCTGGGGCTTCGACGGCAGCTCGACGCAGCAGGCGGAGGGCAAAAGCTCCGACGTGGTGCTCAAGCCTGTCGCGATTTTCCCTGACAGTACGCGCAAGAATGGCGTGCTGGTGATGACCGAGACCTACTTGCACACCGGTCAGGCTCACCCGTCCAATTCGCGGGCCACGATTCCCGATGATCCGGGCACTTGGTTTGGCTTTGAGCAGGAATATTTCTTCTACAAGGATGGCGCCCCCCTCGGGTTTCCGACCGGTGGGTTCCCCGCCCCGCAGGGTCCATATTACACGGGTGTCGGTTTCAAGAATGTTGGCTCCGTGGCTCGTGAGATCGTGGAGAAGCACATCGATATCTGCTTGGATGCCGGGATCAATCTTGAGGGCATCAATGCCGAGGTCGCGAAGGGTCAGTGGGAGTTCCAGATCTTCGGCAAGGGCTCCAAGTCCGCGGCCGACCAGATGTGGGTGGCCCGTTACATTCTCACCCGCCTGACCGAGAGCTACGGCATCGACATCGAGTGGCGCTGCAAGCCGATCCTTGGGCCGTTCAACGCGCCCTTGGACTGGAACGGTTCCGGCATGCATTCGAACTTCTCGACGACCTACATGCGTGAAGTAGGCGGCAAGGCCTACTTCGAAAAACTTATGGCTGCCTTCAACCAGTACGTGGGCGAACATATCGCGGTCTACGGGCCGGAGAATCATCTCCGCCTCACCGGCCTGCACGAGACGCAGTCGATCGACAAGTTCAGCTACGGTCTCGCCGACCGCGGCGCCTCGATCCGTATGCCGCACAGCTTCGTCAACAGTGGCTACAAGGGCTACCTCGAGGATCGTCGTCCAAACTCGGCGGCAGACCCGTACCTGGTCGCCGGCCGGATCCTGAAGACGATCCAGTCAGTGCCGACCACCTGAGCGTCCATTCCGCTCCGTTTGCTTCACGGCGCCATCCTTTGCGGATGGCGCCGTTTTTTTGTTCGCGATGATCTGCCCCGGAACGGCAAGCTTCCCGCGCGGTGGATAGATCACCCGCTTTTTCGGTCTCATGCCCAGCTCCTCCTCATCGACCCGCGCCACGGTGTGGGAATGGACCCAGGCCGTGGTTCTGGCGGTGAATCTCGCTTGGACGACACTTTGCCTGGGCGGTTACCGGTCCGACACGATGGTGGTCACGGCCGGGCTGAATGGTCTTTTGCTCCTGGTCCATTTCGCCGCTCGCTTTGCGGGCAAAACCGGAAGGGTTCATCCGGCGGGGATTTTCTTACTGCCCTTTCTGGCCTATGCCGCAGTCAATGTCCTCGGCGTGACGCCTGTTCGCTGGCATGGCTGGCAGGACTGGCTCGAATGGGCCCAAATGATTGCGGTCTTCTGGGTGGTGCTGAACGGAGTGCATGCACCCGCGACCCGGTCGTTTTTGTTCACAGTGATAATGGGGCTGGGTGTCGTGGCGGTCGCGCTGGCGTGCTACCAGCGTTTTGTGCGGCCAGACTGGTTGATGCTCGGGCGCATCCAAGCCGACCAGTTTATCGGCCGGGCCAGCGGCCCTTTCGGCATTCCCAACAGTCTGGCGGCGTTCTTGCTGCTGTTGTTGCCGGCCGCAGTCATGCAAGCCGGCCGCCGTGATGCGGGAGCAATTCCGCGCATCCTCTACGGTGGAGCGGCTGCGTTTTTTGCGGTGGGACTGGTGCTGACGATCAGCCGGGGGGCGTGGCTGGGTCTGGCCTTGGCTCTTGCGATGTGGCCGTTGTTTGCGGGGCGCCGGCGATGGTTCTGGCGCCTTGGAGGCGCTGTCGCGGTGCTGGGTGCAGTGGTGGCGGTGGGCGCCGCACTTTATTTTGCAGTGCCGCAGGTGAAGGAGCGCCTTGACGCACTGGTGCGTGATTCAGGTGAGCGGACCCGCCCGATCATGTGGAAAGGTGCCTGGCAGATATTCCAGCAGCATCCGGCATTCGGGGGCGGCGCGGGCGCTTACAACGTTCTCTTTGAGCAGTTCCGCCCGGAACGGTATCAGGATGCACCTCAATGGGCGCATAACGATTATCTCAACACCCTGAGCGATTATGGTGTGACGGGCTTTATTTTGTTCTTTGGTGCGTGGGCCTTTATTGCCTGGCGCAGCGTCCGGGGAAGTGAGCCGGTCATGGGCCCGCCCTCGTCCAGCTTCGATCATCGGTTGGTCACGCAAGGTCTGGTGGTCGGTATGCTGGCATTCTGGTTGCAGCTTTTCGTGGATTTCCATCTCAAGATCCCGGCTCTCGCGATGATCCTGGCCGCGCTCTCGGCCTTGATCGTGCAGCACCGATGGACCTGTCCAAGCGAAGCTGGGAGTCCTTCGCGCGTGAGCCGATGTTTTGACGCGATCTTCATGGTCATGATTGTTTCAGCCACACTGGGCTTTGTCCTCCCGCACTACCGCGGCGAGGCGATACGGTCCGATGCGCGACGGGAAATCGATCAGCTGGCACGTCATCCGGTCGCACCCGAAGCCGAGCGTGGAGTCATCCTGCACGCCCGGGCCGAACTCAACCGCGCGGCGGATACCTCCATGGCAATCCACCGGTCGTGCTGGCGGCGGCCTACGCCGGCCAGGAGTTTCGCGATATCAACGGCAAACGCACGGAACGCAGCCTTCCGCTCATCCGCCAGGAGCTTCCGCCCCTGGACAAGATAGAACCGCCGGAGACTCCGGAGTTCGAGATCAGCAATGATCAGGAACACCCACAAATCTGGTCGCCGCCATTTGTCGGTTTGATCGATACCATTGACGGCGGGACCCGCTACGTGCCGGCGTTTGCGCCGACCAGTGTCAGGACTTACCCTCACTTGGCCATCGAGCTCGCCCGGCTCTACTGGGGATTGCCACCTGGTTCGGTCAAGATCGAGCCCGACCAGCTGGATTTCATGCGGCCGGACGGCACGGTGCAGGCTGCCGTGCCCCTGATCGACGGCCAGTTGATTGAGGTCAACTGGTTCTCGCGCTGGGAATCGAAGGAAAATCCGAGCATCGGCTTTTCCACCGTCTGGAAATATGCCGAATTCCTGAAATCGACCGATGCGGAGGAAAAGAAGGCCGCGCAGGAGTTTTTTGCGGATCAATTCAAGGATGCCGTGGTGCTGATCGGCCCGGTCGATCCGCTGTTGCAGGATCTGGCGACGACGTCCTTTGACGATGTGCCCGTGCCGAAAGTGGGGGTGCACGGCAACCTGCTGAAGACGATCGTCTCGGGCCTGTATCTCAAGCGTCTGCCCGTGTGGGAAGGTGTGGGCTGGATGAACATCGGGATCATCTTCACGTTGACCCTCGTGATCAGCGCCTTTGCGTCGGCGGGCGGTGTCAAGGGCCTGCGCTCGAAGCTCACGGCGGCGTTGCTGCTCACAGCCTACGTCTGGCTGACCTTCCAGCTATTTGCGGACCATCAGCTCGTGCTGCCCCTGACGGCGCCGTTGGGCGCCATTTTCACCACCAGTTTTGTCGCGATCATCTGGCAGTTGATCGAGGAGGAACGGCAGAAGGGCCGCATCAAGGGAATGTTCGGTGCCTATGTTTCGCCCGAACTGGTGAATCGCATGGTTGAGTCCGGCGAGGACCCGCGGCTCGGCGGGCACGAGGACGAGATCACGGCGTACTTCAGCGACATCCAGTCGTTCTCCACCTTTTCCGAAAAGCTGCCGCCGGCCCGGCTGGTGGAGCTGATGAATGAATATCTCACGGCCTGCACCGACATCGTGCAGGCGGAGGGCGGCACGCTCGACAAGTACATCGGTGACGCGGTGGTGGCGATGTTTGGCGCGCCCGTGCCGCTGTCGGACCACGCTTATCGCGCCTGCGTGGCCACCCAGCTTGTGCACCAGAAGCTCGCGGAGCTGCGGGAGAAATGGAAAGGCGAGGGCGATAAATGGCCGGACATCGTGTGGAAGATGCAATCGCGCATCGGACTGAACAGCGGCAGCGCCACGATCGGCAACATGGGCAGCCGCACGCGTTTTAATTACACCATGATGGGCGACAACGTGAACCTGGCCGCACGCATGGAAAGCGGCGCCAAGGCCTGGGGCGCCTACACCATGGTCACGGAGACGACGCGGGCGGCCTGCGTGAAGCACGGCGGCGACCGCGTCGTGTTCCGCCCGCTGGGGCGCATTGTCGTGATGGGCCGTTCCCAGCCGGTGCCGATCTTTGAAATCGTGGGACTCAAGGAAACGGTCAACGCGGAGGCACGCGAGTGCATCGGCCTGTTCGAGCAGGCGCTCGCCCGCTATTATGCACGGGATTGGGACGGCGCCATCGCACTTTTCAAACGGAGCGCGGAGCTCGAGCCCAACCAGCCGGGCCGGACGCCGGGCGTAAAAACCAATCCCTCGATGGTCTACATCGGCATCGCCGAGGACTACAAGACCGAGCCGCCTTCGGACAATTGGGATGGCGTGTACGTCATGAAGGAGAAGTGAGGCGGGGCGGCAACGCTTCGTCCCAAAGCGCGAGCAAGCTCGCTGCCTACTACCGCGACCCTCCTTACCTCAGCAGGGCCGCGGCGGTCCAGAGCACGGGCGCCTGGCCGTGCAGGTCGCCGGAATGGCGCTGCCGGTCGAAGTAATATTTGCGCTGCACGGCGAGATCGGGACCGACCTGCTGGAAGGCCTTGTTGGTACCGACACAGACGTCGGCGATCTGGTCGTCCGCCCCGATGCGTTGCACCATGCCCAGCCAGGCTTTGCGGGCTGCCGGGCCATACGTGGCGGCATCCAGCCAGCCGTTCTTGACGCCGGTCACCATGGAATAGGCGAACATGCCGGTGCCCGAGGTCTCGAGCCAGAAATCGGGCTGGTCGATCAGCTGCCGCCAGAGGCCCTCGGGTGCCTGGTACTGCAGCAGGGCCGCCATCATCTTCGTATAGCCGGCCATGATCCGCGCGCGGCGCGGATGATCCGCAGGCAGGGAGGACAACAGCTCGGTCATGCCGGCGGCGACCCAGCCGTTGCCGCGGCCCCAGTAAAAGGGCGAGTCCTCGCTGTGGAGGAAAAGGCCGTTCGGCTTTTGCAGCTTGTCAAGGTAGGCGGCCATGGTGAGCGCGGCACGATCCAGATAGACTTGGTTCCCAGTTGCCCGGTAGGCCTGCACCTGGATCAAGGGCAGCATGTACATGTCGTCGCTCCAATAGCGGGCCTCGGCGGTTATTCCGTCGGGCGTGGTCTTTGCCCACTGTCGGTCGGCGAAACCCTTGCCCAAGTCGAGGTACTTGGGATCCCCGGTTTGCATGTAGATCTCGAGCGGGACGGCGCCGAAGATGTGGTAATCGACATGGGCGTCGGGGCTGATGCGCTTGGAGCCCTCCGGAGTGAGAAGATAGTCGAATTTTCGGATGAGCGCGGTGCGGAGTGCTTCATCCTTGGTAAGCTTGGCGACCGAAAGGGAACCGTACCAGCTGATGACCTCGGGATAGATGACGAACCGGCGGGGGTTGGTCTCAATCTCGAGCTTGCGGTCGACGAATTTCTGCGCGACACGCCGACCCACGTCCGCGGGGGCTGCGCCGGCGGGCCAGTCGGCGAAATATTTTGCCGTGTTTGGCTTGGCGCCCTGGGACTGGCAGCCGGCGCCAAGGGCGAGCAGGCTTCCGGCCAGCAGCAAGCTGAGTAGGCCCGAGCGCTTTTGCGCCGGGCTTGGGTTCATGACAGAGGGCGTAGTGTGGATCATGACGTTGATGAAAAACCGTCGACGGCGTCGAGGGACGATCGGGAAATCAAGGGTTGGGCCAGACAGGGCCATTGCTTCGGAAAGGATAAGCGGGCCAGCCGGCGGTATTCATCAGATTGAATTGCCCTGTCTCATGCCAGCCAAAGCGCACGGCCACCGGACTGGTCACGGCCGGACTGAAAACATCCACACGTGTGCCGTGAATTGCAGCCTCGGCGGGAACGAAGGCCCCGTCTTTGCCGGCGACCTCGAAACCCGTGGGAGGTTTGCCATCGCGCGTGACCAAGGCATCGGCACCGTCGAACCGCACGACAGCGTGGGGCCCGTCAATCGTGAGGCCCGAGAATACCGGACCGGAATGCACCAGATCGTGCCGACCGTAGGTTTCGGCCAAGGCGAGCGCCGCGAGACGGCCGCCGACCTCGCGCTTGTGACCGGGATGGATGTTATCGAGGTCATCGACCAGATCGGTGATCGGTACGATGCCCGTGTGCGGGAGCTGCAGCGCGCGCGCCTGGGCCTCCCACAGTTTGGGCAGTTCCTCGTCGGAGTGGGGCACGGGATCGGCCTTGCGACCGGTGTAATGAAACGGGGCGATTTGCACGCAATAGAAAGGCAGATCGGGCCGCCGCCAGGCCGTGCGCCAGCCCTCGACGAGGGCCTGCATCTTGTCGGCGTAGCGCAGGCCGTCGTTGGTGGCGATGATGTTGGATTCGCCCTGGTACCAAAGCACCCCGCGCACGCCAAAAGGTGCCAGTGGGCGCACCATGCCATCGTAATATTTGCCGGGTGCCATGCCGTCGATCTGCAGCGGCTGGACCGCCGCTTCCCGGGCGAAGGCCGGAAGACGCGGATAAGCCTCGGCCGGGGTCCAGGGCTCGATGCGCGAGCCGCCCCATGCCGCCTGGATCAGGCCGACCGGCACGTTGAGTTCGCCCTGCAGCCTCCGGGCAAAGAAATAACCGGCCGCGGAAAAGCGGGCGATGGCCTCGCCGCGCGCCTCGCTCCAGCCGCCGCTCACGACTTCCGGGGGCTGCAGTTTTTTCTCAACCCGGAACAGACGCAGGGCCGGAAAGTCGGCGGTCTTGATTTCCTCCGCCAGCGCCGGATCCGACTGCGTCGCGGCGGGCGCGCCGGCGGTGGACACGCCGACCGCGTATTCCATGTTCGACTGGCCCGAACAGAGCCAGACTTCGCCGACGAGAATGTTGCCGAGGTGAATGACGTTGCTGCCGGCCACGGTCATTTCCCGGGGCGTGCGGGACGCGTCCAGGGGATCGAGTGCGACCTCCCAATGTCCGTCGGCACCGGCCACGGTGGCTTTCTCCTGGCCGGCAAATCGAACGGTGATCGCCTCGCCGGCGGCTGCGCGACCCCAGACCGGCGCGGGAATGTCCCGTTGCAGGACCATACCGTCGCCGAGAATTTTAGGCAGGCTGACCTCGGCCCGGCTGGAAAGAACTCCACCGGCGGACCAAGACAGCGCAATGACCCACAGCGCGAGGTGCCGGAGGCTGGGTCTACGGGACAGGATTCGGAGCATCAGGGAATTTTATTTCGAGGGACATTTCCAGTGAAGTCTAAGCCGTAATAAACCTTTGGGTGGATTGAGGTAGGAGCCTGATTGCAAACGATTTTTGCCCTCTCCGCGTCGACCATCGCCTGCAAGCAGGCTCCTGCAACGTATGAACGCATGGCTGGCCCGAAGTTTCAGAGCACTGCGATCGCCTTGTCCCTTTCAGGGTGGGCCGCATCGCCCGTGAAACCGGGGTACTCCAGCCCGGTCACATCCTCCGCCTCGAGCGCATGGGTAAAATAATCCGGCCGGTTTTGGCCCCAGGCGAGGCGGCAATTCTTCAAGGTGACCTTGTCCGCGTGCTGGATGCTGTAGCCTGGGTTGCCGTGCTCCTCGAGGCCGGCCACCGCCGTCGTCGGCCGGTTGTCCCACAGGCCGCCCTTGTATTTCGTCGAGCGGTCCAGCGTCACGTCGACGTTCTCCAGCCGGATGTCGTGCGCCCGGCTTTGCGTTGAACCGCACACGCGCACGCTGTTTTCGGCCCGGCCCGTGACATTGACCACGCGGATATCGCTCATCGTGCCGACCTTCGTCGTCGGCGTGCGCGGAATCGCAGTGAAGGAGATCGCCTCGCCCCGGCCCCACCACGGGTCGGAATAGTAACGGGCGACAAATGTGATGTCGCGAAACTCGACATTGGAGACGTTGCCCTCGTCGCGAAGCTGGATGCAGAGCCCGCGGCAGCTGGTCTTGATTTCGCAGCGCTCGAAGCGCACGTCGCTGATGTCGTGGGTGGTCTCCGTGCCGATCTTCACGCCGGAATCCTGGGTCTCGATGACACAGTCATGCACGCGGATGTTGGAGGACGGGCCGTAGGAGGCCCCCTGGCGCGTGGTCTTCACCACGATGGCGTCGTCGCCGCACGCGATGTGGCAGTTCTTGATCTCGAGGTCGCGGCAGTGGTCCGGGTCGATGCCGTCGCAATTCGGCACGTCGAGCTGGTTCCGGATCTTGATGCCGTCGACCAGCGTGTGTTCACAGCCCAGCAGGTGCAGCGTCCAGCTGGGCGCCTGGCTGAGCGTGATGTCGCGGATCTCAAGATCCTTGCAGCCGGTGAGAGTGACGAGCCGGGGCCGGAAAGCCTTCGGACGCCACCACTCGTTTTCCGCGTCAAAATGATCCATGAACTCGGGGGAGCGGCCGTTGATCGTGCCGGTCCCCGTGATGCGGAGGCCGTGGGCCGCGTTGGCTGAGACGGCGGCCCTGGTCCCAAACAGCTGCGGATCGGTGCCGACCAGCAACTCGGCGTCGTCCGCGAGATGAAACTCGATGCCCGCCTTCAATTCGATCGGGCCGATGAGGTAGCGGTGCCCGCCGCGGATGAGCACCTGGGCCCCGCCGCCGGCCGCATTGGCCTCGTCGATGGCGCGTTGAATCGCCGCGGTGTCGAGCGTGGTGCCATCGCCGACCGCGCCATAGTCGCGGATGTCAAACACCCGGCGGGCGGATGATCCGGTGCTGGCGGCACGGACCAAGGAGCGGAAGGAGGATGCGGCGAGCAGGGAGGCCGCCGCCAGCCTCGTGCCGGACACCAGGGCTTGCCGGCGGGTGAAGAGGGTGGGGTTCATGGGGGTATTTGAGCACCGCTGCGCCTGGATGGGAAAATCATCCGGGGCATCCGGGCGGGGGGAGCGCGGCGGTTTTTTGGGCGTCGGTAACTTGACTACGGCTCGAACGGAACAGGGTGAGTCATGCGGGTGCGTTTGCTGCCGGACGCACGGCCAATGCTAGCGGCGGGTGACGGCCTCGCCGGTTTTCACCGTGAGTTTGAGGCCGGAGAGATCCACATTGCGGGCGTTTTCAATCGTGAGCCCGCGTTGCGCGGTGATGTCGCAATTTTCGAATGTGACGCCGTCGATGAAGCTGTCGGTCAGCCCGTGGATGATACCGGCGGAATCCACCGTGCCATGGACGTTGATGAGCTTAACATTGCGCACGGTCGGCAGCACACGGGTGTCGCCTGCGGTATTGATGCGCATGTTCCACTCGAGATTGAATTCAACCGCCTGGCGCGTGTCTTTCAGCTCGAGGTTGCGGTAGGTGATGTTTTCCACGACGCCTCCGCGGCTTGGCTGGGTCTTGAACCGGATGGGCGCCAGGTTGCCGGAATCGGCCAGGCAGTCGCGGACCTCGACATTGCGGATACCACCGGAGGTTTCGCTGCCCATGGCGGCGCCGCCGTGGCCGAAGGCGAAATGGGTTTTTTCAATGATGATGTCCTCGCAGGGGCGGTTGACGCGGCGGCCGTCCTCGTCCTTGCCGGACTTCAGCGAGATGCAGTCGTCGTTGCAGTCGAAGGTGCAGCCGGTGATCAGCACGTGGCGGCAGGAATCGACGTCCATGCCGTCGGAGCTGGGAATATAATGCTCGGCCCGCGCGGTGAGTTTTTCGGCGACGACGTTGTCGCAGTAGATGAACACGTAGCCCCAGCGGGCCTCGTTCTTGAGCATGAGGCCCGAGATGCGCACGTTGGTGCAGTTTTGGAAGACGATTGTGCGCGGCGGGGTATTGATGCTGCCGCCGCCTCCGCGCGGCAGGGCTACGCCGGCGGCGTTGATGATCGGGATCTTGGTCGGATCTGGTGCGATGCTGACCTTGTCGGTGGTGGGCAGGGGCAGCGGAAAAACATCCTCTGGCTTCGGCAACGGGCCGGAGGCAACGGCAGGTGCCGGGCCACGGGCACCGCCGCGGGCGGCATCGGGCGGGGCTGCGCCGCGTTCAGGTTGACCGGGTTCGCCCCCGCGCCGGCCCTGACCCGGTCCACCCGGTCCACCGGGGGCCCCCGGGCCGCCGCGTCCGCGCTGGCCAAAACCGGCCCACGCGTCGCCGGATCCATCGATCGTGCCCTCGCCCGTGACCTCGACATCCTTCATGCCGACAAAGTTGAGGAAGGCTGAGGTCCAGTAGCGCTCGATGCCCTCCCAGCGGGTGTAGATCGGAGGAAAGTCGGCGATGGTCACGGTACTCTTCAGCACGGCGTCCTTTTCCACCAGCAGGTTGACCCCCTGCTTGAAATAAAGCGCGCCGCTCAGGAACGTGCCGGCGGGCACGACGATGACGCCTCCGCCTTCGGTGGCGCAGCGATCGATGAGGGCCTGGAGGGCCTTCGTGTTCACGGTCTGGCCATCGGCGACCACGCCATAGTCCGTGACGACAAAGCGCTTGGTGGCCGACGCTCCGGCCAGCAGCGTCGTGCAGAGAAGGAACACGCCCAGAAGGGCGGAGGAGCGGGACAAGGTTTTCAAAGGAGTGCGAGTTTCAATGGAGGAATGAGTGGGGTGCCTTCAGGTCGGGCGCCGGGTGTTTGGCGGACGGTCGCCGGCGGCAGGGCTCACAGCGACTCTTGGTCGACACTGGCGCGGCGCGTGTCGGGCACACCGGCGGAGTTGGTGACGGAGAAATCCGTGACCTTGCGCAGCACGAAAAACGGCGCGCCGCCGGCGCGCTGCGCCTTGGCATGGTCGAATTCGACGCCCACGACGTCGTCCAGCACAACCGCCGGGCGCGTGTCGTCCTTGACGAAGCCGACCTCGATGTCGCGGAAGCTGAGATGTTGCGCGTGGCGGACGTAGATGCCGTAGGCCGGCAGCAGTCCGAACATGGAGGGCTCGGGATAGGCTTTTTCCTGTTCGGGCGGAAGATAGGGATCGTGCGGGCCCGCGAGACCGGGGCCGCGGAGAAAGAAGGTATTCACCAGGTCGGCCGGCTGCTGGGCCGCTTGTTCGAGGTTGAGGCCGCCGCGGGAGAGGACGCGGATGTCGTTCAGGCGGACGTCTTCGATCGGGTGGCCGGGCAGGCCGGCGATGATGATGGGATAGCGCGCATCGACGTCCGACGCCGTGACGTGGCTGATACTCACGCGGCGAATGATGCCGACGGGCGTGCCCTCGGGACCGCGCGCGCGGTTGCCGAGGCGGAGGAAGATCGCCGAATTGGAAACGTTGCGCATGGTGATGTTGCTGACGACAACATCCTCGATGACGGCGCCGTCCACCGACTCGAACGCGAGGCCGCGGCTGCGGTCGAAGACGCAATTGGTGATGGTGATGTTCTTGAAGCCGCCGTTGGACTCGGTGCCGAACTTGATGCGGCCGGTCGGGCCGTCACGGTCGTTGGCGCGTTCCTGGGTGTGCTTGAAGGTGCCGTCGAGGAAGGAGCCCGGGTCGTAGCCGCTGACCTGGCAGCCGGTGATGGTGAAGTTTTCGCAGGAGCGGAGCTCACCGAGTGCATAGGAACTCTTGAGCACGATGGCGTCATCATTGATGGCGTTGACGCTGCAGTTGACGATGCGGACGTTGCGGCACGCATCGATGTCGAAACCATCGCGGTTGGTGTCCACTTTGAGATTGTCGATGGTGAAATTGTCGACGCCGGTGGCGAGAAGGGCGAACCAGCCGCCCTGCAGGATGGAGAAGTCACGCAGGATGACATTGCGGCAGTTTTTCAGGGCGATGGACTTGTTGCCACCGGGCCCTCCGCCGAAACCGCCGCCGCGGCCTCCCGGCGGCGGTGTGGCCCCGGCGGGCACGGGCGCGGCCGGGGGTGGCGGTGGCGGCGTGCCGGCCACTGTGGCGGGATCAGGCGTGCCATTCGGCCCGGCCCCACCGGGGGGACCACCGCGTCCGCCGCGACCACCGCCGCCTCCGGGTCCATTCGCGCGCGAAAGGCCCTGGCCGAAGATCAGGCCGGGACCGGTGATGGCGATGTTCTCCAGATTGTCGCCCCAGATGAGGCTGTTGTGAAAATGGCTGTGGCCGTAATCCTGATATTGGAACTTGTCGCCCCATTCGTTCGGCTCGGCGGTATCGTAGCTTCCCAGCTCGGGCGAGGCAGTGGCCGCGACGATGGTGGAACCTTGGTCGAGATGGAGCGTGATGTGGCTCTTCAACCGGATCGAAAAACTCAGGTAAGTGCCGGCAGGAAACTCCACGGTGCCCCCGCCCGCGGCCGCGGCGGCCTCGATGGCCTTGTTGATGGCGGACGTATCAACCGTCTTGCCGTCGCCCGTCGCGCCGAATGCGCGGACATTATAAACCTGTCCGCCGGCTGCGGCGACGGGCGGATTGGTTTGCGCAGGAGCGTGGCTCGCGAGCAAGGGGAGGAGGAGCAAGACCGGCAGGTGCCGGCATGAGATGGACAATGGCATGATGAAGCAGGTTAAGGGGTAGTTGAAGCGCCTGCCCAAGACGGTCTGAACAGGCTTAAGCCAGACGGATCATACCGGGGAAGGATGCATCCGGGAGCAAGATTGCCGCTGCTCCGTTCATCAGGGAAATCAATCGGCTGCTAGGCCGCGAGCGTGCTCGCGCTCAGGCGTTCCAAAGCGCCTGCAAGCGGGCGGCCTATCGATTGCGTCCGATAAGACCGAAAATGCTCTAACGGCGAGTGGAGCCTGGCCGAATCGATTGTGGATGCTGGGACGGCGACCTCCCGGTCGCCGTCCGACGCGACGGGGACACCGCGCCACCATCAGGGGCGTGGCATCGAGGTTGAGCCGCGCCCGCACGATGATTCATGCGCTCGGAAATTACCGGAGCGTCACGTCCCAGACCTTGGAGCGCCGGGACTTGCCCGCCGGGCCCTCGACGTTGAGCACGACGACGTATTGGCCCGTTTTTTCGTAGGTATGGACGGGGTCCTGCTCGTCGGATGACTTGCCGTCGCCGAAATCCCATTTCCAAGAGGTGACCTTGCCGATGGATTCGTCCTGGAAGGCGACTTCCCGCCGGTCGAGATTGCGGATGGTGAAAGACCAGTCGGCCTCGATCGCCTTCTGGAACTGGGGTTCCAGCGGCATCAGCTTGAACGCGCAGAGTTCGGAGGCCTGGCCGTACATCGTGTGCTTGGGCGAGAGGTTCCAGAACGAGTGCGCGCCGCTGTTCACATCATCGTAGTCCATGATGGCCCAAGCCATGCCGATGATCTTGTTTTCGGTCAGAACGGATTCGACCGAACGCGCGGGTCCCTCGGCGGCGGCGTAATCGAAGGGCGTGATCCAAAATTCCATGGTCACACGGCCGGCCTCGCCAGGCTTCACCGTGTAGGAATAAGCGACGTTCGAGTAAGGCATTTTTTTTATCCATGCCGCCTGCGGGCCCCAGGCCATGCACCAGTCCTTGCCTTCCGCCGGGACGAAAATGTGATAATTCTGCGCATGGTTGCCTTGGAAAGAAAACCAGGCTTCCCGCGGAGAGATGCCCTTGTCGGGGTGAAAACGGTCGATGAACGGGCCGCCGGACCGGTCGCCGTCCACGGCGAGCTCGAAGGTGTCGTTATGGAGATCGGGCCGGGAAAAGTCCCAATAGTCATCGTACGCCTCGTAAAGGAAATAAAGCCGGTTGAGTCCCTTGACCCAGCCGACGCGAATCTTCACGTCGAGGCTCTTCGGGTCGGGCGACTTGCCCAGGGCGGCGCCCGAGTCGCCATGCAGCTGGTCTGAGCCGATGATGTAATCGTTGGGCACGATGGCCCAATCGTCGGCTTTGCCGTCGATCTGCGGGATCTTGCCGGCGGGAAACTGGAAGATCTTGAAGTTTGCGTCCGCGCGCTCGAGGGCGCTGGCGGGGCGTCCGCTGCAAAGCGCCACAGCGGCGGCAAACGCGAAAAGATAGTGGCGGGTGATGATTTTCATGGGGCGGGTGTTGGGGAGGGGAAAAGAGTGCTCATCTGAGCTGGATGTCCCAGACTTTTGAGCGCCGGGATTTGCCGGCCGGGCCTTCCACGTCGAGGACGACCACGGAGTTGTTCCGGGCCTGCTTGTAAGTATGGACGGGGTTCTGCTCGGTCGAGGATTCACCGTCGCCGAAATCCCATTTCCATGCGGTGACCTTGCCTTGGGATAGATCCTTGAAGGCGACCACGCGCGCATCGGGATCGATCACCTTGAAGGACCACAGGGCCTGGATCGCCGGCACAAACTGCGGTTCGAGCGGCATGAGCTTGAAGGCGCAGAGCTCGGTGGCGTTGCCGAACATCGTGTGCTTGGGCGACAGGTTCCAAAAGCTGCGCTTGTTGGAATTGGCGTCATCGTAGTCGATCACGGCCCAGCTCATCCCGATGATCTTGTTCTCGGTCAGCACGGACTCGACGGCGCGCTGCGGTCCCTCGGGTCCGGCGTAATCGAACGGAGTGATCCAGAACTCGAGGATCAATTTGCCCGGCTGGCCCGGCTTGAAGTCATAGACGCACTTCGAGTTGGCCCACGGGAACTCCTTGATCCAGGTCGCGGAGCTCCAGGCCATGCACCAGTCCTTGTCCCCGGGCGGCGTGAAGATGTGGTAGTTCTGCGCGTGGACGCCGTGAGTCGCCCAGTGGAGCTGGGACACCGTTAGCCTGGGGTCATTCGCGGACATTTCCGGCCCCACGGCCTCGGGGCTCCAGACGTCGCGGTGCCCGTGGTCGATCAGCGGACCGCCGGAGGCGTCGCCGTCGACCACGACCTCGAAGATGTCGTTGTGCAGGTCGGTCCGGGAGAAGTCCCAGTAGTTGTCGTAGGCCTCGTAGAGAAAATAAAGCCGGTTGAGTCCCTTGACCCAGCCGACCTTGACCTTGACGTCGAGGTCCTTGAGGTCGGGCTTGGTGTGGCCGCCTTCGTCATCGGTGAGCTGGTCGATGCCGATGGCATAGCTGTCCGGCACCATGGCCCAGTCGTCGGTCTTGCCGTCGATCCGCGGAATCTGGTCGGCGGGAAACTGGAAGACCTTGTAGGTGACATTGGGTTTCTCAAGGGCAACGGCGCGCAGGCCGCCGAGAACGGCCAGGGCCGCGAGGATGATATGGCGCAGATTTCGCATGGGGGTGAATAATTCGCTGGGTTTAAGGCTGGATGGGGGAAGCGGTGGGGACGTTTTTCTCAGGAGCGGACGGCGCCGGAAGCATTGGGGCAAGACGCATGTTTTGGGGGATTGAGCCTGGGGTATCAGGAAAAAAATATCCGCTGCACGAGCCAGTACGCGCCCAGGGCGGAAATAACCGTCGAGACGATGACCGTACCCGCTCGGGCCAAGGCGGGGGATGAGCGCATTTTCCACAGTCCGAACAAAAATAGGACTGCCACCGCGGCCTGGGCCAGCTCAAGTCCAAGATTGAAGGAAACAAGGGCCGCCACGGGGACCCGTCGGCTGGAGGCGGCGGCCACCCTTAACGCCTGGGCGAAACCCAGGCCGTGGATCAGGCCAAAGGCAAAGGCGGTGCCCCAGCGACCCTTGGGCTCGTCGCGGCGGACGAGATTCTCGATGCCGACGTACATGATGGAAATCGCGATCAATGGATCCACCAAATGAGAAGAGGTGGTGATCAGATTAAGGGCATCGAAGGCCAGGGTGATCGAATATCCGAGCGCAAAGCACAGCGTCACGGCCACGACAGGGCGAAGCTTGCGGCCCGCGACCAGCAAGCCGGAAAGGAAGGCGAGGTGCCCGAATCCCGTCAGCAGGTTGGTCATGCCCAACCCGACAAATTTCCAGGGTGGGATGGCGGGCTGCGGCCGCATTGGCGGCAGGACCGCGGTCGGGACCGCAGATGGCCGGGCGGGGACCGCCGGTACCGTCTGCGATGGCACGTCCAGGTAGATGCGTTCAACGTTGAGGTCGTCCCAGGCGAGGCTCTTGTGGGCGTTGTCCTCGACAAAGACCGACGACACGAAACCCTCGGGCATCCGGTCGAGATAAGTCACGCGAATGCGCCATGGCCCGGCACCTGGCGGCGGATAGTAAACGTGGAATTCGATGTCCAGCTCCTCGGTCAGTTCGACGCTGGCGTCCTTGGGGGCGAGTACCTCGCCGGCCGCGGTGACTACAAAAAGCCCCAGCGCGGCCTGCTGGAGCTCGGGCAGGTAGTCCTCGAAATTATCGGAGATCAGCGGAGGCCGGCGGGCCCCGTTCTCGAGCAGGGACTGGGCGGCATAGGAGGCCATGGTCGTCTGAACCTCGATGCCACCGTCCTTGAGGCTGACCGTTGTCCAGCTTTGGAGCGGATCGTGGGCCTGCGCCACGCCAGCGAGGGCGAAACCCAGCGCAGCGAACCAGAACAGCGGCCGTTGAAAGGAGATGATCATGGCCCGGGAATACCGTTAGCCGGTCTTGTGCAGGGACCAGCCGAGCAAGAGCAGCCCGGTTGCCGCGATCCAGCTTCCGGCGACCCGCACGACAATGCGCGTCCACGGCCGTCGCAGGGAGAGCACGAGGGCGGCGAAAAGCGCCACGAGGACAAAAAGGGTCGCCATGACCCCGAGCAGCTCGAGCAGGGCGTCGGATCCCGCCTGCCTGAAGGCGGCGCCATTGAGGAAGCCATGCATGAGGCCGAGCAGGATCGTGAGGAGGGTGACCACGACGGAGGGCAGGCTCAGATCGGCGGCAACGAGTCCGCCGAGCACGAGAAACGAAAAGGATGTGATGGGAAATACCGGGGGATTGCCCGCGAGCAGTCCGGTCATCCCGCCTGCGAGCCACGCCAGGGGAAGTGTAAACAAGGCATGGCGGCCCGGCGCGGGGCCGCGCAGGCCGGCAAAGAGGGCCAGCGCGATCACGGGAAGGACGTCGTCCAACGAGAGCATGAAATGGCCGATGCCATCGTAGACCGGCCCGAGTCCCGTGGTCACGAGATGGGCCCGGGCGGCACTGGGGGACAAGGCCAGGGCGACGGCCACCCCGGCGGCGGCCAGTTTTTGTTTCGAGGAGAACGACATCACCGGAGTGCCTGCCAGAGAAAGACCGCGCCCATCACCGAGATCACGGCCCCGGCGCCGCGCAGGGCGAGCTTGCCGGCCCGCCAGTGATGCACGAGGCCGAGGCTGATGCCCACGGCATGCAGGGTGCCGGTGGCGATGACGAAGCCCAGGCTGTAAAGCAGGCCGCTCTGCCCGGGCGGAAGCTCCGTGCCGTGGGCATGACCGTGGAAGAGGCCGAAGATTCCCACCAGCACCACGGCGACGGCCAGCTTTGGCCGGACCTCGCCGCAGACCATGGCCCCGAGCAGCAGGGCTGAAAGGGCGATGCCGATTTCCACGCCGGGCAGGGGGATGCCGACCAGTCCCATGAACCCGCCCATCGCCATCACCATGGGGAAGGCGACGGGCAGGAGCCAGATCGCCGGCGCGCCCAGCTGTGCGCCCCAGATGCCGACGGCCAGCATCGCGACGATGTGATCCGCTCCTGACCAAGGATGCTTGAAACCGCTCGCGAATCCACCGACCTCGCCTTTTTCGATATGGGCATGGGCGGTCTGGCTGAGCGCAACAAACGCGGCGGCAATGGCGGGAAGGGTCAGTTTGCGGGGAAGGTAGCGTGCGGGTTTCATAGGAGCCCTTTGATCAGGATGATGGTCCGCTGGAGGCTCCAATAGACCCCGAGCGAACCGACGGTGTAGGCCGGCAGCATTTCCGCCCAGCGTTGCCAGCGGATTTCCAACAGGCGGAAGGAACGTTCGAGCAGGAGAATGACCAGGACAAAAAAGAGCTGGCCGGCCTCGACTCCGACATTGAAGAGCAGGAGAGCCGCGGGAATCTCGGCGTGCGACAAACCCAAGCTGGTGAGACCGCTCGCAAAACCGAAGCCGTGGAGCAGGCCGAAGGCGAACGCCACCACCCACGGGTGCCGGAGCGTGAGGCTCGTTTCGCCGCGCTGCTGCCGGATGATCTCCGGCCCGAGAAAGAGAATCGAGAGCGCGATGGCGGCGTTGAGCGGCGGGAGCGGCGCGCTGGCGTAGCCAAAGGTGGCGACGGCCAGCGTGATGCTGTGGGCCACGGTGAAAGCCGTGATGGTCTTGAGGAGCATCCAGCGATCCTTCACGATCAGGAGCAGGCCCATGACGAACAGCAGGTGGTCGACGCCCATCAGGATGTGCTCGAGCCCGAGACGGAAGAACGTCGCGGCCTGATGCCAGCGGTCAGGGGCCGACTCGACCACAAACGACCGCTGCGACGGCGTCAGGCGGGCGATCTGGGTCGTCCCGTCGGTCCGCTGCAGCCGCACCAGCACGTCAGCCAGCGCCGCCATGGATCCCTGGATGCCGATGAGACGCCCTTCGAGCCCGCCGGGGCAGGAGAGGGTGAATCGTTCCGTGTAGGCATTGCCGGCCTGGGCGATGATCGGGTCGGACGTGACCCGGCAGTTGTCAGGCCATTGCGGGCGGATGCCACGCTGGAGGTCGTCGCGCGCGGGCACCTTCCAAAGCACGTGAAACGTGTCCGGACCGGTTTGGTTTAATTCGAGGTAGGCCGGTTGCAGCTCATGGGCCTGAAGGACGGCCCGGAAGACCAGCAGGCCGGCGAGCACCGCGAAAAAAATATGGCGCAGCCCTCTCATTTTGCCGGCTCCGGGCCCGCGCCGCCGCTGGCATCCGGCTTCGGTCGCTCCACGACGACCGTGTAGTGTTCCTTCATCTTCCGGTAGGCCTCGTCGTTGGTCTGTTTGCGCCGCGCGGCCAGCCAGGCGCGCTGCACGGCATCCCGGACTTCAGGGAGCTGCGGATTGCGTCCCTGCTGGCGGAACATGGCGGGGTTGGCCTGCAGAAACTGATTGAGCTGTTCGTCCGTGGGCGGGGTGGTCCCGACGCTGTCCTCAGTGAAGAACTCCATCTTCTCCCGCAGCCGGCGGCGGATGACCGGATCGTCCCGGTCCAGACCCTTGGCGATGGCCTCGCGGCACAGGACTTCTTCGCGAATGTAGTCCTCGATCACGGCGTCGAGCTCGGCGGCTGAGGGCGCGTGCTGCGTGCTGCGGGTGAAGCCAAGCTGCAGGTTCTCGATCAGGCCGCTGGTGATGACGATCTTGTCCGGCCGCTCGCCGGTCCAGCGGCCGACCAAGGCGAAGACGCCGAAAAGGAGGGCGCCCAGCACAAGAAAGTGCACCAAGGGTTCGCGCAGAAATTTCATGGTGAACCATTCAACCGGCGGCAAAGAGACAGGCCCGGAGTCCGGCCGCAGGCGACATCGAGCGTGACCGCCCGCGAAAATCGTTTGCGCCTCGGCGACAGGAAAAGGCGGGGTAATCCTGGTGCGCGGGCTGCGCACACGTGGGGGTCGGGGCCGGTTGCTATCATGGCTGGGTCACATCCGCCTTGGACGATCCCGCGGATCGTGGTCATGGTCGTCGCCAAGGATAACGCATCCGGGCGGATTAGGTGACGATGCTATGGAATAATAAGTCATTGAGGTGTCTCCCGGGCTCATCCGGCTTGGTGCGGTGCTTTCTGGCCAGTCCCGGTTGCCCTATTTTCCCTTGGCCAACACCTGATTCAGCCAGGCGAGCATCCTGGGTTTGTAGTCCGGATCGGCGGACTCCCAGGCAAGCAGCCCGTGAGGCGCGCCCTTGACGGTGATCAGCTCGCACGGCACATCGTTTTCCCTCAGTTTCGCAATGAAGTTGAGTGATTGCTGGTACGGCACGGTTTTATCCGCATCGCCCTGAATGATCAGGAATGGCGGCAGGCCGGGCTTCACATGATTGATCGGGGAAATCCCGCGCAGGATTGCGCGCGATTCGGGGGTCACGTCCTTGGGCTGGTTGAGCAGGTTTTGCAGGGAAGTGCTGAGGCCGCCGCGCTGGACAAGATCCTGCTCGTGGTCGGTCACGGGCGCAAAACCAACGACGGCTTGCACCCGGGTGTCTTCACTTGCGAGCGTGGCGGCGAGGCAGACCAGATGCCCGCCCGCGGAATGCCCGAAGAGCACGATGCGCCGGGGGTCGCCCTTATACTCGGCCGCGTGGGCCTTGACCCAGCGGATGGCGGTCTGCACGTCGTCGAGGCAGGCCGGCCAGCGGTTTTGCGGCGCCAGCCGGTAATTGATCGAGAACCAGGTGAACCTGGCCTCCGTCAGCGGAGCGAACCACGGCGTGATATCGGCGGAGTCACCGGGGGTGTTGCTTCCGCCCTTGTCACCGCGGCTCCAACCCCCGCCGTGGACCAGAATCGCGATCGGGTAAGATCCGGCGCCGTCAGGCACACTCGCATCGAGGCGCAGGCTTTCGTTGCCAGCCCGGCCATACTCGATGTCCCGCCTCAGATCGGCCCCGGCCGCGTGTAAGCACAGCATGGCTCCGGCCAGCAGGATCAGGATTATTTTCATGGGGGTTGTCAGCGCCGGGGATTCAGCGGTCCGGATGAATAAGGCCGGGCTCCTCATGACAGCCGAAGCGGCGGTTTTGTCGAGTTTACGTCTTTGACGCGTCCCGAAAATGAAGAACCCGGGCCTTATGCGCCCGGGTTCTTTAGTTTGTCGCCTCGAGGGCGGCTTTGATCCCGCGATCGGCGGGATCACTTCAGGATCATTTCCTTCACCGTCTTGCCGGCGGGGATCATCGGCAGCACGTGCTCGGTGTACGGCACGATCACGTCGAGGACGTAGGGACCGTCATGGTCGAGCATTTCCTTGATGGCGGACCGGAGTTCGCTTTTCTTGATCACGCGCCGGCCCTTGACGCCGAAGCCGTCGGCGATCTTGACGAAGTCGGGATAGAGGCCGGCGGGGTTGTCGGGGCTGCCGACGTTGGACTCGTCGCCGAGGATGGTGTTGCCGCGGACGCTGCCGTAGAAACGGTCCTCCCACTGCACGACCATGCCGAGGTGCTGGTTGTTCAGGATCATGGCCTTGGCGGCGATCTTCTCGATGTGCGCGGTGGCAAGCTCCTGGATGTTCATCACGAAGGAGCCGTCACCGTCGATGTCGATGACCTGCTTGTCGGGGCAGGCGACCTTGGCGCCGAGCGCCGCCGGGTAGCCGAAGCCCATCGCGCCGAGGCCGAGCGAGCTGATGTAGCGGCGCGGCTCGTTGAAACGGTAGAATTGCGCGGCCCACATCTGGTGCTGGCCGACGCCGGTGGTGATGATCGCATCGCCCTTGGTCAGCTCATAGAGGGCCTGCACCGCCTCCTGCGGGACGATGTGCTTGCTCTCGTCGTAACGGAAGGGAGTTTCCCTTTTCCACGTGGCGATCTGGGCGTGCCACGCCTTGGTGTCGGGCGGGGCGAACTTCTGCGCGGCGGCGAGCTCGTTGAGGCGGGTGAGCGCGTACTTGATGTCGCTGACGACGGGCAGGAGCACGCGCTTGTTCTTGTTGTGCTCGGAGGCGTCGATGTCGATGTGTACGATCTTCGCCTGCGCGGCGAACTTGCTTGTGTCGCCCGTGATGCGGTCGTCGAAGCGCGCGCCGAAACACAGCAGCAGGTCGCACTGGTCCACGGCCCAGTTGCCATAGGCGGCGCCGTGCATGCCGAACCACTGCATGGAGAGCGGATGGCTTTCGGGAAAGCCACCGATGCCCATCAGGGTCGTGGCCACGGGAACGTTGGTCTTGATCGCGAAAGCCTTCAGCTCGGCGTGCGCCTCGGCGGAGATGATGCCGCCGCCGGCGTAAAGCACGGGTTTCTTCGCCGAGCCGATCAGCGCCAAGACCTGCCGGAGCTGGTCATCGGTGGCATTCTGGGTGGCCGTGGCGTACGCGCTGCGGAACTCAACCGCCGGCGGGAAGACCGGCTGGAATTTCGCCTGCTGCACGTCCTTCGGGATGTCGATCACGACCGGGCCGGGCCGACCGCTGCGGGCGAGGTAAAAGGCCTCCTTGAAGATCCGCGGCAGCTCCTTCACGTCCATCACGAGGTAGGAGTGCTTTACGATCGGCAGCGTCATGCCGAAGAAATCCGTTTCCTGGAAGGCCATCTTCCCGATGTACTTTGAAAAAACCTGGCCGGTGATCGCCACCAGCGGGATCGAGTCCATGTAGGCGTCGGCGATGGCGGACACGAGGTTGGTCGCGCCCGGGCCGCTGGTGGCCATGCACACGCCGACCTTGCCCGTGGCGCGGGCGTAGCCCTCGGCGGCAAATGAACCGCCCTGCTCGTGGCGCGGCAGGATCGTGCGGATCTTGTCGGTACGGGCGAGCGACTGGTGCAGCTCCTGCGAGGCACCACCCGGGTAGGCGAAGATGACGTCGACCCCCTCGCGGATCAGGCACTCGACGACGCAGTCGGCGCCTTTCATTTCGCGGCCGATCTCGGCCTTGGGAAACGATGCGGGGGAGGTGTTGGTCTTCTTTTTCATGGCAAATGGCTTTCGGCAAAAAGCCCCGTAATAAAGTGGAAACGGGCCCGGTGAGGCAAGCCTCGGGATTAAGGGCCGGTATAGTCTGATTACGAACGGCGAAAGACATTTTAGCCGCCAAGTTGCGAAGATACAAAGACCAATCCGGTGAGGTTCATTGAGCCATCGTCCCTGTAAGGCTAGGTTGACCGGCATTCCCGCTCGCTTTTCGGTTGGCGCACGCCGCCGGGCTGCGCACCTTGGGCGCCATGCTGAAACTTCTTTTTATCGGCGACATTGTCGGTCGGCCCGGCCGTGACATCGTGGCCGAACGCTTGCCCCGGCTTCGTTCCGAACTGGGACTCGATTTCGTGATCGCCAACGCCGAAAACGCCGCCGCCGGCGCAGGTATTACCGGGGCACTGGCCAAATCCATTCTGGAGAGCGGGGTCGACGCCATTACGCTGGGCGACCATGTCTGGGACCAGCGTGGCTGGGAAAACGAAATTGGAGAAATGGAACGGGTATGCCGCCCGGCCAACCTGCCGGCGTCCAATCCCGGATGGGATCACCTCATCATTGAGGCGCGCGGATTCCGGGTCGCCCTCTTCACGGTGCTCGGCCGCCAGTACATGGGGCTCAAGGCGGATTGCCCATTTCTTTGTGCCGACCGCATGATCGAGCAGCTGCGTGCCCAAGCCGACGCCATCATCGTGGAGATCCATGCCGAGGCCACCTCGGAGAAGCAGGCGCTGGGCTGGCATCTCGACGGCCGCGTGACCGCCGTGCTGGGCACGCATACCCATGTGCCGACGGCGGATGCCGTCGTCCTGCCCCAAGGCACGGCCTATATTTCCGACGTCGGCATGACCGGGCCCTACGCCAGCGTGCTCGGGCGCGAAGTGAAGCCGGTGATCGCCAAGTTCCTCGATGGCATGCCCCGTCGTTTTGAGGTGGCGGAGGGCGATGTGCGCCTTTCCGGGGCGCTGATTGAAATCAGCGCGTCAATGGCGAGGGCGGAAAAAATCGAGCTCCTGAGCGTGCGGAAGTAGCGGGTCGAGGGGCGGTGCACACAGGCCGCGCCAAGGGTTCAGCTCCGAATGGCGCCGGCTTCGGTATAAATACCCAGGCGGCGAAAGCGGTCATAGCGGGTTTCGAGGAGCCGTTCGCCGTCGAGCCCGCGCAGATCGTTGAGATGTTTCTGCAGGGCATAGCGCAGCGCCTCGGCAGCCTGCTTGGGATCATTGTGCGCGCCACCGAATGGCTCCGAAATGACTTCATCCACGACACCGAGTCGGGCGAGGGTGTCGGCATTGAGCTGGAGCGCCTCGGCGGCCTTGGACGCGGCGGCTGCATCCTTCCATAGGATCGCCGCACAACCTTCCGGCGAAATGACCGAATAATAGCTGTTTTCGAAGATCAAAACGCGGTCTGTCACCCCAATGCCAAGCGCCCCGCCCGAGCCGCCTTCGCCGATGATGACGGAGATAGAGGGTGTGCGCAGCATGGCCATCTCCCGCAGGTTGACGGCAATCGCCTCGGAAACATGGCGTTCCTCCGAGCCAATGCCCGGGTAGGCCCCGGGAGTGTCGATGAAAGTGAGAAGGGGAAGGCCGAATTTTTCCGCCATCCGTGCGAGACGCAGGGCCTTGCGGTAGCCCTCGGGCTGCGGCATGCCGAAGTTGCGGGCGATTTTCTCCTTGGTATCGCGGCCCTTCTGCTGGGCGATGACCACCACGGCCTGTCCGTTGAAAAATGCCGTGCCGCCGATCAGAGCGCGGTCGTCGCTGAACTGCCGGTCGCCATGCAACTCCTCGAAGCCCTCGAAGATCAGTCCGATGTAGTCGAGCGCGTAGGGCCGCTTGGGGTGGCGGGCGATCTGGACCTTCTGCCACGGGGTGAGGTTGGAATAGATTTCCCGCTGGGCCGCCTCGATGTCCTTTTCCATGGCAGCGATCTGGCCGGCGAGGTCGACATTGGTTTCGAGCGCCTGCTGGCGGAGTTCCTCGAGTTTCCGTGCGAGTTCGCGGAGGGGTTTCTCGAACTCGAGGATGTAGGTCGGCTTTTCCATCGGGGCAGGCTACGGAGGGCGGATGAACGGTGTCAACGGGTGGGCTAGGCCGGCCCAGCCGCATGGCCCGCCGGATCTTTGAGCTGCTCTTTCCAGCCCTGAATCTTGGCTTGGGCGCCAAAATGCTCGGCGCGGGCCTTGTCGCCCCGTTCCATCCAGATGCGGGAGAGCGTCGTGTTGATGAAAAGATCCGCTGGCTGCAGGGCGTGGGCTCGTTCGCCGGCGGCCAGTGCGGCGTCAAGGTTGCGCAGGGAGAAGTTGATCTCGGCCAGGGCGTGCCAAGCGGCGAATGAGCAGGGGGAGGCGGCGGTGGCCTGCGCCAGTTTGGCCAGCGCCGCGGCGCTTTCCCCCACGGTGTAGTCGAAGGTGGCGTCGTCAATCAGGGCCTGGAGTTCATCGGGGGACATGCGGGGATGCAGCTTGGCTGGGAAAAGGAAAAAAGAAAGGCCGGCCTCAAAAGTCCGCTGTGGGAGAAACGATTCCTGAACCAAGGTGCCCGGGACTTATTTTTTGAGAACCGCTTCGATGACGAGTGTGATCAGGACATCATTGGCCATCATCGTGCCAAGAAACGCCGCGCTTAGAGGATGAGCATTGCGTCTCCGTAGCTGAGGAAGCGGTATTTGCGAGCGATGGCGTCCGCGTAGATTTCCTTCAGCCAGTCAATTCCCCGGGTGGAGCCTGGGGTCAGGAAAGCGGCCACCAGGCAGAGCAGGGTGGATCGCGGCTGGTGAAAGTTGGTGATCAAGGCGTCAACACCGCGGAATATGCGGGGCGGATAAATGAAGATGCCCGCTTCGGCCACGTGGGGGGTGAGTGACGCGGTATGATGCGACGAAAGGAAATCCTCGACCGCCCGCACGGTGGTGGTGCCCACGGCGACGCGACGGCCGGCAAACGGGGGGAAGAGCGCCTGTTGGGTGGCAGGGGGCAGCTCGTAAAGTTCACGATGGATGGGATGCGCCTCGATGGTATCGGTTGTGATGGGCTTGAATGTCCCGAGTCCGACATGAAGGGTGCCGTCGGCCGTCCGCACGCCCTGCGCCGTCAACGCAGCGAGCAATTCGGGGGTGAAGTGAAGGCCGGCCGTGGGAGCTGCGACTGCGACCTGGCGCTGGCGGCTGGCATAGACCGTCTGGTATCGTTCGAGATCACTGGCTCGCAGGGAATCCTTGGGGCGCTCAATATAGGGAGGCAAAGGCACATCGCCGATTTGGTTGGCGACGGTGGTCATTGGTTCACCATTGCTTGTGGCGAAGCCTACCAATGCAGACCCGCCACTGAGCTTGGCTACGATTTCGCCTGAGAAGGCACCGCTCGGGTGGGTAAAGGATGCGCCGACCGGAAGTTTCTTGCCGGGTTTTAAAAGGCATTCCCATATCTCGACTCCTCGGGAGGCTCCGGGGTGCGGATCTTTCGAGGGTCGAAGCAGGAAACACTCAACATGGCCACCGCTCGCGCGCCGGGCGTGAAGTCGGGCGGGGAGGACAGAGGCATTGTTGCGGAAGAGGATATCACCCGCTCGCAGAAAGTGCGGCAGGTCGGTAAACACATGATGGGCCACCGTGCGGGCTGCACGATCGACCACGAGCAATCGGGAGCGGTCACGCCGCCCGGCGGGCGTTTGCGCGATGAGGTGCGCCGGCAGCGCGTAGTCAAAAAGTTCGGTGGCAAGTGGTGTCACAACCAAGCGGGTCGCGATTTGAGGCTTGCGCCCTCTGCGGTGGCGAGTTTCTTCCGCTCTCCTCAGAGATGCCGAGCTAGCTCAGTTGGTAGAGCAACGCTTTCGTAAAGCGTGGGTCGTCGGTTCGATTCCGATGCTCGGCTCCAGTTTTCAGAGGTAAAACCCGTGATTCCAAAGATCACGGGTTTTGCCTGAATTGACAAGTTTGCCCGATAACCGGTCGACTTTTGGTCTGCTAAATTTGATACTAACGTCGCTTAGCAAATAGAAGACGATCACGAGAGACCCTCTGAGCCAAAATCATGCAGATTAGGCCGTAGTCGCCAAAAGGCGCACCGCTTGGCGTTGTTGATGATGTGAACAATACGATACGTTAACTTCTCCAGAGGATACGGATCGAACGGTGCGGCTTAATTTAAGATCACGCACGACCACTCTTAACCGGACAGTCTGTCCGGGTAAGAGTGGTCAAATGCGTTTAGTTTTAGTGTTAATTGACGGTATAAATATGTAAGTAATTGGAAATAAATCTATAAAGCGGAACGGTGGCTATAATTTAAGATGCAAATTTCAGGACAGGCTAGGCCGGCGTCATCGCTGCTTTAACGACAATAACTTTTTTACGAAAAAGATTTCAAACGCCATGGATTTGCGGTGACCTGAGGTAGTTGCCTCATTCCGGGGCAATTTTGATATAATACATAATCAGCGAAAGAATAAGTCACATGAAGACCACAAACAAATCCACCAAGGGCTTCACCCTTGTCGAAATCATGATCGTCGTCGTCATCATCGGCCTGCTGGCGGCGATTGCGATTCCCGCCTTCCAGAAGGTGCGCTCGAGCTCCCAGGACAAGGCTGTGTTGAACAACATGCGCCAGCTCGGTGCCGCCGCCGACCAGTACTTCCTTGAGAATGGCACCTCAACCGCCGCCATTGCCGCGCTCGTCGGTTCCTCCGCTTACGTGAAGGCCTTGAATACCGTGGCGAATGAGAGCTATCCGCTCAATTTCACCCAGGGTAGTCCGGTCATCGTCTCGGGCATCGCCGGTGCCCGTACGCTCACCTACATGCAGTAAACTTTTCCTTTTTGGAATCCAGCCGCCCTCGGAAACGAGGGCGGCTTTTTTGTGCCTATTTTCATACGGATACGACGCTCCGTATGCGCCGCTGATCCCGGGTCAAGAGCTTGCGAGACTTAAAGGCGCGCGGAGTCTTGGGGTGCCACTTCACTTGGATTTAACTTTTGCCGAAGGAGGAGCGCCCAGCCTCAGTTGTTTGAAATCATGTCGTCGCTCAGGCCGCCCTCCAGTTTGCGACGAAGCTTGATGGATTCGATCTCAGCCAGCAGCTGTCGGGTGAAAAGCTGCAGGCGGCTGTGTACGTCCAGCGTCTCCAGCAGCTTCTGCTTGATTGAGGGACTATCACAGAGATTAAAGGCGGCAATATCCACAAAGGTCTCAGGATCATCGACGGTCTTGAGGAATTCGGTAATTTCGGTCGAGCTGTCGGCTGCAAACTTGCGCTTTAAGGCGAGCAGACGGGCCAGTTCGAGCCGTAGTCGCTGATTTTCGTCCGTGGCGGCGCCGGGATCACTGGCCAAGGCCCGAATGCGGATTCGTCGATAGGGCTTGTCGGCGAGAATCTTGACTACCTCGATCCGCGCAATGCCCTGTAGGATCAGATTCGAGGTCCCGTTCTCATTTTTCTGGCAGGCGCGAATGATGCCGATGCTGGCCACGCGATGTGGCGGTTCAAACCGGTCCGGGGCTTCTGCCAGACGCGAATTCAAGCCGGCAACGGCGAAGAGACGGTCCGAAGCCAGTACATCTTTCAGCATCTGACGGTAACGCGGTTCGAAAATGTGAAGCGGCAGCAAGGCTTGGGGGAAAAACGCCACATTGGGCAGTGTCATGACTGGGACCTCCTCGGGCAGCGTAATCTCGATTTCCATGTGGCAACCGTAGGGAGTAAGTCACGGAATTCAACTGTGACATTGTCTGTCGCAACTTTCGGCGCGGTGTGTCAGCAAATGCGCCAGCCTGACTTGAATCGATGAAATTAAATAGTGAGATTATCCTCCAAATATTTTTTTAATGATTTTATAGGAAGTGCTTAGGTTGAATATGGACTTGGAGGCACATCCATTGCTTGGGAGGATGCATGAGTCGCATTCTAGGAATTGATTTAGGTACCACCAACTCTTGCATGGCAGTGATGGAGGGTGGTGAGCCCGTTGTGATCCCAAACGCCGAGGGTGCACGGACGACGCCTTCTGTCGTCGCATTTACCAAGTCCGGCGAACGTTTGGTTGGCCAGGCAGCCAAGCGCCAGGCGGTCACCAATCCAAGCAACACGGTTTTCTCCGCCAAACGCCTGATTGGTCGTAAATTTTCCGAAGTGAGCGCTGAGGCCAAGAATATGCCTTTCAAGGTTGTTGAAGGCAAAAACGGCGATGCTTACATTGAAGTGCAGTCGGGAGACAAGAAGGAGCAATTTGCACCCCAACAGATTGCGGCCTTCGTGCTCGGCAAACTGAAGGCGGATGCCGAGGCCTATCTCGGTGAAAAGGTGACGCAGGCTGTCATCACCGTCCCGGCTTACTTTAACGATTCCCAGCGTCAGGCCACGAAGGATGCCGGCAAGATCGCCGGTCTTGAGGTACTCCGCATCATCAATGAGCCGACGGCCGCCTCACTCGCCTATGGCCTCGACAAGAAAAAGGATGAAAAGATCGCCGTCTTCGACTTGGGTGGCGGCACGTTCGACGTCTCCGTGCTGGAGATTGGTGACGGTGTCTTTGAGGTGAAGGCCACGAATGGCGACACTCATCTTGGCGGCGACAATTGGGACGACGCGCTCATCGGTTGGCTGGTTGAAACTTTCAAGAAGGACAACGGCATCGACCTCCGCAAGGATCCGATGGCGCTGCAACGCCTCAAGGAAGAGGCGGAGAAGGCCAAGATTGCCCTTTCCTCGACACTATCGGTCGACATCAACCTGCCCTTTATCACGGCTGACGCATCAGGCCCGAAACACCTTAATGTGCAACTTTCCCGGGCCAAGATGGAGCAGATCTGCGATTCACTGTTCGAGCGCTGCATCCAGCCGTTTAAGAACTGCCTGAAGGACGCTGACCTGACTTCTGCGCAAATCGACGAACTGGTATTGGTCGGTGGCATGACACGGATGCCCAAGGTCGTGGATATTGCCAAGAATCTGGGCGGCAAGCCCCCCCATCAGGGCGTCAATCCCGATGAGGTCGTGGCGGTCGGTGCCGCGATCCAAGGCGGCGTGCTCAAGGGCGAGGTTCGTGATGTGCTGCTCCTTGATGTGACTCCCCTGACTCTCGGCATTGAGACGGCGGGTCAGGTCGCCACGGCGATGATCCCGCGCAATACCACGATTCCCTCGAAGAAGACCCAGACCTTCTCGACTTACAGCGACAGCCAGCCGTCGGTTGAGATCGTCGTGCTGCAGGGTGAGCGACCGATGTCGCGCGACAACAAGGTGCTCGGCACCTTCCGCCTCGACGGAATTCCGCCCGCGCCGCGCGGTGCACCGCAGATCGAGGTCACATTCGACATCGACGCCAACGGCATTCTCCACGTGTCAGCCAAGGATCTCGGCACGGGCAAGGATCAGAAAATCACCATCCAGGGTTCATCGGGCCTCTCCAAAGACGAGGTCGAAAAAATGACCAAGGAGGCCGAGCTCCACGCCGAGGAGGATCGCAAGCGCAAGGAGGCCGTGGAAACGAAAAACCAGCTCGACAGTGCGATTTACCAGCTCGAAAAGACTCTGAAGGAGATGGGTGAAAAGCTGCCGGAGGACCAGAAGACCAAGATCGAATCGGCCCTTGCCGCCGCGAAAAAGGACCTCGAGGGCAACGATCCTGACCGCATGAAGGCGGCCATGGAGAGCCTTTCGAAGGCAGGCGCCGAGCTTTATGCCGAGGCCCAGAAAGCGGCTGCGGCGCCCGGACCCGCGCCGGCAGGCGAGACTCCGCCCCCGGACGGCAAGAAGCCCGAGAAAAAGGCCGATGTGGTCGATGCCGACTTTGAAGTCGTTGACGAAGACAAAAATAAAAAATAACTTTCAACCCCTTGCGCGCCCGCTGCGTTTGTTCGCGGCGGGCGCGCTTGGTCGAAAACCCAAAAAACTAATCCACCTCTAGTCCAACCCAACCATATATGGCTAACGTCAAAATCAAACCCATCGGTGATCGTGTTCTTGTCGAGCACATCGAAGAAAAAGAGCAGGTCCGCGGAGGCATTATCATCCCGGACAGCGCCAAGGAAAAGCCGCAGGAGGCCAAGGTCATCGCCTTGGGCACCGGCAAGAAAAATGAAGACGGCAAGGTCTCGCCCTTCGAGGTCAAGGTCGGTGACCGCGTGCTCATCAGCAAATACGGTGGGACCGAGGTCAAGCTGGACGAGAAGAAATACACGCTCGTCCGCGAGGACGACATTCTCGGCGTCATCGCTTGAACGATTTTTTTCAACGCACAACTCTCAACTAATCATCAATCACAATGGCTGCTAAACAACTCATCTTTGACGAGACCGCTCGTCAGAAAATCCTCCGCGGCGTCGAGCTTCTCTCCCGCGCCGTGAAAGTCACCCTCGGCCCCAAGGGCCGCAATGTCGTCATCGACAAGAAATTCGGTTCACCCACCGTGACCAAGGACGGCGTGACCGTCGCCAAGGAAGTCGAACTGCCCGATCCCTACGAGAACATGGGCGCCCAGATGGTGAAGGAAGTCGCCTCCAAGACCTCCGACGCCGCCGGCGATGGCACCACGACCGCCACCGTGCTGGCCGAGGGCATCTACCGCGAGGGGCTGAAGAATGTCACCGCGGGCTCAAACCCGATCTTCCTCAAGCGCGGCATCGACAAGGCCGTTGAGGCCGCCGTCACCGAGCTCGCGAAGATTTCCAAGAAGGTTTCCGACCGCGAGGAAATCCGCCAGGTCGCGACCGTCTCCGCCAACTGGGACGACACGATCGGTAACATCATCGCCGATGCCATGGACAAGGTCGGCAAGGACGGCACCATCACCGTCGAGGAAGCCAAGTCCATCGAGACCACGCTTGACGTCGTCGAGGGCATGCAGTTCGACAAGGGCTATCTTTCGCCTTACTTCGCCACGAACGCCGAGGCGATGGAATGTGTGCTCGAGGACGCCTACGTGCTCATCCACGAAAAGAAGATCACGAGCCTCCAGGACTTGCTCCCGCTGCTCCAGACGGTCGCCAAGAGCGGCAAGCCGCTGCTGGTCATCGCCGAGGAAGTCGAGGGCGAGGCGCTCGCCGCGCTCGTCGTGAACAAGATTCGCGGCACCCTCAACGTGTGCGCCGTCAAGGCCCCCGGCTTTGGCGACCGCCGCAAGGCCATGCTCGAGGACATCGCGGTCCTCACGGGCGGCAAGTGCTTCACCGAGGATCTCGGCATCAAGCTGGAAAACATCACGATCAGCGACCTCGGCAAGGCCAAGCGCATTGTCGTCGACAAGGAGAACACGACCATCGTCGAGGGCGCCGGCAAGTCGTCCGACATCCAGGGCCGCGTCAAGCAGCTCCGCCGCCAGATCGACGAGACCACCTCCGATTACGACCGCGAGAAGCTCCAGGAGCGCCTCGCCAAGCTCGCCGGTGGCGTCGCCGTCATCAACGTGGGTGCCTCGACCGAGGTTGAGATGAAGGAGAAGAAGGCCCGCGTGGAAGACGCCCTTCATGCCACCCGCGCTGCGGTGGAAGAGGGCATCGTCGCAGGTGGTGGTGTCGCGCTGCTCCGCACGGCGAAGGTCATCGACAACCTCTCGCTCGAGGGTGACGAGAAGATCGGTTCACAGATCGTCCGCCGGGCGATCGAGCACCCGATCCGCATGCTCTGCGCGAACGCGGGTGTTGAAGGCGCTGTTGTCGTCGGCGAGGTTCTCGCCGGCAAGGGCAACTTCGGCTACAACGTCGCGACCGACAAGTACGAGGATCTCGTGAAGGCCGGCGTGGTCGACCCGACCAAGGTCACCCGCACTGCGCTGCAAAACGCAGCCTCGATCGCGGGCCTGCTGCTCACGACCGAGTGCATGATCACCGAGATCCCGGAGAAGAAGGAAGCCCATCCTCCGGGCGGCGGTGGTGGCGGCGGCATGGGCGGAATGGACTACTAAGTCCTTCCGTCGCGCTGATTCATCACGCACAAGAATTCAAAGGCGCCCCGCGATTGCGGGGCGCCTTTTTTATTGGAAGGGCAGGGTATGCCGGGTGGATCGCATCCGTTCCAGGGCCGGCCGCGATTCATGGAACTCGGCGGCAGGGCTGCTTCACTTTGGACTGTGGTTTTGCTTCCGCTTCCACCGGTTCTCTGCTTCCGTCGTCAGATCATGGACGTCATCTTTCTCGGCACGGGCACCTCGCAGGGCGTGCCCATGATCGGGTGCAAGTGCGCCGTGTGCATGTCGCCCGATCCGCACAACCGGCGCACGCGCACTTCGATCCATGTCGTCATGGACGGTCTGCATGTACAGGTGGATGCCGCCCCGGAACTCCGGTTGCAGTGCCTCCGCGAAGGGATCGAAAAGGCGGATATTTTCATCCTCACGCACGGGCATGCCGATCATGTTGCGGGCATGGATGACCTGCGCCGCTTTTGCGACCTGTTGGGCGGCGAAGCGCTCACGGTTTATTCAACTGACGAAGGGATGGGACGCGTCCTGGCGATTTACCCGTACGCCATCATGGAACGGCCGGTGGTGCGCGGCTATCCGGCCTTCAAGCTCGCCGAGATGCCGGTGCTGTTGGATCTGCCTCAGGGGACGATCCAATCCACCCTCCTGCCGCACGGAGGTGTGAACACGCTCGGCCTTATTTTCAAGGAGCGCAGCAGCGGGAGAAAATTTGTCTATTACACCGACTGCAAACGGGTGCCACGGGAGGCAGTGGACTTCGCCAAGGGTGCCGACGTGGTGGTGCTCGACGGTCTGCGCCCGCTGGCTCACCCGTCGCACATGAACATCGACGAGGCGATTGCCGTGGCCCGGGAGATTGGCGCACCCAAGACGCTGCTCACGCATCTGACGCATCTCAACGATCACTCTGAACTGGCAGCGGCGCTTCCTGCGGGTATCGAGCCAGCCTACGACGGTCTGCTGTTGAAGCTATAGACTGCAGTTGATCAAAGGGTTATAATCCCGACTAAAAAAGCAGGAATTCCCGCTTGCTTTAAATCCTACTTAATCAATGTAGATTAAAGAAGTCACCAAACATGAAGCTTTCCAAACGAGGCGAATACGCCCTTCGCACCCTGATCAACCTTGGCATCGCCGCCGAGGTAAAGCGTCCGCTGGTGCAGGTTTCTGAGCTCGCCGATTATGAACAGCTGCCGGTGAAATTTTTGGAGCAGATCATGCAGACCCTGAAGGAGGCCGGCCTCATCCAGAGCCAGCGCGGCAAGTTCGGTGGCTATCGCCTCGCCAAGCCGACGCGGGAAATCACCATCGGCCAGGTTGTGCGTCTGATTGATGGCCCGCTTGCCCCCATCGGCTGCGTCAGCCAGACGGCCTACGAAAAGTGCACCTGCCCGGACGAGGCCCACTGCGGCCTGCGCATGCTGATGCTCGATGTGCGCAATGCCATCGCGAACATTCTCGACCGCTACACGCTGGCGGACGTCGTCGAGGTTACCCTGCGAAAACTGCGCCGGGACAGCGTGCCGCTGCCGTTCACTGCCGAGGCGGACGCCGCCCCGACTTCACCTTCGCGCTTGCCGGCACGGATGGCGCGCAAGCTGGCGCGGGGTAGCCCGTCACCTCGTCGGCTGACCGAGGCCGACGGCGTCCTTCATCAATTGCTCGGCGATTACACCATTTAACCACCTGCCTGTTGCCATGGAAAACAGCTCTTTATCCACGCCTTCTTCCGTCCCGCCCGATTGGATCGCGCTCGTGCGCGAGAAGGTCGAGGGACTGCGCTACGGGGTCGTGCAGCTGGTCGTCCACGACGGCCGCGTGACCCAGATCGAGCGCACGGAAAAGACCCGCCTGCTTCCTTCCGGCGTGCGGGTTCCCGGTCACGAATAAATTTCCGCGCCCACCGGTCAGCGCCGGAGGCTTCGTCCAAACCAAGCAAACGTCAGAGGAATACCGACCAGTCCACTGGAGGCTCCCGTGAAAACCCAACTGAAAGCCATCATGAGAACCTACACCCGGGCCATCCGCACTGCGCTGGCCGCCACATCATTGCTTGCCGCGCTGCCCGCGTTGCGCGCCCAGTCAACCGAAAGCGAAATCCAAGCGTTGCGCGCTCAGATTGAGCAGCTTGACGCCAAGCTGCGCATCCTGGAGCGCAAGAACGAGATCAAGGACGAGGCCGCGGCCACCGCTGCGACGACCGCGCCCAAGATCACCATCAACGACAAGGGCTTTACGCTGGCCTCGGCCGACGGGGCCAACTCCGTCAAGATCCGCGGCCTCATCCAGCTCGATTCGCGCCTCTTCTTCAACGATGGCGGCGGCGTCGTGAACAACTCGTTCGTGCTGCGACGCGCGCGCATCATCAGCGAGGGCACGTTTGCCAAGAACTATTCGTTCCAGCTCGTGCCCGAGTTCGGCGGTGGCAGTGCTGCCGGTGCCACGGCCGTCTCGATCCTGGACGCGAACATCGGCATCGCCGTCACGCCGCAGTTGCAGCTGAAATTCGGCAAGTTCAAGTCCCCCGTTGGCCTTGAGCTCCTGCAGTCGGACGCCTGGACGTTCTTCAACGAGCGCTCCATCGTGACCAACCTTGTGCCGAACCGCGACCTCGGCATCCAGGCCTCGGGAGATGTGCTCGGCGGCGCGTTGAATTACACGGTCGGCATTTTCAACGGCATTGCCGATGGCGCCAATTCCGGCAACGCGGACTTCGACAACGAGAAGGACGGCGTGGTCCGCCTGATCGCATCGCCTTTCAAGAGCGATGTCAGCTCGCCGCTGCAGGGCCTGTCATTTGGCGCTTCTGCGAGCCTTGGACGCGAGAAGACCGCTTCCGGACGCACCGGCGGCTACAAGACGGACGGCCAGCAGACGTTCTTCTCCTACGCCGCCTCGACGATCACGGATGGCCAGAACTGGCGGCTCTCGCCGCAGCTGGACTACCGCAACGGTTCGTTGGGAGTGATTGGCGAGTACGTGCTCTCCGCGTCGAATGTTCGCCCCAGTGCCACGGGAACGAAGACCGAGCTGCGCAACAAGGCCTGGCAACTGGCCGCCGGTTACGTGCTCACGGGGGAAAACTCCTCCTATGCCGGTGTCGTGCCCAACAACAACTTCGACTTCTCCGCGGGCACCTGGGGCGCCTTCGAGGTCACGGCACGCTATTCGGACCTCAAGGTCGACGACAACGCATTCCCGGTCTTTGCCTCCGCTGCGACCAACGCCGATGAGGCCAAGGCCGTCGGGGTCGGATTGAACTGGTACCTGAGCAAGGCCGTCGCGTTCAAGATCGACTATTATCAGACCAAGTTCGGGTTCAACGCCGCGGCCCCCGCCGTGTCGACGACCCAGATTCTCCGGCAGGATGAGAAGGCCTTCCTGACCCGCTTCCAGGTAGCATTCTGACCACAGCTTCAACCCTCATTCTTCAACCAACATGAAATTTAAAGTTCTTCTCTCGTTCCTGGTCGCCGCGGCGCTCGCCGCGGCGGCCTCGGCCAAGAGTATCACCCTGCTCAACGTCTCGTACGATCCGACGCGCGAGCTCTATGTCGATTTCAATGCCGCCTTCGCCAAATACTGGAAGGCCAAGACCGGCGATGATGTCACCATCAAGCAGTCGCATGGCGGCTCGGGCGCGCAAGCCCGTGCCATCAACGACGGCTTGCAGGCCGATGTGGCGACGCTGGCCCTCGCGGCGGATGTCGACGCCCTGTTCAATGTCGGCAAGCTTGTCCCGCAGGACTGGCAGAAGCGCCTGCCGAACAACAGCGCGCCCTACACCAGCACCATCGTGTTCCTCGTCCGCAAGGGGAACCCGAAGGGGATCAAGGACTGGGATGATCTGGTGAAGCCGGGTGTCACCATCGTCACGCCCAATCCGAAGACATCCGGGGGCGCGCGCTGGAACTATCTCGCGGCGTGGGGCTATGCCCTGAAAAAGTACGGGTCCGACGACAAGGCGAAGGAATTCATCGCCAAGCTCTACAAGAACGTGCCCGTGCTCGACAGCGGCGCGCGCGGATCGACGACCACGTTTGTCCAGCGCGAGATCGGCGACGTCGCCATCTCCTGGGAAAACGAGGCCTTCCTCGCCTTGAAGGAGTATGGGGCCGACAAGTTTGCGATCGTCGTTCCCTCGCTCAGCATCCTGGCCGAACCGACGGTGAGCGTGGTGGACAAGGTCGTGAAAAAGAAGGGCACCGAGGAGGTGGCGAAGGCCTATCTCGATTACCTCTATTCCGACGAAGGCCAGGAAATCGCGGCCAGGAACTTCTATCGTCCGCGCAACGCCGCCGTGCAGGCGAAGTATGCCAAGGTCTTTCCCCAGCTCGAACTGATCACCATCGACGAGGCCTTTGGCGGTTGGGCCAAGGCTCAGAAAACCCACTTCGCCGATGGCGGGGTATTTGATCAAATCTACCTGAAGTGATGAACGGGACGACGGCGCCGGCTTCACCCGTGCGCCGTCGTCACCCCATGGCCCAGCCACTTTTCATCCCATGACGATGAATCAAAATACATCCGACCCAGCCGCGGTGACGCCGGCCCCGCCAACCGCGGCCGATTCGGAGCCGCATGCCTTTCAGGATCATCTCAGCGCACTCTACGCGCTTTCGCAAAAAAACCGCCACGTCTTCGGCTCGCCCCTTGGCCCCATTTATCATGGCGGTCGTCCTGCGTGGCTCCCGCGTTTTGTTTTCTTCGGGCCGCATGCCTCCGATGATTCCTGGCGCCTCTCGTTTCTGGCGGGGTTTGATCACCGTAATTTGTGCGCCAGTCATGCCGTGCTGCGCTTGATCGCCCGACTGGCGGAAAACGCCGGGAATGGGCACGGCCTCAACTTATCCTTCTTTCCGCTGGTTGATGCGGCAGGGTTCTTTCTCGGCGCTCCGGAGCGGGCGCTGGCGACGGCCCACTGGTCCCGTTCGTCCGCGCCGGAGATAGAGTTGCTCGAGCAGGACGCGCGGCTGTGCGGCTATCATGGGTTCATCCGCATAGAAGCGGCGCCGCACGGGGATGATATCATCAGCATTCGCGTGCGTGAGCCGGCCACGCTCAACCCTTCACCCGACATCGAGCTGATTTCTTCCGAAGATACCGATCCGTTTCCGGTGCGTTTCGAGCGCGTACCAGCTGGCGGTCTCATGTCCGGGGGTCCGCTGACGATAGCGGACGACCTGTGCTTCCAGCCCTTCGAATTCACGCTGCGCGTTCCTCCGGCGTGGCCGGAAGAAATTCACCATGAAGCCGTGGAGAGCATCCTTACGCGTTTCATCCTGCGTTATAGGGCTTTCCAAGCATACGGCCAGCACCTCTAATCGCCGCCCCATGGTCATGCTGAACGAGCCAGTCCAGGTCTACCCGCACAAGCTGAGGCGGCTCTATTGGCCGTTTCTGGGTCTCGCGGAGAGCTTTGCCAACGTCGTGGGAACTGTGGCCGGTTCGTTTCAGCTCGCAGAAAGGCGTTATACCATCCCCCGGTTCACATTTCTCGGTCCGCAGGTCAGTGTGCCGCAAAAGAGAATCGGCCTCTTTGCCCTGGTGCATGGTGACGAACCGGCCGGCGCGGTTGCCTTGCTCCAGCTGTTGCAGGCCCTGACGGACCGTCCGGAGCTGGCGTCCGGCTATGATCTGGTCCTTTACCCGGTTTGCAATCCGACGGGTTATGAGGACGACACCCGGCACAATCGCGGGGGCGCAGATCTCAACCGTGAGTTCTGGCGCGGATCCAGCCACCCGGAAGTGCTTATTATCGAGGAGGAGCTGCGAACCCAGTCCTTTGATGGGATCATTGCGCTGCATGCCGACGACACGAGCGACGGGCTGTATGGTTACGCCCACGGCCGTCTATTGAACGAGGAACTGCTCGTGCCCGCCTTGCAGGCTTCGGAGTGCGTACTGCCGCGCAATCGCGCCCCGGTGATTGACGGCTTCGCCGCGCGCGAAGGCGTGATTGGCGACTGCTTTTCCGGCATCCTGGCGCCGGCGCCGGACCACCGGCCGCGGCCCTTCGAAATTATTTTTGAAACCCCAGCCCGGCTGGCGGTCGAACGGCAGGCCGAGGCGGCGCGGATTGCACTGCTGTCCATCCTCGCCACGTACCGCGGGTTCATCGCGTACGCCGACAACCTCTGATGGCCTCCGTTGTCTCCAGACGTTCCGTGCTGCCCGGGTTTGGCCTCTCGCTCGGCTTCACGCTGGTTTATCTCAGCCTGATTGTACTGATCCCGCTCTCGGCGGCCTTTATCAAGACGGCGGGCATGAGCTGGGCTGATTTTGTGACGACGGTGTCGGCGCCGCGCGTTGTGGCCTCCTATAAAATAACCTTTGGGATTTCGCTCCTGGCAGCGCTGGTGAACGCATTTTTTGGCGGGATCGTGGCCTGGGTCCTGGTGCGCTATACGTTCCCGGGCCGGCGCATGGTGGACGCGCTGGTCGATCTGCCGTTCGCGTTGCCGACGGCGGTCGCGGGTATTGCACTGTGCGCGCTGTATGCCCGGAACGGCTGGGTGGGGCATTGGCTGGATCCCCTCTGGGCCGGCGGAGTTGCGCGCCTTGCCGCTTGGGTCCCGTGGATTGACTGGGCGGGATGGCTTGGGCCAAAGCTGGCCTACGATCGGCCCGGCATCTTCCTCGCGCTCACCTTCATCGGGTTGCCCTTCGTCGTGCGCACCCTCCAGCCGGTGCTGGCGGAACTGGAGCCGGAACTGGAGGAGGCCGCGGCCACGCTCGGGGCGAACCGCTGGCAGACGATGACCCGGGTGATTTTTCCCGAACTCCTGCCGGCGCTGATCACCGGATTCGCCCTGGCGTTCGCCCGGGCCATTGGCGAATACGGCTCGGTGGTCTTTATCGCGGGCAACCAGCCGCTCCACAGTGAAATTACGCCACTGCTCATCATCACCAAGCTCGAGCAGTACGACTACCGCGGCGCCACCGCGATCGCGGTCGTCATGCTCGTCGCCTCCTTTGTCCTGCTGCTGCTCATCAACCTGCTCCAGAAGTGGAGCCGACGTTACTACCGTCTCTGACCATGGCCGGACCTGCCACCTCCCTTGCCGGCAAGCCGGCGCGCACCGGTGCCGGCACGCCGCGCGTCATTCGCAACCCGCTTTGGGTGCGGGTGGTCTTCATGACCGTCGCACTGCTGTTCCTCGGGTGCTTTCTGCTGCTGCCCCTGGCGGCGGTTTTTGCCGAGGCGCTGCGCAAGGGCGTGGGCGCCTACTTCCATTCGTTCGCAGATCCTGATGTCCACAGCGCGATCTGGCTCACTTTGCTGACGGCAGCGATCGCAGTGCCGGCCAACCTGGTGTTCGGCGTCGCGGCCGCTTGGTGCATTGCCAAGTACGATTTCCGGGGAAAAAGCCTGCTGGTGACATTCATTGATCTGCCCTTCGCCGTCTCGCCAGTGATCTCGGGGCTGATCTATATGCTGATCTTCGGCCTGCAGGGCTGGCTGGGTCCCTACCTGGGTTCGGGCGATCATCCGTGGTTTGGCGAATGGTTCAATCAGCAGGACATCAAGATCGTCTTTGCCGTGCCGGGCATCGTGCTCGCCACGATCTTTGTCACTTTCCCTTTCGTGGCGCGCGAGCTCATCCCCTTGATGCAGACGCAGGGCAACGACGAGGAATACGCCGCGCTTACCCTTGGCGCCAGCGGCTGGCAGACGTTTTGGCGCGTGACGCTGCCCAATATCAAGTGGGGCCTGTTCTATGGGGTCATCCTGTGCAACGCGCGTGCCATGGGCGAATTTGGCGCCGTCTCGGTCATCTCGGGAAAGATTCGGGGCGAGACCACCACGATGCCGCTGCAGGTCGAGATCCTGTACAATGAAAACAACTCCGTTGCTGCGTTTGCGGTCGCTTCCCTGCTGGCGTTGCTGGCGCTTGTCACGCTCGTGCTAAAGAGTTTTATCGAATGGCGCCACGCGCAGACCCGTCCCAGTGCCTGAACCCACTGCCCCTTGAGCATTTCCGCCCTAAACATTCGCAAGACCTTCGGGTCGTATACGGCCCTCAGCGGGGTCGACCTCCATGTGCAAAGCGGCCGCCTGGTCGCGCTGCTCGGTCCGTCGGGCTCGGGCAAGACCACGCTGCTGCGGATCATTGCGGGACTGGAGTATGCGGACGCGGGCAGCGGGCGCATCCAGTTCCACGGGGAGGACGTGACAGATGTCCCCGCGGGCAAGCGCAAGGTCGGGTTTGTCTTCCAGCATTACGCGCTCTTTCGCCACATGACGGTGTTCGAGAACGTCGCCTTCGGCCTGCGGGTGAGGCGCCGCCGCGATCGTCCTTCCAAGTCCGACATCGCCGACCGCGTGAACCGGTTGCTCAAGCTGGTCCAGCTTGAAAGTCTCGGCGGGCGTTATCCCAGTCAGCTGTCGGGTGGCCAGCGCCAGCGGATCGCCCTCGCGCGCGCGCTGGCCGTGGAACCGAAGGTCCTGTTGCTCGACGAGCCATTTGGTGCACTCGATGCGAAGGTGCGCAAGGAACTCCGCCGCTGGCTGCGGAAGCTGCACGAGGAGGTGCATCTCACCACGATTTTCGTCACGCATGACCAGGAGGAGGCGCTGGAGATCGCCGACGAGGTCGTGATCATGAACCAGGCCAAGGTCGAGCAGGTCGGGACGCCGCAGCAGGTCTACGACCGCCCTTCCTCGCCTTTTGTCTACCAGTTTCTCGGCAACGTGAACGTTTTCCGGGAGCAATCCCTCGCTCTGGCTGGCAATGGGGTTTACGCCCGTCCGGGGCGGCTGGTAGAAGACGGGCTCGTTTATGTCCGCCCCCATGATATTGCCATCGCGCGGCACGAGACCGGGGCCGACGGCATCCCGGCCATCCTGCGCTACGTGCATGCCGCGGGTCCGCAGGCCCGGCTGACGCTCGAGCAGGTGCAGAACCGGGAGCTGGTCGAGGCTGAAATTTCACGGGTCGAGCTTGAACACCTAGGCCTGAAACTTAACGATCTGGTCCTGCTTCGTCTCCGCCAGGCCCGTTCCTTCGAGCAGGATTACGCCATTTAGTTCCCAACCCAAAACGTCAACCAATCGCATCATGGCCAAGATATATAACGACATTACCGAGACGATCGGCAACACGCCGCTCGTGCGGCTCAACCGGACGGCTGCCGCCCACGGCGCCCAGGCGGAAATCCTCCTGAAGCTGGAATTCTTCAATCCGCTTTCCAGCGTCAAGGACCGGATCGGATTCTCGATGATCGATGACGCCTTGAAGAGCGGCAAGATCACGAAGGACACCGTCCTCATCGAGCCCACCAGCGGCAACACCGGCATCGCGCTGGCGTTCGTCGCCGCGGCGAAGGGGTTGAAGCTCATCCTCACGATGCCCGAGACGATGACCATGGAGCGCCGCCGCATCCTGAAGGTGCTCGGTGCCCGCTTGGTGCTGACCGAGGGCCCCAAGGGTATGAAGGGCGCCATTGCCAAGGCGGAGGAACTGCAGAAGCAGATCCCCAACAGCGTCATTTTGCAGCAGTTCGCCAACCCGGCCAATCCTGCCATCCACCGCAAGACCACGGCGGAGGAAATCTGGAACGATACGGACGGCAAGGTGGACATCGTCGTCTCGGGCGTCGGTACGGGCGGAACGATCACCGGCGTGGGTGAAGTCCTCAAGGCCCGCAAGCCGTCCGTGAAGATCATCGCGCTCGAGCCCGCCAGCTCGCCCGTGCTCTCCGGCGGCCAGCCTGGCCCGCACAAGATCCAAGGCATCGGCGCCGGTTTTGTTCCCTCCGTGCTGAACACCAAGATCTACGACGAGGTCATCACCGTGAAGGAGGACGACTCCGCTCCCATCAGCAAGCAGGTCGCCAAGCTGGACGGCATTCCGATCGGCATCTCGTCCGGCGCCGCCGTCTGGGCCGCCATCCAGCTGTCCAAGCGTCCCGAAAACAAGGGCAAGCAGATCGTCGCGATCATCCCGTCGAGCGCCGAGCGCTACCTGTCCTCGTGGCTGTTCGCGGATGTGAACGTCGAGAGCGACTCGATCGACGACCTGCTGGCGAAGTAAGGGGCGTGTCTCTCTATGTTTAAGGAAGCCGCAAGGGCGGGCTGCATAGCCCGCCCTTTTTATTTGGATCCGTCCCGCCGTTGGCCCGCCTGGAACCAGGAGTAGAAGCTCCAGCTGAACGCGATCATGGCGACGAAGGCGCCGATGATCTGGGTCATGACCCCGGCGAGGAGCTGGTCGGCGGCCGCGTCAAAATTAGGCAGGATTCGCGGGGCGTATTCGTAGGTCGGGTAAAGCATGTCGCTCGAAAAGGTGAGGTACGCGAAGACCGGCGTCATGCCGATCAGCACGGCCACGAGGTAGATCATCCGCGTGCCGTGACTGGCAGGTGGGAAGGCCTTGGACGGGCTGAGCAACGGCCACCAGTAAAAGAGTGCGGCGCCGAAGAACAGGACATGCTCGGCCACATGCACGAGCTTGTTCTGTAGGGCCCATTCATAAAGCGCGGGCATGTGCCAGACGGACATCACCAGGGTGTAGATGATTCCGCAGATCACCGGATTGGTGAGAAAACGCAGCAGTCGCCGCAGCCCGGGGCGCCCCAGCACGGGGTCGATCATCCACGGAACCAGGCCGGAGAGGAACAGGCTCGCCGCCACGTAGATGAGCAGTTGGTGCTGCAGCATGTGCGCGCTCAGCAAAAAGCGTTCGCCGATCTGGTCGAGCGGGGAGCCCACCGTGAGGTAGAACACGACCAGTGACGCATAGAACCGGGCGGCGCGCGCGCGCGGGTAGGGCGTGCCCGGCGCCAAGCGCGGCCGCAGTGGGCCCGCGAGAATGGCGTAGAGCCATCCGAGAAGGATCAACCCCCCAATGAGGTAGGGCTCGTTGTGCCAGTGGCGCCAGTCGATCATTGCAGAGAGAGTCGTGAAATCACGCCCGGATGAAAACATCGAAGCGGCAGCACCCGGATTTAATCCATGAAAAACGGCGGCCTACGAGGAGAGCCGCCGTGGGCAGGTGGGGATCAGGCCGGTCTCAATGCGCAGCCGGGGCCACCGCCGGAGCAACGGCCGCGGGCGGCGGGGTCGGCTCCGGGGCGGTGAGGGGGCGGCTGTCACCCACGGAAAAGATCTGGAGCAGCGCCCAGACGGTGCCGGTCGCCAGCACGAGACCGATGAAAAACATGATCGTGCAGAAGGCCTTGTCCCACCGCAGGTGCATGAAATAGAAGATGACGAACATGAACTTCACGATCGAGAGTGTGACCAGGCCCCCGACGATCAGCCATTTCATGAAGGGCAGGTAGACCATGACTATCTCCACGCCAGTGATGACGGCGAGCAGCATGGCCAGCTGCACGAAGATCTCGAACTTGTTGTCGACGTGCTCGGGTCCGGCGTCGGAGGCGTGGGCGGAGGAACTCATGGTGTTCAGGTCAGATGTATTCGAGCAGGTAGACGGCGGTGAAGATCACGATCCACACGATGTCGACGAAGTGCCAGTAGAGGCCCATGGATTCGACATCGACGGCATTGTGCTCGTCAAATTGCACCGGGCCGGTGGAGCGGGCCAGCCAGCGCAGGGCGCCGAAGCCGATGATCATGCCCGCCACAGGCAGGAAATTGCCGCGGATGAAGCCGCCGAGCATGCCGGCATTGAAGCCGGTGGAGAGGGCGGAGAAGACCAGGTCCAGCACCACATGCATGGAGAGCACGACGGTGGCCGCGAAGACCAGCAGGTGCACAAACGCCCAGCCGAGCCATGAGCCCGAGGTCGCCGAGGCGGGCTTGAAGGACCGGATGTACATCAGGGTCAGCCACAGCACGCCGATCGCCACGTGCGTGCCGTGCGTGCCGGTGAGCGTGAAGAAGGTCGATCCGAGGATGCTGTTCGTGATCGTCATGTGCTTCTCGTTCACGAACTCCGTGAACTCGAAGACCTGGCAGCCGAGAAAGATGCAGCCGAAGAAGATCGTGGTCAGCAGCGACAGGCGCATGCTCTTGAGATTGCCCTTCTGGATCGCGTTCACCGCCAGCGCCATCATCAGCGACGACATCAGCAGGATGAACGTCGAGAACGAGGTGAGGCCGGGGTTGAAGATGACCTTCGGCTCCGGATTGCCCGGGGGCGGATGCAACCGGTAGATGAGGTGCGTCGCGATGAGCGCGCCGAAGAACATGCAGTCCGAGGCGAGAAACGTCCACATGAGGAGTTTCTTGTTCGGAATGCCCGTCGAGGTGGACGGATCGTGATGGTGATCGATGGTGCCGGCGTGGCTGCTCATCTGGTAGGTGTAGGTTGGAAGGTGAAAGGTTGAACGAGACGCTGGGCTTAATGCTTGGCGGCGGGGGCCGAGCCATGGCCGTCCTCTTCCTCCAGATGGAGATGGTAGCCCTCATTGCCCTCCAGCGCCCAGAGGTAGGCACCGAGGAACATGACGACGCCGCCCAGCAGGCTGACCGCGATCTTGGTGCCCCAGAAGCCGGGACGGGGATCGTGATCGAGGACCGAGACGCCAATGGCGCCGATCAGGATGCCGAAACTTGTGACAAACGGCCAGATGGAGGCGAACGGCATGTGGATGCCACCATGGGCGGCCTCGGCCTTGGCATGCTCGGCGGCTTCCTTGGCAATCTCCTCCTTGTGGTGCTTTTCGTACCACCAGGCATCGCGGGCATGCACGGTCGGGACGACCTTGAAGTTGTACTCGTGCGGCGGATTGTGGATGGACCACTCCAGCGTGCGGCCATCCCAAGGGTCCTGGCCGACCTTCTCACCCTTGAAATAGGTGTAGATCATCACGCCGAAATAGATGCCGATGCCGACGCCCAGGATCAGGGCGCCGATCGTGGCGATGAAGTTCGGGGTGTTCCAGCCGAGGTTGCTGTCGTAGGTGAACGTGCGGCGGGGCATGCCGTTCAGCCCGAGGAAGTGCATCGGGAAGAACGTGACATTGAACCCGACGAAGATGACCCAGAACGAAAGCTTGCCCCAGAACTCACTGACCATGCGGCCGAACATCAGCGGGAACCAGTATTGGATGCCCGCGAGCAGCGCGAAGATCGAGCCGCCGATCAGCACGTAGTGGAAATGGGCGATGACGAAGTAGCTGTCCTGCTGCTGGGCGTCGGCCGGCGCGGCAGAGTGCATGACGCCGGAAAAGCCGCCGATCATGAACATCCAGATGAAGCCGAGCGCGAACAGCATCGGGGTGCGCATCTGGATGTGGCCGCCCCAGAGCGTGCCGATCCAGTTGAAGATCTTGACGCCGGTCGGGACCGCGATGGCCATGGTGGCGAGGGAGAAGGCCGCCGTGGCGACCGTGCCCATGCCGGTGGTGAACATGTGGTGGCTCCAGACGGTGAACCCGAGGAAGCCGATGCACGCACCCGAGAAGACCACGATCGGATAGCCGTAGAGCGGCTTGCGCGAGAAGGTCGGCAGGATTTCCGAGATGATGCCCATCGCCGGCAGGATGAGGATATACACCTCGGGGTGGCCGAACACCCAGAACAGATGCTGCCAGAGGATCGGCATGCCGCCGTTCGAGACCTCGAAGAAGTTGGCGCCAAAGAGGCGGTCCATCATCACCTCGACCAGCGCGATCGTGATGGCGGGGAAGGAGAGCACGATCAGGAACGCGGTCACCAGCGTCATCCACGTGAACACCGGGAGGCGCATCATCGTCATGCCGGGGGCCCGCAGGTTGATGATCGTGACGATGAAGTTGAGCGAGGCCGCGATGGACGCGACACCGAGGAGCTGGAGCCCCATCACCCACATGTCGATCGAGTGATCCGGGTTGTAGAGGCGGGAGGTCAGCGGCGAATAACCGGTCCAGCCGGCGTCCGGCGGGCCGTCCTTCATGAACCAGCCGAGGTTGATGATGATGGCGCCAACCACGAAGGTCCAGAGGGAGAAGGCATTCAGCCGCGGGAAGGCGACGTCACGCGCGCCGATCTGCAGCGGCATAATGTAATTGAAGAACGCGGCGCTCAGCGGCATGACGGCGAGGAAGATCATCGTCGTGCCGTGCATCGTGAACATCATGTTGTACTGCTCGGCGGTGAGCACCGTGTTGTTCGGCACCATCAGCTGGAGCCGGATCAAAAGGGCCTCCACGCCGCCCACCAGGAAGAAGAACAGCGCAAAGATGCCGTAGAGGAAGCCGATGCGCTTGTGGTCGACGGTCGTCAGCCAGCTCATGAGGCCGGTCTTGGCGGTCGGGCGGTAAAGCAGGCGGGGCCGCGGGGCCGACTTCTCTTCCTTGCCGATGAAATGAGACTTAACCGTTGCGTCCATGAAAGGTGATTATTTGAGGCTGCTGAGATAGGCCACGAGGGCGGTGATGTCCTCTTCAGTAAGCGTGAAGTTGGCCTTGCCCGTCTTCGGGTCGATATACCCGCCGTTGTACATCTTGTTGCCCGGCTTCACCTGGTTGGGGTGGCGGAGCCAGCGGGCCAGCTGGTCGGGTGTGTTCTCGAGGAGTCCCGCCGCGATCGTGGTGCGGGCGCCGACATGGGTGAGGTTGGGCCCGGTGATTCCGACGCCCTCATGCCCGCGCACGGTGTGGCAGCCAATGCAGGTTTTTTCCTGGAAGAGCTTGCGACCCTGCGCGATCAGCGCGGGATTCTCATCCTTGTTCGGGAACTGCTGCTGCTGCCAGTTCTCGAGCGGCGTCACGGATGCGCCCGGGTCCCACTTCGGCGTGAACCCGTACTCGTTGATCTTGTACGAGGCGAATTGCGCCTTGGCCTGCGGCGAGCCGGCGGCCACGGCGGCGACGACGCGGGCCGGCTCCTTTTGGGCGGAGAGCCAGGCGGCAAAATCCTTTTCATTGAGCGCAATGACCCGGAAGCGCATCACGGCATGCGAATCGCCACAGTACTCGGCGCACTGGCCCCAGAAATAGCCGGGCTGGTCGGCTTCCATCCAGATCGCGTTTCCGCGGTTGGGGATCATGTCCACCTTGCCGGCGAGCTTCGGAACCCAGAACGAGTGGATGACATCCGCCGTGCGCAGCTGGATTCGGACGGGGCGGCCGGCGGGAATCACCAGCTCGTTGCCGGTGGTCAGGGGGCCGACGCCGTTGATCTGCTCCTTGGGATACTCGAATTTGAACCACCATTGCGACGCGGTTGCCGTGACCTCGTAGGCGTTGGCCTTCTCGGCCTCGGGCACGTCGTAGGTGTACCAGATGGCCTTGAGGGTCGGGATGGCAATGATGACCAGCGCGAAGACCGACCCGGCGATCAGGCCGATTTCCACGAGGGGGTTGCCGTGACCCTGGGGCGGCGGCTCCGCGTGCGCATCGGCCTCGGTGCGGGCCCGGAACTTAAACGTGGCGTAGGCCAGCACACTGGCGACGATGATGAAAATCACGAAGGTCACGTCACACGTGATGTAAAACAGGTCGCGCTGCGACCTCGCGACCGGGCCGGCGACGTCGATGGTCGATTGGTGCCCGTCCATCCGCCAGAAATTGAGGTCACAACCCGCCAGGAGCAGCGGACTGGCCATCACGAGGGCACGGGTGCCGATGCGGGCGAGGGTGCGGGAAAACGACTTGAGATACATGGGTGCGGCGTGCGAAAAAAAATGAGCCGGGAGGCCGGCGAAATCGCGCTGAGCGTTCTCAAATCCGCAGGCACTTCAAGCCATAAAACCCCGCATCATTCTGCGGGCCGCGTGGGCATGCAAGCTTCGTGAATTGCTTATTAATATCGGTGCCGGGCGCATAAGCCCGGCGCGCAATTTTTTTTGCCATTTGCCTGTCGGCGTCGGCGTGCCTAGCTTCCCCGTTACTCATGAAATCCATCTTCGTCGCCTCATTCCTCGTTGCCGCCGGTCTTCTCGCCGGCTGTTCAAAGCCCGAGAGCGCCCCGGCCGCTGGTGCCGCGGCCCCGGCCGGCGGTCCCCGCGTGGTCAACATCCAGGCCAGCGACACGATGAAATACGACGTCGCCAGCATCGAGGCCAAGCCCGGCGAGGAGATCAAGGTGGTGCTGACCAACGCCGGCACCCAGCCCAAGGAAGTCATGGGCCACAACTGGGTCCTCCTGAAGGCCGGCTCGGATCCCGCGGCCTTCGTGGCCGCCGCAGTCGGCGCCAAGGACACGGGTTACATCCCAGCGTCGCTGCAGGACCAGATCATCGCCCACATCGACCAGCTCGGCCCGAAGCAATCCGGCGAGGTCACCTTCAAGGCTCCGTCCGCTCCCGGCGAATATCAGTTCCTTTGCTCCTTTCCCGCCCACTACCTGGTCGGCATGAAGGGCATACTGGTCGTGAAGTGATCCCGTCCGTGTAACTATTGGTTTTACACTGCCCATTGCCAAGGGGCGGGGTCACTTGGGCGCCGGCCACCACTGGTAGAGGAAGAAATAAACCAGGACGCCGGTGACGGACACGTAGTACCAGAGAGGGAAGGTCCAGCGCGCCCAGGCGCGGTGGCGCTCGTAGCTGCCCTTGAGCGCGAGCGTCAGGGTGCGCAGGATCAGGGGCACGATCACGATCGCGAGCAGGATGTGCGAGATCAGCATCGTGTAGTAGATCGTCCGGATCGCACCCGTGCCCCCGAAGGGCGTGCGTGCGCCCGTCGTGATGTGGTAATAGAGGTAGCAGCCGAGGAAAACCGTCGAGACGGCGAAGGCCCCGAGCATGCACGCGCGATGGGCGGCGACCTTCTTCTGCTGGATGAACGCAAAGCCCGCGGTGAGCAGGACGGCGGCGGTGCCGTTGAGGCTGGCGTCGAGGGCGGGAAAGTCCTGGAGGGTCATGCGGAAAAAATCAGGCGGTCCGCCACGAGCGCGCCCAGTTGCAGGGGCAGGTAGGCGATGGAGGTGAGAAAGAGCTTCCGGGCCGCCAGGTCGCGATTCTCCGCCCGGATGAACATCACGGCCCGCCACAGGAACCACGCGCCGAGTAGCAGCGTGACGCCCAAGTAGCAGCGACCGGCCAGGCCGAGCGCGGCCGGCAGCACGCTGACGACGATGAGTGCGACGGTGTTGACCAGCGCCCAGCCAGCGACGCGACCGCCGGCCTCGTCCCGCACGGGCAGCATGGGAAAGTTTACCGCCGCATAATCACGCCGGTAGATCCACGCCACCGCCATGAAATGAGGGATCTGCCAGAAAAACAGGATGCCGAAGAGGATCCAGCCGAGCGCTGATACGCGGCCCTCGCCCGCCGCCCAGCCGATCAGCGGGGGAAACGCGCCGGCCAGCGCGCCGATTTCCGTGCTCCAGTATGACCAGCGCTTGGCCGGCGTATACCACCCGAGGTAGGCCGCGATGGTCAGCAGCGTGAAAATCGCGGCCAGGCCATTGACCTTCACGAAGATGACGCCGAGCGCGATGATGCACATGATCATGCCCAGCACGAAGGCCGAGCCGGTGGCGACCTTGCCGGTCGGGATCGGACGGTCGGCCGTCCGCTTCATCCGCGCATCGGTCTCGTGTTCCATCCATTGGTTGAGCGCGGCCACACCCCCCGCGGCCAGCGACGTCCCGATGATGACCGCGAGCAGCTCGCCCGGAATAAAAGGCGGGCGCGCCGAAAGATAACCCACGAGGGCGGTGATGACCGACAGCAGGCTCAGGCGGGGCTTGGTGAGTTCAAGGTAGTCGCCAAACTTGGCGGGTTCGGCCGCGGTCATAACCTTGGATGTCATGCGGCGGCCTTCGCTTCGATGGCGTCGCGATGCGCGAGCCAGGTGAGGCAGAACGTGGTCGCGAGGGTGAGCGCGCCAACGAGGACGTGCCCGGTGGTCATGAACTGGTTGCGGCTCGTCCAGATGATCTGGGCGCCGAGGAGGATTTGCAGCCCGAGCAGGCTGACTAGGACGGAGGCCCCGCAGCGCATCGCGAGTGAAGCCGCGCGGCTGGTCCAGAGCCGCAGCGCGAACCAGACGAGCGCGACCACCAGCACGGCGGCCATTACGCGGTGCGCAAAATGAATGCCGACCCGGAAATTCCAGGCCACCGGGAGGAACCCGCCGGCCGCCGTGGCATAGGGAAAGTAGGGGATGGCCAGCCCGGCAAAGCTGTGGCGCATGACCGCGGCGATACCGAGCTGCCCGAAGAGCAACGCGCAACAGGCCACGCCGGCGTGACGCAAAGGTCCGGTGTCGCCCTGTGGCCGGCTCTCGATCCATGGCCGCGAGCAGGCGGTGGTGATCGCGATGAGCGTGCACACGAAGAGCTGCGCAAGGCAGGCATGAAGCATGGCGAACAGCCGGCCGACACTGGTGTCGACCGTTTCGACCTGCAGGTGATCCAAGAGCACCCTCAGGCCCCCGACGATGGCTTGGGCGAGCACCAAGCCGACCGCAAACCACGCGAGGCGGCGCAGCCACGACCGCGCCTCGGTGCGCCAGAGCCAGACGGCGAGGATGATGGTCACGGTGCTCATGACACTTGCGCTCAACCGGTGGGAATGCTCGGCAAACTTGTCCGGTTCAGTCAGCCACCCCTTGGGATTGAGCGATCCGTTGGAGAGCGGCCAGTCGGCGAACGCCATACCCGCCCCGATGCTGGTGGTAAAAGCCCCGAGTGTCACCAGCACGAACACCCACAGGGTGCCGAGTGCGGCGAACCAAGCCAGTGCGGGCTTGTAGGTGGCGGTGCGGAGGGACGGGTCCATGAGCAGAGAGACTGTCCAGCAGAAGGCCTGATTCTCTCATCCGCAAACCCTTTGACAATTTTTTCCTCCGGCGAATCCGTAGTGGTGTGAAATCTAATGCCCGCATGGTCTTTCTGGCCGTTGGCTGCCTGCTGGCCTGCGCCGGGTGCAGCCGCGCGGAAAAACCCGTGGCGTCCGCCGACCCGCAGGAGAAACGTTACGCGCTGACCGGCGAGGTCGTCTCGGTGGATGCCGCGCGCCGCGTGCTGGCGGTGCAGCACGAAGCGGTCGAGGGGCTGATGCCGGCCATGACCATGGAATTCGCGGTCTCCCCGGGTGACACCGCCGTGATCAAGCCGGGCGAGCATATCCGCGCCGAGCTCGTGCAGGACGCGAAGGGGGATTTCCACCTCGAAAAAATCTGGCCCGACGACCGGACCGCCGCGGCCACGGTGGCGGCCAGCGCCCAGGCCTTGCGCCAGGACACGCTGATCCGGGGGCGTAGCGCCTACCGCGAGGTGGGCGAGACGTTGCCGGATTTCGCGCTCTACGACCAGACGGGGCAGGTGGTGCAGAGCCAGCGTTTCCGGGGCAAGCAGATCATGCTCAACTTCATCTACACCCGCTGTCCCGTCGCCACGATGTGCCCGGCGGCCACGACGAGCATGATCGCCGCCCAGAACCTGGCGCGCGAGGCGGGCATCAGGAACATCGAGTTTGTTTCCGTCTCCTTCGATTCCGCCAACGACACGCCCGGCGTGCTCAAGGACTACGCCGATGCCCGGGGGATCGACACCAGCAACTTTTCGTTCCTCACCGGGCCGGAGGGCGCGATCAAGGATCTCCTCATGCAGTTCGGCATCATCGCGGAATTCAACGGCCCGCTGGTCAAGCACACGCTGGCGACCCTGCTGATCGACGAGAGGGGCAAGATCATTCACCGGGCCGACGCCAGTGGTTGGGATCCGCGCGACTTCGTTGCAAAAATGCACCGGGAATGAGTTCTCCGGACAAAGGTGGGAGCCGACCTCCGGGCGGCTCATCGGGTTCGTCCGCTTTGGATGTGACTGCAATGACCCGCCCGGAGGTCGGGTCCCACCTTTCGGGGCGGCAGTATCGGCAGGCGGCGCTCATCACCATGGCCGCGGTGGCCATCTTCGTGATTTTCCGCAATCTGCCGACGGGAACGAATCTCAGCCACATGGATTTCCGCGTCCAGGGCGGCAACTCGATCGAGATGTGCGATCCGCTCAATCCCCAGTTCATTCCCGTGGTGGATGTGCGGTCGCCCGTGACCATGGCGCTGACGACAACCGCCGCCGCACAGGCGGGCGGAGAGGTGCGGGCGACCTTCACGCTCCGGACCTCGAGCGGCAAGGCGATCGCACCCGAGGACCTGGTCATCGCGCACACGAAAAAGATGCACCTGCTGATCATCGATCCGAGCCTGACTGACTACCAGCATGTGCACCCCGATCCCACGGCGACCCCGGGCGAATGGACGTTTCATTTCACGCCGCGCCTTGGCGGCACCTACCGGATCTTTGCCGATTTCACGCCGGTGGCGACGGGCCTCGGGCTTTATGCCAACACGGAGCTCGTCGTGCAGGGTGAAGGCCCATCGGCCGGGTCCTTGCAGGCGGCCCGGCAGGTTTCATGGACCTATGAACACGAAGGTTACCAGTTCCAGTTGCAGCCGGCGGCGCCGGTCTTGCGCGCACGCCAGGCCATCGACCTCAAATTCAGCGTCAACCGGGCGGATGGCGCCGCGGTGCCGATGGAACCCGTGATGGGGGCTTATGCGCACCTCGTGGCCTTCGATGACGGCCGGAGCGGCTTCGCGCATCTGCATCCGATGGAGACGGATTTGTCGAGGAAGCCCGACGCGCTGCGGCCGACGCTGTCCTTCAAGATCATGATCCCGCGCGCCGGTCGGTACGTGATCTGGGCGCAGGTGAATCTCGGCGGCCGCGAGGAATTTGCGCCTTTCTGGTTCGACGTGATACCCTAAACCGTACGCATCAATTGAAGTCCATTCTGTTGGATTTCATTTGCCGGAAGGTGGCCGCCGACCTCCGGGCGGCGGATTGAATCGATCGCAAGCTGTACCGCGCGTGGCCACCTTTGCCAAGGCTACGGTGCCCACGCGAAGCCATAGCAGCCCGCCATAGCGTGCGCGACTGCGGGAGGTCGCGGCCCACCTTCGAACCTACGGCCGTTCCACCGTCGCGTTGAGCTGGTAGTCGATGAAAATCTCGACGTTGATGTCGTCGAGCTGGCGCACGGTGACGGGATTGTTCAGGCCCTCGATGGCGACGCTGCGCGCGCCGAAGCTGCGCTGGGTCGAGTGGGCCTGCTCCCCAATCAGGTCGAGCAGGCGGTCGCGGTATTGCTCGGCGCTGTCGACCGCGAGGTTGATGGAGACGACCTGAAGCTCGGCCCCGGGTGCCACTTCCAGGCCCGCGATGAACTGCCGCAGGAGCCGGGTGTCGTTGAAGACGTCGGTGCTGGTGCCGTTGACCAGCGGGCAGAGCACCCGCACGCTCGTTTGCAGCACGGCGTTGTTGTAGCTGGACCGGCTGACGAGCGAGCTAGAGTTGCCTGCGAGGTGCAGGGGTCCGTCATGAAACTGGAAGCGCGACGACCTTTCCGCCGCCGCGCGCAGGGTGGCTAGCGTCTGCTGGACCGCGAGCGTCTGGCGGTCGATCTCCTTGAGCGGGCTCCGGATGGTCACGGTGGCGCAAAGATAATCGGCGGTCTGGACCAGACTCACGGCCGGGGCCGCCTTGGGACTGTCGGAGGGCAGGGTGATGACGGCCGAACTGATGCTGGCGAACGCGGGTGCGGATGCCAGGAGAAGCAGGAGGGGGCGGACCAGGTTCAGTTTCATGGGGAGCGACGTTGCAGGAAAGACGCCGGCCGGCGCCGCGCGGTTCCCCCCGCGGGCTAGAAACGCAGATGTTTTACGGTGAGGCCCTTGTTAATCAATTGCTTCAGGGCATCGATGCCGATGCGCAGGTGGTCGGCCACGAAATTTTCATCCACCTTCCGGTCGCTTTCCGCCGTCTTGACGCCCTCGGGCACCATCGGCTGGTCCGAGACCAGGAGCAGGGCGCCCGTCGGGATCTCGTTGAAGAAACCGGTCATGAAGATCGTGGCGGTCTCCATGTCGACCGCCATGACGCGGATCTTCTTCAGGTATTTCTTGAAGACCTCGTCATGCTCCCAGACGCGGCGGTTGGTGGTGTAAACGGTGCCGGTCCAATAATCGCGGGCGTGGTCGCGGATGGTGGTGGAGATGGCCTTCTGCAGCGCGAACGAGGGCAGGGCGGGAACCTCCGACGGGAAATAGTCGTTGCTCGTGCCCTCGCCGCGGATGGCGGCGATGGGCAGGATGAGATCGCCGATTTCCGCGCGATGCTTGATGCCGCCGCATTTGCCGAGGAAGAGCACGGCCTTCGGCTTGATGGCGCTGAGCAGGTCCATGACGGTTGCGGCCGTCGCGCTGCCCATGCCGAAATTGATGATGGTGATGTCGCCCGCGGTGGCGCTCGGCATCGGCTTGTCCTTGCCCAGCACCGGCACGCGATGCCACTGGGCGAAGAGCTTCACGTACTGGTGAAAATTGGTCAGCAGGATATACCCGCCGAACTTGTCGAGCGGGACGCCCGTGTAGCGCGGCAACCAGTTGGTGACGATTTCACGGCGGTTGTTCATGGGAAATAGCTACCCCATGAGACCCGCGAAAGACACGAAAAAGTTTGGGTCCGCCGGAGCGGACGGCTGGAACTGAACCTCGGGCGAATCAGATGCCAGCCAGGGCGTTGGCCGTGTTCAGGTGCTCGTCGCCGGTGTATTTCTGCGACTGCTCGTCGGCATGGTAGCTCGAGCGCACGAGCGCGCCGCTCTCGACTACTCCGAGACCGGCCCCAAGGCCGAATTCCTTCCAGTGGACGAACTCCTCTGGTGGCACCCAGCGCGCGATCGGCAGGTGCTGCGGCGTGGGCTGCAGGTACTGGCCGATCGTAAGGATGTCCGTCCGGTCCGACGCGATGTCCCGGATCGTCTGCTCGACCTCGCTGCGTTCCTCGCCGAGGCCGAGCATGATCCCGGTCTTGGTGACGAAGCCGCGGCTCTTGGCGTGTTGCAGCACGCTGCGCGAGCGGTCGTAGCGGGCCTGCACGCGCACGGGTTTTTGCAGGCGTTCGACCGTCTCGAGGTTGTGGTTGTAGATGTCGGGTTTGGCATCGAGGACGATGTCCACGAGCTCCAGCTGGCCCTTGAAGTCCGGCACGAGCACCTCGATCGCCGTCTGCGGATTGCGATGGCGCACGGCGCGGATCGTCGCGGCCCAGACGCCGGCGCCGCCGTCCTTCAGCTCGTCGCGCGCGACGCTGGTGATGACGCAGTGCTTGAGGCCCATCTTGGCGACGGCCTCGGCCACGCGCGCGGGCTCGCCGAGGTCGAGCTCGGTCGGCCGGCCGGTCTGCACCGCGCAGAAATTGCAGGAGCGCGTGCAGATGTTGCCCAGGATCATCACGGTGGCGGTGCCGCGGGACCAGCATTCGCCGAGGTTGGGACACTGCGCGCTCTGGCAGACGGTGTTGAGCTTGTGGTCGTCGACCAGCTTGCGCACGGCGGCATAACCCGGACCGGAAGGCAGCTTGGCACGGAGCCAGGAAGGTTTGCGCTTGGTGTCCATCGGTACGTGAAAAGCAGAGTTAACCACGGATTACACGGACGAACACGGATAATTTTTGCAAATGACGCGGGCTCATGGGGGCATTCATCCGCGTTTATCCGTGCAATCCGCGGTCAAAAATTCGGGCAGCAGTTTCCAAAACTCCGCCGCCAGCACGGCTTTCACTTCGGCGGAGTCCATTGCGCGTCCGAGCTCCGCCTGCATCGAGGTGACGGTGCCCTCGGCGGCGCCGATCCCGCAGGGTACGATGCCCTCGAAGTGGGCGAGGTCAGGGCTCACGTTGAGTGCGAAGCCATGGTAGGTGACCCAGCGCCGCACGGCGACGCCGAGCGCGGCGATTTTGCGCGGGCCGAGCCAGATGCCGGTCTTGCCTTCGCGTCGCGCCGCCGCGAGGCCGAGCGCACCGAGGCTATTGATCAGGACCTGCTCCAGGAAACGCAGGTAGGCATGCAGGTCCTGGCGCGACGCGAGCGAGACGATGGGGTAGCCGACGATCTGGCCGGGCCCGTGATAGGTGATGTCGCCGCCGCGGTTGGACTGCACGACGTCGATGCCCTCGTGCCCGAGGCGGGCCTGGTCCCAGACGAGGTTCGCCTCGGCGCCCCGGCGCAGACCCAGCGTGAAGACCGGGTCGTGCTCCGTGAAGACCAGCATGTCGCCGATCTCGCCCGCGATACGCTGCGCGACCAGCTCTCCCTGCCGGCGCCACGCGGCTTCATAGCCCGTGCGTCCCCAATCGAGGGTCGCCGTCCCGGCAAAAGCGGGTGGGGCGGTGTTGGCCGGATGGGACATGGGGCGGACCTTACTCAAGGCCGCGGGTCCCGCCAGTGGATTATTTGCGCTTGGACGCGCTCTGCCGGTGCGGCAGAAAACGTGGCATGAAAACGACCCGGCTCGAGGCGTTCAGCGACGGCGTCATTGCGATCATCATCACGATCATGGTGCTGGAATTGAAGGTGCCGCAGCAGCATTCGTTGCGGGGGCTGTTGGAGGTGTGGCCGACGTTCATGAGCTATGTCCTGAGCTTCCTGTTCGTCGCCATCGTGTGGGTGAACCATCATCATATGATCCATCTCGTCCGAAACGTGAACGCGCCCGTGCTGTGGGCCAACCTGAACCTGCTTTTCTGGCTTTCGCTGATTCCTTTTGGCAGTTCCTACTTGGGCGAAAATCATGCGACGCCGATGGCCGTGGCTGTTTACGGGGCACTGACCATGTTTTGTGCCCTGGCCTACTACCTCCTGCGCCATTGCGTTTCGTGCCAGACTTACGACGACCCGAAGCTGAGCGCCCTGCACGTCCGCGCGCTGCATAAGAACCGCATCGCGGTGGGCATTTACCTGGCCGTCGTGCCGACAGCCTACCTCTCGACCTGGCTGGCTCTTGCGCTGATCGCGCTGCCGCCGGTCATGTATTTCATCCCCGACCGGCAGGTGGAGGAACTGGCGGGGGATTGAGCCCTCCGGAGGACTACTTTCCGTTTGCCCCCCTTCCGGGGGCGCGCCACGGTGCGCGGTTCCATGAGCGACCCTCTTCCTGACATCTCCCACGACCAGCATGCAGTGCGGCGCCAGAAGCTGGCGGACCTGCGGGCCGCGGGATCCGACCCCTTTCGCGCGAACTTCGCGACGACCCATTTCTCGGGGGACGCGTTGAAGGCGTATGTCGAGGGCCAGGAGAACACCGTCAGCGTCGCCGTGGCGGGCCGGCTCGTGGTCATCCGCGACATGGGCAAGAGTCAATTCGTCAAGATTCTTGACCAGCAGGGTCAGATCCAGCTCTACGTGAAGAAGGACGTCGTTGGCGAGGAGGCCTACGCGGCCTTCAAGAAGCTCGACCTCGGTGACATCCTCGGGGTCAAGGGCACCCTCTTCAAGACCAAGACCGGCGAGGTCACGGTGCGGGTCGACAGCTACACGCTTGTCGCGAAGGCGCTGCGTCCGCTGCCGGAGAAGTGGCACGGGCTGGCCGATCCGGAGCAGGTCTACCGTCAGCGTTACCTCGATCTCATCGTCAACGAGGAGTCCCGGAAGCGCCTGATGCTGCGGCCGCGGATCGTCTCGCACATCCGCCGGTTTCTCGAGGACCGGCAGTTCATCGAGGTCGAGACGCCCGTGTTGCAGAACGTGGCCGGCGGCGCGGCGGCGCGGCCATTCAGCACGCACCACAACGCGCTGGGCGTGGATTTTTTCCTCCGCATCTCGCTCGAGCTCTACCTCAAGCGCCTGCTCGTTGGCGGCTATGACCGCGTGTTCGAGATCGGCCGCAACTTCCGGAACGAGGGTGTGTCCCGCAAGCACAACCCCGAGTTCACCATGCTCGAGGTCTACCAGGCTTACAGCGATCACCGCGGGATGATGACCCTGATCAAGGATCTGCTCACGACGCTTTGCCGCGACGTGCTGGGCACGACGAAGATCAAGCACCCGGCCAGCGGCCAGGAAATCGACTTCGGCGGCGAATGGCGCGAGGTGACCTACAAGGACCTCATCCGGACCGCGACCGGCGATCCCGGATGGTTCAACCTCTCGAAGGCCGAGAAGATCGTGCGCGCCGAGGCGATGGGCCTGTCGATCAACCCGGCGTGGGAGGACTTCGAGGTCACCAACGAGATTTTCTCCAAGAAGATCGAGCCCACCCTGATCCAGCCGACCTTCGTGCTGAACCTGCCGAAGGAGCTCTGCCCGCTGGCGAAGATCAACCAGGAGGATCCGACCACGCTCGATGTCTTCGAGCTGACCATCGGCGGCATGGAGGTCGCGCCGGCCTACTCCGAGCAGAACGATCCCGACGTGCAGCGCCAGATGTTCGAGGCGCAGGCCGGCGAGGACAAGCAGAGCATCGACCAGGACTTTCTCACCGCGCTCGAGCACGGCATGCCCCCGGCCGGCGGCATGGGCGTGGGCATCGACCGCCTCTGCATCCTGCTCAGCGGGGCGGAGAGCATCCGCGATGTGATTCTATTTCCGCAGCTGCGGCCGGGCGGGGCCTGAGTTTTAAGATTTAAGGTGTAAGCTTTCAGCCGCGGCCGGGCCTGCAGGGCTCGACCTTAAAACTTACCCCTTACAACATACGCCCCAACGACCGATGCCCTGGTACCTCTACCTCGCCCTGAAGCAGCTCTTCCCGAGTGGGCGGAAGTTTCCGTTTTTCACGGCGATCTCGATCCTCGGCGTCGCGCTGGGCGTGGCGGTGCTGATCATTTCGACCAGCGTGATGGGCGGGTTCGGCCACCAGATCCGCCTCATGACCGTCGACACCCAGGGCGATGTGCAGGTGCGCGCGGACGGGTTCATCAACAATCCCGACGAAGTGCAGGCCCAGCTCGCCCGCATTCCAGGGATTGTCGCCACCACGCCGTATGCCCAGGGAATGGTGGGGGTTCTGCACAACTCGAAGGCGCAGTATCCCGGCATCCAGGGTATTGACCCCGCCCGGATCGGCCGGGTCGTGCCGCTGCAACGCTACCTTACGCCGGCCGGCGCCCTCTCCGACCTCGACGACGACTCGGTCATCCTCAGCGTCCAACTCGCCGGGCTGCTGGGAGCACAGCTGGGAGACAAGGTGGAGGTGTACTCTCCACTCCTCATCGAGAAGCTGAAGAACGACAGTGTGCTGCTGCCGCGCGAGCTGCGGGTGGTCGGCATCTTCGAGTTCGGCCACCAGGCGCTCGACAGCACGGTGGTCCTCGTGACTCTGCGCACGATGCAGGACCTCTATGGCCTCGGCGGTGCCGTGCATGGCATCAACGTCAAGCTGGAGCCGGGCCTCGACGCCGACGAGGCGGCCGCGCGCATCAACGCGGCGCTGCCCCCGGCGCTGCATCTCCACGCGGTGTCGTGGATGGACATTAACCACGATTTCCTCTTCGTGCTGCAGTTCGAGCGGAACATGCTGTTTTTCCTGCTCACGTTCATCATCATCGTGGCGGCGTTTTCCGTGACCAGCTCGCTGCTGATCTCGGTCGTGCGGAAGACCCGCGAGATCGGCCTGCTCGGCGCCCTCGGCGGCCAGCCGTGGCAGGTGGCGGCGTGCTTCTGCTGTCAGGGCTTCATCATCGGGGCAGCCGGCACGCTCGTCGGACTCGGCCTGGGCTTTGGCGTGCTGGCGATCCGCGATGACATCGTGCACCTGTTCACGCGTCTCACCGGCAGCGAAGCGGCGATGCTACGGTTTTACCAGTTCAGCCACCTGCCGTCCTATCCGGATCCCGCCTACATCAGCGCGACCATCGTTTGCTCCATCGTGATCTCGACGCTCGCCGGTCTGCTGCCGGCGTGGCGGGCGGCAAGGCTCCAACCCGTGGAGGCGCTGCGCAATGAGTGAGGCGATTGTCACGGCCCGCGGGCTCACCAAGTCTTATCTCAGTGGCGACCGCCACATCGCGGTACTGCGCGGCATCGATCTCGATATTGCGGCCGGCGAGAGCGTCAGTATCCGGGGCGAATCCGGTTCGGGCAAATCGACCCTGCTCAATCTGCTCGCCGGCCTCGATTCACCCGATGCCGGCACGCTCGCGTGGGGCGATGACCCGGTCGCCGCCGCGCGCCGCGCGCAGTTCCTCGGCATGGTGTTCCAGTCGTTCTATCTCATCCCCGAGATCGATGCCCTGGCCAACGTCCTGATGGCGTCCCGCATCGTCCGTGCCCCGGGCGAAGCCGAGCGAGCGCGCGCGAAGGAGCTGCTGGCCAGTGTCGGCCTCGCGGAGCGGGCAAAGCATCTGCCGGCCCAGCTCTCCGGCGGCGAACGCCAGCGCGTGGCGCTGGCCCGGGCGCTGATGAACGCTCCGAAACTCATCCTCGCCGACGAGCCGACCGGAAACCTCGACGAGCACACGGGTGATGCCGTCATCGAGTTGTTGCTGGGACTTTGCGCGAGCACGCACACGACGCTTGTCTTGGTCACGCACAACGCCACCCACGCCGCCAAGACCGGGCGCCAGCTCTTCCTGCGCGACGGCTTGTTCAGCTGAGCTCCCCTGGCCACCGCCGCCATTGTCCTGGCCCGTTTGCAACCTATTGGGGGACAAAATTCCGTTCTTCCCATCGGGCCTCCGCTCCGGGCAAATGTCACCCAATAGGTGACAAATTACTGGGTAAGATAAATTGCGAGTCTCTGTCCGCGCTACTTTGTTGCCTCGCGCTGGGTGAATCCAACACTGCTGGCCATGTCTTCCCCCAAGATCCGCTGCGGCGTGGCCGGTGTGGGCTCCCTCGGCCAGCACCATGCGCGCATCTACGCCTCGCTGCCCGGGGCGGAACTCGCGGGGATCTTCGAGACGAGCGATGCCCGCGCGGCCGAGATCTGCGCGAAGTTCAACTGCCGCCGGTTTGCCACGCTGGAAGAGCTCGGCGCGGCCTGTGATGCCGTTTCCATCGTGGTGCCCACGGACAAGCATGCCGTCGTCGCGCTGCCGCTGCTCGCCAGGGGCTGCCACGTGCTGATCGAAAAGCCGCTCTGCGCCTCGCTGGAGGAGGCGGAGCAGGTGCTCGAGGCGGCACGGGCGAACCGCTGCCTCGTGCAGGTGGGGCACATCGAGCACTTCAACCCGGTGATGAGCTTCCTGGAGAAGCAGATCGACGAGCCGCGCTACATCACGGCCGAGCGGCTCGCGCCCTACCAGCCGCGCGGCACCGAGGTCGGCGTCGTGCTCGACCTCATGATCCACGACATCGGGATCGTGCTCGCGCTCGTGAAGTCGCCCATCGTGAAGATCGACAGCGTGGGCGTGACCGTGCTTTCGAAAAGCGAGGACATCGCCAACGCGCGCATCCAGTTCGAGAACGGCTGCGTGGCCAACCTCAGCGCGAGCCGGATGAGCACGAAGAAGGCGCGCGAGATCCGCATCTTCCAGTCCGACGCCTACCTTTCGCTCGATTTCATGAACCAGGCCGGGCACCTCGTGAAGAAGAGCGACATCATCGCCTACGGCTTGAAAATGAAGATCGGCCTGGTGAAGGCGGGCGACCTGAGCGCGATCCCGGTGAAGGAAATTCCGATCGAGAAAGGCGAGCCCCTTGCGCTTGAGCTGGCGCATTTTGTCGAGAGCGTCGCCAAGGCCAAGCAGCCCAAGGTCGGCGCGGCGCTCGGCAAGAGCGCGCTGGAGGTGGCGATCACGATCACCGAGCAGATCCGCGCGGCGCAGCGATGAAACCCGGATTCAGGCAGACTCCTTTCGCTCTCCGTCAGTTTGCCTGAGACGTCATGCCCTCCGCCCTGCCATTCCGCCTGCCACCGCCCGCCGCGGGCCGCGTTGACCTGCTGATCGTCGCGGGCGAGCACTCGGGTGACGAGCACGCGGCGCGGATGGTGCGCGACCTCCGCGCACGCGATCCCGGACTGGCGGTGGCCGCGCTTGGCGGCCCGCAACTCGCCGCGGCGGGCGCGCAGTTGCTGCATGACCTGACAGCCTCTTCGGTCGTCGGCCTCGTCGAGGTTTTGAAGAACTATTCCTTCTTCCGCGCCCTGTTTGCCGAGACGTTGCGCTGGATCGGCGAGCACCGGCCGCGGGCTGTGTGCTACGTGGACTATCCCGGACTCAACCTGCGCCTCGCGTCCGCCCTGCGCGAACGCGGGCTGTCGGTGAAAGGCGGGGGCGGGATCAAGACCCTTTATTACATCTCGCCGCAGATCTGGGCGTGGAAGGCCGGCCGGCGCTTTGCCATGGCCCGCGATCTCGACGCGCTGGCGGTGATTTTCCCCTTCGAGGTGCAATGCTACGCCGACACCGCGCTGCCGGTGGAATTTGTGGGTCATCCCTTCGTCGCGCCCGGGCATACCGCCCCCGTGATGTGGGATCCCGCTGGCCCGGTGCTGTTGCTGCCGGGCAGCCGCAAGCAGGCCGTCGCGCGGATCTTTCCCGTGCTGCTGGCGGGATTCCGCGCGCTGGGCGAACGCGAAGCGGTGGTGCTTTATCCGAGCGACGATATTCTTGCGGTGCTGCGGGCGGCGAATCCCCCTGCGGGTGTGCGGCTGGAAAAAACCGGCGCACCGATCGCTGCCTCTGCTGTGCTCACGTCGAGCGGGACGATGTCCATGCATTGCGCCCTTGCGGGTATTCCTGGCGCCATCGCCTACCGCGCGCATCCATTGACTTACCTGATGGGCCGCTGGCTGGTGAAAGTGCCGTACCTCGGCATCGCGAACCTGCTGTTGAACGAGGCGATGTACCCCGAGTATATCCAAGGCGCAGCGACGCCGGCGGCGCTGGCGGCGGAATTGCGCGCATGCCTGCACGACCCGGCGCGGCAGACGCGGACGGCGGCGCAGGCCGTGAGATTGCGCGAATCGCTGGCCGTGACGGCGAACGGCACGGTGGCGGACTGGCTGGCAAGGCGTATTACCTAAGGGAAAGGAGTTGGCGTCGTGGCGGGATTCATGATGGATTAACGGTTGAATGCTGACCGAGGGCACTACCCCCCTACGCCACGGACGCCGCAGTCGCGCCCTTGCTGTTCTGATGCTGGCTGCCGGGCTGGGCCTGTCGGTCGCCGGCTGCTGGTATGCCGGCCATGAAGGCGGCGCGGAGTTTGCCGCCACCCGTGCGAGGCTTTTGCCCTGGCTGATTCTGGTGGCGGGACTGGCTTTCACGGTCGTCGGCAGCCTGCTTGTCTGGGCGCTGGCCTCGGCCCGGGCCAGCGCGCTGGGTCTGGCCGACCGCACGACGGCCAGCCTGCGGCAGTCCGAGTCGCATGCCCGCCGGCTTGCCCTGGTGGCCAGTCATGCCGCGACCTCGGTGATGCTGACCGACGCCGACTGGAGGATCGAATGGATCAACGACAGCTTCACCCGGCTGTTTGGTTACACGCCGGCCGAGGCGATCGGGCGCCGCCCGAGCGAGATCCTGCATGGGCCGGACACAAACATGGCGACGATGGAAAAGATCAATGCCTGCTGTGACGCCGGCCAGTCCTTCAAGGGCGAGATCCTCAACTACACGAAGGACGGCGGGACGTGCTGGGTCGAACTCGACATCCAGCCCTTGCGCGACGAAGCAGGGGCGATCACCGGTTTCATGTCGATGCAACTCGACATGACCGAGCGCAAGCGTTTCCAGGAGGAGCTGGCCCGCAAGGAAGCCCAGTTTCGCTTCATCTTCGAGTCCGTGCCGGTGGGCCTTTCCTGGGTCGTGCCGGGCCAGGACGAGACCCGCCTCGTCAACGCCGAGCATGTGCGCGTCACCGGTGTCAGCGCCGAGGAGGCGAAGCAGCCGGGCATCTTTATCCAGCGCTCGCATCCCGAGGACCGCGTCCGGCAGGAGGAGCTCGTGAACAAGGTCATGGCGGGCGAAATCGACGCCTTCACCCTCGACAAGCGCTACCTCCATCCCGACGGGAAAGTTTCCTGGGTGCGATTGTCACGGCGGATGTTTCGCGACAGCAGCGGCGCGCTGACGGAGCTCAACGCCCTGATCGATATCACGGAGCTCAAGCACGCCCAGGAGGTGATGGCGGCCCAGGAGGCGCGTTTCCGGTTCATCTTCGAACTCGTGCCGGTCGGCCTGTCCTGGTTCGAGATGGACCGGCAGCCGGAAACCCACCTGGTCAACTCGGCGCATGCCCGCATCACCGGGGTCCCCATGGAAAAATGCCGCGAACCGGGAATCTACGGACTGGTCACTCATCCCGAGGACAACCTGCGGCAGATGGAGCTGACGAAGCGCCTGCACGCCGGCGACAGCGATCATTTCACGATGGAAAAGCGCTACCTCCATGCCGATGGCGAGGTGGTCTGGGTCGTGCTCACCGTCCGCCTGTTCCGCGATTCGGCCACCGGCCGCGTCCAGCAGATGGCCATGCTGGTGGACGTCACCGAGCTCAAGCACCAGGCGAACGAGCTGCGCACGGCGATGGAGATCGCCGAGCGGGCCAGCCTCGCGAAGAGCCAGTTCCTGGCCATGATGAGCCACGAGATCCGCACCCCGATGAACGGAGTCATCGGCATGACCTCGCTGCTGCTCGACACCCCGCTGACGAAGGAACAGCAGGAGTACGTCGAAACGATCCGCCAGAGCGGCGATTCGCTGCTGACGATCATCAACGACATCCTCGACTTCTCCAAGATCGAGTCGGGCCGCCTGGAGTTTGAGAACAGCGATTTCGGCCTGCGGGAATGCGTCGAGGGCGCGCTGGACCTCCTGGCACCCAAGGTCGCGGAAAAGCGCCTGGACCTCCTCTATGAAATCGCGGACAGCGTGCCCGCGGTGGTGCGGGGCGACACGACGCGCCTGCGGCAGATCCTCGTCAACCTGCTCGGCAACGCCGTCAAGTTCACCCAGGCCGGCGAGATCGTGCTCGGCGTGGGTGCGACGCCGAAGGATAACGACCGCATGGAGCTGAGTTTCGCGGTGCGCGACACCGGCATCGGGATTCCCCCGGAGGGCATGCAGCGGCTGTTCCAGTCGTTCTCGCAGGTCGACGCCTCCACCACGCGCCGCTTCGGCGGCACCGGCCTGGGCCTGGCGATCAGCAAGCGCCTGGCCGAGCTCATGGGCGGGACAATGTGGGTGGAAAGCGAGGTGGGTCGCGGCTCGATCTTTCATTTCACGATCCTGGTCGAGACCGTGGCCAGCAAGCCGCGCGCGTACCTCACCGCCGGCAAGACCAACCTGGCCGGCAAGCACCTGCTGATCGTCGACGACAACGCCACCAACCGGCGGATCCTCACCGCGCTCACCGCCGGCTGGGGCATGACATCGCGCGCGGCCGCGTCCGGGGCGGAGGCCCTGCTCTGGCTGCGGGAAAGCCAGCCGTTCGACATCGCCATCCTCGACATGCAGATGCCGGACATGGACGGCGCCATGCTGGGGCGGGAGATCCGCCGCCTGCGCCCGGCGCCGCAGCTGCCCTTCGTGCTGCTCTCCTCGCTCGGCAAGCGGGAACTCGTCTCCGACCAGGCGCTGTTCGCCGCGTTTCTCACCAAGCCGGCCAAGCCCTCCCAGATCTTCGATGTGCTGGTGTCGTTGCTCAAGGAGGAGACCCCGACCCGCAAGGCGACGGCCCATCCTTTTCCGCCTCACGCTCCGGTCAACGGTGCGGCTGCCCGGAACGAGCGGATCCTGCTGGCCGAGGACAACGCCGTGAACCAGCGGGTCGCCCTGATGATGCTCGGCAAGCTCGGTTACCGCGCCGATGTTGCCGCCGACGGCTACGAGGCGGTCGATGCGGCGCGCCGCCAGCCTTATGACGTGATCCTGATGGACGTGCAGATGCCGGGGATGGACGGCCTCGAGGCCACGCGGCTGCTGCAGCAGGAATGGGCCGGGCGCGGCGATCGCCCGTGGATCATCGCCGTCACGGCCAATGCCATGGAAGGTGACCGCGAAAAATGCATCGCGGCCGGGATGGACGACTACATCAGCAAGCCGATCAAGCTGGACGAGCTCGCGACATCGCTCGAGCGCAGCCGGGCCCGCCGGGCGCCGGGCTAGGCGGAGGAGACGTTGTCGGGCGAGGAAAGGCCCGATGCACCGGGACTGGTTTCGCCCGGCCGCCGCATGGCGCCGATCTGCGGCAGGACCTGCTGCCACAAGGCGGCCGCGCGCTCGGTCAGCAGGGCCCGGCACTTGGCGATCTCGGCCTCGCGCGCCGCGCGGTTGCGGTCCGCGATCTTGGCCAGGTCGTCGAGATTGTAGAGGAACACGTTTTGCAACCCGGCCACGGCCGGGTCGATGTCGCGCGGCAGCGCCAAGTCGATGAAGAAGAGCGGCCGGTCGGGGCGTCTCTTCATCGCGGCGATGGTGGCGCCGTGCGACACTACCAGGTCGGGCGCCGACGTCGAGCCCACGACCACGTCGAAGTCCGCGAGTTTCGCCTCGCGCTGCTCAAAAGGCAGTGCGCCCGCACCGAGCTCGGTGGCGAGCTCCATCGCCCGCTCCATCCGCCGGCTGGCGACGGTGAGCCCGGTGGCGCCGCGGCCCTGGAAGGCCCGGGCGGTCTTTTCGCCGATGTCGCCCGCGCCCAGGAGCAGGACGCGCGTGCCCGCGAGTGCGCCGAAGATGTTGACCGCGAGCTCGACGGCCACGTTGGCCACGCTGACCCGGCCCTCGGTGATGGCGGTGTGCGTCCGGGCCAGCTTCGCGGCCTGGAAGGTCTTCTGGAAAACACGGTTGAGCACCGGGCCGGCCGAGCGGCGGGCCTGGGCGGCGGCGTAGGCCTCCTTGACCTGGCCGAAGATCTCCGTCTCGCCGAGCATCTGCGAGTCCAGGCCCGAGGCGACCTCGAAGAGATGCTGCACCGCGTGCTGGCCGCGCAGGCTGAGGCGGAATTTCTCGAAGTCCTCGATCGTGAACCGCTGGCGGGCGCAGAACGCGGCCTGCACGCGCGCGGCGGCCTCGCCGGTCTCGGCCACGACGTAGAACTCGATCCGGTTGCAAGTGCTGACGAGGGCGAATTCCCGCAGTCCCGGCAGCGCGGCCAGCTCGGCGTGCAGCGCCGCGGCCGATTCCGCGTCGAGCGAGAGTTTCTCGCGCACCGCGATCGGCGCGGTGTGATGGTTCGCCCCGAAGACAAACAGGCCTGGCTCGTTCATGACTTCACCACGGCGGTGGCGGCGGGGCTGGAGGGATGGCGGCTGGCGTTGACCGCCCAGAGCGAAAGCAGGGCGGCGGCGAAAAGCACGAGGCAGGTCCAGGCAAAGCGGCCCGCCAGCAGTTTCCGGCCGAGCCGCAGGCCGAGCACGGTGCCGGCGGCGGCCCAGACCGCGATCGTGGCCAGGATCTTCAGGACGTCGACCGACTCGGTCTTGCGCAGCCACCACGCGGCCCCGACCGCCAGCGAAACCGTCAGGATGGTCACGCCGGCCGCGAGCAGGCGCACCCCGATGTGGTCCAGGTCGAGGATCGAGGGCAGGAACGAAAACCAGCCGCCGACCCGCTTGGATTTGAGCGAGTAGTTCCGCAGGAGGAACATCAGCGACGTGAGCGCGAGGAGGGCGAAGACCCCGTAGCTGAACAGTGCGAGGGCCGCATGGAACTCGATCCAGGGGTTGCCGCCGAAAATGTCCGTCCGGCGCGTGGCATCCCAGGCCGGGACCGAGAGCGAGACGAGCGACAGCGCCGCGGTCAGGCAGGCCGTGAAATAGCCGAGCATACTCGAGCGAAACGTCACCCCGATCACGAGGTAGAGCGTGGTGGCCGACCACGCGGTGAACTGCAGGATCTCGAAGTAATTGCCCAGCGGGCAGCCGCCGACCAACCGGCCGCGCAGGTAAAGACCCATGAGCTGGCAGACATAGCCCACCACCATCAGCAGGTAGTTGAAGACCGACGAATGCGGACGGCCGCGCACCTGGGCGAAGGTGCCGACGAGGAATACGACGAGGTAAAACTCCGCGGCGATCCAAAGCCATTGGCGGTCAGTGAGGGCGCTGGACATGTGAAGGATCACGCTACGCGCCCGCTCCGTCGGAGCAAGCCTGCGGCGCGGGCGGCAGTCGCGGTGTTTGAAACGGCAGGAGCGGCTTTACGCCGCGATGACTGATCCGGCAGGTCCTATGATCGCGGCATAAAGCCGCTCCTACAGCCGAGCGTAAGCTACTCCCGACGAATGACCGGCACCAGGTAATCCAGCTCGCACTCCGGACCACCGTCGCGGAACCGGTCGTCGTAACGCTCGAGTTCCGGGCCTTGTTCGTCCCGCTGGTAGTCCGAGCGCGGCATCCAGGCGCCGTAGATGTAGTTGATGGTTTCACTCAGCCGGGAGATAGGGCCGCGGTGGGTGAAGTGGGCATAAGTCATTGCGGGGACCTTCCACCTTGCCATGCCGGCGGGCACCCGGGCCCTTGGCTTCGCGCTCACGCCGGCGAGATAGACCAGTTCGTCGTCCCGGCCGCGCTGTTTTTCCGGCAGGCAACGGCAGGCGCCGTAGGAAAACGGGTCGAGCGGCGGGTCGAGCTCAGCCCGATGGGCCGTCAGCGCGTGCCAGAGCGGTGGGATGACCTGAAAATTGTTCGCGTCGGGCGACATTGCGCTGATGAAGCGCGCCTCGAACCCGATGAGTGTAAACGGTCCGAGCCGGGTGATGGCGGGTTTCATGGCTGTCTGGCGGGCGAGGTGGTGCAGTTTATCCCGGGTGAGTTGCGGACGGGCGAGCCCCTCGATGAAATGCCGGCGGCCGCGCACCTCGCCGGGATTGAGATGGAACAGGGCCTTGAACGCGCGGGTGAAGGCTTCATGCGACTCGAACTGATAGTCGAGCGCGACATCGAGGATGCGGCGCCGGGTGGTACGCAACTCCTCGGCTGCGGCCGTGAGCCGGCGCCGACGGATATAGAAACCGGCCGGCTCGCCCACGACCGCCGCGAAGACGCGCTGGAAGTGCCAGAAGGAAAACCCCGCCTTGCGGGCAAGTTGCCCGATGGAAATGGGCTGGCGCAGATTCTCCTCGATCGTGTCGATCGCACGTTGGATGTGGGCGAGGTATTCCATGGTTTCACGACGACAGCCTAGCGCACCGGCCTCCGGACCGGCTTGATGATTTGTGCGAAACTTCGGTGGTGGATCATGTTGCCGTTTTCAAGGATTGTTGTGGCAGGCTGCGAGCTTGCCCGCGCTCCGGCACCAGGCGCCTGCAAGCAGGCGGCCTACCGCGGTACCTTCAACGGATGCACTGCTGAAACTTTAGCCGGCACGCGCGACCCAGAAACGGCACTCGTCCGAGAAATCGAGCACCGCGGGGGATTCCTCACAGACTTCGCGGCGCATGGCGTCGAATTCATGCTGCCAGCCGGTGGCGGCGAGGTCGGCGAGGATCTCGGCGCGGTCGGGCAGGTGCATGAAGGTCCGGCCGGCCTCGTCCTCGAAGTAGCGGTCGCCATATTCGACCAGCCGCGGGTCCTGCCCGCCCCGGGTCCAGCGCAACGCCTCGAGCCGCCACATCGCGCGCTCGGCCGGGGAATGGTCGCGGTCATGGGTGGTGAAAAGCAGCGGCGCCCCCGGCCGGCAGGCGCGGTGCAGCCCGCGGAGCGCGCAGCGGCGGTTCTCGCGCCCGGGAATCTGCATCAGCCCGTTGAACATGAACAGCGCCCCGTCGAACAACCCGCTCGTTCCGCGCGCCGCCTCGCCGCGCACCTCCTGCCCAACGATTGTCGCCCCACCCGCCGCCGCTCCCTGTGTAGTGTCAACTATTAGTTGACACTCCCCGAGGCGGGTGGCGTCGGCGTGGAGGAAGGTAATGGCCTCGGGACCGGTGTCGGCGCCGCGCTCGGCGGCGAGGCTGCGGGCCTGGTCGAGCAGTTCATCGGCGAAGTCGAAGGCGGTGAGACGCCGGTAGCCGAGCGCCCAGAGCCCGAGCGTCACGCGGCCGGCCCCGCAGCCGGCCTCAAGAATACGGGCGGCGCGGTCGGGCAGGTGGCGCTCGACCAGCAGGCGCTCGGACGCCCAGAGGCCCAGCTCGTGCGCGGCCCGGGTGTAGTGCACGACGGCCAGAAGGTCGTTGAAATCGGCGCGGACGATCTCCGGGGAGATTTTTTCCAGGGGAGGCAACGGAGGAAACGGAGGGCCGGGGGAAGGGAGTCTCTGCTGCCTCGGTGGTCCCCGGTAAAAGTCAGGTTTTCCTTATCCACGCGGCGATGAACATGCCGTTCGCGTTCAGGTCCTGCGGCCAGAGGAGAACTGTGGCCGGGCTCGTCGAGCCCGGGGCGGGGCCGGCGGCCCCGGCTGCAGTTCCGAAGACTGGTGCCGGCTCGAACTCGGGATGAGCCGCGGTGAAGGCGTCGACCACCGCGGTGGTCTCACTCCGGGTGAGCGTGCAGACCGCGTAAATGAGGCGGCCGCCGGGCTTGAGCGAGCCGCACACGTTGGTGAGCAGGACGCGCTGCATGCCGGAGAGTTCGCGGACGTCGTCGGGCGTGGTGGTCCAGCGGGCGTGCGGGTTGCGCTGCCAGGTGCCGACGCCGCTGCACGGGGCGTCGAGCAGGATGCCGTCGAACTTGGTCTTGGTCGGAAGCCGGGAGCCGCCGTCCCAGAAATCGGTGCGGTAGTTGAAAAGTTTCGCGCGGGCCGCGCGGCGCTTTAGGGTGTCGATGCGGCGGGCGTTCCGGTCAGTGGCCCAGACCACGCCCTTGTTCTGCATGAGATCGGCCAGGTGCAGGGTCTTGCCGCCCTCGCCGGCGCAGGCGTCCCACCACGTCTCGCCGGGCTTGGGCGCGGCGGCGAGGCCGACGAGCTGGGAGGCGAGGTCCTGGATTTCGAATTCGCCGGTCTTGAACTGCTCCGTCTTGAAGAGATCCTGGACGCCGGTGAACCGGATGGCATCGGCGGAGCGGGGCGTGGTTTCGCAGGCGAAGAGGGATTTCGCGAGGGCCGGGCCCTGGCCGGGGCGGGCCCGGAGCCAGAGGGCGGGGTCGCGCTGCAGCTGGCGGAGATACCCGGCTTTCGCCGGTCCGACGGCGGCCGGGTCCGCCGGCTCGCCGGTGGGTGCAGGGGGAAAGCTGACCTCGTCCCAGAGCCACGCGGGGACCGCGCGGACGGCCAGGGTCTCGGCCTTGATCGACTTGGGATCGGCGGTGAAGCGCTCGTGGAGGGCGACGGCCTGCTCGAGGCGTTTTTGCGGCGAGGCCTTGGAGTCCAGCCAGGAGAGCCAGCGGAAATAGACGAAGACCGTGTGGCTGATGACGCGCTTCGCGGGCGGCTGGAGGTAGCGGTGCTCCTCAAAATAGAAACGCAGCGCGGTGTCGGCGCGCTGGTCGGCGGAAATGGCCGCGAGGACGCCGGCGGCGTGGTTGAGCATGGCTTGATCAGGCATCGGTCACCACGAAACACACGAAAGACACGAAAAGGGGAAGCCGCGAATGGATGGGCGGTGGGTCGATGTGATCCCGGGTGGAGCGCGTTGACCCCAACGCGCTGATTCGCCCCTCGGGGATTTGATCGTCGACGGAGTCAAACAACGCGTTGGGTCAACGCGTTCCACCTGTCAGCTCCGCTTCGCCCAGCGGCGGTCCTGCTTGAGCTCGAGGCGCTTGGTCTCGAACTGCACGCCGGCGACGGCGGGGTGGGCGCGGAGCTGCTGGAGGGCGGGGGCGCTGAGCCTCCAGGCCAGGGCATGGCTGGCCTCGGCGATGGAGGCGACCCGGTCCTCGAACAGAAAGGCGAGCTCCACGCGTGTGTCGCCCGACTGCTGGTTGAGCGTTTCGCGCAGCAGGCGGAGAAACGCGGGCAGCTCGCGGTGCTCGGGGTGGAGGAGCCAGGTGACCTTGCGCACGACGCTGCTGACCTGGGCGTCGAGGGGATAGCATTCCTTGACGTTGATGCGCGGGCCCTCGGTGCCGACGATGATGTTGCCCTGGACGAGGACGGTGGCGTTCTCGGCGAGGACGGTGCCGTAGCTGGCATAGGCGTCGGCAAACATGTTCAACGCGAGCGATGCGCGCTTGGTCGCGAGGGTGAAGGCGGCCCACGGGCGGTTGTCCTTTTTGGAAAGCTTCTTGGCGATGTTGCCGACGATGCCGCAGAGCCGGAACTCGGTGCGGTCACCCTGCTGCAGCAGTTCATCGACGGCGAAGGTGTCGATGGCATCCGTCAGGCCGGCGTAGACGTTCATCGGATGGCCGGAGACGTAGAACCCCAGCAGTTCCTTCTCGAAGGCGAGGCGGTCGGCGGAGGTGAAATCATCGCCCGCGGGGACACGGGAGGTGCGATTTGCGATTTCAGGATTACGAGTTGGCGGCGGCTCCTCCGCGAGGGCGTCGAGGAAGCTGTGCTGGCCGGCGGCCTTGTCGCGCGCGGCGGACGCGGCGCCCGACAGCGCGCCGTCGATACCCTCGAAGAGCGGCTTGCGGGACGCGCCGCTGAAGTCGAACGCGCCGGTTTTCACGAGGTGCTCGAGCACGCGCTTGTTGAGCGCACGCGCGTCGACGCGTTTCACGAAGTCGGCGAAGTCGGCATAGGGGCCGTTTTTCTCACGCTCCTCGATGACCTTCTGCGCGGCGAGCTCGCCGACGCCCTTGACGCCGGCGAGGCCGAAGCGGATGGCGCCGGCGGCGGCTTTGCCGCCAGTCGAGAGCGGAGAGGCGAGAGTCGAGAGCTCAGGCGGCTTCGCGCTCTGGACTCTCGACTCTGGACTCTCAGCTTTGCTCCGGAAGATCGGGGTGAACATCTCGCGCGATTCGTTCACGTCGGGGCCGAGGACCTTCAGGCCCATTGCCTCGCATTCGCCGACGAAGTGGGAGACCTTTTCCGCGTTGCCGAGCTCCGAGCTGAGCATTGCGGCCATGAACTGCACGGGGTAGTTCGCCTTCAGGTAGCCGGTCTGGTAGCTGAGGATGGCGTACGCGGCGGAGTGCGACTTGTTGAAGCCATACCCGGCGAACTTGTTGAGGATGTCGAAGATCGCGTCGGAGGTTTTCGCGTCGATGCCATTCACCTGCTTCGCGCCCTCAACGAATTTCGTCCGCTCCTTCGCCATCGCCTCGGCGTCCTTCTTGCCCATGGCGCGGCGGAGCATATCGGCGCCGCCGAGCGTGTAGCCGGCGATGATCTTGGCGGCCTCCATGACCTGCTCCTGGTAGACCATCACGCCGTAGGTTTCGCGGCAGACCTCCTCCAGCAGCGGGTGGGGAAACTTGACCGTGCTCGGGTCCTTCTTGCCCCGGACGTAGTCGGGAATCCAGTCCATCGGGCCGGGCCGGTAGAGGGCGATCAGCGCGACGATCTCGTCGATGGTCGAGAGGCCGATCTGGCGGCAGAGGTTCTGCATGCCGCCGGATTCCAGCTGGAACACGCCGGTGGTGCGGCCGGAGTTGAGCAGGGCGAACGTCTTCGCGTCGTCGAGCGGGATCGTCTCGATGTCGAACTTCGGGTCGGCGGTGCGGCGGATGTTGTCCACGGCATCGGCGATGACGGTGAGGGTCTTGAGGCCGAGGAAGTCCATCTTGAGCAGGCCGAGCTTCGACACCGCGTTCATGTCGTACTGCACGGTGACGTCGCCCTCCTGCTCGGTGAGCGGGACGAATTCCTCGAGCGGCCGGTCGGTGATGATGATGCCCGCGGCGTGCTTGCCGGTGTTGCGCACCATGCCCTCGAGGACGAGCGCCTGGTCGAAGATTTTCTTGGCCACGGGATTCCTCGCCACCTCGTCGCGCAGCTCGGTGGATTTTTTCTGCGCGTCCTCGAGCGTGATGTTGAGCTCGTCGGGGATCATCTTCGCGAGGCGGTCGGCCTCGGCGTAGGGGAGGTTGTGGACGCGCGAGACGTCGCGGATGACCATCTTGGCGCCGAGGGTGCCGTAGGTGATGATGTTGGCGACGCAGTCGTTGCCGTATTTCTGGCGGACGTAGTCGATGACCTCGCCGCGGCGGCGCATGCAGAAGTCGATGTCGAAGTCGGGCGGCGACACGCGCTCGGGATTGAGGAAGCGCTCGAAGAGCAGCTTGAAGCGGAGCGGGTCGAGGTTGGTGATTCCCAGGACGTAGGCGACGAGGCAGCCGGCGCCAGAGCCGCGGCCGGGGCCGACGGGGATGCCGTGGTTCCGGGCCCAATCGATGAAATCCCAGACGACAAGGAAGTAGTCGATGAAGCCGGTCTTGCCGATGATACTGAGCTCGAAATCGAGGCGCTCGACGAGGGTCTGGGCGAGTGCCACGTCCGGGGAAGACCCCGGCGTGGCGTAATCGACGCCGTACCGCTTCTTCAGGCCGGCGATGCACAGGTCGCGCAGATAGCCGGCGCGGTCGCTCTTGACCTCGGGGGGCAGCGGATATTTCGGGTAACGCTCGCTGCCCTTGGGGAACGGGATCGCGAGGTCGCACATCTCGGCGACGAGCTGGGTGTTCAGCACGGACTCTGGCACCTCGGCGAAAAGCTGCGCCATCTCATCGCGCGACTTCAGGTAAAACTGAGTGCCGTCGAAGCGCATGCGCTTCTCGTCCTCGATCTTGGCGCCGGTCTGGATGCAGAGCATGGCGTCGTGCGGGCCGGAGTCCTGCGAGTGCACATAATGGACATCGTTCGTGCAGATGACCTTCAGGTTGAGCTCTTCCGCCAGCTTGAGCAGGCCGGGGATGATCTTGCGCTGGTCGGGGATGCCGTGGTCCTGGATCTCGACGAAATAATTCTCGCGGCCGAAGATGTCGACGAAGCGGGCGCAGGCCGCGCGCGCCTCGTCGTAGCGGTCGTAAAGCAGGTGCTGCGGCACCAGTGAGGCGAGGCAGCCGGTGAAGCCGATCAATCCGTCGGCATGCTTGGCGAGGGTCTCGAGATCGGTGCGCGGCTTGTAATAAAACCCCTTGAGATGGGCGTCGGAGACGAGTTTCAGGAGGTTCTGGTAGCCGGTGAGATTCTTCGCGAGGAGCCCGAGATGAAACATGCTTTTGCCCTCGTCGGACCGGCCGTGTTTCTCGAGGCGGGAGGTCTCGACGAGGTAGAGCTCACAGCCGACGAGAGGCTTGATGCCCTTGGCCTTGGCGGTGTTGTAGAACTCGATGGCGCCGTAGAGATTGCCGTGGTCGGTGAGGGCGAGGGCGCCCATGCCGAGCTCGACGGCGCGGTCCATCAAGCGGTCGATCCGGCAGCAGCCGTCGAGCAGGCTGTAGTCCGAGTGAACATGAAGATGGACGAAGTTTTTGTCGACGGACGGCACGCGAGGAAGAAACCAACGGTGTCACACGCGTGGTTCAAGGGCAATTCCCCGGCGCTGGATTCGGGGCGGGAGCAAGAGATGCCAATCTGTAAGCGATGCAATCGCGGTAGCAGCCGACGTGAGGAGGCTGGTTTGTGGCGGATCACCAAACCCAGCCTCGTTACCTCGGCTGCTACATTGATCACTGCGCTCAATTGCCTCGTTCCGACGGGGGGGCGTCGCTTGACGACGCCCGGGCTTGCCTGCCTACGCAAGGCGCACGCGAGGTGCGCCTACATTGGACTTCGGACTGCCAAGCCGCTTAAAACGCGCACGACACGCCGCCGAAAAATCCCCGGCGGGCGCCGAACTTCGGGGCGCCCACGCCAATGCCGGTGCCGTCGTTGAGCACGTAGCCCTGGTCGAAGACATTCACGATATCCAGCCGGAGCGTGGCCACCCGCGACTGGCCGAACGGAATCCGGTGGGCGATGCCGAGGTTGACCGGATAGTACGCCGCCAGCTTGTCCCGGTTGTTGTCGCCGTCACGCATGCCGTTTCCGTAGATGACGTCCCCATGCAGCGTTGTGTGCTTCCAGGCGTAGGATGCGCCGGCGGAGGCGGTGTAGAGCTGCGTTTGGTCCAGCGGGACGTTGTGGTTCGCGATGTAGCCGAGCTCATCCTGCTCGAACTCAAACTGGCTCGACACAATATTACGGGCCCAGCCATTGACCGCAGCAAAGTTGGCGTAGGCGGCAAAGGCCTCGCGGGTATAGCTGACCGCGAGCTCGACGCCGTAGATCGTCGCGCTCGCGTAGTTGTAGGGCGAGTTGATGTTGGCCGCGCCGAACTGGCCATCGTCGATCTGGTTCTTGGCCCGTTTGTAGTAGGCGTCGACCCCGAGTTCCCACTGCGGCGTGAAATTGTGCGTGAAGCCGGCGTCGAGGTAATCCGACCGTTCGCATTTGACGGGATCGTCGACGTCCAAGTCCGCGGCATTGGTGGTGTTGTCAAACTTGCTGACGCTCGTGGGCGACACGTTCTCGAGCGGGGGCGGGATGAAGTAGCGGGCGTAGCCGGCGTGGAGCTTCGTGGCGGGGTCCAGAGTGTAGACGGCGCTCGCCCGGGGACTGACCTGACTTTCGTGCACGTAGGCGTCCACCCGGTCGAAGCGGCCGCCGAAATTCACGGTGAGCCGTTCCTGCAGCTTCCACTCATCCTGCAGGTAAAGCGTCGAGTCGTAGCCGCGCTTGAAGTGATGATCGGTGATCGTGAAGGGCGCGTTCTTCGCGATCAGTTTCCCGTTGACGGGGTCGACGTCATCATCCTCCGCGGCGAAGACGCTCACCCGGTTGTGATCCCGGGCGCCCGCCGTGTCGAAGAGCAGGCCGCCGCGAATGGTGTGCGCGCCCCCGGCCTGGTACGTGAAGTCGGCTTGCAGCCCGTTGGTCAGGATATCGCGGAAGACCCGGCTGGCGACGCCGTTGAAGTAGAGGTCGCCATTGAGGTCGGGCCGGAAGAGCACGGCACTGTAGCGGTTGACCTGGGCGACCTGGAATGAGAGGTCGCCCCGGGTTTGCTGGTAGGTGGCGATCGCGTAGTAGGACTGCTCGGTCTGGTTTTCGTCGAGCGCGCTGGATTGGGCGACCGGGAAGCTGGCGGCGCGCCGGGCGAACTCGATCTGGCTGACCTGGCCCGGGTTGTTGGGAATCTGGAAGTCGGCGTGGGATGCGCTGAAGATCACGCTCGCGCGACTGGTGTCGGACAGCTTGGACGAGACATAGCCGAGCCCATGAAACTGGCGCGTGTGGTCGTGGATGGCCTCGGCCGCCGGGGTCGGGTTCTCGATGCCGAGGTTGTTCGAGACGAAACTGGTGGTGAAATAATAGTCGGTCTTCCCGCGGGAGCCTCCCGTCGCCGCGCTTGCGCTGGCGGTCTCGTGGCTCCCGCCGTAGAACGAAAGCTCGCTGCCGGCGAGGTCCGCGCCGGTGTTCGACTGGATGGCGACAATGCCATAGTTGCCCCAGGCATATTGGGCGGGCAGCGCGCCGACCTTGAGGGTGATGGAGTCGACGAACCGGGTGTTGATCTCCTGCGCATAGCCGTTGATCGCACGGGGCAGCAGGACGCCGTTGATATAATACTGATAATAGGGATCCTCCTCGCGGAAGTGAACCTCGCCGGCGCTGTCCTGCGACACGCCCGGGGTGCGGAAGAGAACCTGGTTGAACGTTGAATCCGGCCCCTCCGCGATCGTCTGGATCTGGCCGCGACTCAGGCTGTAGGTGCTGGTCCCAAGGCTGGAGTCGGTCTGCACAGTTGAGTCGACGCGAACCTCGGGGAGGACGGTTGGCGCCGGCTCGGCAGCATGCAGGCACAGGGTGATGAAGGAGGCGGGAAGCAACCGGCGGAACACAGCGTGGAATTTCATAAGCCGAGGGCGGCCGGAGCGATTGGGCTGGGGGTTCTCGTGTCTGCGGGGATTTGGAATGTCTTGCTAGCTTGTTCTGGCGGGTGGCTGATGACCGGGTTTGAAGAGCCAACTCCCGAAGGGCCCCCGGCAATCGGATTTTTAAAGCGGATCCAGCCCCCGGAAAAAAGCCATTGACGCCCGGTGCGCCGGATGGCCTATTACCCGGCTTTTCCTTTCACCAGAACCGTCCGTCGACCAGACCCATGTCCATCGAAATCAAGATCCGCAAGAACGAGCCGATCGACCGTGCGCTCCGCCGCATGAAGAAGAAGCTCGACCGCGAGAACATCATCAAGGGCACGCGCGCCAAGCGCTACTACGAGAAGCCCTGTGAGAAGCGCCGCCGCAAGGACAAGGTCCAGGCCTTCACCCAGATGCTCCGCCGCCGCTACGCGGAATAAGCTCCCACCTGCCGTCACCCCTTTCGAACCGCGCCCTTCCCGGCGCGGTTTTTTCGTGCAACCGCCCCCGGGATGGCGTCGTAATGGCACTCCCTCGCTTGAAGCCGACCCTCTCCCTTTCGACCAGCTGGTGTTCCAACCGTCACACGGACGGCTACGCGATGCTGCAGGAAATGGCCGGCCTCGGCTTCGAGTATGTCGAGCTCAGTCACGGCATCCGGATCACCCTCGTGCCCGGTATCCTGCGGGCGATCGAGGAAGGCGTGGTCAAGGTCGGCTCAGCGCATAATTTCTGCCCGCTGCCGACCGGCATCACGCACGCGGCTCCCAATCTCTTCGAGCCCTCCGCGCTGGATTCGCGCGAGCACGACCAGTGGCTGCGGCACACCAAGCGCTCGATCGATTTCGCCGCACAGGTGAAGGCGCGCGTGCTGGTCTGCCACCTCGGCAGTGTCCGTTTTTTCTGGTTCAACCCGGCCGGGGCGCTGGCCCGGTATGCCGAGCACCACCCGGACATGAAAGCGGCCTCGGACAAGTCTTACCAGGCGCTGCTGGCGAAATCGCTCGCCCGGCTGCGCAAGCGGATGGGCCCGTTCTGGGACCAGACCAAGGCGAGCGTGAACGAGATCCTGGCCTACGCCGCCGAGAAAAAAGTGAAGCTCGGCTTCGAGAACCGCGAAAAATTCGAGGAGCTGCCGTTGGACGGGGATTACCCGGCATTCCTGGACGGCCTGCCGCCGGATGCCTCGGCAGGTTACTGGCACGACACGGGCCATGCGGACATCAAGCAAACCATGGGCCTCCTCGACCACCGGCAGCACCTGCAGAAGATGGCGCCGCGGCTCATCGGTTTCCACCTGCACGATGTGAACAAGGAAGGCAGGGATCACCAACCGGTCGGATCCGGGGAAATCGACTTCCAGATGGTCAGCGAGTTCTGGCGCCCCGAGCACCTGCTCGTGATCGAGTTGAGCCCGCGGATCGACGTCGAGGGCGTGATCGCCTCGCGCGACCGCGTGAGAGCGTTAATGGGGTGAGACAGTTTGATGGTGGAACGCGTTGACCCCAACGCGTTGAAGGTCTCGGTCTACGTTAGATCTGCGACGGAGCCAAACAGCGCGTTGGGGTCAACGCGCTCCACCCTTAATGCGGCGCCACGTAAGGCTCCACCGCGCGGAATCCCGGCAGCTTGCAGGCGGCATCGCGGCCGATCTGGTCGCTGAAGAGGTAGACGGCGTAGCCGCCGAAGCCGCCGCCGCAGTATTTCCAGGCCAGGGGATGGCAGCCGGTGAGGGTTTCATGGCGGGCAGCCGCCTGGTCCCCGGGCAGCGGCGCCATGCCCTCGGCGCGCTGCACCTCGTACGAGGCACGCACGGCACCGCAGAGCAGGAGGTAGTCCTGCTGCCACGCGGCCTGACGGGCAATCCGACTGGCCTGGACGATGGCATCGTAGTTCCGCGCGCCGTCTGTCAGGTCGGGTGTGCAATGCGGCTGGCCGCTCCAGAAAAGCGCGAGGCGCCCGTGGACGAGCGAGCCGTCGGTCTTGAGCTCGAGGCTGGGGCGCTGGCCGCTGCGCCAGACGCAGAGGCCGGTTTCGGAGATGATGGCGGGATCCTGCCAGCCGACGCCGAGGTCGAGCTCCGAGGTCACACCGTCGCGACCGTTGAGCAAGGCCCACGCGCCACTGCCGCCGAGCCCGGCGTTCTGTTCGTAGAGCCACGAACGGAGCGAGACCATCGGGGCGATGGCGCAGTTGACCACGTAGCCATCGCCGCGGGAAAACCGCGGCACGTCGAGCCAGCCGCCGGCGAAATCCACCCGCAGCGGCGCCTCCTGGGGCGCCTGGATCCAGCGGACGATCTGCGTGGTGGAAATCGGGGAGAACTGGGGCGGGGTCTTCGGCAGCACGACATAACGGGCCCCGACCTGAGCGCAGAGCTCGCGCTTCAGCTTCCCGTATTTGTCGTCCTCGGTCACGGCCAGCACATCGGGCCGCAAGCGCAGGAAGTGCTCCTTGAAATCGAGTCCTTCCTCCTGGCCGCCGCCGATCACGACCTCGTCGACCGACTCCATCGCAGCCAGCAGGGCCCGCTTATGGTCGTCGGGCAGCGAGCTGCGGCGCTGCTTGTGCAGCCAGAGCACGTCGGACGAGGCGAAGCAGACCGTCAGGTGATCGCCCTGCGCCCGGGCCTCGCGGAAAAACTGCACGTGGCCGGCATGGAGGATGTCGTAGCAGCCGGAGACGAAGACGCGCGTCATGGGAGGGGATTTATAGCCGAGGGCGGGGGTTGAAAGTCAAAGGTTGAAAGTGGCCGGCCGCGGGTCGTGTCTTGATTTCGTTGGTTTGGTTTAAAATCTTTCTCGTTCTCTTTCTCGTTCCTCGTTCTCGGATTGGTGTTCGATGGAGGAACGAGAAAGAGAACGAAGAACGAGAACGATTGGATAGGGCAGCCTGGGAAACCGGCCCTTATTAAATGGCGTGACCGGAGTGACCGGCCTCAGCCGCCAGCCCGGGATCGCGTGCCCAGCAGTTCCCCGATCCAGCGCCGGTGGGGACCGGAGAGGGTGATGGCCTCGAGCTTTGTCCGCGGAACCCAGACGAGATCCGGCCCCATTTTCCCGTGCGGAGCTGGGACCGCGTAGATCGACTCGGTGATCTGGAACCGCGTGATGCTGCGTTTTTTTGTGGCGAGCAACCGGCCGGCGGCGACCTGCGTTTCGTTGAACCCGGCCTGTTCGGCGGTGGGCAGCTCGTGCTGGCTGGCGAGGCGGCGTGCGCTGCTCGCGGCGCGGTGCAGCAGAAGTGAGCCCCTGCGCTCGCACCACACGCGGGTGACGGCGCGTTGTTCGATCTTCTTCGGCGTCAAATGCGGATAGGCCACGGGATCGCCTTCCCGGCGGGCGGCGCAAAACGTCAGCACCGGACAGACGGTGCAGAGCGGGTTCTGGCGCAGGCAGACGGTGGCGCCCAGTTCCATCATGGCCTGGTTGTGGTCGCCGGGGGCTTGGGCGGGCAACAGAGCCTCGGCCAGCAGGGTGAAAGTTTTGGCCGCCGTGGCGCTGTCGCGAAACTCGGTGCCGTCGGCGGTGAGCCGCGCGAGGATGCGCACGACATTGCCATCGACACACGCGGCGGGCGCCCCGAAGGCGATGCTCGTGATGGCCGCCGCTGTGTATGGACCCACGCCCGGCAGTTCCTGCCAGGCCTCCGGGGTGCGCGGCGGTTCGGGGCGCGCGGCGATTTCCCTCGCCAGCCGGTGCAGGTTGCGCGCGCGGGAGTAGTAGCCGAGGCCCTCCCAGAGTTTGAGCACGCGCGCCTCGGAGGCCACGGCCAGCGCGGCGAAGCCGGGTAGTTCCTCCATCCAGCGGGCGAAATAGGGCAGGGCGGTCTTGATCTGGGTCTGCTGGAGCATGAACTCGCTGACGACCGTCCCGTAGAGCGACGGGGATTCGCGCCAGGGCAGCCGGCGCGCGTGCCCGCGGTACCAGCCGAGCAGCGCGGATTGAAAACCGACCTTGGCGGCGACGAGGGAGGTTGGGGAAGGTTGGGCCACGAAGAGCCACGAGAAGACACAAAAGCCGGCCAAGCTGAAGCCTGCGGTTTTTTGGGCCGTGTTCCATTTCGGTAGGGCGGCGACGTCCACCTTCGCCTGCCCTACGGCGGACTGGCCGCTCGCCACCGGGAACGTCGTTGGGATCCAGACGGAGCCAGTCGTTGCCGTGCAGGCCCTGTCCGTGTGCCCGGCGCGGAACGGAGTCCGCGCCCTACCACGCGCATGCGCGATGAAATGCGGTCAGGCGGTGATTTTTCGTGTGTTCTTGGGCCTTTTTGTGGCCATCTAGTCCCCATGCCCAAAAAGCCCGACGCGGACGACGATCAGCCGAAGAAGCTGTCGTCCTACACCGTGAAGCTCGACGCCGCCCAGATGGACAAGCTGCGGGCCATCTGTGAGGCGCGCAACTGGATGCCCTTCGAGGTCGCGTACGCGCAGTTCGCCTTCAAGGCCGACCACCTGAAGCTGAACGTCACCGCCTACACGAGCGGCAAGGCCGTGATCGCCGGGAAGGGCACCGAGGATTTCGTGCGCGACACCCTTGAGCCGGAGGTGATCGGCGCGGCCCGGCTCGGCTACGACGAAGTGCTGCACCCCGACTGGTTCGAGTCGCACGCGGGGCTCGACGAGAGCGGCAAGGGCGACTTTTTCGGGCCAGTGGTCGCGGCGACCGTCATTGCGGACAAGTCCGCCATCGAGGCCTGGCGCAAGGCCGGCGTGCAGGACTCGAAGAAGATCGCCGAGACGCAGATCATCCGGCTGGACAAGCTCATCCGCGCGACGCACGGCGCGGCGGTGAAGACCTGCCTGTGCGGCATGACGCGTTACAACGAGATCATGCTGCGGTCCGACGCCAACCTGAACCGCCTGCTGGCCTGGCAGCATGCCATGGCGCTGGAGCAGGCGCTCAACCAGAAGTGGGTGCCATGGGGCCTGCTGGACCAGTTCACGAAGCAGCCGCTGGTGCAACGCGAGCTGGCGAAGAAAAACATCAAGAACTTCGACCTCCGCATGCGCACCAAGGCGGAGGAGGACCCGGTGGTCGCGGCGGCGTCGGTGGTCGCGCGCGCGGAGTTCGTGCGGCAGATGCACACGCTCTCGAAGAAGTTCGGGGCGAAGCTCCAGAAGGGCGCCGGCCCGCTGGTGAAGGAGCAGGCGCACCAGATCATCGGGCGGTTCGGCGCGCGGGCGCTCGGCGAGTTCGCGAAGCTGCATTTCCGCACCGCCTACGAGGTGGTATCGGCCGCCGGCAAGCTCGACGAGCTGCCGCTGCCCCCGCCGCGGGAGAAGACCGACTGGGAATACTGAGCCGGACATGCCGAAACGCCGCCAGCTTCGCGGGTTCGACCTCCGGCAGATCGAGGGGGTGGCCGAGCTCATCGGCGTGGACGAGGCCGGCCGTGGCGCGCTGGCCGGGCCGGTGGTGGCGGGCGCGGTGCTCGTGACGAAGGAATTCCTCGAGGGCCGCTGGGCACTCGCGAAGGCGGGGCGGGTGAATGACTCGAAGCAGCTCACCGCGGCGGAGCGCGACGAGCTGTGGTTCGAGTTCGAGACCCTCGCGGGGCAGGGGCAGATCCACGCGCAATTCGGCATCGCGGAGGTCGAGGAAATTGAGCGGTTCAACATCCTCGGGGCGACGAAGCTCGCGATGCGCCGCGCGCTCGAGGGGATTTACGCCTCCGGGGCTTTTGAGCAAAAGACCGAGCCAGACCTGTTCGCCACGGCGGAGACGATCGCGAATTTTCAGCCCACGGTCTCGTGCCGCGTGCTCGTCGACGGGCTGCCCCTGCGCAATTTCCCGTATCCCCACACCGGCGTGGTGAAGGGCGATGCGCGCTCGCTGTGCATCGCGATGGCGTCGATCATCGCGAAGGTCACGCGGGACCGGCTGATGAACGGGCTCGACGGGAAATTTCCCGGCTACGGTTTCGCCCAGCACAAGGGTTACGGCACCGAGGAGCACCGCGAGGCCGTGCTGCGGCTCGGCCGTAGTCCGCAGCACCGCGAGCTTTTCCTCCGCAAGCTCCTCGCGGGCCGGGTGGACCCGGCGCAGATGGATTTTTTGGGAGAGTAGGGTGGGCGGTTCGCCCGGGCTGGAAATCGTTCTCGGTTTGATCGGCAGCGAGAACGATAACGAGAACGATGGTAGCAGCCCCGCCGGCGTTGACCCCCGCTGCGCCTCCGTCATAACGCGGACCCATGGCCGGCAAGAAAAACTCCTCGCTCGACCGCGTGCTGGGCCGTCTCGACACGCTGGACTCGGTCAACCTGGCCAATCTCGTGCAGCGGCTGGCGCGCGAGCGCGGCCTGTTCGAGGAGATCTTCAACACCCTGCAGGAGGGCGTGCTCGTCATCAATTCCGACGGGGTCATCGACTACGCGAACGCCGCGGCCCACCGCCTGATCGGCCTCGGGACCGAAGACGGTCTCATCGGCCAGACGCTCTGGCGTCTCGTCCCCGGCCTGCGTCCGTCGCTGGATGCCGCGCTCGACGAGGAGGACGGGGCCGCGGCGCCATCCGTCGTGGCGCGGGAGTTCGAGCTCACCTACCCGGAGCCGCGCACCGTGCGCCTCTACATGGTGCCGTTTCGCGGCGAGAACCGCCGTTCCGCCCAGCGCTTCGCGGTCATTCTCACCGACGTCACGAAGGACAAGCAGTCCACCGAGCAGCGGATCGAGGACGAGCGCACCTCCTCCATCCTGCTGCTGGCCGCCGGCGTGGCGCACGAGCTGGGCAACCCGCTCAATTCGCTCACGATCCATCTCCAGCTGATCGAGCGCAAATTGAAGAAGATCAAGGCCACCCAGGAGACCGGCGCGCTGGCGGATTCGCTCCGCGTCTGCCGGGCGGAGGTGCAGCGGCTGGACGGCATCATCGGGAATTTTCTCGAGGCCATCCGGCCGCGCCCGCCCGACCTCGCCGAGGTCAACCTCGCGGAAGTGCTGGCCGAGGTGCTGGGTTTCCAGCAGCGGGAATTTGCGGACCGGGGCCTCGTGGTCGAGGCCGAGACGCCGGACTCGCTGCCCTCCGTCATGGCGGACCGCAACCAGCTCAAGCAGGTCTTCTTCAACATCACGAAGAACGCGATGGAGGCGATGCAGCCGGGCGGGAGGCTGAAGATCAGGTCGCGCGCCGATGACGACTCGGTGTTCCTGCTGTTTGGCGACAGCGGGGCGGGCATCCGGCAGGAAGACCTCGGCCGGCTGTTCCAGCCCTACCACACCACGAAGGCGGGCGGGCACGGGTTGGGACTGATGATCGTGCAGCGCATCATGCGGGAGCACGGCGGCCAGGTGGGCATCGAGAGCAAGGAGGGCGTCGGCACGATCGTGACCCTCCAGTTTCCGCGCAAGGACCGGCGGGTGCGGATGCTCGGGAGCTGACGGCCGGCGCAGCCTTACTCCCTTTTCCCGCCCGTGGTGAAGAGACTCTTGACCAGCACCACTTGGGACTCGGTCTTCCCGCCGTAACGCAGCGCGAGCTTCACGGGAATCTCCGCGCTCGTGGCCCCGAGCTGCGAATTCATCGCGTCGGGTTCCGCGGATTTTTCCGGTCCGATCATCAGGTGGTCGGGCTGGACCGCGAAATTGCCCAGGTCCGAGTTCAGCTCGACGATTTCAACCTCGATGGGCTGCTTGGTCTGGTTGGCGAGACTGAGCCTAAGTGTGACGGGGGGCACGGGACTGCCCCTGACCTGCAGGGCCATGATCTTGCCCATGGCCTCGGCATAGTCCTTGTCCTCCGGCTCCGGCAGGTAGATCTGGGCCGTCTCGTCCTTGTCCAGGAGGGCGCGATCGCCCCTCCCGCCCATGCCGCGTTCAAAGCCGCGGCTGACGATCAGGGTCGCGACGATCTGGCCGTCGAAAAACCGGCCCTCGCCCTTCATGGCGATCGGCCGCGGGGCCGAGAGGGAGGCCAGGGTCGGCGGCGGCGTCCGGGACGGCCCGCTGCAGGCGGCGAGGGCCGCGGCCAGCAGGAATCCGGCACAGAAACGGGCGATGGGACGGAGAACCGAGAAACGGACTTGTGTCATGGGTTTGGGTATGGCCCCATTGTCAGATGGAAGGGTTCAACACGGCTAGCAAAAACCCTGCAACTCACGGCCTTATTTTCCGTCAGGCCGCACAGCCATGTTCACGTCCGGACACATCCGAAACCGCAGCGCCGCTGGCCGACCTGGTGCGGCGGGCGCAAAAGGGGGAGGAAGCGGCCCAGCGCGCGCTCATCCTGGCCTATCAGCGCCGCGTGGCCGGGTTCATCTACGCCATTGCGGGCCGGAGCGACTCGATCGAAGACTTGGCGCAGACCGTCTTCATCAAGATGGTGCGCGGGCTCGAGCGCTTGCACGACCCGGCGCAATTCGAGGCTTGGCTCTTCCGCCTCGCGCGCAACGCCTGCATCGATTACCTGCGCCGGCAGCGGTTGCGGCGGATCTTTACCCCCTTCATCGCGGAGCACACGGACATTCCCGAGCCGCCCGGGGCGGTCGACACGGAGGAATTGGACGCGTTGCGCCATGCCCTTTCGCGCCTGCGGCCGGCGGACCGGGCGCTCCTCGCTCTGGCCCAGGAGGGTCGCAGCCAGGCCGAGATGGCGAAGATCACCGGCACGAGCGTGGTGGTCATCAAGGCGCGCCTGCACCGCGCGCGGGAACGTTTGCGGGAATATTACCAACCACACCATGAAACCTGAAACCGAATCTCACGCCTGGCGCCAACTCGAGGATCATGCCGCCGCCTGCCTGCCTGCCGGCTTTGCGAGTCGCGTGCTCTCGGCGGCCCGTCCCCCGGAAGCCCGGGTCTGGAACGAGCTCGAGGCCCATGCCGCCGCCCAGTTGCAGGCCGGCTTCGCCGACCGCGTGCTTCGCGCGATGCGCGCGGCCATGCCCGTGCAGATGCCCTCCGTCTTCAGCCAGTTTGCGCTGAGTGCCGCGACGGCGGCGCTTTGCCTGATTGCCGTGGTCTATGTCCATGACCGGAGCACCCGGCTGGAAAACGAGCGTAATCTTGCCAGCTGGCAGCAGGTGGCCATGGAGGCCCAGGACATTGACCTGAGTCCATGAAGCAGCGCGTGCTGGTCGCCCTCCTGACGGTGCTGGTGTTTGCCTCCGGCTTCGCCGCGCGCGTCTGGACGGAAGGCAGCACCGCCTTGCCCCCGCCCCCTGCGCCGATCGGAAGCGAGTTTGCCCCCCCGCCGACCAGTGCGGCGCACACGCCGGCGGCCGACGCGAAAAAGCCGGTGGACCGCCGGGCGCAGCTCATCGCGGAAATCGAAAAATTGGGGCCGCAGATCACCATGTTCCAGGCAAAGATGGACGAGCTCGATGCCGGGTTCGATCGCGATTTCACGGCGATCTTGAACGACGAGCAGCGCCTACGCCGCGCGGACGCCCAAAAGAAGCGGGCGGAAAAGGCCCGGAGCGGCCCGGCGCCGAAAATTACCTCCCAGCTCAGCGACGAGGAGATCGAGCGCGGACTGAAAATGCCGCTTTCCATGTTGCTGGCCAAGGTGGCCGTGACGGAAAAGCTCAAGAGACTGACCGAAGCGAACACGCTCGATGCCGCGCAGCAGGAGCAGGCGCGCGATTTGCTCCTCAAGTACCGGGAGAAGTTCCTCGCCCTCGTCGACTCCGTGCCGCCCACCAGTTTCCGGCTGAGCAGCCTCGCGCTGGACGTCCAGAAGCTCAGCGAGCCCAAGAAGTAATCAGGCCGGCGGCTGCCGGCTCCCGCCGGGCTTGACCGCCGCGGGTTGGGCCGCGTGAATGGCCCGCATGGTGCCGAGCGTATTGATCGTCGACGACGAGAAGCATACCCGCGAGGGCCTGCAGCAGGCGCTGGCGGAGAACTACGACGTCACGGTGGCCGGCAACGCCGACGAGGCGTTCAACCTCATGGACGCGCAGGAGTTCGACGTCATCCTGACCGACCTGCGCATGCCGGGAAAATCCGGCCTCAAGGTCATCGACAAGGCCCTCGCGCTGCCGGGCCGGCCCGCGGTCCTGATGATGACGGCGTACGGCAACGTCGAGACCGCGGTCGAGGCGATGAAGCGCGGCGCCGTCGATTTCCTCACCAAGCCGGTGAACATCGAGCGCCTTGAGGTGCTCATCCAGCGGGCGTTGAAAACCAAGACCCTCGAGGTCGAGGTCAAGCAGCTGCACGAGCGGCTCGACGAGAAGTTCAATTTCGACGGCATCCTGGGCCACTCGCAAAAACTGAAGGACGTGCTCGACCGGGTGAAACTGGTGGCGCCGTCGCGGGCGACCGTGCTCGTGGAGGGCGAGTCCGGCACGGGCAAGGAGCTGGTGGCGCAGGCGATCCACCAGTCGAGCCCGCGGCTCCGGGCGCCCTTCATCGCGGTGCACTGCGCGGCGCTGTCGGAGAGCCTGCTCGAGAGCGAGATCTTCGGACACGAGCGCGGCTCGTTCACCGGCGCGACGGAGCGCCGCATCGGCCGCTTCGAGGCGGCGGACGGTGGCACGCTTTTCCTCGACGAGATCGGGGAAATCTCGGCCTCGACGCAGGTGAAACTGCTGCGGTTCCTCGAGACCAAGGCAATCGAGCGGGTGGGCGGCTCGAAGCCGATCGAGCTCGACGTGCGCCTCGTCGCGGCGAGCAACCGCAGCCTCGAGCAGCTGGTGCGCGAGGGAAAGTTCCGCGAGGACCTGTTCTTCCGCCTCAATGTCGTCCGCATCACCCTGCCGCCGCTGCGCGAGCGCGCGGAGGATGTGCCGCTCCTGCTGGCGCATTACATCAAGGTTTTCTCGGAGGAGAACGGGGTGCCGCCGCTGACGGTGGAGCCCGGCGCCCTCGCGACGCTCCAGGCCTATCCCTGGCCCGGCAACATCCGGGAGCTGCGCAATTTCTGCGAGAACGCGGTGGTGCTGCGCCGCGGGGGCAGCCTGACCGAGTTCGACCTGGAGCCGAAATTCCGCGGCGGCGCCGGGAGCTCCGCCCCGGGCCCGGGGTCCGCGGCCGCCCCGCTGGCCAATCCGCTGTCCGTCGAGGAAAATGAAAAGCGCCTCCTGCGCGAGTCGCTCATCAAGGCGCGCGGCAACCGCACGAAGGCCGCCAAGTTCATGGGCATCAGCCGCCGCACGCTGCACCGCAAGATCGCCCAGTGGCCGGAACTCGACGTGACGGACTGATGAGCAAGCACCCGGCCGGTCCCGGCGAGGGCAAATCGACCACGCTCCACCATCTCGCGCGCATCATGGCGGCGGCGGGAGAGCGCGTGCTGCTGATCGACTCCGACGTGCGCCGCCCGACGCAGCACCGG
>CAIKHO010000002.1 GCA_903827245.1 uncultured Opitutia bacterium
ACCTCCCACCAACTCAAACGGGGAGCGGGGGAGGAGCTTCGCCCCTCCCCCTGCACCCCCTCCCTTAAATCTAACTTAATTTACCCGATCCGCTGTCCAACGGACGGGGTCCACCTCAGCCACCGGCGCTTGGAACGCCGGAAACGGCCGCGCGAAAGTGAAAAGCCCAACGCCGGCAAAGGCGAAGAAAGCCACCTAAACCGATCCTGCTAGGTTGGACATTCATGCTTAGGTTGCCACGTCAACTTGGCAACCTAGCTTCGGGATTCTCCTCCTCATAGGGGGAAAATGGCGGAGAGGGAGGGATTCGAACCCCCGGGACCTTGCGGCCCAGCGGTTTTCAAGACCGCCGCGATAGACCACTCTGCCACCTCTCCGGCAAAAGCCTCGATAATTATTGTCTGCCCCGGATGGCACCGTTGCCATCATGCTGACTGATACGCGAACGTTTGGGCGCACTGGTGAATGAGAACATCCACATCGAGAGTCGCAAAAGACCACGGATCCGAAGCAGCGAAATTCGTTGTGGAGGGGCGGCGCGCAAATGGCAAGCGGTCGCGCAACTCCCGCCCGAAGCGGAGGGCCGCCGCGGATTGGCCACGGAAAGCCCCGGGGGCATCTCCACCAAAGACCCGCAGCCCTATTCTGGCACCTTTGAATGCCGTCCATCCTGGTCCTGGCCATTGCCAAATGCTGGGGCGGCAACCTCCCGGCCAGTCCTCCGTAGCTCGGACAAAGGCGGATCGCCGTCCGACGCGACGGGGACGTCGCATCCCCAACCAAGCGGCGGCAGAACCAATGAAAAGGTTCAGCAGGTAACCGCGTCATGCCATCGCAAAGTCATCCGGCACGAGCAGCTGATCCGGTCACCCTCGCGGGCGGGCGCCCGGATTGGCCTAGCTGGGTGTGCATGGCCCTCATCGTGCTCGCCGCACTGGCGGCCTATGCCAACAGCTTTCACGGCCCCTTTGTCTTCGATGACCTGGAGTCGATCCCGGGCAATCCGACCATCAAAAGCCTCACGCTCGCCTGGCGGCCGCCCACGGACCAGGGAGGGATTTCGGTGGCCGGCCGGCCGATCCTCAATGTGTCGCTGGCGCTCAACTGGGCCATCGGCGGGGAGAACGTGTGGAGCTATCATGCCTTCAACCTGGCCGTTCATCTCCTTGCCGGCCTGACGCTGTTCGGCCTGCTCCGGCGCACCTTCGTCCAGCCGCGGCTGCAGGACAAATTCGGGGAGGCGGCGGCACCGCTGGCACTCGCGATCACGCTGCTGTGGCTCCTGCATCCATTGCAGACCGAGGCGGTGACGTACATTATCCAACGCGCGGAGTCGCTGATGGGACTGTTTTTCCTCCTGACCCTCTACGGCTTCGTGCGGGCGCTCGACTCGCCGCGGCCCGCCTGGTGGTGGACGTTGTCCGTCGCGGCCTGCCTCCTCGGCGTCGCGACGAAGGAGATCGCGGCGCTGGCTCCCCTGCTGGTGCTGCTCTACGACCGGACCTTTGTGAGCGGCAGCTTTCGCGCGGCCTGGCAGCGGCACAGCTGGCAGCACGTCGCGCTGCTGGCGACCTGGCTGCCGCTGCTTGCATTGCTCGGTAGTACGGGTGGGAATCGGGGCGGCACGTTCAATTTTTCCGACCCGTCGATCTGGGTGGGGCATGCGCTGACGCAGTTCGAGGCGGTCACGAGGTACGTCTGGCTGACGTTCTGGCCGCACCGGCAGGTCTTCGACTACGGGGAGATTGCGCCGCCCGCGCTGGGCCAGGCCATCCGGTGGGCGGTGCCCGTAGTGACGCTGGTTGGGGCGACGGTGCTGGCGTTGTGGCGCTGGCCGATGGCGGGATTTTTGGGCGCCTGGGTTTTTCTGATCCTGGCGCCGACGAGCGCGCTGCCGGCCACGCTGCAGATCATCGTCGAGCACCGCATGTACCTGCCGCTCGCGGCGATCATGGCGCTGGTCGTCGCGGGAGCATATCTTTTGGCCGGGCGCCGAATCATCTTCGTGTTCCTGGTGCTGGCCGTCGCCGAGGGCGGGCTGACCATTCGACGCAACGAAGTTTACCGGACCGACGTCGCGTTGTGGAAAGATACGGTCGCCCAACGGCCGGACAACGCGCGGGCGCACTACAATCTGGGCATCATCCTGTCGAACCTGCCCGGGCAACTGGACGAAGCGGCCGCCGAATACCAGGCCGCCCTGCGCGTAAATCCGAACGTTCCCGAAGTTCACTATAATCTCGGCCTCGTGTGGTCGAGGATGCCGGAGCGCCTGACTGACGCGGCCGCCGAATACGAGGCGGCGCTGCGACTGAAACCGGACTATGCCGACGCACACAACAATCTCGGCAACGCCTGGATGAGCATGCCCGGCCGGTTGAACGACGCCATCGCCCAGTTCCAGGAGGCACTGCGCCTGAAGCCCGACTACGCCGAGGCCCATAGCAATCTGGGCAATGCCTGGACCGCCCAGCCCGGCCGGTTGAACGATGCGATTGCCCACCTGCAGGAGGCGCTGCGCCTGAAGCCCGGCCTCGCCGAGGCACACAACAATCTCGGCAATGCGTGGATGACCATGCCCCACCGGCAAAATGACGCCGTGGCGGAATTTCAGGAAGCTCTGCGGCTGCAACCGGACAATGCCGAGGCGCATTACAATCTGGGCGTGGTCTGGATGAATCGGCCCGACCGGCTGGGCGATGCTGCGGTCCAGTTCCAAGAGGCCATCCGCTTGCGGCCCGGCTATGTCGACGCGCACAATAACTTGGGCATTGTCTGGTCAAAGACGCCCGGGCGTCTGAACGACGGCATCGCCCAGTTCCAAGAGGTTCTGCGCCTTCAGCCGGATCACGCCGGAGCGCACAACAATCTGGGCAATGACCTGATGTTGGTTACCGGCCGATTGAACGATGCCATCGCGCAATTCCAGGAAACCGTGCGCCTGCAGCCCGATCTGGCCGGAGCGCACTTCAGTCTGGCCGCGGCCTTATTGAGAATCCCGGGACGCGGCGACGAAGCCCAAGTCCACTTCGATACGTTCGTGCAGCTTTGGCCCGACAAGGAACAAGCCCGGCAACTCGTGACCCAAGCGAAGGCCCAAGTGCCATAGTTGGTCCGCGGCTGAATCTTGCCGAAGGCAATCACGGCGGCGTGCAGCTTCGATGCAGGCAGTTTTCAGCAACCCTTCAGGGTGGAGAAACGTCAATCGCAGGGCAACAACTCAACCGGGCTTTCAACCCGCCAAGCCCCGGCCTCACCCACCCCATTCAAGGCTTCCCATGCATGTGTCCAAACGACCGCTTTTCCTGCTCCTGATGATCGTCGGCGTTCTCCCGGCGTCGGCCGCGCCCATCAGCCGGCTCTATGTTTTCGGGGACAGCTACTCGGATTTCGGCGCCGGTTACGTGGACTGCGACGGTCCGACCGCGGTCGCCTACCTGGGCTGGAACCTGGGCCTCGAATTCACCCACGCGAAGGCGCCGAAGGCCGCGGATAAAAGCCTCGATTTCGCCGTGAGCGGCGCGCAGACCGGCGAGGGCGAGGGCCGGCACGTCAAGGAGGCCCTGCTCGGCTACGGGATGGCGAACCAGGTGCGGGACTTCGCCGCGCGTGTGAAATCCGGGGAGATCCACTTCGATCCCGAGACCACGCTCTTCTTCGTCGCCGGCGGGCTCAACGACCGGATGCTCACGACGGAGGTCACGATCGCGAATCTCCGGCAGGAAATTGAAACGCTGAAAGCGCTCGGCGGACGGCATTTCACGGTCGCGCTGCTGCCGACGAAGATTCCCAACTACAGTGCGGTGGGCAACCGGCTGAACCCGGCGTTCGCGCAGCTGGCCAAGGACGCGCACGAGCAGCTCGGCGTGGACATCTGGATCAACCATTGGGGCTCTTACTATGACGAGGTGATGGATCATCCCGCCAGCTACGGGATCACAAACACGACCTCGAAGTGCTCCGGCCGGGGCATCTACGACGAGGACACGACCCCGGTCGGCGATCCCGCGACCTTTTTCTTTTATCACAACAACCATCCCTCGACGGCGGTGCACCGGATCGTCGGCAAGAAGCTCGCCGAGGAAGTGAGCGCGAAAGCGGCCGGAAAGTAAGACGCGGCGGCCCACCGAACAGCCGTGGGGAGCCTTGCCAGCAACGATCGGCTGTAGGAGCGGCTTTACGCACTGATCGATCCTACAACCTTAGCCTGCCTGGTCCGTCAGACTTTCGCACTTCTCGTTACCCCGCTGACAAAAACTTATGATGCAAATCCTCTGGAATTCATGGCTGGCCATTCCCCTCCAACTGCTCGCGGTCTTATCGGCCGCGATGGGACTCACGGCCGTTCATGCGGCGGACGCCGCCTATCAACAGGTGGAAAACTGGGCGCAGCTCCCTGACGGCACCAAGTGGGCCATGATGACGGCGGTGGACATCGATTCCCACGGCACGGTCTACGTCTACCAGCGCGGCGTGCCGGCCCAGGTCATGGCCTTCGATTCCAGCGGCAAGCTGCTGCGCAGCTGGTCGTATGGCGGCGGCTTCCCCTCGGCGCACGGGCTGAGGGTCGACGGCGACGACAACGTATGGGTGACCGACCGGGGCTGGCACCAGGTCCTCAAGTTCAGCCCGGAAGGCAAACTGCTCCTGGCGCTCGGCCGCAAGGGCGTGATGGGCGACAACAATTCCACGGACGCCCTGAACGGCCCGAGCGATGTGGCGTTCGGGCCGAACGGCGAGATCTTCGTTTCCGACGGCGAGAGCACCAATACCCGCGTGGTGAAGTTCACCGCGGAAGGAAAGTTCATCAAGTTCTGGGGCACGAAGGGATCGGGACCGGGGCAGCTCGACGTTCCCCACGCGATCGCGATCGATTCCAAGGGCCGCCTCTACGTCGCCAACCGCTCCAACAAGCGGATCGAGATCTTCGACCAGGAGGGCGGTTACCTCGGGGTCATGACCAACGCCGGCACGCCCTACGGCCTGTTCGTCGCGAAGGGCGACATCCTTTATGTCTGCGATGGTTCCCAGGGAAAAAATGACGTGACCGTCGTCGACCTGAAGGACCAGAAAGTGCTGGCGCATTTTGGCGGGCTGACCGGCCCGCACATGCTCTCCGTGGACGCGAGCGGATCGATCTACGTGGCCGAAACCACCGGGGCTGCGGTGAAGAAGTTCGTCCGGAAATAATCCGGGCCGGGAACACACCGCGCCGGCCGGGCGCAAAACACGCTTTGCGCCCGGCGAAAATAAACCCGCCGACCGCATTCGTAGCAGCCGAGGTGACGAGGCTTGATTCGGCCCATAGACCTCAAACCAGCCTCGTCACCTCGGCTGCTACAGCATGGAACCGATCCACCGTCGGCCGGCCCCTCCCCAGGTTTTAGTGTCAACTATTAGCTGACACTGGGTCGGGTGCGGGCGCGGTCCGGCGTGAGGTCCGGGTTGGGCCGCTCACGGCTTCAACCAGTGCACGAGCCACTCCTGGGCCATTTTGAATCCCTCGGGCGTGACCTTGTGGGCGGTTTTGGGCTCCAGATAGTGGGCAAATTTTTCGGGCACACCAGCGGCGGCGTAAAGGGGCGTGACGGCGTCGATGCATTCCTTCAGGCCCGGACCCGGGGTGCGGGGATCGATCTCGCCGTTGATCGCGAGCAGCGGGCGCGGGGCGATCAGTTGCACCATGGCCGGTCCGTCGAACTCGCGGTCGAGCCCGGGCGCGACCCGCGAATAAAACGAGTGAACGAACTCGCCCGCGGGCTTGGTCACGCCCTCATCCTTCGCCGCGGCATCGAAGGCGGTCTGCACGGTGCCAATGCGCGATTCCCAGGAATTGTTCTCCTCCGCCCAGCGGAAGCTTTCCACGCTGATGCACGGCACAGCCACGGCCACGCGCGGATCGACGGCGGCGGCGAGGTAGGCCTCGATGCCGCCCTTGGAGACGCCGAAGAGGCCAATGCGCGCCGGGTCCACGTCGTCGCGGGTGTCCAAGTAGTCAATCAGGCGCATCACATCCCACACGGTGTCGTAAAAGAACGGGTGCTCCTTGCCCGTGCGATAGGTGCGCAGGATGGCGTCGACATAGGACGTGGAATTCTTGCCCGACGTGCTGCGAGCTCCGTGGTAGCGGGCGTCGATCGCGACCGCGACAAAGCCCTGGTGTGCGAGCTCCGTGATGAATTCGATTTCGCCCTCCTTGCTGCCGCCGGTGCCGTGCAGGGCGATGACCACCGGGCGCCGCGCCGTGCCCGCGGCCGGCTTGACCAGGATGCCCGGCACGCGCTGGCCGGCCTCGCTCAGGTAGCTGAAGTCCACGCGCACGACGCCGTCGGCCGTGGCGGGCGCCTGCAGCTCGGGCGCCGGCGCCACGCGCGGCCGGTCGATGAGCTTGAGAAACGCCGCGCGGGTGGCAGCGGCATCGACGGCGGCGAAACCCGGCGCACTCGCCAGCAGGGCCGCGCAGATCAACGGGAATATGCGATGGTTCATAAAATTCCTTCGGGGCCGAAGCCCTCAAACCGGTGGAGCGTGTTGACCCCAACACGCCGGCTCGGCACGGCTCCGCCGCAACGCGTTGGGGTCAACGCGTTGCGCCTCCAAGGATCGGGCCTCAGACCGCTTGAGGTCATCGTTTCAGTTCAGCGCTGCAGCCAGACCGCCTGCACGAAGGCCCCGTTCACGGCGGAGTCCCAGACGGCGAAACGCACCCACTTCTTGCCGGTGGCGTCGAAGGGAATGGAGAAATGCTTGGTCCCCATCGGCGTCAAATCGGTGGCGCGAATGATTTGGCGGTCGATTTTCTTCCCGTCGCCCCACACCACCTCGACGAACTCCAGCGGGAACGTGTAGTCGACATCCGCGACGATCGTGCGCTTGTTGCCGGTGCCCTGGACGGCGTAGTTGCGGATGTAGATTTCGCCGGTCGTGACGAAGAAATTTCCATCGCTCAAGGCCTTGATGATTGGACTCCAGTCGTCGTCCGGGCCCGGCACCTTGTCGATTTTCAGGTAGTTGACGGTGAAGCCGGTGAACAGGTCGTCATGGGGCCACTTCTGGTAGGTGTCGACGTCGCCGATCAGGACCTTCGGACGCAGGGTCGTGTCGGCGAACATGTTGTTCATCGTATCGACTGCGTCAAAGGTCCGCCATTCGGCCAGGCGGGATTCCGAGAGGTCCATGCCCATACCCGGCTTGAATGCAAGGCCGAGGTAATGGTCGTCCTTCACGAAGGGCTTGTCCCAATAGAAGTCCGGGTAGCCAGCCGAGCTCTTGGTGCGGGGATGCGCCGTGTACCAGTAGGTATTTTCCGCATCGAGCATCTGCTGCACCTCGGTCGCGCTGGACGCATGGTAGACCTTGCCATACTTTGGATCCTGCTCGACCACGGACTGCTGGGCGGTCCGCACCTTTGAATAATAGAGCGGCTTCGGGTAGAGGATGTTGTAATGCCCGCCGAACGCGATGCTGGGCTCCTCGTAGGGCAGGACGAGGAAGTCCGTGTCGGACGCCCGGCGCGTGCCCTCGAAATAATCGTGCTGGTCCAGGAACCGGCCGCCGGGTCCCGAATCGTTCAGGTGCAGCTTGTCCGCGTGAAAATCGCTCATCCCGACCATGTTCACCCCGAGCGCCTTCATCGCCGCGAGATCAGGCGTCTGCGTGTTCAGCGAGCCCGAATCGCGCAGCCGGTCCGTGAACTCCAGGTGGAAATGGTTCACGAACGTCTTGTAACCGGGGATCGGCGTGTAGTGGTCGTTGCGGGTGAACGCCAGCGCCCCGGCGCGTGCCACGGTCGCATCGCCAGGCGTCAGGTAGAAATAAGTCGCCATGCGCTGCAGGGTGCCGGGAGGTGCGTTGTACAGGGCGTAGTTCTGCAGGTCCTTCGCCACGTCCTCGTGGTCCGCCTGCTTCACGCCCATGGAGTACTGCGTGGCGCTGTCCTTGCGGTACCACACGTAGCCAAGGTTGGTGTCCACCTCGCGGGCGGGAAAGAAGACGGTCGGCGGAGGAAAGACCGCGATGGAGCCCGCCGGGCCCTCGGCGATCATCAGGCGGTTCTTCGCGCGCACCGTCACGAACCCGTCATGGACCACGCCGCCGAACTGGTAGTCCTGGGGATTGCCGCCGGTGTCGGTCCAGCGCACACGGGGCAGCGTGTCGAGCGCGAGCCCCTTGAGCCCGATGTCGTACTTGTAGGCGACGAGGTCCTTCTCCGTCTTCGCGATGGCCTCGACGCGGTACAGGCCGGAGGCGCGGTAATGGGTGAAACGGATCCCGCCCGAGAAGATGCCCATCGTCAGGCCGGGAAAGCTGACCTCGAGGCGCGCCCCGTCGGTCTTCACGGTGCAGGAGGTCGAGTTGAGGGTACCCTTGGCGACCTCAATCTCGCTCGGAAGCCGCGGCAGGTCCGGATTGCGGCTGAACTCGCCGGGAACGACAAAGGGCGCGTCCCAGAACGAGTACCAAGCCTCGCGGTCCTTCACCGCGCGCGAGGTGATGTCCTGGCCCGCCCGGCCAAAGTTGCCGAGACCGACAAAATCGATGCGGCGGTGGCCGGTCTTGACCCCGAACTCCGGCGTCAGGTCGTGCCCGAGCACGGCCCAGGAGCCGCCGGCCTTGTGCACCGCCAGCTCGCGGATCATCGGCTGGCCGTGGTCGATCACATAGCGCGCGCGCAATTCGCCGCGGGCCGAATCGGCCCAGGTGACCGTGAGGACATCCTTCTCCACCGTGGCCGTGAGCCCGGTGGCGGCGGTGTAGGCCGACAGATCGCAATTGAGCGGATCGGCGAACGCGCTGGTGAATGCCGCGAGGCCAGCCAGGCCGAGAAGCAGGGGAGAAAGGAACCGGAACGACCGGGAGGAGAGCGGGAGGGGAATCATGATGGAGATGAATTATGGCGTGCGAAAGGGCATGTAGCTTGAAACGGGGGTGGGTCCAAGGCGGAGTCGACCGAGGGGTATGGAGGACTGACTGGCACTGACGATTGTCGAAGGCCCTTGGTGACCCGCAATTTCGCGGCGCGACCAGTTGGACGGACCGCAATGGGCCAGGTCTGAGCGGAGATTCGGCGGCGTGCGGAATCGGTACCGGTGAAAAGTCGCTTGCACCCGGCTTGCGCCGCGGCTCACCCTCCGTGAAAGTTCAGAGAGCATTAAATATCATGAAAACCCCACGGATATTCCTGATCGCCGCTGCCTTCGCCCTGCCCTTGGGCGGGCTATTCTGCCCGGTGGCCGCACAGACGCAGCCGGTTTCGCTCGAGGGCGTCGTCGACTTTCACGCCCACTCCGCACCCGACGTGACCAAGCGTTCCATCAACAGCTTTGAGGTCGTCCGCCAGGCGAAGGCGGCGGGCATGCGAGCCGTCGTGCTGAAGAACCACTACGTCTCCACCGCGGCCCTCGCGCAGCTGGCCATGCAGGAGGTCGGAGGCATCGAGGTCTATGGCGGCATCGTGCTGAACCGCTCCGCCGGCGGCATCAACCCCGAGGCGGTCCGCCGGATGGTGGAGGTCGAGGGCAAGCGCGGCCGGGTCGTCTGGTGCCCGACCTTCGACGCGGAGAACCAGGCGTTGGTCACGCATTCGAACCAGCCATTCGTGTCGGTCGTCAAGGACGGCAAGCCGGTCCCGGCGATGGCCGAGATTTTCCAGCTCGCGGCGCAGAATGACCTCGTTTTCGCGACCGGGCATTCCTCGCCCGCAGAGTCGATCATCCTCCTCGGCGCCGCGAAGGAGGCCGGCGTGAAACGCCTGCTCGTGACCCATGTGCTGAGCGAAACGACCCGCGCCAATATCGAGCAGATGAAGACCATGGCTGGGCTCGGCGCGAAGCTGGAGGTCGTCTGGCTCGCGCACCTCGGGGCGAAGCCGCTGCCGGTGTCGGTCTGCGCCGAGGCCATCAAGGCCGTCGGCGCGGAGCACTTCCTGATGTCCTCGGACCTCGGCCAGCCCGGGAATCCCGTGCACACCGAGGGGCTCCGGGCCTTCATCACCGCGCTCAAGGCCGCGGGAATCACCGACCGCGAAATCGACCTCATCACGCGGAAAAATCCCGCGCACCTGCTGGGCCTGGATCCCTGAAACGGTTTTGCTGCGACCGGGCCGTCCCAAACAAGTCTCCGCAATACGGACAACTGGAGTGTCCACGGATTTCCCCGAATGAACCTCTGGAATGGCACCCAAAGGCCTCGTCACCAATTTGCACGCGCAACCCAATAATGGGCTTGCCTCGAAAAAACGGACACCAATTCAGGCGGCTTTGATGTGTTTTAGTGTTTGTTGATTTTCGAAGTCCACAGGGGAGAGATAACCGAGGGAGCTGTGGCGCCTCCTTGGGTTGTAGAACTTCTCGATATAATCGAAGACGGCAAGC
>CAIKHO010000003.1 GCA_903827245.1 uncultured Opitutia bacterium
CGCAAGCCGCGGGCTGAAGCACCGCGCTACTCCCAAGCCCATTCGTCAGTCTGATCCGCGAGCCTCAATAAGCTTGTCGAAAGGCTCACCAGGAGGGCGGGTTGAAAACCCGCCCTCCTTTTCATCACATGCGATGTAGCGGCATCGCTTGACGAAGCCCGGTTGGGGGCGCGGGCGAGCCGTGTTTGTGCTTAATGCTTCGTCTCGCTCGGACCACCCGAGGCGCTGACGCTCAGATCCCCCTCGCCAAGTTTGCGGCGGAAGAGGCCGAGCGCGAGCTGGTAGCAGGCGAGGGCGAGCTCGGGGTCGTAGCGGAAGCCTTCGTCGCGCAGGAAGGCGTGGGCGCCGTTGAACTCGTGCCACGTGAAGTTGGTCCCGGCGGCCGCGAGCGCGGCGTGGACCTTCGCGCGGCCCTCGAGGGGGACATGCGGGTCCTGGCGGCCCCAGATCATCATGAGCTCGCCCTTGATCTCGGCGGTGCGCGCGAGCGAGTCGTCGTTCAGGCCTTTCCCAAGGCCGCGCTTGTGGAGGTCGGTGGCATAGAAGCAGACGCCCGCGAGCGCCGTGGGATTCATCGCGGCGCGGAACGCGAGGTGGCCGCCGATGCAGATGCCCATGACGCCGAGCTTCCCGGTGCAGTGCGCATGGCCCTGGAGAAACCCGAGCACTGCGCGTGCGTCGGCGTCGTAGGCGGCGAGTTTCTTGGCGGTCTTGAGTGCGTTGCCGCGGTCCGCGCCGGTCTGGTCGTAGGCGAACACGGCGCCGGCGGCCTCGAACTCATGGTAGATTTCCGGCACGGCCACGATGAAGCCATGGCCGGCGAGCAGCGCGGCGGTGCGGCGGATGGGAGCGGTGACCTGGAAGATTTCGGAATAGAGCAGGATGCCCGGGTATTTTCCCGGCGCGGCGGGGCGGAACAGATAGGTCCGCATCGGGCCGGAGGGCGTCGAGAGGTCGATGGATTCGGCTTCCTGGAGGGTCATGAGAGGATAATTTTTACAGGAGGCAACGGAGGGAACGAAGAATGCCCGGATGGGATCGGGTATAATTTCATCAATCAATCGAACTCTTCGTTTCCTCGGTTACCTTCTGTAAGACTGAATCGAATGCAGGTTATTTCGTCTCGGGCAGGGTGAGCTCGCGCACCCAGATATTCCGGAACGCATTCGGGTTCCGATGATCCTGCAGCAGGAGCGGGAGCTTGGCGGCGTGGGCCTCGTAAGGCGGGAGCTTCGGCTGGTTGTAGGTCGGGCCATTGGGCGTCGGGCCGGTGAGGGCGACATCGTATTGCACGAGCACGCCGTTGTGAAACACCGTCATGCGCGCGGGCTTGAGCAGGGTGCCGTCGGCGGCGAAGCGCGGCGCGATGAAGACGGCGTCGTAGGTCTGCCATTCGCCGGGCCCGCGCGAGGCATTCACCAGCGGGGCGTGCTCCTTGTAGACGGAGGCGTTCTGGCCGTTGACGTAGGTGGGATTGTGGTCCGAATCGAGGATCTGGAGCTCATAGAGGCCCATGAAAAAGACCCCGCTGTTGCCGCGGCCCTGGCCCTCGCCCTTGACCTCGGCGGGGGTGCGGAACTCGAGGTGGAGCTGCACGTCGCCGAAGGACTGCTTGGTCCGCTGGTCGGTGGGCCGCGCGGGGGCGGCGGTGGGAATGATGACCATGGCGCCGTCCTCGATTTTCCACGGATGGCCGCCGGGCACGGCGGGCTCCCAGGCGTCGAGATTCTTGCCGTCGAACAGCACAATCGCGTCGGACGGAACCCCGGAGGCCGGAGTCGTGACGACCGGTGGAATCGGCGACCAGACCTCCGTGAGCGTGTAAGGCGGGGGTGGCTGGTCCGCGGCAAATACCGGGACCAGCAGGAGCACGGCGATGGCGGGGATAAGCAGGGGCAGGGGGCGCATAAGAAGCGCGAGCATGGGCCTGGCGCCGCGGGCGAGGCAAGTACGCAGGGGATGGGTCGTGACCTGGGTTCGTCGTGTTCGGTTCGTAATCGTTCTCTTTCTCGCTCCTCGTTCCCGGTTTGGCGTTCCGGAGGAGAACGAGGAAGGCGAACGATAAGGTCGGATAGGATGTGAAGTCGGGACACGCTCGGATTGTGACGGTGTAGCCCGCGGCCGCATCGCGAGGCAGCCTCCTCTCCTGCCGCCGTTGGACGACGCTTCCATGCTCCATCCGCAAGAATGTTTGTCACCTATTAGGTGACAAAAGGTCAGGGTGGGGAAATGTCCCGGGGCGGGATTGGCCGGAGCGAAGGATTCGTCGGGGGACGGCCACCGGACGGTTTGGCTTTCAACCCTGCCCATTCAACTTTCAACTGCGCGCTGCCATGCGCGCACCCCAGCCCAACATCCTCTGGATCGTGACGACGCAGTGGCGGGCGCAGGCCTGCGGCTATGCGGGCGATCCGAATGCGCGCACGCCCTGCCTCGATGCGCTCGCGGCGGAGAGCGTGAACTACACGCAGGCGGTCACGCCGCATCCCTTCGGGCCGTTCGCGCGCGCGGCGCTGCTGACGGGCGTGTCCTCGCCGGGGAATGGCGTGCGGGATTATTTCGATCCGCTGCCCGCGGGGACGCGTACGATCGCGGACGCGCTGAACGAGCAGGGCTATGCGACGGCGTTTTTCGGCAAATGGCACCTGGGCCGGCGCGATCCACGCGCGCCGATGGTGGGTGAGGCCCACGCGAAGACCCTCGTGCCGCCGGAGGCGCGGGGTGGGTTTGGTTTTTGGGAAGGCTTTGAAAGCGGTTTCCTCCTGAACGATCCCTGGCTGCACGGCACGCGACTCGCGGAGCCGGTGCGATTCGAAGGCTATCAAAGCGACGTACTGTGCGAACGGGCGGCGAGGTGGATCGTCGAGGGCGAGGGGCGAGGGGTGAGGGGCGGGCGGCAGGGACGAGTGACGGATGGCAACGGAGCAGGGGCCGGATCGGATAAAGGCGACGACAACGCGGCGGCCCCTTGGTTCTGCGTGGTCAGCTTGGAGTCGCCGCATCCGCCGTATGATGCGCCGGCGGCCGGCGTGGTGGCGCGGGACGGAAACGAACTTATCCTCCCTGCGAATGTACCGCGGGGCGGCGACGTCGAGGCCCGGGCGCGGCGGGAGCTGGCGGGATATTACGCGCACGTCGAGGCGACGGACCGGGCGATCGGGCGGATGCTGGCATCGGGCGTGGCGGACCCGGCGCGGACCATCGTGGTGTTCACGAGCGTGCACGGCGACATGCACGGCGCACACGGGCTCTTCCGCAAAGGATGGCCATATGAGGAAAGCGTGCGCGTGCCGCTGCTCGTGCGATTGCCGCATGAGCGAGTGGCGGTGGAAGACGGGGGATCCGCCGCCGCCAAGGCTATGGCGGACAGGCGAGGTGCGGGGGTGGACGGGGGACGGGAGGATGACGGGGCGGTGTCGTTGGTGGACCTGCCGGCGATGACACAGGCCTGGGCCTCCGGCCTCACGCCTCCGGCCCCATGCCTCCTCTCCCAGATTTCGATGCTGTCGGTGGTGGCGCTCCCGCACCAATGCGACCGCGTCTGGCGCGGGGTGCGGACAAAAACGCGGAAGCTGGTGCTGAACGCCGACGGTTCGCCGTGGCTGTTCTTCGACCTGGAGCAGGACCCGCTGGAAATGAAAAACCTCGCCGCCGATCCGGCGAGGACGGAAGAAATCCTCGGACTGGCCTGCTCGACGAACAATCCAAGGATCGGGCTTTCGAATTAAGTTCTGATGGACTGACACCTTCGGTTCGGCCCGCATTCGAGTGAAAGCGGGCTTTGGCCGGCGAGGTGGCGGAAGTTGGTTTCGATCTGCTTCGCGCAGCGCCGCCGCGGCGCGACGTTTCGAACTGTCGACTAGGGTTTGGGTCCGGGCGTCGCGTCGTTGCGCAACACAATCCGTGGATCAGGCCTTCAACCGATGAACTCGACCTTGCTGGTCTCCGGGGCGAACTGGCGGCGGATGGCTTGCTCGATCTCGTGCAGCTTCACGGGCTTCGAGATGTAGTCGTCCATGCCGGCGGCGAGGCAGATCTCGCGGTCGCCCTGCAGCGCGTTGGCGGTGAGCGCGATGATCTTGGGCTGGCGCCCGGCGGGCAGGCGCTGGCGGATCTGGCGGCTCGCCTCGAGGCCGTCCATCTCGGGCATCTGGAGGTCCATCAGCACGAGGTCGTAGCGCCGGGTCTCCAACGCGGTCAGCGCCTCCAGGCCGTTGCCCACGGGGTCGGCCCGGTAAGCCGAGCCGCGCGAGGAAGCGCAGCGCGACCTTCTGGTTGACGGTGTTGTCTTCGGCCAGCAGCACCTCGAGCGGGATCTCCTCCGCGAGCAGGACGGAGCGCGGCACGGCCCGCCGCTCGATGAGCGGCCGGGTCGCGGAGGTGAAGAGGGCGGCGATGGTGTGGGCCAGCATCGCGTTCTTGAGCGGCTTGGAAATGAAGGCGCGCAGCGGCGCATCCGGCGGCGGCTCGGGTGCGGTCTGGCCGAAGGGCACCATGACGAGATTCGGGACCGGGAGCGCGCTGACAGCCTCGGCCTCGTCGAGATTGGCCAGCACGAGGCACGGCGGGGGGATGAGCGCGGCGCCGAGGGCGAGGGCCTCGGCCGGGCTGGCGGCGAGGTGGCAGTCGGTGCCCCAGTCCGAGAAGAATTTCTTCAGGCGCCGCCCGGTGATGGCATTGCGCTCGACCACGAGGACCGGGGCCTGGCGGAGCGGTCCCGGCAGCTCGGGCTGGCCGTTGTCCTGGGGCACCAGCGCCGCCTCGGTCTCGACGGTGAAAATGAAGCTCGAGCCGGCGCCGACGGTGCTCTCGACCCGGATGTCGCCGCCCATGAGCGCGCAGAGCCGCTGCGAGATCGCGAGCCCGAGGCCGGTGCCGCCGTATTTGCGGGTCGTGGAGGAATCGACCTGCGAGAAGACCTTGAACAGGCGGTCGACCCGGTCGGGCGCGATGCCGATGCCGGTGTCGCGCACGCTGAACTCCAGGTGGATGGGCCCGACTCCCTCGCCGAGGCCCGGGAGGCGCTGCACCTCGATGGAGATGCTGCCGCTGGGGGTGAACTTGACGGCGTTGTTGACGAGATTGACGAGGACCTGGCGGAGGCGGGTGACGTCACCGGTGATCCAGGCGGGCACGTCCGGCCCGAGGGTGTAGGCGAGGTCGAGCCGCTTGGTCGCGGCCTCGAGGGCGAAGAGGTCGAGGGTCTCCTCGACGCAGACGGCGAGGTCGAAGGGGAGGCGCTCGAGCTCCATCTTGCCGGACTCGATCTTGGAGAAGTCGAGGATGTCGTTGATGATCGTGAGCAGGGCCTCGCCGGAAGTCCGGATGGTGTTGACGAAGTCGCGCTGCTCGGAATTCAGCGTGGTCTCGAGGAGGAGGCTGGTCATGCCGATCACGCCGTTCATCGGGGTGCGGATCTCATGCGACATGGAGGCGAGGAACTCGGACTTGGCGCGCGAGGCGGTGTCGGCCTCGGACTTGGCGCGGCGGAGGGCGGCCTCGGTCTCGACGCGGGTGGTGATGTCCGCGAGCATGATGATGAGGTTCTCGAGGACGCCATCGTTGTTGCGCACCGGCTGGATCTCGACCTGGAGGTGGTATTTGCGCCCGGACTTGGAGTAGCTGACGATGTCGGTGCTGGCGCCGTGGCCGTGGGTCATGGCGTCGCTGAGGTAGGCGGTGGCGCGCGGGTTGGCCTCGGGCCCGATCATGAACTCGAGGGGGTTCCGGCCCGCCACCTCCGGGAGGGGATACTCCATGATGCGGGAGAAGCTCTCGTTGACCCACTCGATCCGGCCGCCGGGCGTGCTGATCATGACGAGGTTGTCGGTGCGCGCGGCGACGAGCGAAAGCTTGCGGGTGGCGGCCTGGCTCTCGCGGAGGGCCTCGCCGGCCTCGCGGCGGGCGGTGATGTCCTGCACGGTGCCGATGATGCGCGTGGGCACGCCCGCGGGGGTGGCGGCGACGATCTTGGAGCGGGTGTAGACCCAGCGCCATTCGCCGCCGCGCGTCCGCACGCGGTATTCCGGGTCGATGAAGGGCGCGGAGCCGCCGAGCTGGGACTCGACGCGGCGGTAATAGGCCGGCAGGTCGTCGGGGTGGATGAAGGACTGCCAGACCTCGACGGTCGCGGGCATGCGGGCGTGATCATAGCCCAGCAGGGCCCAGAGGCCGGCGCTGTAGTAGACGTGCGCGGCGGGCACGTTCCACTCGAAGATGCCGATCTGGGTGGAATCGAGCGCGAGGCGCAGGCGCTCGTCCGAGATCTTGAGGCGGGCCTCGATGCGGCGGCGCTCCTCGTTTTCGGCGAGCAGGCGACGGTTCGACTGCTCGGCGGAGAGCATGCCCGACTGGGCGGTGCGGGCGAAATGAACGCTGAGCCCGAGCAGGAGCGTGAGGCCGAAGCCGGAGAAGAGGGCGAACTCGGGCAGGTACCGGCGGTTGCGGGCGAGGAATTCGCTCGAGGGGGCGAGCATGAAGCGCATGCGGCGGTCGGCGATGGTCACGACCGAGTCGAGCAGTTGCTCGCTGTCGGCCGGGGCGTCGCCCGCGGTGGAGCGGTAGACGGTCTCGCCCGCGACGGAGACGGTGACGCTGTAATTGGCGGAGAGCCGGAGATCCCGGTCGAGGTTGTTGAAGAAAGGCGCGTAGGGGTACGAGGCGGCGACGAAGCCGGCGACCGCGCCGGCGCGGATCACGGGCGCATAGATGACGAAGCCGCGTCCCCGCATGGGGAAGGTGAGCGAGGCGGAGACGGCGGCGCGACCCGAGGTGCGGGCGGCGAGGAGCGCGGCGCCGCGGGCGGTCCCGGTGTCGCGGTCGCCGGGGTGGTCGAAACTGAGCGCGCCCTCGTTGCCGGCGAGCGGGTAGACCCAGCGGGTGTGCAGGGAGGAGTCGACCCAGGCGAGGGAGATGCAGGCCGGCGATTCGCGCAGCAGCGTCGCGGCGTCGATCTCCCAGATGGCCGTGGCGTTCTCGGAGGCCTGGCTCCAACTCTGGGCAATGTGCTCGACGGCGGTTTCCTGGCGGGTGAGCTCGTTGTCCGTGCGGGTCGCCAGGCCGTTGATGGCGAGCTGCGTGCCGGCGCCGAGATAGTCGTACTCGCGGGCGCGAAGCCCGATCCAGAGAATGAAGGTGAGCGTGAGGCACGCGATCACCGCGGGCAGGGCGGCCCAGCGGGGCGGACCGACTTCCAGTTTCCGGTTGTCGTGCCACTTCAGCGCCAGCAGCGCGAGGCCCAGCAGGAGCAGCGCGGTGGCGTCGAGGGGCGACGTGGCGGTGGACGTGCCCCAGCTGAAGACGACGGGCAGGCTGGCGGCATAGCCGAGCAGGGTGGAAAAGCCGACGGAGGCGACGATGGAACTCGTGATGGCGCCGGCAAAAAGCTGGGCGCGGCTGCTCCGGCTGCCAGCCTGGGCGCGCCAGATCAGCAGCAGGCCCGCGAGGAGCAGGCAGCCGGCCGCCATGGACGACATCCGCCCCGGCACGGCGGTGTCGATCATCAGGTAATCCCGCGCCAGCAATTCGTCGAAATGGAAATCCTGGTTGAACACCTGCTCGATCAGCGTGAGGGCGCCGATCAGCGCGGGGACGGATGCGAGCCAGGCGGCGCGCGTCCAGCCTTGCGCGAGGGCGGCCAGCACCACGCCGAAAATCAGGGCGCTAAGGGCGACGTTGGGTTTGATCGGGGCGAGAGCCACCGGGAACTGGACCAGCGCATTGATGTGCAGGAACCAGCCGGCGAGGGTGGCTGCGCCGAGTGCGGCCAGCGCGGCGGACAATCCGAGCATGAGACGCTCGGACCACGAATACCGCGGCAACGTAGGCAACGTCGTCATTAGGGATTAAACCCTACTAAGGAGTTGCATGGCCCTAGGGCAATGCGTTTTGCGGGAGACCGATTTTACAATCTCCGGGGAATTACCGAACAGAGTGACGGCGGTGGCGGCAAAGCAGGGCAGGTCTCTGGCCTGCCCTGAGCTGGAACGATGGAGTTGAACCGCAGCGATCGATGTAGCAGCCGAGGCAACGAGGCTGGGTTTGGTGACTCACCTCAAACCAGCCTCCTCACGTCGGCTTCTATCGGCGACTGCATGGTTCCGGCTCAGCCGGCTTCATGCAGTTGGAATGAGGTGGACCGTGACGCGCCTCTGGCGCGTCGGCGACCACCTTTCCGTCCGCGTCGCAGCTTCGCTAGGTCTTGGGATCGGCCGGTGCCGGCGCGGCGGGCAAAGGGGCAGGCGACCCGGGGCCGGTATTAGGTGCGCCGGCTTTGGCGCCGTCATCCCCCTTGGCGGGGGCGAGGCTGCGAAGGAAATTGGTCGGGCCGTGGACAAACGCCCATTTCGGGTTGTCGAGGTTGCCCGTCAATTTCACCTCGAGAATCTCGGACAGGGGAGTGAGCACGGCGCTGAAAACCTGCGGGAGAAAAAACCGGCTCTCGCCCAGCGGGTAAACCTTGGCGTTGAAATCGAGCACCTTTTGATCGAGCGCATAAGAACCGCGGGCATCGATCTGGGAATTGGCGCCGGTCAGCTCGACCTTGGGAAAGACCAGGCTCCGGCCGTCGATCTGGAAATCGGTCTGCAGCTTCGTGAACCGCAGCGACGTGAAGTTCAACAACTCGGAGAGTAGGCCGAGCATGCGTACCTGGCCGAGCTCGGGGCCGCCGAGCGTCGCGTGGCCCGTGCCCTTGAAGCTGAAGGGATCGCGGTAGCGCCCGCTGGCGGAGGCGGAGAGATCGAGCCGGATATCGGCCGCCTTCTCCATGAACGTGTTCTTCGCCGGGGCGGTGCCGGACTGGCCGCCGGCCGAGAAATTCTCGAGGGTGGCGATCGTCTGGCCGAGATTGGCTCCCTTCAGCTCATATTTGAAATCGAGCCGGCGGTCGGGGTCGCGCCCCGACAGGTGCACTTGTCCCGCGCCCGCGCCGCCGGCGAAGCTGACGTTCACGCGCTCGAGCTGGAGATCGTCATCCTCCAGCCGCGCGGCGAACGAGAGATCGCCCAGGGGAAAATTGAAGAGCGCAAACCCGCCGGTCGACTCGCCCTCGATCCGTACCTTCTGGTGCTCGCCGCCGGGCGCGGCCGGGCCGTCGAGGTGACCCTTGATATGGAGCGACGGCGGGGTGCCGAAACGAAAGGGGTCGACGATGTCGAGCCCGGCAGCGCCGAAGAGCCGGGCGCCCTCCTGCACGTCGAGAGTGGAGGTGACATCAAAATCCATGGCGCGAAACGCATTGGCCTCGAGGTCGACCTGCCGGGTGAAAGTGCCGTGCGCCGCGCCGCCGCCGCGGGTGACTTGAAAATCGAGGGCGTCATAGAAGTCCGGCCGGATGAAGAGGCGTGTGCGCACCCGGTCGAAGGGCACCGTGCGAAGCAGCGGCGAAACCGCGTCCACGGAAATGAAGACGGTGGAAAGGCGGGTTTCGCCCCAGCGGCCCTGGACATCGACATCGGCGGCGGGGGTGGCGGCGGTAAAATCGAAGTTGGCGAAGAAACGCGGCCACCACTCCTGGAACCAGCCGTCGATGCCGGCGGGCCGCAGCCGCCCGGTGAGCAGGAAGCGGTAGTCGAGGGTGGCGGTGTCCATGGTGTAGCTGCCGCGCGCCACGTTCTCCCCTTGGTGCAGGATGATGTCCGTGGCGCGAAATTCCGTGCCGGCGAGGGTCACGCGCCCGCTGACCGCATCGAGCGGCACGCCGCGAGCGACGAGCCCGCGCGCGGCCAGCCGGGCGTCGAGCCCCGCGAATTGCCAGCCGGGAGCGAGGCGCACGCTGGCGTTCACCTCGGGCGGCGTGGAAAGGTTGAGCAATCCGGGCAGGTCGCGCCCTGCGAACCGGGAGAGGGTGGCGAGCAGCTCCGGTCCCGGGCGCACCGCAATCTGCAGTGTCGCTGATTTTCGGGCGAGGTCGGCCTCGCCGGACACGGCGAGGGGAGCGCCGGACAGTTCCGTCGTAACGCTGGCGACCAGGGGCCCGTCCTGGCGGCTGGCCGTGGCGGCCAGCGGCTCGGCCGTCAGGCCCTCGGCGACCACCCGCCGGGCCGCGAGGTCTACCTCCTCGGGATCGAACGTGAATTGCTCCGGCCGCAGCGTGCCGCGTACGCGGGCCTGGAAACCCAGGACCGTGGCATCGCGCGGCAGGTGCAGCTCGTCGGCGGCGACCTCGAGCCGGGCCTTCACCACGGTCTCGCCCGCGACCGGGAAACGGGTGGTCGCGGTGAGGTTCACGGCTTGCAGCGCATACGGGGCGGTGAGGTTGAGGGCACGGGCGTGCAGGGTGGCGGTGATAATCGCCCCGCGGGTCTCGGACGGGGCCAGCTCGAGGTCGAGCCGCGGCGCATCGAGGGCGGCGAGCCGTGCGGCATAGTCCGCGAGCTGGCGGCTGAGCCGGGGGTAGTCGCGCGAGATGAAGTCCGCGATCGGCAGCGGCGCCCCGCGTTCGTGGCCCCACACCGCGGTGTGCACGAGGCCGTGCGCGGTGATCTCGAGCTGGCCCAGCCGCGTGGTGAGCAGGCGGATGTCGAGGTCGTGGTCGCCCGGCACGATGACGGCGTCGAGGTCGCTCACGAGCGCCTCGGCGCGGCCCGAGGCGGAGAGCATGGCGGGGACGAAGAGGCTGACGCCGCTGACGCGGAACTCGAGCGGCTCGAAGCGGCCCGCGAGAAGCGCCCACGGATCGAGCCGGGCGTAGGCGGAGCGCACGGTGACGAGCGGCTCGTTGAACGAGGGCGAGAGCACGCGCACGTTTTCCACGAGGATGCGGCCGGAGGGATCGAACGAGGTGTTGCCGAACGTGGCGCGGAGCTGGGAGGCGGCGAGCCGCTCCTCGAGCGCCCGGAGGACGAAACCCGGCACGGCCAGCTCGCGCGAACGCAGGGTCCAGACCTGGGCCGCGAGCAGCACGCCGAGCAGGAGCCAGACGGTCCAGAGCCCGAGGGAAAACACCGCCCTGGAGCCATGGCACACGCCCAGCCAGCAGAGTTTGAAAAACGATTTCATGGGCGCGGGAGGCGCGGGTTCGGCGGCCCGTGACGAGGAAGGGCGGGCCTATTTCGCGTCCGGGGCGGCGGGAGCGGCGACGGTGGCCGGCGGCTCCGTGGCTCCCGCGGGCTTGGGCGCCGTGGCCGGGGCCGTCGGCCCGGGATCGCGCGTGTAGAGCAAGGGCTGCAGGGCGTCGATGAACGGCTGCTCCAGTTCCCAGACCGCACCGAATTCTTCCGCGCCCGCCAGCTGGGTGGTGCCGCCGAGACGTTCGCTGAGCGAGAGCCGGGTCGTGCCGGCCTGGGCAGCCGCGGGGCCGCCGACGAGCGCGATCGTCATCTCGAGCTGGTATTTCCAGGGATGCTCCTCGCCGGCCACGCGGACGGTCGCGGTGTAATGATCCTCCACGAAGCGCGCCGCGCGCAGCGTCCGCAGCTGGGCGAGGAGGGCCTGCTGGGGATCGTCTTTCGTGAGCGGGGCGGAAATCTGCCGTTCGAAAATCACGGCGTTGGTGGCGGCATCCAGCAGCCGGAGGCCAGTGATCTGCGCGCCGGCGGGCAGCTCGCTGAGCAGGCGGTCGCGATAATCGAGTGCCCGGACCGGCACGTCGCTGATGGCGGGATCGACCCGGTAGACGGAGACGGACTCGCCATCGCCGACGCGGGCAAAGGACTGGGTGCGGTCGGCGTTGACGCCGATCCGGAGGGTGATTGTGGCCGGGGGAACGTTCGGCGCCCCGGCGAGAGTGAGCACGATGACGCGCACGGGACGGTTGAAGCCCCAGTTCTCGAGGTCGGACTTGGTGGGCGCGTCGTTCGCAAAATCCGTCGCCGAGAGCTGGGCGAGCTGGTCGAGGAAATGCTGGACCGTCCGGATGTCAGCCGGCTGGGTCTGGGGCCCCTGGCCCTGCCCGCGGCGCACGATCTGCCACGGGGTGGACTCGGACGGGGCGCCGGCGGACACGTCGAGGCGCTGGAGCACAAGCTCCGGCACCCCGGGATTGGTGGCGTCGGAGAGGCTGAGCGCGGTGACGGCGCGCGGGTCGAAGTCGAGCAGGCGCCGCTCGCGCAGCGCGGTCTGGGAGTTGTCGAGTTCATCCTTGAGCTTGCGGGGAATGACGACGGTGAAGAAGGCCTCGTTTTTGCGGTCCTTGGTATCGGCCATGCGGGCGTAGTACTCGACATCAGCGGGCGCGGCGCCGGCAGCCGGCGGGGTGGGGGCAGCCACCGGGGCGAAGAGCAGCAGGGTCTCGGACCGGTTGTTGCCTTCAAGGGTGATGCGCTGGGGACTGGCGGTGCCGACTTCCGGCGGAAAGGCGGAGACGAACGACTTCACGTGCAGGCCGTTGAGGGCGTTGATCGTCAACTCGGTGTCGAGCTTGCTGGCCCGCGCCTGGAACGGCGCCTCGAACGACCAGCGGTTGTCGTCCCGCCGCAAACGGATCGGGGTCGGGGCCGCGGCGCTGAGATTGAAGAAGCGCGCCTCGAAGACGGGGATGGAAAACAAGGTGTCCGAGCGGAGCTGGTCGGCGGTCTGGGTGAGGCTTTCGGCGATGCTGCGGCCCACGACATGCACGTTCTCGCCGTCGGGCGAGAGCAGGTAGAGCAGGTTGCCGTCCTTCGTCCTGCTGCCGATGCGGAGGGAAACGGGCCGGGGGACGGAGCCATCGGCCGCCTTGGGCGCGGCCGGGTCAAGCGAGGAGAAGGTGACGGTGAGCGCGGGAGGCTCGAGCCCGTAGTCGGCGAGCGACTGGCCGTTCTTTTTCAGGTCCTGCACGCTGAAGCTGGTCTCGTGGTCGAGGAGGAGCAGGTCCGTGATGATCCGCCGGACCGCGATGGGATTGGCGGGCCATTCGAACGGCTTGGTCAGGTACCAGACATCGCCGCGCTTCACGAGGCTGACGGCCGGGGCGGGAGCGGGGCCAGCGATTTCGAGCGACTGGATATTGGCGGCCTCGGCGCCGAGGACGCGGCGGCGCGCCTCCTGCGAGGCGTGCTCGGTGCGCCAGCCGCGCTCGAACTTGAAGATGAAAAAGAACAGCGCGACGTTCAGGAAGAGCAGGACGAGCGTGAATTTGGAGCGCATCTTCTTTCTAAGGGATAAGGTTTAAGAGGCGTAAGCGGTAAGGCCGGAGTTTGGTGGGCGGGAGCTTAAAGCTTAAACCTTCGGACTTGAAGCTGAACCCCGGCTAGCTGCGACGCGTCCAGTAGACGATGAGGCCGAGGAGCGCGGCGGCGCCGGGCACGAGGAAGAGCAGACTGTAGCGCAGCCTGACGAGCTCCTGCGCGCTGAGCGAGAGTTTGAAGCGCTCGACGGGCCGGGCGGGGACATTGAGCGGTTCGCGCCCGATGGCCCAGTTCACGGCATTGAGGATGATGTTCTGGTTGCCGGCCACCGCGAGGAAACCGGTATTGGTCACGAAGTCGGTCGAGCCGAATACCACCAGCCGGCCGCTGGGCACGCTGTTGGGGAGGTTGTCACGCGGCTGCGCGCGCTCGGAGGCGACGATGAGGCCCAGCCGGTTCTTGGGCTCGACCTGGGGCAGGCCCTTGACGTCCACGCCCGCGTTGTATTCGGGCATCCGGGAGAAGTTGAAGCTGCGTTCGCCCCACGCAGTGGGAGAGGTGGCCGCGAGCGTGGTGACGATCAGGCCGCCGGGCGCGAGGGGAGAGGGCCGGACGCTGCGGGCCCGGCTGACCAGCAGGCCGACGTTCTTCATCTGGATCAATGGCTGGGTGATCTGGTGGATGCCGAGGAACCGCACCCGCAGGTCGCCGTTCTCGGTGATTTCATTGCGATCGCTGTCGAAGATCACGTCGTCGTCGACCAGCACGCCCCAGTCCAGCAGCAGGTCGGTCAGGCCCGTCGGGATGTCGAGCCGGGAACCCGGCGCCAGCAGCAGGAGCAGGCGGCCGGCGCGCGCGCCGAGGTACTGGCGGAGCTGCTCCTGGGTGAAGGCGTCGACCCGTTGCGGGCCCGCGGCGATCACCAGCGCCGCGTCGGCGGGCACCTTGCCCGTGGCGGTGAAATCGACGGTATCGACGGCGAAATTGCGCAGGCGCAGCTCGTCGGCCAGCGCGGAGAGGCCGCGCGTGGGATCGGCATCGTCGGCCCGCGCCTCGCCGTGGCCGCTGAGAAAATAGATCTTCTTCTGCTCGGGGCTGGAGACATCGAGGATCGCCGCGGTGAACGCCTGCTCGCCGATGAAATCCTTGGCGGCGCCGTTTTCCACGCGGTAAATCTCACCCAGCTCCACGACGTGGTGCTTGTCGCCACAGATGAAAACGATGGCGTTGCGCTGCTCGATCCCGAGCTGGCTGGCGTCGCGGAGCTGCCGGTCCACATCGAGATTGGTGACCGTCACCCGCCCGTCCCGGCCGATCTTCGGGTCATGGTTGCCCTCGGTCGCATAGGCGTACTCGCGCAGCAGGCCGCGCACGTCGGGCAGGGCGGCCGTGACCTCGGGATGATCGGAATCGTCGGTCAGCGTGATGACCGCGTGGACGGGCTGGTTGAGATTGCGGAGGTAGGCGAGCGTCTCGGGCGAGAGCGAATAACGATGGTGCCGCGTGAGGTCGAACCGCGAGGGGTGGTGGAGCGCGAGGTAGTTCAGGCCGGCGAACAGCGTGAGGAACAGCACCGCTTGCAGCACGAGGTTAAACGTGCGGAACCAGCGGACCGTGCGGAAGCTGTCGAAGGCGGGCATCAGGGGAGTCGAGAGCGGGGAGTCGAGAGTCGAGAGCAGAACGGCAGATGCGGAGTTGCCCGGCATAGGCTGACAGCCGGGCTCTGGACTCTCGACTCTGGACTCTGAGCTTTCCGCCTCATGAATGCAGCTGCTTCGTCTCGACGCTGAGGATGCTGAAGATCAGGGCGAGCACGGTGCCGCTGAGGTAGAACAGCAGCTGGCGGGTATCGACCACGCCGCGGGTGAAGTCGCCGAGATGTTCGCGGACCTGGGCGTACTCAAGGGCGGACTTCAAGGGGCTGAACAGCTGCGCATCGAGCGCGGGGATCTGGAGCAGGAAGCCGGTGCCGAGGATCAGGGCGAAGAGGAGGGCAAAACCCAGGATGGCGGCGACGGCCTGGTTGCGCGCGAGTGAGCTGGCCAGAATGCCGAGGGCGACGAAGAGCAGGCCGGACACCGCGATGAAGAGGTAACCGCCGATGAGCGGCCCGGGATCGAGGAAGTGGGCGTCGCTGGCGAAGCGGTGGAGGATGTAGAAAAACCCGCCGGTCGAGCCCCAGAGCAGCAGGTAGAGCAGGTAGGTGGCGCCGTATTTGCCGAGAACCACCTCGGTGGTGGAAACCGGCGTGGTGAGGAGCGTCTCGATCGTGCCGAGGCGCTGTTCCTCGGCGATGGATTTCATGGTGAGCGCGGGCACCATGAAGAACACCGGCAGCCAGAAGAGCTGGAAAAACACCTGCGCGGGCGACGCCTCCTGGGCGGCCTTGCTGTAGTCCTCGAGGATCGTGGTGAACACGGTGCCCATCACGCCGAGGAAAAAGGCCGCCGCGATGTACGTGCCGGGACTTACCAGCAGCATGCGGATCTCGTGGCCGAGGATGGTGGGGAAATGCTTCATGTCAGCGTGGGCCGCGCGAGGGGCGAAGGTGGCCGCCGACTTTCCGCCGCCGCCAAGGCTATGGCGGACAGGTCGGCGGCCACCTTTGCGCCCTTCGCGTTCATTCGTGGTTCCATGGAAGAGTTCCGGCTCAGTTCTTCCGCAGGTCTTCCGCCCGCACGTCCCAGCTGCGGCGGGTCGCGGCGAGGAAAACATCCTCTAGGGTCGGCGTGGCGCGACTGAGCGAGCGCAGGCGGAAACCGCCGCCGGCGGTGAGCGCGCGCAGGAGCGGCTCTCCGAGTTCCGCGGTCTGCTCGGTGGTCAGGGCGATGCGGCGGAAGCCGTCGGCATCGGGCTCGCCCGTGGCGCTGATGCGGAGCGTCGGCTCGACGCCGGCGAGGATCGCGGGCAGTGCGCCGGGGTCGCCGGCGAGCTCGAGGGCGTAGGTGGACCGGCCGAGGATCTCGCGACGCAGCGCGGCCGGCGTGCCCTGGGCGACGACGCGGCCGCCGTTGATGATGAGGACGCGGTCGCAGGTCATCTCGATCTCCGGCAGGATGTGGGACGAGATGATGAGCGTCATGCGGCCGCGAAGGCTGGCGATAAGGTCGCGCACGATGAGGATCTGGTGCGGGTCGAGGCCGATGGTCGGCTCGTCCATGATGATGACGGGCGGCTCGGCGAGGATGGCCTCGGCGACGCCGACGCGCTGGCGGAAGCCCTTGGAAAGCTTGCCGATGATCTTGTGGCGGACCCGCTTCAGGTCGCAGAGCTCGAGGACCTCGTCGATGCGCGGGCCGAGCTTGCGGCGCGCGACCTCCTTCAGGCGCCCGCGGAAATAGAGGTATTCGCTCACGCGCATGTCCTCGGGCAGCGGATTGTTCTCGGGCATGTAGCCGACGCGGCGCTTGACCTCGTCGGGCTGGGTGGAGACGGACAAACCGCAGAGACGGACGCGGCCGCTCGAGGCCGGGAGGTACCCGGTGAGGATGCGCATCGTGGTGCTCTTGCCGGCGCCGTTGGGGCCGAGGAAGCCGAGGATCTCGCCGCGCGCGACGGTGAAGCTGATGTCATTGACCGCGGTCACCCCGGCGTAGGTTTTCACCAGGTTTTCAACTTCAATGGCGGGGGCGGTGTCGGGCATGCGATCCGGGTGTGTCTGCGAATTTCAGGGCTGGGTTCCCAACTCTCAACTCCCTTTCTCCATCGTCACCTCGCCGGCGCGGAAGCGGTGACTCTTGCCGCGCGCGTCGCGGATCAGGAGGCAGCCCTCGTCGTCGATGCCCAGGGCGGTGCCCGAGTGACGGTGCGTGCCCTCGAGCAGCGTGACGGGGCACCCGCGCAGGACGTCGTAGCGGTGCCAGAGGTCGGCAAAGGTGTCGCGGTAGTCACCCTCGACGAACCGCCCGTAGGCCAGCAGCACGCGGCCGATGAGGGCGGCGGTGAAGCGGTTGAGGTCGAGGGGCTCGCCGGCGTGCTCGGCGAGCGAGATGGCGCGGCGGGCGAGCTCGGCGGGCCAGGCGCTGGCGGGGCTGTTGACGTTGAGGCCGAGGCCGAAGACGAGGTCGCGGATCTGGTCGGCGTCGATGCGGGCCTCGGTGAGCATGCCGCCGGCCTTGCGCCCGTCGAAGATGAGGTCGTTGGGCCACTTGAGGCCGGGGCGGGCCGAGCAGAAATTGGCCACGAGCTCGCAGATGTTGACGCCCATCCAGAGGGTGAACGTCTGCATGCGCCCGGGCTCGATGCGCGGGCGGAAGGCGAAGCTGGCGTAGAGGTTGCCGTTGTCGGCGCTGTGCCAGGCGCGGCCGAGGCGGCCCCGGCCGCGGGTCTGGCGCCGGGCCAGCACGACGAACGGCGCGGGCTCCCCGGCGGCGAGGCGGCGGGCGGCCTCGTCGTTGGTGCTGTCGACCTCGTTCAGGCAGACGATCCGGATCGAGCGCCCGCGCGGGCCGAGGTGCGCGACGACCAGCCCGGCGTTGAGGATGGCGGGGCGGCGGATAAGGCGGTAACCGCGGCTGCGGACGGCCTCGAACCCGAAGCCCTGGTCCCGGAGTTTTTCCATGTGCTGCCACACGGCGACGCGGCTCACGCCCAGTTTTTCGGCCAGCGCGGTGCCGGAGACGAAGCCCGACTCATGTTCGAGGAGTTCGCACAGGATGACGAACTCGGGCGAAGGGGAGAAGGGAGGAGCGGACATGCGGGAAGCGGCGTTGCCAACTAAAGAGCGCCCGGGCACGCTGGCGCAAATGTCATTTGAGGAATTTCAGGCCGCGGTGGCCGGATCCGCCACGCCCGGCGCGGAACTCGGCGGTGCGCTGCAGGCGCTCTGGCACGATGCGCGGGGCGACTGGGACGGGGCGCACCGGTGCGCGCAGGAGGAACGTTCCCGCGACGGCTCCTGGGTGCATGCCTACCTGCACCGCAAGGAGGGCGACGACGGCAATGCCGACTACTGGTACGCCCGCGCGGGCCGGCCGATGCCGGGCCGTGGCGTCACGCTGGAGGCGGAATGGGCCGCAATCGCGCGGGAGCTGCTGGCGCGGTAATCGAATCGCAGGCTGTAGGAGCGGCTTTACGCCGCGATGATCGGGCCCGTCAAACAAACCACCGCGGCGTAAAGCCGCTCCTGCATCTTATGGCGATTGCTGCCCGGGGATCGTGCCGCCGAAATCGGAGCGGTGCACAAAGGTCTCGGCGGCGGTGCGGCGGATGTAATCGCTCCCGGCGGCGTCGCCGGCCTGCTTGGCGTCGCTGGCCTCCTTGCGGAGTTCGTCGATGTCGGTGATCCGTTGGTCCTCGCGGTACATTTCCAAGGCGATGGGCCGGTTGAGGAAGCCGATGAGGGGGACGTTCAAGCCGGAGTATTTCTTCATCGCGAGCTTGCTGAGGCCCTTTTCGTTGTAGAGGTCGGCCTCGCGGAAAATGGGGATGCGCTTGTCCTGGACCACGAACGAGGGGAGGCGCACGATGCCGTTCTTGGGCTTGTCGGTGTCGCGGAGGTCCGCCTCTTCCTCGGGCTTTTTTTCCACGGGCGGGGGCGGCGGGTTGTACTTGGGCATGCCCGTGGCGAGAATGGCGGCGACCTCGCTGGAGACCGCACGCGGGCGCTTGGGCGGGGCGGGGCTGTCGGAGGGTGCGGCCGGACTGGCGGCGGCCAAGGGGGAAACCTCGGTGGCGGCCGCCTTTTGATCCGGGGCGGAGGAGGTTTCCTGGGCGGAAGCGGTGGCGCCCAGCGCGACGGCAGCGAGGACAAGGCGGATGGGGTTGGCCTTCATGATGGTATGGAAACGTGGCCGGGTTGGTGGTTCCCCGCAACTTTTGTTTAGGCGGAGGCTTCCCGCGAAGGGACTGTCCGACTGCCGGGGCTGACCGCAGTGTACTCCCCCGGGCCCGGCGTGCCCCGCAAGGTTTGGGAAATCCTGATCATCCTTTGCCCGGGGCTGCCCGTCGATGCGGTTCAGCCGCGGATCTGGCCCGTGCCCTCGATCACGAACTTGTGGGAGCAGAGTTCGCGCAGGCCCATCGGGCCGCGGGCGTGGAGGCGGTCGGTGCTGATGCCGATCTCGGCGCCGTAGCCGAATTCAAAGCCGTCGGTGAAACGCGTGCTCGCGTTCCAGTAGACGGTGGCGCTGTCCACCTCGGCGAGGAAGCGGTGCGCGGCCTTGGCATCGGCGGTCACGATGGCGTCGCTGTGGTTGGAGCTGTCGCGATTGATGATCGCGATGGCGTCGTCGAGCGAGTCGACGATGCGGATGGCGATGATGTAATCGAGGAACTCCGTGGAATAATCGGCCTCCGTCGCGGGCGTGGCGGGGAGTTTTTCCCGGGCGAGCAGGGTGGCGCTGGCGGCGTCGCAACGCAGCTCGACCTTCCCGGCGAGCAGGGCGCGCGCGGCGGCCGGGAGGAATTTATCCGCGACGGTGCGATGGACGAGCAGCTGCTCGGCGGCGTTGCAGGCGCTGGGGCGCGAGACCTTGGCGTTGAGGGTGATGGCCTCGGCCATGGCGAGGTCGGCCGCCGCGTCGACGTAGACGAAGCACACGCCCTTGTAGTGCTTGATGACGGGGATGGTGCTGTTGGCCGCGACGAAGCGGATGAGGGTTTCGCCGCCGCGCGGGATGATGCAGTGGATGAGCGTGTCGAGCTTGAGCAGCGTGATGAGGGCGGCGCGATCCGTCGTGGGAATGAGCTGCACGGCATCGCCGGGCAGGCTGGCGGCGGCCACCGCCTGCGTGATGAGCGCGGCGAGGGCGGTGTTGGTGTGGAAGCACTCCTTGCCGCCGCGGAGAATGCAGGCGTTGCCCGACTTCAGGCAGAGGATGGCGCAGTCGATGGTGACGTTGGGCCGGGCCTCGTAAATGATGCCGATGACGCCGATGGGCACGCGGAGCTTGCGAATATGGAGGCCGTTGGGGCGCGTGAAGTCCTCCAGGACGGTGCCGACGGGATCCGGCAGGGCGATGACCGCGCGGACCGAGGCGGCGAGCTGCGTGAGGCGCGCGGCATTGAGGGTTAGGCGGTCGCGCGCGGCGGGGGTGAGCGCGGCGGCCTCGGGCGAGGCGAGGTCCTGGGCGTTGGCGGCGAGCAGGGCGGTGTGCGAGGTGTCGATCAGGCTGGCCAGCTGGCGCAGGGCGTCGTCCTTTGCCGCGGTCGGCGCGTTCGCAAGCAGGAGCGACGCAGCGCGGGCGCGTTGCGCGATCGAGGTGACGAGTTGGACGAGGTCGGCGGACATTGAGCCGGCAACCCTCGCGCAAAGGGGCGCGGTTCGCAAAGCGAAAATCCGGGATCAGTTTACCCTGAAAATGTTTCGCGCAGAGGCGCAAAGGCGCGGAGCGGGATCCCTCAGGCGGGAATTTCAGAATGTCTGGATAACGGTCCTTTTGGAGTCTGAGCTTCCGGTTTTTCTTTCCCCGCTCCGCGCCTTTGCGCCTCTGCGCGAAACCATGCTTGGAAGGGCAAAACCCGAACCCCCGTCTATTTTTTCGGCCCGAGGGCCATGGCGCGGGGGTGGAGAACCTGCCAGTGGGTGTCGGGGATGATCGGGCCCATGTGCATCACGGTCTCGGCGCCGATGAGCGAGGCGAGGTTGCCGGCGGCCGGGAGGGGCCAGCCGCGGAGATGGCCGTAGAGAAAACCGGCGGCCCAGGCGTCGCCGGCGCCGTTGGTGTCGATCACGTCGGCCACCGCCACCGGCCCGATGCGGTGCAACTGGCTCTCGTGGGCGATCCAGGCGCCGTCCTTGCCGACCTTCACGGCGGCGAGCACGCCGAGGTCGGCCAGCTCGCGGGCGAGCGCCGCGTAGTCGGCCTTGCGATGGGGGAAGAGGGCGCGGATCTCGTCCTCGTTGGCGAAGACGACGTCGATCCCCTTCTTGAACTGGGCGAACAGCCAGTCGCGCGAGGCGTTCACGACCTCGAAGGACGAGAGATCGAGGCTGGTCGTGCAGCCGGCGGACCGGGCGGAGGCCAGCACGGTCTCGGCGAGCGCGCGGTTGAAGACGAGGTAGCCCTCGATGTGGGCGTGGCGGCAGCCGTGGAAATCGGCGGCGGAGATTTCCTCCGGCGCGAGGGTCATCGCGGCCCCGAGGTGCGTGCGCATCGTGCGCTGGGCGTCGGGCGTGACGAGCGCGAGGCAGCGGGCGTTGGCCACGGACCCGAGCTTGAAGCGGCGTCCGTCGACCCCGGCAGACTCGAAGCTGTGGCGGTAGATGCGCGCGAGGTCGTCGTTGCCGAGCTTGCCGAGGAAGGTGGTGCGGAGGCCGAGCCGGGCGGCGTTGTAGGTGGCGTTGGCCGCGGAGCCGCCGGTGGAATAGGCGGGATCGCCGTCGAGCAGGCCGAGGACGCGCTGCATCTCGTCGTGATCGACGAGGACCATGCCGCCCTTCTCGCCGGCAACGTTCCGGAGGAATTCATCGGGCACGCGCGCGAGGAGATCCATGATGGGCGAGCCGACGCCGATGAGGTCGAAGGTGGGGGAGGACGGAGGGAGGTGGGCCATGGGCGGAGAGCTATGGGCAGGCAGGGATGGTTTGGCTGCGGTACACGTCGACACACCCCGCCCTGTCGGGCACCCCTCTTTCTAGAGGGGACCCAGTCTGCTCCCCTCTAAAAAGAGGGATGGCGCAACTTGTCCGCCATAGGCTTGGCGAAGGGGGAAGCGCCGGGGTGTGTCGGCTCGGCATAATGAAACGCAAATTATCCCGGCCGCGCCTTCGATCCGAGGGCCCCAGCCACTGAACAAGCGGGCGATGAGCGGCGACCAAGGACAAATTTCAATTTGTCACCGTCAGGTTCGTGGCGAGCAGAGGCTCGTCGTCGATTTCGATGAGCAGCGAGTAATCGCCGGGCGCGGGAAAGGACAGGTTGCGGATTTCGTTGATGAGGTTGATCCGGTGGAGGGGACTCTGCGACTCGAACGGGCGCTCGAGCAGGGGCTGCATGGCCTGCGGGTCGAGGCCCATGGAAATCCGCAGCTTGTGCTGGCCGGGGGTGCAGTCGGTGAGGGTGAGGAACCACACCATGAACGGGTGCGTGACCGGGAAGTGCTGGCCCTTGATATTTGAAAACACCCCCAGGATGGTGTGCTTGCCCGTGCCGGGGTCGAGGTGGACGGCATCGCAGGTGAGCCAGCACAGGAGCTGAGGTTTGGATTGCACGCCGTGAGGGAGGCGAGGCGGGAGGCGCGGGGCAAATCTATAAACCTGAATTCCGCAGTCGGATTTGAACCACGGAGACGCAACGAGCACGAAGCAGATATTGTATGAAGCCGGTCGGGCCGAAGCGACTTTCGCCTGTTGGGGGAAGCGCGTTTTCATCCCGGTCGTCAGCCTGGCCTCCGTGCTCATTGTGCCTTTGTGGTTTAACTGCACCTCAGGAGGACAAAAACACGAAGAACCAGGGATGAATTTCGATTTGATGGGTCCGGCCGGTCCATCGGGACAAAGCAGCGGTTTGGTTCGACGGCTGCTCCCGCGGGCGTTTTTGTGAACCGGCACCATGCGGTTCATGCTGAACACCTCCATCCCTGTGCCGGAACTGGTGGCCGGCTGGCCGGACTGGCTGGTGGTGACGGTGGCGGTCGTGGGGCTGGTCGCAGGCATCTGGCTGCTGGGCAAGCTGCTGAAACTGGCGCTGTGGCTGTTGCTGATCGCCGTGCTGGTGGCGGGGTCGGTCGCCGTCGCGATCCTGCTGCTGAAATGAAGCGGCCGGGGTGGGATCCGATCGGATTTTTTGGCCACGAAAAGGCGCAAAACGACACGAAAAAACCGGGAAGCTTGTGATGCATCCCGCCAGTCCGTTCCGAATGCATCCTGTCGTGTCATTTCGCGCCTTTTCGCGGCCAAACTTCCGGGGTCCTGAGCGCTTCCTTGCGCGTGCTTTCGAGCTTTTTCTTGCGCGGGGCGAGGGCGGCCGTTTAACCCTCTCGGGTGAAATACATCTTCGTGACGGGCGGAGTGGTTTCGTCGCTGGGCAAGGGGCTCACTGCGGCGTCGCTGGGCGCGCTTCTTGAGATGCGCGGCCTCACGGTGCGCATCCAGAAGTTCGACCCCTACCTCAACGTCGATCCGGGCACGATGAGCCCATTCCAGCACGGCGAGGTCTACGTGCTCGAGGATGGCGCGGAGACCGACCTCGACCTCGGCCACTACGAGCGCTTCACCAGCGGAAAGCTTTCCCGGCTCAACAGTCTTTCGTCCGGCCAGGTCTACGAGAATGTCATCCAGAAGGAGCGGCGCGGCGACTACCTCGGCAAGACCGTGCAGGTGATCCCGCACGTGACTAACGAAATCAAGGACCGCATCTATGCCGGTGGGAAGGACGCGGACATCCTCATCACCGAGATCGGCGGCACCACGGGCGACATCGAGGGCCTGCCGTTCCTCGAGGCGATGCGCCAGTTTGCCCTCGAGGCCGGGCCGAAGGACGTGATTTTCATCCATGTCACGCTCGTCCCCTTCCTCGCCGCCGCCGGCGAACTGAAGACCAAGCCCACGCAGCAGTCCGTCGCCAAGCTCCGCGAGATCGGCATCCAGCCCCACGTGCTCGTTTGCCGGACGGACCATCCGCTCGACCACGACCTGCGCGACAAGCTCTCGATGTTCTGCAACGTGCCGGTCAAGGCCGTCATCGAGTGCCGCGACGTCGACCATTCGATCTACCAGCTCCCGCTGGCGCTCCAGAAGGAGGGGCTCGACCAGCTCGTGCTCGACCTCTTCGGCCTGAAGAATCCGCCGGCGGCGAAGAACATCTGGGAGGAGATTGTCCGGCGCATCCTCACGCCGAAGCACGAGGTGACGATCGGGGTCGTGGGCAAGTACATCGAGCTGCAGGACGCCTACAAATCCGTCTACGAGTCGATCACGCACGCGGGCATCGCGAACAACTGCAAGATCAACATCCGCCGCATCGACGCCGAGGAGCTGGAGAAGAAGGGCGGCCTGGCCCGGCTCAAGGGGTTGCACGGCATCCTGGTCCCGGGCGGCTTCGGCGACCGCGGCACCGAGGGCAAGATCGCCGCGGCGCGCTACGCCCGCGAGCACAAGGTGCCCTATTACGGCCTGTGCCTCGGGCTGCAGATCGCGGTCATCGAGTTTTGCCGCAACGTCCTCAAGCTCCCCGGGGCGAACAGCACGGAGTTCGATCCCAACGCCCGCCATCCCGTCATCAACATGATGGAGGAGCAGAAGAAGATCATCGACAAGGGCGCGACGATGCGGCTCGGCAGCTACGAGTGCGCGCTCACGCCGGGCACGCTCGCGGCGAAGGCCTACGACGCAGAGAGCATCCGCGAGCGCCACCGCCACCGTTACGAGGTGAACAACGCTTACGTCGGCCAGCTCCAGCGCGCCGGCATGGTGGTGAGCGGGATCAATCCGCGCCGCAACCTGGTGGAGATCATCGAGCTCAAGGGGCACCCGTGGTTCGTCGCGGTGCAGTTCCACCCCGAGTTCCAGTCGAAGCCGAACCGGGCGCACCCGCTTTTCGCCGCCTTCATCGCGGCGGCGCTGAAGCACCGGAAGGGCGGCAAGGTTTCGGGGCCGAGTCGCAAAGGGGCGAAGAAAACGAAGGCGAAGCGCCGCTCCTGACTTTGCCTCCGGCCGTTGCGTCCCCGCATCCTTGCGCATAACCCACTTCCCATGCTGTTCAATCCCCGGAAACTCCTCGTCATCGCCGGCCCGTGTTCGCTGGAGAACGAGCGTGTCTGCCGCGCCGTCGCCGAGAAGCTGGTGAAGATCGGCCGCGCCCACCCCGCGCTGAAGTTCGTCTTCAAGGGTTCCTTCGACAAGGCCAACCGCACCTCGCTCGCCGGCGCGCGCGGCACGGGACTCGACCGGGGCCTGAAGCTGCTCGCGCTGATCAAGCGCGACTACGGGTTTCCGTTGCTGACCGACGTGCATGAATCGTCCCAGGTGTCCCCTGTCGCCGAGGTGTGCGACGTGCTCCAGATCCCGGCGTTCCTCAGCCGCCAGACCGACCTGCTCCTCGCGGCGGCGGCGACGGGCCGCGTGGTCAATGTGAAGAAGGGCCAGTTTCTCTCGCCGCAGGAAATGAAGTACGTGACCGACAAGCTCCGCCAGGGCCGCGCGCAGGAGATCTGGCAGACGGAGCGGGGCACGACCTTCGGCTACCAGAACCTGGTCGTCGACATGCGCTCGTTCGCGATCATGAAGCAGAATGGATTTCCCACGATCTTCGACGCCACCCACAGTGTGCAGCTGCCCGGCGCGGGTGGCGGCAAAAGTGACGGCCAGCGCGAGTTCGTGCCGCCGCTTGCCCAGGCCGCGCTCGCGGCCGGGGCCGACGGCCTGTTCATCGAGACCCATCCCGATCCCGCCAAGGCGATCAGCGATGGCCCGAACATGATCCCGCTGGCGGAGCTGCCGGCCCTGCTGGCCCGGTGCCTCGCGGTGTGGAAGACGGTGCGGGGCTGAGCATTTTTCTCTTTTCTCTTTATCTTCGTCTTTCGTCAGGGTGAAAACCGGTGCGATCCGGATTGGGGATGAAGAGAAAGATAAAGAGGAAAGAGAAAGATTACTGGATCGGGGAGATGCATTACCCCCCTTGACCAACTGCGTCCCGCTCCCACACTTGGCGGCAACCAACCCTCCTGATGGAATCATTCCTCATTGAAGTGCCCATGCCGTCCATGGGCGCGACCGTGAACGAACTTACCGTCGTCACGGTCAAGACGGCGCCCGGCGCGACCGTGGCGAAGGGCCAGAAACTGGCCGAGTTGGAGAGCGACAAGTCGATCTTCGAGTTCGAGTCGCCCTGCGACGGCACGGTGCGGGCCATCCTCGCGGCGGCGGGCGAGGTCCGGGCGTCGGGCACGGCGTTCCTCCACATTGAAACGACGGACACCTCGCTCAAGCACCTGGAGGCGAAGGCGCAGGGGACAGGCGACAGGGGACAGGTGACAGGGAAGGCCGCTCCGTCCCCTGACACCCGTCCCCCGTCCCCTGTGATCTGGACTCCCCGGGCGCAGAAACTGGCGCAGGACGCGGGACTCGATCCCGCCAAGATTTCCGACATCGAGGCGACGGGCCCGGGCGGCCGCGTCTCGGGCGACGATGTCACCCGCTACCTTGCGAAGCGCCAAGGTTGAGTTTCCGTCCATTCGCGTCCGTTCTTCCACCTTTCCCGTTGAAATCGACCATTGCTGATACCGTTTGCATTGCCGGCGTGGGTTACGCGGTTCCCGCGAACATCCGCGCCAACAGTGAAATCCTGAAGGCCTTTCCCCACCGGACGGACGCGGAGATTGTCCGGCTGACCGGGATCAAGGAGCGGCGTCACGCCGTCGAGGGCGAGAGCGCCACCGACCTGGCGGCGATCGCGGTGCAGCACGCGCTCGCCCAGGCGGGCATGCATGTGAGCCAGATGGACGGCATCATCATGGCGACGCTCATTCCCGACCAGCCGGTGCCGGCGATGGCCAGTGCGCTCGCCAAGCTGCTCGGTATTCCGCGGGTGCTCGCGTTCGACCTCAATGCGGCGTGCTCCGGCTGGCTGTACGCGCTCGAGATCGGGCGCACCTTCATCCGCGGCGGCACGGCAAAAAACGTGATCGTCGTCACCGCCGAGCTGATTTCGCGCATCACCAACCCGCAGGACCATGACACGGCGTTTCTCTTCGGTGACGGTGCCGGCGCGGCCATCCTGACCAGCGCCACCGACGGCCACCGCCTGCACCGGATGGACCTGACGGGTGACGCCGACCAGTACGACGCGATGCAGCGGTCGGGCGGGGGCGCGCGCATGCCCTGGCCCGATCCCCTGGGCGACGACATGTCCCATTTTTACCTGACGATGGACGGACCGGCCGTGTTCAAGCATGCCGTCGTGGGTTTTTCCGAGCGGATCGAGGAAACGCTGCGCCGCGAGCGGCTGAAGCCGGAGGAGATCGCGTGGGTCGTGCCGCACCAGGCGAACGAGCGCATCCTGAAGGCCGTGAGCAAGCGCGTGGGGATTCCCTACGAGAAGTTCGTGATGACGATCTCCCAGTACGGCAACACGAGCGCCGCGAGTGTCTCGATGGCGCTCGGCTGGGCCGCGGAGGAAGGCCTGTTCACCGCGGGCGACAAGATCATTTTCTGCTCGGTGGGTGCCGGGCTGACTTTCGCCGGCGGCTTGCTGGTGTGGTGATTGAGGGTAGGGCGGTGATTCCGCTCACCGCCGGTAATGTCCCTTGAATCGGTAATCCGTCCTTGGGCCCGGCGCGGACGGAGTCCGCGCCCTACCGGTTGCCGTGGTTGAATTCGCCGCGCTTCCGCGATCAATTTCTACCCGTTCTGCAATTCGTAGCTCAGTACGCTGAGCGCGTAGACGGCCGCGGTCTCGCAGCGGAGGACCAGCGGCCCGAGGGTGATGGGCTCGAAGCCGCAGCTTTGGGACAAGCTCATTTCGGCCGGCGTGAAATCGCCCTCGGGGCCGATCAGCCAGAGCACTTTCTTCGGCGCCCGGCCGTGGGCGGACTGAAAGGCGGCCAGGACGGTCTTGAGGGATTTCGCGCCGGGCTGGAGGCTCGCGATCAGCTTGAGGTCATGGCCGCGCGCGGACTCCATGAAGGCGGTGGCGGTCTGCACGGGCGTGATCTCGGGCAGCCAGGGATTGCCGCACTGCTTGGCGGCCTCGAGTGCGGCGACCTGCCATTTTTCGATCTTTTTGTCCGAGCGTTCGCCGTCGAGATGGACCTGGGTGCGCTCGCTCTCGAGCGGCACGATGCGGGCGGTGCCGATCTCGGTCGCCTTGCGCACGATGGCGTCCATGAACCCGCCCTTGGGCAGCGCCTGGCCGAGCGTGATTTCGTAGGGCAGGGGCCGCGACTTCTGGGCGAAGCGGACCTTGAGCGTGGCAGCGCTCTTTTTGTCGGCCACCAGTTCGCAGATCCACTCGGTGCCGCGACCATCGAAGGCGACGACCGTGTCGCCCACGCGGGCGCGGTTGACGGCGATGAGATGGTGGGACTCGTCGGACGAAAGGACGATCTCGGCCGGCTCACGGGTGGCCGGGTTGCAGAAGGCGCGGAAGTCGGGCATACGCGGGGCGAGTGTCGGCCGGCGGGCGGCGGCGTGGCAAGAGGGGAGTGGGAGGAGGGGTTTCGCGCGGAACATTCCGTCCCGTAAAAACAGAAAGGGCGCCGGATCTTCATCCAGCGCCCTTGCCGACTTATTTAACAACAAACTATGAATGCCAAAAAGAACGGGTAACTAACGGGGAGTACGACGCGGTCGGGGGCGGTCTGTTCAATAATTTCCGGGAAATCTTCCGGCCGAGAATTGGATTTACACCCGCCGGGCCGGTTCTAGCTTCCGGCTCCTTGTCATCCACGCCCGGATGGCGGAATTGGTAGACGCAACGGACTCAAAATCCGTCGCCCTCTAAAGGCGTGTGGGTTCGAGCCCCTCTCCGGGCACCAGATAGCCCTATCTCCCATAGGAGTAAATAGAGTTGCTCCGAGTTGTATGGCTGTGTTTGTATGAGGCTCATAGGAGACTTTATGAGATATCCTCGAGCCATTAAACGCGGATCCGCCGTGGTAAAAATCTACCGCAATAAGCACGGATCCACTGCGAGCGGGTACGTTTACCAAGTCGCCTACGTCGTGGCAGGCGGCCGCAAGCTCCAGCAGTTCGCGAGTGAGTTGGACGCTGAAGAAGAGGCTAGACTAAGGGCGACGCAGTTGGCCGCGGGGCGGATCGATTCCGCAACAGTCGGGAAGCCCGACAGGGATGAACTCATCGCTGCGCGACAGATCGTTGGGCAGAAGGGACAACTTCTCTCTGCGTTGAGGGAATGGGCAAAGGCGCACGAACTGACAGGGGGTCAGATTCTCTCCGCATGTGAGGCCTGGGCGTCTCGCAATAGCTCCACATTTGAATCCCTCGACGTGCGCGAAGCAGTGAAGCGATTCACTGCGGCGAAGGCAAAGGCCGGAGTGGATGTCACTTGCTCATACAACCGAAACCTCCCGGCTCTCGTGTTGAAATTCGGGGACCGCAAGCTCGATTCGCTTTCGGCCCGCGAGCTTGGGCAATGGCTGGAGACTCGATATCCGCACCCGGTTACCCGTAACACGGCGAGAAAACGGAGTGTCGCGCTTTGGCGATGGGCCCGGAGGCAGGGATACCTGCCCCGCGATGCTCAAACCGAAATCGAGCGGACGGACACCGCTAAAGAGCCGATCGGCCAGATCGGCGTGATAGATGCCACCACTCTTCAGAGGCTCTTAAAACACTTTAGGGCGAAACATCCTGAATACCTCGCGGCCCTCGTGGTTGCCGCTTTTTGCGGGCTCCGCCGTTCTGAAGTCCATCAACAAACATGGGAAGACATTAGCTTAGACCGGAAGTTTGTTCGCGTCTCGTCGGCGAAGAGAAACACGCCTGCTCGGCGACTTGTGCCACTTTGTGACGTCGCGATTGAATGGCTCTTGTTGTGCAAGGACCGGAAGGGGTCGATCTGTGCGAATCTAGCCATCGATCGCATCCGCGACATCGCGCGTGGCGCCAAGTTCAAGCTGCCAGACAATGCTTTCAGGCACAGTTTTATTTCCCACCGTGTCGCAATAACGGGCGACATCGCTGCGACGGCCCTTGAGTCGGGCAATTCAGCGCGAGTCATTTTTCGCCATTACCGCGAACTTTTCACTAAGGCCGATGGCGAGGCATGGTTTGAGATTGCGCCGAGCAGCCTCGCCAAAGTGGAGGCGATGCGGGCTTAAATGCGATTCACAGTCGTTGGTGCTTCACGAACCTCATACGGGATGAGAGCTCCGGCTGTTCAACCAATCGTCAAGAGCCGCCTCTTCGAAAATAATTTTTCGTTGATTTAAACGTATGTGGGGAACCCCGCTTCGGCGCACAAATTCCCAAAACGACGCGCGGTTCGTGTACCCCAATGCTGCCATAACGGCAGAGCTCTTTAGGAACGATCGTCCCGAGAAGACTTTGGCGTTGGAGAACATTCAAGTACGGCGACGCTGGGGTAGGGGGCTACCTTGAATCTCTTTTTATCTAAATTTTTGATCGGACGCCGAGCGCGTCGCCGACGAATCGGGACAACGCTCCTGCGGTGATCCCCCGAAATCCGGGCCACTTGTAATGTTAGTCTGCGGCCCTAAAAGGAGCCCAGACCATGAAAGGCAAAAGACACACGACGGAACAGAAGATCCGCATTTTGCGGGAGGCCGACGGC
>CAIKHO010000004.1 GCA_903827245.1 uncultured Opitutia bacterium
CGCCTTTCCCGCGCTCCACGACCTTGGTGTCGCCGGTGACGATCCCCACGCCGGCGGCGTGCGCGGCGTCCTTCATCGAGGCGACGACCTGCCCGAGCGTCGCGATGGACAGGCCTTCCTCGATGATGAAGGCGGCACTCAACCGCCTGCTCGAGGCGGCGGAAGCCGCCACCATTCCCGGCGCCCGGCGGGGCGCGTGGGTCGTGCTCGAGGTGACCGACACCGGCACGGGGATGTCACCCGAACTGCTGGAGCGCATCTGGCAGCCGTTCTTCACCACCAAGGGCCCGGACAAGGGTACCGGACTGGGGCTTTCCACGGTCCGGGGCATCGTCGCCAGTCACCACGGCTTCATCGACCTGCAGACGGAAGTAGGCCGCGGCACCACCTTCCGCGTGTTCCTGCCCTCCGTCGCCGTCGAGTCGCCCCAGCCCGCCGGCGCCCCCACCACCGGCATCCCGGAAGGCCAGGGCGAACTCGTCCTCGTGGTCGATGACGACGAGCCGATCCGAAAACTCGTCGCCTCCATTCTCGGGAAATACGGTTATCGCGTCGTGCTGTGCGGCGATGGCGTGGAGGCGATCGCCTACTTTGTCAGCCATCCCGGTGAAATCGCCGCGGTGGTGACCGACGTCGACATGCCCCGGCTGGGTGGCGTCGCGCTGTCCCGGGCCCTGTTGCAGCTTCAGCCCGGCATCCGTCTGCTGGCGATGAGCGGGCTGTCCCGCAGCGCGGTCGATGGATCCGACCTCGCCGCCGTCCAAAAATTGGCGCACGTGTTCCTGCTCAAGCCCTTCAAGACCGAGGACCTGCTCCGCGCCATGCACAACCTGCTGCATCCGCCCGCCAAACCCTGAAGGCCGCGCTTGGCGCTGCAAGCACCGGACCGACCGCGGCGAACGACGGTGGCGTTCCCAGAAGGATCAGCCCGACGCACAAGGAGACGCACATGCAGGGGTCTTTTGGGGACGTTTAGCGGCGCCGGCCATCGATCCGGGTCAACTCGGCCAACTCTCGCAAGTCCCTCCTGCTGTCGCATCTAGACACGAAAAAGCGGCTGGTGTCGTTACCAGCCGCTTATCGAAAATGGAGCGGGCGAAGAGACTCGAACTCTCGACGTCCACCTTGGCAAGGTGGTGCTCTACCAACTGAGCTACGCCCGCAAAACAGGGTGTTAGGACTAGGCCGGCGACGGCTTCCGTCAACAGCTATTTTGGGCGTACGACTTCGGCGGGAATTCAGGCTGATGTGTTCGTCATGCCGGCTTCAGCCGGAAGGTTTCAGATTCCGGCTAAAGCCGGGACTACGAACGATGACCGCCGGCTGGGAGCCGCGGCAGAAGGGACCCTACTCCTTCAGCACGAGCTTGTCGTCGCCGTCGGGAGAGGCCGTCCCGCCCTTGGCGGCCTTGCGGCTCTTTTTTCCGCCCTCGCCGTAATAGGAGTAATTGTTCGTGTAGTAACCGTAGTCGTCGCCGGACCCGGTCGGCACCTGGTTGAGCACGACCCCGAGCAGCGGCGCCTTGAGGCCTTCGATGATCTGCTGGGCGCGGATGACCATGCTCGCCGGGTTGCGCCGGTGCTGGATGAGGAGCACGGCGCCATCGACGCAGCTCGCCAGCACGCTGGAGTCGCTCACGCCGATAATCGGGGGCGAGTCGAAGATGATCCGGTCGTAGCTGCCGCGCAGCTCCGTGATCAGCTCGCGCAGGCGGTTGACGTAGAGCAGGCTGATCGCAAAGCCGGGCGTCGCGCCGCTCGGGATGAAATCGAGGTTGGGCGCGATGCCGCGCTGCACGACGGCGTCCAGCTTCTGCTTGCCGAGCAGGAGGTCGCTCAGCCCCGGCTCCCGCGGGCAGCCGGCGAGCCGGTGCTGCGTCGGGCGGCGCACGTCGGAGTCGATCAGCAGCACGCGCTCTCCCGCCGCCGCCATGATGCGCGCGAGATGGTGGAGCGTGGTCGATTTGCCCTCGCCGGGACCGGCCGAGAAAATCACGAAGCTCGCCGCTTTCCCCGGTGTCAGGGCGAGGTTGAGGTTGGTGTGCAGCACGCGGTAGGGCTCGGCCTCGGCCGGATCGTCCCCGAGCTCCCGCCCCGCGTCGCGGTTGAAGGGAATGACGCCGAGCACCGGGAGCTTCAGGCGCGTCTCCACGTCGGCGACGTTACGGAAGCTCATGTCGAAATACTCGAGCAGCACGGCCACGCCCACGCCGAGGATGGAGCCGAAGAAGAGCGAGAAGAAGAAGTTGAGAGTCCAGTTGGGCTTGCTCGGGCGGCGGGCGGCCTCGGCGGTGTTCAGGATCTCGATGGTGCGCTTCGGCACCTGGAAATCGATTTCGCGCTGGCGCAGGGTGAGCTTGAGCGTCGTGGACAGCCGCGTCTCGTCGTCCAGCTTTTGGGCCGCCTCCTCGAAGGGCCGCATGCGGTCGCGGGCGGACAGGATCTGGTCCACCTTCGCCTGGCTGAGCTGGCTCTTGAGCTCCGCCACGCGGGCGTCGGCCTCCTTGTAGGTGTTCTCGAGCGAGGTCTCGTAGCCGTGCAGCATGGCGTCGAGCTGCTCACGGACCTTCGCCCGGTTCTCGATCGCGGAGACCAGGTCGGGGTGGGCCTCGCCCAAGCGGGCCTTGAGCTTGGTGACGGTCTGGTCGGCGACGAGGTAGGCCTGGAGCAGGTTCTGAATGTTGGGATCCTGGATGAGCTCGGAGTTGACCAGCGCGAGGCGGTCCGCCGGCGGGATGGCCTTGAAGCGCTCGTAGCGGGTCTTGCGGCCGATCGCGTCGACGCTGAGCGCGATGAGCGAGTTCTGCATCTGGCGCAGCGTCTCGATCTCCATGTCGGAGTAGCGCGCGTTGAGGTCGACGCCGGAGATGTTCAGGTCCTTGCGGAGCTTCTCGACCACGTCGCGCTGGCGGGTGACCGCATCCTCCTGGGCGGTGAGCTCCTTCTTAAGCTGCGCCATGCCCTCGCGCTGCTCGGAGGTGGCGAGGTAGATGCGGTCCTCCGAGTAGACCTTGGCGATCTCGTTGGCGATGGCCGCGCCGAGGGCCGCGTCCTGGGCGTAGACGTTGATCTCGATGAGCGAGGAGCTGCGCTGCGACTCGATGCGGAGCATCTTGTCCAGCAGGTAGCGGAAGCTGAGCGCGTTGGTCAGGGGCGCCGTGCTGCCGAGGGAGGCGGCCAGCTTCGCGTTGAGGCCGAGATTCTCGATCACCGGGTAGAGAATCTTCTCGGACTGCATGATCTTGAACTGATCCTGCAGGAAATAGGGGTCGTAGTAGCTGGACACCTGCGCCTGGAAGAGCTTCACCTCGCCCTCGGGTTTCTCGACCCGGACCTTGGTCGTGGCGAGGTACCAGTTGGGCAGGAACGCGGTGACCCCGAGCGTGGTGGCGACCACGAGGGCCAGGATCAGCGCAATCAGCGCCTTGCGCAGCCGCAGCAGCTGCATGAAATCAGCCAGCGACGCACTGTCCTTGCTGGCGGCGGAGGAGGCCATGAATCGTGACGGAAGGCGGGAGGCCGCGCCTTCAGAACGAATACTTGGCGTTGAGGCCCTGCCGATTGCGGGTCAGCTCGCGCGTCGGATCGCCGGAGGACGTCTTGTCGTAGTCGTAGCTCACGGAAACCGTCCAGTTTTTCGTCGGCAGGTAGGAAAGCGCCAGGCCGAAGCGGGTCGTCGTTTCATTGACGTTCGGCAGGCCGATGCGGCCCTTCAGTTGCGAAGGCTCCCAGTCGAGCGAGCCGGAAGCGGCGATGAGCGCCGTGATCGAGTGCTGCACGTTCACAAAAAACCGATTGACCTGCGTGTCGGTGTAGAGGTCGACGTTCGAGGATTCCTCGAGGGTGTAAACGTAGCCGGCCGTGAGGTAGCTGCCCTGGGCGTAATCGTACTTGGCGGTCAGCTCGGTATACGGCGCGGTCTCGCTGCGCTCGGCGTCGCGGTGGCGGTGCTCGAAGCCGACCCGGCCCGTGGCCGTGAGTTTCTTGGCGATGGTGTAGTCGGCGCCGGCGAGAAAGAACTCCGAGGTCTTGTCCTTGTTCCCGCCGGAATCCCGGTAGTCGATGGTCTGGTAGCGGAGCTCACCCACGCCCTTCAGCTCGGGCAGCACCGCATAGTCGCCGGACACGCCGAAGAGGTTTTCGGTGCGATCGAGGCTCGTGCCCAGTTTGGCGTTGTCGTACAGGAACAGCACCGACTGCGCCTTGAGCGTGAGCCCGGCTTTCTCGGTGAGACTCGTGGTGAAGCTGCTGTCGATCTCGTTGTTCTTGAAGGACTGGTCGGAGTTGACCACGCCGAGGCCGGGCAGCAGCGATTGGGGATTCTTATTGATCGTGAAATTGTCGCTGACGTCGATCGTCGTCGACTGCGTGAAGGCATGGGCCAGGCGGGCCGTGAGTGCGTGGCTGTCGAGGTTCTTCTTTCCGGGACGGCTGACGAAATGATCCAGGGTCAGCAGATACGAAGCCGAGACGAAGGTTTGGTTCGCAAGCGAGGCATTGAAGGAAATCTTGGGCGCCGCGGTGAAAACGGTGCTGCTGATCTCACCGCTGGCCGCGCCGAAGATGTTGCTGTCGCGGGAAACGCCGGCCATGAGATCAACGGTCCAGGCCTTGCCCTGGTCCTGTTCGGGCACGGGCGCGTAGACCGCCCAGGCCGGCAGGCCCGCGATGAATCCGAAAATCAGGGAAAGGCGCAGAAGTTTCATAAGCAAAAGCAGGGGACAAACGCGCGCGACCGTAGGCGCAAATCAGTAGCCGGATCAACTATTTTCCCCGGGCAGGCGGCAGCGTGGGGTTGAACAGCACATACAGGTTCTCCGCCAGCTTTTGGGGCACGGTCAGGGGAAACTCGGCCGGCACCCGCCCGTGAGCAGGGCCGAGTAAATCTGGCCCCATTCGCCGAATCTTTCCGTCACTCCGCCCAATGAGCCGGGCAGCGGGCCCCGCACGGCCAGCTCCGAAAAAAACGGCCGGTCCAGCGTACGCGGCGTCAGCAGCAGCTCGGCCATGGGCTGGTCCACCGAGATCGCGTAAAAATCCTTCAGCCGCGCCGGCTGGGCCCAGACCCGCTGGCGGCCATACCACGCGGCCCCCGCGGGCACATCCGCCATCACGCCGAAGCGGCCGATGGCCCCGCGCTGTTCCAGTTCCTGCCGCAGGCCGATGAACAGCCCGGGGTAATAGGGCGGATAGGAAAAATGCAGCCGCCGCGGTTCCATCGCGTCCCGCGCCAGCGGCAGGCCCTGGGCCACCAGCAGCACGACCGTGGTTAACCGCGGCCAGGCGGCCGGCCCCGAGCTGGCCTCAAGCAGGACAAAGAAAAAACCCGCCCCGAAAATCATCACGAGGGGCGACAGCCACAGGACCGGCAGCCGTTCCGTCTCGCCGGAATTCAGGAAGGCCTGGGCCGTGACCAGCGCGGCCAGCGCAAGGGTGAACAGCCAGCGCAGCCGGTTCGCCGCGGGCGCCCGGAAAACATAGAGCCAGCCCGCCACAAAAAACGCGGTGAGGAAAAGCCCGCCGCCGGCCCACAGGCGCGACTTCACGTTGTCCTGCACGCTCGTGAGCGCCTTGTTGCCCAGCTTGTTGAGGTCGATGGGCGGCATCTCCGCCGCGAGCCGCGTGCGGAACATCGCGGGCTCGGCCGTGGGATCGCCGGCCTTCAGCGCCACATTCTGGGCCGCGAGCGCCACCGGGTGGCCGGTCAGCCGGACATTGCGCACCAGCCACGGCGAAACCACCGCGAGGAAGCCGGCCGCCATCAGGACGGTCGCGGCCGTCCTCGCTCCTCCTGAAAAACGCCACGCCGCGTAGCCCAGCGCGACAACGACGAGGACGCCCGCAGAATATTCCGCCAGAAAAAGGAGCCCGCACACTGCACCGAGGGCCGCGAGCCAGGCCCGGGGAACCGATTCCCCAATCCCCGCCGACAGCTCGATGCGGTGCAACAGCCAGAATGCCGCCAGAGCCAGGACCATGAGCAGCGGGACCCCGTTGACCGCGACGACCTGCTGCCACGACGAGACCGAGACCAGCAGCGCCAGCGCCGCCAGCCAGCCCACCCGCGGGGCAAATAGCCGCCGGCCCAGGTCAAAGGTCAGCCACGCCGCGAGCCAGAAGAGCACGAGGTTCAATCCCAGCAGGAAATAATCGCCGCCAAAACCATCCGGCGGCACCGGCGCCTGCGTGAAGAGCGTCTCACGCAACCCAGCCGGTAGCACCCGCAAGCCTCCCGCGATCACCAGGGCATAGAGCGGCGCATGCGTCAGCTCGGGATAGGGCTGGCGTGGATCGAAGTGCCGCCCGCGGGCGGCCAGTACCGCGTCGGTCTGGGGGTAATTGACCAGGGTGGTGAAACCCGCGCCGCTCGCGAGCTGACGGCCCATGTCCGCCTGCAGCAGCGTGCCCTCTGTCAGCGGTCCGTGAAACTGCTTCCAGGCCACGAGCAGCGAGAGCACGAGTCCGCCCGCCAGCACGGCCGCGAGACGGATCCAACGGGCACCCTCACCGACCTCCAGCCAGTGGATGAGCTCCTGGGTTGTCTTCGGCCGGCTCATGCAGCGTATCCGCCGATCTTACCTCTTCGCCCAGCCACAGGATGACAGGCCAGGCGGCGAACTGAGATCTCAACCGGGATCATGCCGCTGAACGTAGCAGCCGAGGTCACGAGGCTGGATTGAAGCGCGCGATCCAAGCCCAGCCTCGTGACCTCGGCTGCTACCTCGCCGCCAACGATCCAGCAGCCTGATTCGGGCTCAGGCCATACCGCGCCCGGATGCGCCAAAGACGCACAAAGGGCTCGCGCGCCTTTGGCGCATCGCCGTCCATCGCGCTCCAAATACCTGGTTCCGGCCGGGTGCTTGCTCATCAGTCCGTCACGTCGAGTTCCGGCCACTGGGCGATCTTGCGGTGCAGCGTGCGGCGGCTGATGCCCATGAACTTGGCGGCCTTCGTGCGGTTGCCGCGCGCCTTGA
>CAIKHO010000005.1 GCA_903827245.1 uncultured Opitutia bacterium
CTTGGGTGTGGGTCGTAGGACTGACCGCAGCATGCGGTCAGAGTATGATCGCCATTGCCTCGCTTTGGGCGTGGCGCACTCAGAATACGAGAGCCCGGCCCATCGTAGACGCGAGCAAGCCAGCCGGCTATAATGGACAGGCCTAAACCATGAGCCTCCAGCGACGATGAATTTGCCAGTGATTCTCTTGAAACCGACCTTTGGACGCAGGGACGCTCCTTGCGGATGCCTGATACCAAGACCGAAAACCGGGCGTCCGCAATGAACGCCCCTACGCTCTAGCCCATCATGACCGACGACTCCCAGTTGCTGCGCCGGTACGTCGAAGAGCGCTCGGAGGGAGCATTCACCGAGCTCGTGAACCGGCATGTCAACCTGGTGTATTTTGCCGCCCTGCGGCGCGTCGGGGGCGACCGGCATCTCGCCGACGATGTCACCCAAAGCGTCTTTGCCGACCTCGCCCGCAAGGCCGCGTCGCTGCAAGACCGGCCCGTCCTCACCGGCTGGCTCTACACGAGTACGCGCTTTGCCGCGGCCCAAGCGGTGCGTTCCGAACAGCGCCGGCGAACCCATGAACAGGAGGCCCACACCATGAATGAACTTCACTCCGCGCCCGAGACCGACTGGGAGCAACTCCGGCCCGTCATCGACGAGGCGCTGGACGAATTGAACGACAGCGAGCGCGAGGCGCTCCTGCTGCGCTTTTTCGAGAACCGTCCGCTTGCCGAGGTCGGCGCCCGGTTCTCCCTCAGTCCCGATGCGGCCCGGATGCGGGTGGACCGCGCGCTCGACAAGCTCCGCGGCCTGCTCGCCGCACGGGGCATCGCCTCGACCGCCGCCGCCCTCGCCGCGGTCTTCGCCAGCCAGTCGGGCCTGGCGGCCCCCGCCGGCCTCGTCGCCCGGGTGGTCACGGGTGTCATCGGCCCGGCCGGCGCCGCCACCACGGCCACCATCGGCCTGTGGAAAATCCTCGCGGGCGGGGCGATCGCGGCCCTCGGGATCGGGCTGTTGGTCCAGCGGGTCGCGTCTCCCAAGGACTGGCCGGAAGACTCCGCCGCGACGCCATCAGTCCATGAAACTGCGCCGTCCGCGGCCAAGGCCACCGTGCCGCCGCTCGCAGAGCGCCTTGCGCCTGCACCGGCCATTCCGATCGCGCACGCCGCGCCTGAACCGACCACAGCACCGACCGCATCCCCGGCCGGCACCGAGGAATTCAGCCGGCTTTCTGAGCTACAGAAGGATATCCTGAAAAAACTCTGGGAGCATCAGAAAGTTTCCCCCGACCAACCCCCGCTGCGCTGGGGCTTCCGGCCCGGGCCGAATTCGCCGGATCTCATGGCTTTTGACGTCGCGGTCGGCCGTCTACGCTCCCTCGGCTGGGTTGGCACGTTCGCGAAGACCGGCGGGGTTTACCTCACGGACCAAGGCAGCGCGTACTGCCAGGCCACTGCACCGGAGATCGATGCCTACCCGCTTAAAACCCAGCTCTTCCGCGGCGCAGATTCGGCGACTGCCGGCATGGAGGATATTGCCGCGAGCGAATTCGGCCAACTGGCCGAAAAGGAGAAAGACATCCTGAAAACGCTCTGGGCGCACGAGAAGGCCTTCCCCGGCCAGCCCTGGTCGTACAAGCCGGGACCGAACAATCCGAATCGCGCGGACTTCGAGACCGCAGTCGCCAGCCTTCTCCCCAGCGGCTGGGTGGCGCTCAAGGCGAACGCCGGGACCGTTTATCTCACGGAACAGGGCAAGGCCTTCTGTGCCGCTCAGGCACCGGCCATCGACGCCTACCCGTTGAAGACGCTCCAACTTCGTTCAGGACTTAAACCTTAGGCATCCGCTCAATTTCGGAAATCGCCCTGCCGCCAAAGATGACGACCGCGAAAAATGCCTTGGTTCGGAATCTGGCACTCGCGTGCCTGTTGCTGGAGATCGTTTTTTTTGGGCTTTGGATCGGGTCCGACCGGAGCACTTATGGGTATCTCTACCACGACGGATTTATCATTTTTATGGGTCTCGTCGGAACCTTGTTCGGCTACCTAAATTTTTCGGAGCCACTCTCAACATCCAAGACGCTTGTGCCTGACAAACAACTGGCGAAATTCACAATGGCAGTGAGCTTGTTCGCAATGATCGCAGGCTTGGCGGAATTGGCCGGCCACCTGCTATTTAAAATTACCTGAAGATGTGACAAGCGCCTGGGGTAACGCGGTGCTTCAGCCCGCGTCTTTTGCCACGGGAGTGCGAGCTAAAGCACCGCATTACTCCAAGCCTTCGCCGCTTCTTCCTTGGGTAATTCTCAGTAACACAGGATCATCGCGGGCAGCTCCTGAACGCATCATGGTTCCGATGAAATTCTTCATGCCGGGCTTGCCCTGAATATATTCACAGGGCGCCCAAACATTGCGGAAGCCAATTACGCCACGAGCGGATCCGCCCGGAACTTTTCGCTCAGCTCGAAGAAGACCGTCTGCGCCTTCAACCAGCGGGGGTCGGCGCGGATTTCCACCATAGTCCGGCCCGTGTGGTTGCAGACCAGGAAACTCGCGGTGCCGGTCTTGAGGAGCGCGTCGTAGCGCGTGCCGCCCGCCTCGGGCGCGAACTCGAAGTCGCCCTCGGCAAATGGCCGGCCCGCGATGAGCACCCGGAGCGGCTCCGCGTCTGCCGCCACGTTCGCCCGGAAATTCTCCACCCGCGGACCCGCGTAGGCCAGCACCCCGCCGTGCTTCGCGGCCAGCGACAGCACCGCCCATTCGTCGAAGATGATTTTGCCGTAGAGCGCGTTCATGCGCTCAAGGCTGGCCTGGATGTGCTGGCGGGCGGTCGCGAGGTCCATGCGCGCGAGGAAGGCGAATCCGCCGCCCGTGGCAAGCCGGCGTACAGATTTATGACGGATGGTTTCGCGCAGAGGCACCGAGGCGCAAAGGAAGACCGAGGTCTGGAATATCGGAAGTTATGGCAACAAACCCGGGTGCAAAAAAATTCCTGTTCCTTCTCCGCTCTGCGCCCCCGCGCCTCTGCGCGAAACAGGCTTGAAGTAGCCATCGCAAACCGGACGCCGATTGCTACTTGGCCAGACGCACCACGTCGCCGGCAGCCACCGGCACGGTGACGTCGGGGTTTTGCGCCGCGGCGTAGACCGTCTTGCCGGCGCGCAGGATCGCGACCGACTGCTGCGCGGCCCGGACTTTCGCCAGCTCACTCGCTGCGGCCAGCGTCATGCCCTGCTGCCACGGCACGCGCACCACGGGTCCGCCTGCGGCATCGACAAAGGTCACCATGCCTGTGCGCGCCAGCTTCGCGGCGTTCTCCATGCCATCAGATGCCACCGAGCCGCCGGCGTTCACCGCGGCCGACGCGACCTTGCCGGTCGTGGTCACGACCGCTCCGGCCGTCTTGCCGGCCACGACTACCGTCGTCGCCGCCAGGGTCACGGGCGTGGTCACCGCGGTCACCACGATGCAGCCACCGACCAGCAGGGTCGCTCCGGCCAGCACGACCGGCACAACCTTCAACCCGAGCGGGCAGCGGGCGCGCTTCACTGCTTCGGCGCGAAGATCTCGCCGAGGAAAACCTGCATGTGCGCCCACGAGCGCCGGTCGGCGGCGGCGTTGTAGCCGATCTGGCCGGTCAAGCCGTTCGCCGCGGCGACCTTGTCCGCGTCGGGGTTGGTGAAGGCATGCACGGCGCCCGCATAGCTGATGAACTGGTAGTCGAACTTTCCGTCGTCCATCGCCTTCGCAAACGTATCCCGCGATTCCTTGGAGACGAATGGGTCCACCGCTCCCTGGCAGATGAGGATCCGCGCCTTGTTTTTCGCCGCCGCGTCCGCCGGCACCGGGATCAGGCCGCCGTGGAAGCTCACGATGCCCGCCAGCGGCGCACCGCTGTAGGCCAGCGCCTGGACGGTCGAGCCGCCGAAGCAGTAGCCGATCGCCGCCACGCGCGCCGGGTCAACGAGGCCCGTCTTCAATAGCTGGTCGAGGCCCGCCTGCGCCCTGTCCGCCATCAGCGGCTGGCCGTAGAACGGGGTCGATAGCTCGGTCGCCTTCTTCGCGTCCGTGGTCACGATCCCCTGACCGTACATGTCGAGGGCGAACGCCACGTACCCGAGCTTCGCGATCTGCTCCGCCCGGCCCTTCACGTAATCGTTCAGGCCCCACCACTCGTGGACGATCAGCACGCCCGGGAGCTTGCCGCCCGCGGTGCGGGCATCGTCGTAGGCCAGCCAGCCTTCGAGTTTCACTCCCGCCTGCACATAAGCGACGGGCTTGGTGACGATCTTGGCCTGCATGGACAGGGCGGTGGAAACGAGAGCGAGGACGGCAACGAATTTTTTCATGGCGGGAAATTCGTAAGCCGCCGCGGCCCGGTCGTCAAATGCCGCCACGACCTAATCCCGGAGGGAGATTAGCCACAGATTACACCGATGGCACAGATGATCGCATGCGTCATCCGTGCCCATTGGTGCAATCAGTGGCCAAAATTGCCCGGACGCCGATTACGTCGGGTAACCGCCCGCGATGTATTGGCGCAGGTGTTCAACCTCGGCGCGATGGGTGTCAGCCAGCCAGCGCGACACGTCGCCGATCGAGATCAGTCCGAGCAGCTCGCCGTCGCAGACCACCGGGAGATGCCGGCAGCGCTTGTTCGTGAAGAGTCCCATCACCTCGCCCAGGGTCATGTCGGGCGCGATGGTCTCCAGGCGCGCGGTCATCACGGCCGACACGCGCGTGGTGCGCGGATCGATCCCGGCGGCCACCACGCGCGACAGCACATCGCGCTCGGTGAAGATACCGCAGAGACGCCCGCCCTCGACCACGAGGACGGAACCGATTTTCTTTTCATTCATCACGCGCACGGCGTCGGCCACGGTGTCCGACGGCGCCACGGCTTGTACAGCAGAGCCCTTGCGGCTCAAAAGCACGGCCACAGGTGTATTCATGGGGTAGGGGGTTGACCCGAAGGTATCGCGAAGCCGCGTTCGCACAATGCATTTTTCCGCCGCAGGGAAAAATACGCCCCCGATCCGGCCATCGGGGAAAACGGATGCGCGCGCTTTTACATCCCGCCCGCCGTGATCTTTCCGTTCGCCCGATCGGTTTCAAGCGCCCGGCCAGAACCGGGTCGCGAACAATTTCACGCAGAGGCGCGGAGGAGGCAGAGATCGACTTCGATGCCTTACTCTGCGTCCTCCACGCCTCTGCGTGAAATTCCGGATGCCGGGGCCACACCCTGCCTTACTCCGCGGCTTTGCGCCTTTGCGCGAAACCGGCCTGGAAGGATTGATCCCAAACTGAATCACGAGCCGGAGCCGAGGGAGTTTGCGCCCGTCCGTTTTTTAGGTTTGTCGTTATAGTCCGGGCCGCGAATCCAGAATCCTCACCGGCCACGCCAAACCAGCATCCACCCGCGTCTTCATGTCCAAAGCCCCTCCCCTCCTTCCCGCCGAGACCCTGTTCCGCATGGTACGCCTCGCGCGCCGCGATGGCATCGTGGTGCTGGGGCTTTCCGGCTCGCTCGCGATCGCCTCCGCGGCCCTAGGCGATTACGGCGGCGCCCTAGTCGGGGTGGTGATTGCGGGAGCCGGGGTGTTTGAGCTGCACGGCGCCACCCTCCTCACCGCCGGCAAGGCGCAGGGGGTGAACTGGCTGGTCGGGAGCCAGCTGTACCTGCTCGTGGCCGTGCTCGGCTATGTTTTCTGGCGGCTGCAGGCGTACGATCCCGAGTGGGTGAAGCAGTTCACCGCGCCGATGCTCCACACGGCGGAAATGCAGGCGAAGCTCGAGGAGGCCGGCGCCACCGACGCGGACATGCTCCGCATGATGCGGCTGATTTATCACGTGACCTATGCCGTGGTCGCCATCCTGACGGTCTTCTACCAGGGCGGCATGGCACTGTATTACCATCGCCGCCGAGCCGCGGTCACCGCGGCGCTGGGGGAGCAGGGGGAAGGACATTTGTAATTGGGAATTTGGAATTGGCCGGGGCGAAATTGGGCCGAGAGCAACGGAGAGGAACCCGAGTTGGCGTGATGCCTTGGTCCGTAACTTGGTTAAAATGGCCCAGGCAACGCACGCACCACCCCGGACTCAGGAACTGACAAATTACCAATTCCAAATTCCTAATTCCCAATTACCAATCCCCCCATGTCCAAGGAGCGCTACATCGAGGCCAAGCAGAAATGGGCGGAGAAACAGAAGGCTCGCGGCGTCGCGGCCCGTGCCGTGGCGGCGAAGGACCGCCTGCCGCCGGGGCAGAAGCTCACCACCGGCTTTCCGGTGCTCGACCTCGGGGTGCAACCGTACATCCCCCTCGACCAGTGGACCCTCACTCTCGATGGGGCGGTCACGAAACCCACCGTGCTGGACTGGGCGGCTTTCAACGCGTTGCCGCAGGTCGCCGACCTCAGCGATTTCCACTGCGTGACGACCTGGAGCAGGTACGACTGCCGCTGGGGCGGCGTGGCGTTCACCACGCTCTACGAGCTGGCGCAGCCGAAGCCGGAGGCGCGATTCGTTTATTTCACCGGCTACGACGGCTACTCGACCAATGTGCCGCTCGAACATTGCCTCGATGACGACGTGCTGGTCGCGACGTCGTTCGACGGCCAGCCGCTGTCGCGCGAGCACGGCGGGCCCGCGCGCGTGATCATCCCCAAGCTCTATGCTTGGAAAGGCTCCAAGTTCGTCCGCGGCCTCACCTTCCTCGCCGAGGACAAGCCCGGCTTCTGGGAAGTCCGCGGCTACTCCAATGTTGGCGATCCCTGGACGGAGGACCGCTACGGATGAGCCCGACCCCGCTATACGGTGGAGCGTGTTGACCCCAACACGCTGGATCGAGGCGGCTTTGCCGCAACGCGTTGGGGTCAACGCGTTCCACCTTCGGAGCCGCATTTTCGGGTCTTCATCCCGAGTCCACCAATAATTCGTCGACGCCACCCGCCCGAAAATCCACCCTGCTGCCGGCGCCACTCACACGAACGTTTCACCCCCATGAAAATTCCCGCCGCCTTCCGCCTGCCCGCCCTGTTTTTCCTCGCGGCCGCCACCGCCCTCGCGGCTGCGCCCGATTTCAACGGCACCTGGAATCTCGATCTCGCGCGCAGCCAGCTTCCCGGCCGCCCCAACCTCGGCCCTTCCGCCCTCGACCAGGTGCTCACCGTCAAGCTCGACGACGCCACCCTCGCCGTGTCGACCCAGACGACCAGCGCGCTCGCCGGCAAGGTGACGACCAGCGACTCCTATGCGCTGGACGGCAAGCCCCACGACTTCACGCCTGCCACTCGCCCCGGCGGCGCCCCGGCCAAGGGGATCCGCACGGCCACGCGCACGGATGACCACACCGCCGTCGTCATCCTCGAGGCCGTCACGCGCGGCACCGAGGCCGATGCCATCACGGTCCACAACACGCACACGTGGACCGTTTCCGCCGACGGCCAGTCCCTCACGGTCGTGACCACCATTCACGGGACCCAAGGCGAGATTTCCACCACGCGCGTGTTTGCGCGGGCGCGATAGATTCCTGCGGATAAAATCGTCCTAATCGGCTGGCCCGCGAGTGCGTTGCCCGGCCGGAGCGACGAGAGCGGCGATATGCGTCGTCTCAGCCCGCTGCGTTTCTTAAAATGCGTTTCCAGCCCGAACACCGATAGCAGCCATTCAACCCTTCACCCGCCAAGCCGGCCACTGACCAACCATGAGAGACGACTACCTGCAGCAAGCCCTCAAGTCGATCGATGACCCGAACATCCTGGTCAACGTGGTCTCGCGCCGCGTGAAACAGCTCAACAACGGTACGCGCGCGCTGGTGCAGTCGCTCGAGAAACTTTCGCCCACGGACATCGCGCTCCGCGAGATCATCGAGGGCAAGATCAGCTACGAACTGGTGGAGCCCCCGCCCGATCCCAAGCCAATCGGCCGGAGGTAAGCGGGCAGCCCCGCCAGGATCATGCCGGTGGATCGCTTGCGAACGTAGCAGCCGAGGTCACGAGGCTGGATTAAGGTGCGTGGCCCAAACTCAGCCTCGTGACCTCGGCTGCTACGTTCAGCAGTCTCGGCGCCGATGAATCGCCAGCTGGCGTCCGCTCGCAAAGGCAAGCAGCGCCAGACCGAAACCGAGCAAGGCCCACGTGCCGGGCTCGGGGACGAAAGTGGCCTTGAAGGCCAGGTCGTTGGTCACCGGCGAGCTTTGCAGCGTGACCGACCACGCGGTGGTCGTCCAATCCAGCGTGGTTGAGTTATTAATGTAGACGAAATCTCCGCCCGAATAGGGATTGGCCCCGTTCGGCTGGCCCCAGTTTGCCGTCCCGTTGCCGCCGAGCCCGGTCGAACTCGCGAAGATGACGTATTTCTGGCCGGGTGACAAAGACAGGCTGCCGGGGCTGAACGTCACATTCTGGAACGAGAGCGGACCGGAGGTCGGGCCAATGATGGTCGTGGGCACACTCGTATAGAGCGCCGGCCCGGAGGCATGCGGACTGGACGGAACGGAGTCATCCCACGCATAGACATACGCCTTGATCGTGAGGGAAGTATTCAGCGTCGGCTCGATCTCGAACTGAAAACTGGAAAGGAAATGATCCCCGATCGGCACCGTGACGGTCTCACCATACGTCTGCGTCACCCCGGGATCGCCGCTGAAACTGAAGACCGTCGAGATTCCGTCCCAGCCGGCGATGGTGTTGATGATCGTCTGCCCGTACGAGGAGATCGACGCGCCCGCGAGCCCACAACCGAGGACCAGAAGCGAAAAAATCCTTCCTTGGCGCAGCTTCATCTCAAAGCGGAAGCTAGCATTCGCCACGGCACGATTCCAGCCGATATTGGGGGCGGGCGCAGAGCTTGGCCACCACGCGAAATCCGCCCGCCGGATTTTCCTGCCGCTCCGCTTCCCCTGAAATTTACTGTTCTTTTCCGGCGTCGTGCGGAAGATGGCGCCTGCCCCGTCAGTCTTTCCCCCCCTTAACCCCTGCCGGTGTCCTGCACCCGGCATCATCGCCATGAGATTACTTCCCCTGCCCCGCATTTGTTGCGCCCTCGTGTTCGTCCTTTCCACGGCCTGCCTCACCCGCGCCGCAGACCAGGTGCCCGCCGCCTTCAACGTACGCAACTATGGCGCGACCGGCGACGGCAAGACCCTCGACACCGACGCCGTCAACAAGGCCATCGACGCCGCAGCCGCGGCCGGCGGCGGCTCCGTGGTTTTCCCGAGCGGCACGTACCTCTGCTACTCCATCCGGCTGCGGAGCAACATCGAGCTCAACCTCACCCGCGGCGCGACCATCCTCGCCGCCGACCAGCCGGCGCAGGGCCAGCCCGGCTACGATCCGTCCGAGCCCAACCGCTGGGGCGACCTAGCCTACCAGGACTCCGGCCACAGCCACTGGCACAACAGCCTCATCTGGGGCGAAAACCTGGAGAATATCTCCATCACCGGCATGGGCCGCATCTGGGGCCGAGGCCTCCTCCGCTCGGGTGGCGAGCGTTCCGGCCAGGGCAACAAGTCCATCGCCCTCAAGCTCTGCCGCAACGTCAACCTCAAGGACTTCACCATCCAGCAGGGCGGCTGGTTCGCCGTCCTCGTCACCGGCGTCGACAACCTCACCATCAGCAACCTCAAGGTCGACACCAACCGCGACGGCTTCGACATCGACTGCTGCCGCAATGTCCGCATTTCCGACTGCCTCGTCAACTCGCCCCAGGATGATGGCATCGTCCTGAAGAGTTCCTACGGGCTCGGCTTCGCCCGCTCCACCGACAACGTCGCCATCTCCAACTGCCAGGTCAGCGGCTACGTCATGGGCACCGTGCTCGACGGCACCTACCAGGTCCCGCCCAGCGGCGGCGGCACCGGACGCATCAAGTTCGGCACCGAGTCCAACGGCGGCTTCCGCAACATCTCTATCGCCAACTGCATTTTCGTCCACTGCAACGGCCTCGCCCTCGAGAGCGTTGACGGCGCCATCATCGAGGACGTGACGATCAGCAACATCTCGATGCAGTACATCTCGAACCCGCCGATCTTCATCCGCCTCGGTGCGCGCATGCGCGGACCGCAGGGGGTGGCAATCGGCGCGATCCGCCGCGTCAACATCAGCAATGTCGTCGTGGCCTACGCCGCCTCCCGCGCAGCCTCGATCATCAGCGGCATCCCCGGCCACCCGGTCGAGGACGTCAATCTCAGCAACATCCGGATCCTCTACAAGGGTGGCGACGGCGTGATCGCGCCGCAAAAAGCCGGCGCCGCGCGCGGTGGCAACCGCCGCGCCGACGGCCGTGGCACCGGCCTGCCGCCCGCCCCGCCCGATGCCTTCGGCGTGATGGAGAATGAGGACGGCTACCCCGAGCCCACCATGTTCGGCACACTCCCCGCCTACGGCCTGTATGTGCGGCACGCGCGCCGGGTGACCGTGGACCAGGTTGACCTGAGCGTGATCGCCGAGGACGCCCGCCCGCCCATCATGCTCTACGACGTGGCCGGCGTGACCTTCCGGAACACCCGGGTGCAAGCCGCCGCGGGCGTCCCGGCCTTCAAGCTCAACCAGGTGTCCGATTTCTCCACGGAGCGGTTCGCCGGCGTGCCCGACCAACAGCGCGAACGGGTGGACGACGACTCCATCGCCGGCAAAGGCCTGCCGCTCCCGGGCTCGACCTACACCGCCGCCGCGCCCGCGGAGAATGTGCCCGAAAGCGCCAACACCCCGATCCCCCGCGGCACACCCGGTCCAGGCGGCCCGCCGGTCGCGACGCCTCCGGCGGCAGCCGCGCCCAAGCCCTGAGCGCAGGCGCGGTGGGCGGAAAGGGGGAGCGTGTTGACCCAACGCGCTTGGTCCTGTCCGCTCTCAAACCAGCGTCTTGAGTTCAACAGGCTCTACCGTCAACGGCATGAGTCCGGTTGAGCCGGAACGATGAAGTTGAACTGCAGCGATCGGTGTAGCAGCCGAGGTAACGAGGCCGGGTTGGGTGACTCACCTCAAACCGGCCTCCTCACGTCGGCTGCTACCGGCGATTGCATCGGTTTCGATTGAGAGGAAATCATCTGCAATTGCAGGAGCTTGCAGGAAGGCGATGAGTACCTCCCGGCGCGACGGCACGAAGTCCTAAAAATCGGGGGAATTTCGCCCGTATTTCCGGAATTATACCAACGTCCCGTTGGTTTTGGACTTATGTCCTGCAGGGTGGCCGCCGACCTCCCGCCGTCGCTCGATCTATGGCGGGCTGCAATGGCTTCGCGAGGGCGCCGTAGTCTTGGCGAAGGTGGCCGGGCGGCGGTGTAGCGCATCATCCACCCGGAATCCGCCGCCCGGAGGTCGGCGGCCACCTAGGCCTACTGCATGAATTGGCCAGTAGGCTAAAGTGCAAAACCTAGCGGACGTTGGTATTAAGCACACGTTTCGCGTGAACCGCTTAAAGCGGAGTGCAATGGCTGCGTCCGCGTTCACACCCCCGGTGCGAATTGCGGGTGGGCCTCGAAGCGTTGCTCGAACGCGGCCTTTTGCGACTCGTCGAGCCCGGGTGGATATTTCGAGCCGCTGCGGCGCCAGCGGGCGAGCCACTCCGCGCCGAGGAGGCGGGGTGAATCAGGGCTGTCGTCCTTGGGATCGAGCCGGGTGAAGGCCACCGTGGTGGTCGCCTTGGGCCCGGTGCCGATGCCTTCCGCCACGAAGAATCCCGCGCAGAGGAGTGCCACCCGCACGGCCGTCGCCGCCGAGTAAGTGTAAAGCTCGGCCGACCGGCCCTGGCAGTGGCGATGAATCCGCCCAAAGACGTCGGTATGCCACAGCGCCGCGTCCGTCTTTGACGAAAACGGATCGTAGAAAATCAGGTCGGGGACCGGCGCGGCTTCAAGGTGGTCGAGGAAATCCCCCCGGAGCAGCCGCCATTCGATGTGGCCCGACGCGTGGCGCCAGGATCCGTCGCGGAGGAGCCCTTGGGGTGCGGCGTGGCGCAGATGGGGAAACCAGGCGGCGTGCCGCGCGGCAAGGGTGAGCGGATCCAGGTCGCGTTCGAAGCTGACGATCGTCAGCGTACGCAGGGCGGCCGGACCCGCGGCCGCGAGTTCGCCTTCAGCGCACTCCAGCGCGGCCATGGCGTTGGACGCGGCGCCGAGGCCGACGTCCCAGATCACGAGCGGTTGTTCGTCGTCGGCCCGCCGGCGGCGCAGGCGGACGGCGAGCCGGGATTGCCCGATATAGAGCCGGTCGGCTTCGTCCGCCGGCGCGGACACCGAGTGCATGACCTCGCCGGAACTGACCTGGCGGATGCTGGAAAAACCTTCCGCCGAAGTCTGCATCTCATAGTCGCCGAGCCGGGGCGGATGCCGGACGCGGGCCGCCGCGGGGTGGACCGGAGGGTTGTCGTCATCGTCGCGCGCAAGCTCGAGACGCTGGCGTTCGTAGTAGGCCGGGAATTCGCCACGCAGAATATGCGCGCGCATCTCGGCCATCAACCGCTGGTAAAAGGCGATGTTATGGGTCGCAAGCAGCTGCCAGCCGAGGATCTCGTCGGACTTGATGAGATGATGAAGGTACGCGCGCGGATGGCTGCGGCAGGTGGGACAGCCACAGTCCGCGTCGAGGGGTTCCTCGGAAAATTTATAGACCGAGCGGCGGCAGTGAATGCGCCCGTGGGAAGTGAAGGCGGTGCCGCGCTGGGCCAGCTGCGTGGGGATGATGCAGTCAAACATGTCCACACCCCGGTGCACGGATTCCAGGATGTCGACCGGCGTGCCCACGCCCATGAGGTAGCGCGGGAGGTTTTTCGGCAGATGGTCGGTCGTGTGGTCGGTGAATTCGTAGCGTTGCGCGTGGGTTTCCCCGACCGCGAGTCCGCCGATGGCGAGGCCGTCGAAGGGCAGCGCACGGAGAAACTCGGCGCTGCGGACGCGGAGGTCGCGGTGACAGGCGCCCTGCACGATGCCGAACAGCGCCTGCGGCGAATCGCCGCGCGCCCGCAGGGAGCGCTCCGCCCAGCGGTGGGTCAGGTGCATCGCGGCCTCGGTCTCGGCGTGCGGCGCCGTGGAAGGGATGCACTGGTCCAGCACCATCATGATGTCGCTGCCGATGATGCGCTGCATCTCGATGCTGGACTCGGGCGAAAGAAAATGAACCTCGCCATCCACGTAGCTGCGGAATCTGGCGCCGGCCTCCGTCATGACCCGGGACTCGGGCAGCGAAAAAATCTGGAAGCCGCCCGAATCCGTGAGCACGGGACGGTCCCAGTTCATGAACCGGTGGATGCCGCCGAATTTCTCGAAGACCTTGGGGCCGGGCCGGAGCAGCAGGTGATAGGTGTTGGCGAGGAGCACCTGCACATCGAGGGCCTTCAGTCCCTCCACGGTCATGTTCTTGACCGTCGCCTGGGTGCCCACCGGCATGAACACGGGCGTGCGCACCTCGCCATGGGCGGTCCGGAAACGCCCCGCACGGGCCTTGGAGTTGGAGGATTCCTTTTCGAGCGTGAAGGAGAGGCGGGACATGGGCAGGGCGCGGATGCGGGGGTCGGAAGACCGGAAACCCAGAAGGACGGACACTGCACGGCGAAAGTCAGCTGCGGATTTTGCGGCCGGAATTCCTTGAACTAGGACCCGGTAATCCGTGACAAAAAATCCGGCTGCCATGACCAGCCTTCATGTCCTCGTGGTTCCGTTACCCATGAATGCGGGTTGTAACACGCCGTCTACCATCCGATCCTCCGTCTTCTGTCCTGCGTTTTCTGTCCCCAGGCCTTCGGCGTCCGCCGCCCACCCCAACCCCTTCCCCATGTCCCACGATCCCCACGCCGAGTTCGATCACGCCGCAATGGACAAGATCGATCTCAGCCCCATCGGCGCGCTACCCGGGACTCCCGCCTATCAGGATGCTTTGAAGCGACTCTACGCGGCGCAGCAGGTTTACGCTCATGCCGACCACAAGGGCGGTCATGTCACAGCGCGCTCGCTCGCCCGGCTCCCGCTTTTTCATGCACAGAACCTCGAGGCGTTCATCGCGGGGCAAATCGCGGAAGACGTGCTGGAGTCCAATACCGCGATCTACGACCGCTACGTGCAGTCGTTGCCAGCCGGCCTGCGGGTCCGGGCGGAAAGCTGCCGGATCCCGGTGACCGGCAAGGCCGTCCACCACCGCGCCAAGCACGGGACGGTGATCCACGATCCGCTGCACACGCTGTTCCTCGTGCCCGGCGCCGGCCCCCACCCCGGGCTGCCCGGGAACTACCTGCACGGATCCTTGTTTCATGTCGGGCCCGACGAGGCGACCGGCACTTGGGAAGTGCATGTGCACGACTCCGACGACGGCGCGTCCAAGTTCAGCGCTCCCACCCGGACCGAGGCACTGGCCAAGCTGCAGGAGCTGCTGGCCAGCGCGCCCTTTCACCTCAACGAGCTGGGAGCGCTCGGCTTCAGGCTGACGTAGAAGGCCGGAAACGAAACCGGCTCGAACCATGTCGAAGCGGCTTTACGCCGCAACGGTCCGACCGGCGAGACAGCATCGCAGCCCAAAGCCGCTTGTGTCTCCTGCAGCCGGCCGCCTCAAAGCGCCTTGTGCGAGCCGTCGCACGTGGCGCCGGCCTTCGAGTGCTTGCAGCCACAGAAGTAAACCGTGCCGGTCCTTTCCGCCTTGAACATCGTGGGTGAAAATCCCGTGCCCTTGTGCGAACCGTCGCAATATGGCTGGCTCTTGCTGCCGCCGCAGGCGCACCAGGCGTAGGTTTTGCCGGCCTCGACGTTTGTCGGATAAGGGGATTTCTGGGCGATGATGGGGATGCTCATGATAGGGAGATCAGTTACCTAAGAAGGATAAAGTCGAAACATATCCTTGTCGATGGTCGAAGCCTGCCGTCTTGAATCCGCCACTGAAGGTAGGGCGGGTAAAACGCCGCCACATGGACTCGGCCTAACGCTCGCAACCATCGGTGCCGTCCGTGAAATCAGTGGCAAAAACGGATCGGAATCAAACGGCGGGTCCGGAGATCCGCCCTACGAGGCGAGCCTTGCGACCGTCAGTGAAAGGCGTCAAACCCGCACCATGAAACCCCTAGCCCTTCTCGCCTTGCTCGCCCTCGGCGTTGCCGTCCGGGCCGCCTCGCTCGATGTGCCCCCCACTGACGTAATCATGCTCGACCACGCCAAGGTCGACGACTCCTTCGCGAAGGGGCTCCCGTTATTGCTCAATACCAGCTACAAGATCTCGGCGGGCCGCCGCGTGATGCCGGGCTCGGTCGAGTTTCATGGGCGCGACACCGACATCATCTATGTGACCGAGGGCACGGCGACCTTTGTCACCGGGGGCACCATGGTGGAGCCCAAGCAGACCGGGCCGAATGAAACGCATGCCACCGCCATCACGGGCGGTGTGGCGCACCATCTGACCAAGGGCGACATGATCGTGATTCCCGCCGGCACGCCGCACTGGTTCAAGGAAGTGCCCGGAACCTTTCTCTACCTCCTTATCAAGGTGACGAAGTGAGGGCGTCCACCGCGGCGTAATCGGGGTCAGGCAGGAATGGCGCCAATTTCCATAGGATTCCCTGTGGAGACGGCGTTAACTTTCGTCAAAGAGATGATCGGCCCGAACCGTCACCGCTCTCGCGGATACAAAATTAACATGCAAGAACCGGACCCGGTTCCGGGCCTGCAGATTCCGGTCATTTCTTCGCGCTCAAACCGCCCATCAGATAGATGACGAGAACGATCAACAAGACGAGGCCGAGGCCGCTGCCGCCATAGACGGGGCCTCCCACGTAGAAGCCGCCGCCGCCGAACAACAGGAGAAGAACGATGATCAGAAGGAGTGGATTCATGGCTCAGTTCCCCTCGGATTTCTGGCGAGCTCCGACGCTTTTCTGGATCTTGCCGATAAGCTCCTGGGCACGGCCCTTGGCCTGAAGCAGACGGTTGCCCATGACCTTGCCGACGACAGCCTTGGTGTCACCCTTGACGATGTTCGCGGTACCGGCGGCCTTGTTGCGAGTGCTAGCTTTCATGTGATTTGGATTTGGGGGTTGTCGAATATGGTGAGCGTGCGAGCGACTGACCCAGCAGTCGCACCGGGGTTCCGCTGCGCGAAAATTTCACGCGCAGACCGCGAAGGCGGCCAAAATGCCGCAACGCACGGCAAACTGGACCAGACTGCGGATTGATTGAAAATCCAAGTCGCCGAAATTGAGCGATCCCAGCCAGACTCATGCTGCCCAAATGAGAACCGCTATGGGGAAACGAGCCGCCTTTTCGCGGAGACGAGGCCGGTCAGCGAAACAGGCCGCTTGATATCCAAGGCCGCAATATGACCTGTCCCTTTCAAATTCCTGCGGCAGGATTTGTGGCGGTCCCGAAGGAAGCTACCTTTTCATAGGTTGCCTGCATGCGCCTCCAAGCCTGCATGACATTTCCCTGCACATCCGCCCACGTGCCCGCCGTCGCATTGTCCAGACTGGCAAGCCCGGCTTCCAAGTCGGCGCGGGCTCCGTTGAATTCCCTTATCGCACCATCCCGGGCCCTGGAAGTGGCGTCCGGGATGCCGGCTAGCTTTGGCGCCATCTCAATCTCATGAACCTTATTGTCCAGTTTCGCCGCCATCCGGTTGAGGTCGGTGGCGAGTTCGGCGCGATTCCCGTAGATGTAGTCCTTCATGCCATTCCCGGAATCCGTAGTCGCCGCCTTGACGCCATTGATGTCATCCTTGGTGGCTTGAACGGTCTTCCCGGCATCATTTGTTGCAGTTTGAACGATCGAGCTGGCGCCGTCGTTTTTTGCACAACCGGAAACCGAGAGGACCGCAGCACTCAGGGCCGCGATGAAAAGGAAGAATGGGCGAGGGGTTTTCATGATATCGATCAACCCTAGCGAAACTCAATGACCGGCGCTATGGGGTGTAAACCGGGAGAGGGGAATCATTTCCCCTTCGCCGGCATGGAGCCATCCGCTTGGGCGAGTCGCCTATGGAGCTGTCGGCGCAATCGAACCACGCATGCCAACGTCCGCGAGGTTTCGTACTTTGGCCTCCTAGCCAATTCATCCCTGTAGGCACAAGTGACCGTCGGGCGGCAGTCAGGGACTGGCGGACACGGGCTGCGGCCCGGGTGCGGGGCGCAGGGCGGAACCTTCGAGCCAGGTCCCGCGGGTTATCGTGGTGTGCGGATTGGCCGGGAGGCCGCGGTCGTTGCGAATCATCTTTTCGATCACGAGGCGCGCGGCCGTTCCACCGAGGACAAAGGGATTCTGGCAGATTCCGGGCACGGCACTCTCCGGCGTGGCGTTGACGTTGAAAAACTGCATCGGGCCCACCCCGCGCTGGTCGACCCATCCCTGCACGAGATCGAGATACAGCCGGGAGGTGACAATGGCGTCCGGCCGGTACCGCCGGCACCATGACGCGAAGGACGCCGGATGCCAGGCGGGCAGGATCAGGGGCGGGATCGCGGCAAAAAACGTGTCATGTTTTTGCTCCACCCAATACGCGGCACCGTTCAACTGCTCGGTGCGCTCATGCCCGTTCGTGGACAAAAACAATCCGACCCGCCGGATTTTCCGCAGGCGGCATTCCATCATGATGCGGCGCATCCCGGCGTAATGGTCATGCACGAGGCGGTCGAACGGCGGGCCGGTAAAGGTGTACTCGATGACCACGGTGCAGTACCTGTCCCAATCGAGGCTGAAATCCCCGCGCGCCTGTGGCAGCGGGCCGACAATCATCCCGTGGATGTTACGGGCCCGCAGGATGGAGTTGAGCCGCTGCTCGGTGAGATCGCCGGCGCCCAAGGCGAACAGATCCACCTTGTAGCCATATTCCTCCGCGACCGACCGGGCACCTGCCAGATACTGCTCGTAAGGGGAGCCCGGATGTCTGGCGCCCACGACGAAGGCGATGGTATCGTGAAAACGCCGCTCCTTGCGAGAGCGCCGGAGCGCGATCAAGGCCGACACCAAGGGATGCGGCCGGTAATTCATTTCCTGGGCGATCCGACGGATGCGGCTGCGAGTTGTCTCCGAAAGACGCGTGTCGTTCCGGAGGGCCAGCGAGACGGTCGTCTGATGGACCCCGGCGGCCGCAGCGACATCTTTCATCGAGGGAGGACGCGGGTGGGATGACATGTCAGTTTTTATTCATTGATAAGAACAAACACGGCATCGCTAGCAGGCAAGTATGCAATATCCCCGTCCACATGCCTCTACGGAGGCAGACCTTGTTACCTACCCTGTCCGAAGTGCCGCAGCCTGAGATCATGCATTTGTTCTTCATGGACAGATGCGTCCACGGGTCCGGCCAATCCAAGCACCTAGCACCATGAAAATGCCCCGTTGTTTATCGACCTGTTCCGCGGACCGCCTCTGGGCATCCGCTTTGATGGCGGCTGCCTTGCTCTATCCCTCGCAGACTTGGGCCCAGGCTGCCGCGCCGGATGCGGCCGCCCTCGCCAAGTATGACAAGAACCACAACGGCGTACTGGACCCGGATGAAATTTCCGCGATGCACGCCGACCAGGCCAAGGCGGCGCAAACCCCGGTTTCGAGTGCGCCGGGAGCGACCAACAACCAGGTCGTGACCCTGAACCCCTTCGCGGTCGATGCGAGTAAGGACATCGGCTATTACGCGGAGAACACGCTCGCCGGCTCGCGCCTGAACACCAACGTCGGCGATCTGGCCAGCTCGATCACGGTCGTGACCAAGCAGCAGCTCGAGGACACCGGTTCGCTCAACATCAACGATGTGTTCCTGTACGAGGCGAACACCGAGGGAGCCGCGACTTATACGCCCCTCCAAATCAATCGCGGCCAAGCTGCGGATGTGATCGGCGGATATAGTGACACCGGCTCAGTCACCAATGCGGCGACCGCCAACCGCGTCCGCGGTCTTGGCTCGGCGGACACGGCCCAGAACAACTATCCGACCCTGGCCCGCCTGCCCTTCGACTCCTACAATACACAGTCGGTCGAAATCAACCGCGGCCCGAACTCGATGCTTTTCGGCTCCGGCGGCGCCTCAGGCATCGTCAACAATTCGACCGCGGAGGCGGCGTTGAACGTGCAGAAAAGCCAGGTCGCGTTCCGCTTCGGCAGCTTTGGCGCGCATCGCGAGAGTCTCAGCACCAACGTGCCGCTGGGCAAGAAGGTGGCCCTCTATGTGGCGGGGCTTTACGACGACCAGGAATATGAGCGGAAGCCCTCGTCGACCATCACCCGCCGCCAGTACGCCGCGATTACGGTCCAGCCCTGGGCTTCGAGCAAGCTGACGGGTGATTACGAGCACTATTCCAACCAGGCGCACGCGCCGAATTTCGTCGCGCCGCTCGATGAGATCACCACGTGGCTCAACGCGGGCAAGCCGGCCTGGGACCCAACCACGCAGATGATTACCTTCGCCAACGGCACGATCGCGGGGCCGTTCCTGAATTCAACGCTCGACCCGCGGTACACGGCCAACCTCAAGGCCGCCGGCTACACCGCCAACGGCTCCGGCGCCTTCACCAGCTCGACCTCGGCCTTCTACGTTCCCTCCTTCACTCCCGAAACCCATAACACGATCTTCGTGAACAATGGCCAGATCACCAGCGCCTATTTTTCCAGCGGTGGCTCGGGCGCCGGCACCAATGGCTCGGCCGCCATTCCGACCGCGACCGCGCGGACGCTGCAGCAATGGATCGCCCAGAACGAGAGCATGATCATCACCACCCAGGCACCCACCCCGGTGCCGACGGTCGCCGGCGCCACCGGCTATACCACTTGGTATGAACGCGGCATCACCAACCCGGCCCTTTACGATTATACCCGGGATAGCGTCGCCGCCTCGAACTATGGCGCTTCGGAGGCCCAGAACTTTCACCTGGAATTCAACCAGCGGATCTTGAGCAATCTCAACATGGAACTCGGCTGGTTCCGTCAGGAAATCCAGCAATGGGACCACTATGGGGTGGGTCAGGGAAACCAGCTCGAGCGAATCCAAGTGGACGCCAACTCCAAAATGATGGACGGAACACCCAATCCCTATTTCGGCGACCCGTACACCTACGATTATCAAATGGTGACGAAGTACACCCCGGAACAGAGCAACAATCTGCGCGCGTTGCTGGCGTACGACTACGACTTCACCAAGCATGAGGGCTGGACCCGCTTCCTCGGCAAGCACCGCCTCGTGGGGCTGGCCAGCCAGCAGAAAGACTGGACCAACAACGTGAACTACACCGTTTCGTACGACTCCGGCGATCCGCGGTTCCTGCCCAACGTGAATCCGCCCATTGCCAACAATTTCATCTTTGGCTCCGGCTCCAACAATCTCGAACGCCATTACTACGTCGGCACGGCCGGGAACGGAGCCATTACGAAGGGATCGCAACAGCTCGGCGAACCGGGCTTCGGCGGGCCCGGCAAGGTGCAATTTCACTATTACGACTGGAACTCGACCAACACCTGGCAAACAACCACGATGGGCATCGACGCCAATCAAAGCGGCGGCGGCGCTCAGGACAAAATCACGTCGTCGACCAGTTTTGCCTATCAGGGCAGTCTCTGGAGCGATCGGGTCATTCCGTTGCTTGGCACTCGCTATGATAAAGTCAGGATCTGGACCCATGCCAGCGGCATCCCGACGCCGGTCGCCTATACAAATGGTTTCGGCAATTACGCAGTCACCAAATGGATGGATCCTACTCCGTTGGACTCAGGTGGCGATACCACCACGCTGGGTGGGGTCATGCGGCCGTTCGGCGGCTGGAGGTACATCGATGAGCGCGCGGCCCAGGGAAACTACTTCTGGGATTTCGTCCGCGGTCTGGCCTTCAGTTACAACCATTCGTCAAATTTCACCGCGCCCACGTCGCGTAACACCGACTTCTATGGCGTAAACCTGCCCAAGCCCTCCGGCCAGGGACAGGATTACGGCATCCGGGGCAGCATGCTCAACAACAAGCTTTCCTGGAGCGTCAACTGGTACAAATCCACCGCCGAAAAAGCCCTCGCCACCGCGGCGTCGCTCCCGATCGGCCGGGCGGAACGCATCGACAACAGCGCGCTCTACACGTGGGCGACCGAGGTTGTGCGCATCCGCAATGGCGAGGATCCAGCCGGGCAGTTTTTCAATAACAACACGGCCGTGCCGCTCACGGTCGACGAGCAGATCGCGATCAACAAGCTGACCGAAGGACCCAACTCGTTCGTCAATCAATTTGACGTCAACAGCAACGGCGTGAACCAGGTGAAATGGAACTCCGGCATTATCCAAGGCACCAATTCATTGAAGTCGAAGGGCGTGGAACTTTCGATCATCTTCAATCCGACGCGCAGCTGGAACATCAAGATTACCGCCGGACAGCAGGCTTCGAGCTACAGCAATGCAGCCGGCGAGCTTTCGCAATGGCTCTATGGCCAGGGCGGAACCACCACCAATCCGACCCCCACCAGCCGCCTGAACTACTGGCAGACCTTGACGGCACCGGACCTGCAGACCGTCTATACCCTGAATAGCGGCAATAAACTGTTTCTGGGTAATTTCTGGGGCAGTTACGGCTACACCGGTGACGCGGGCTCCAACACGACGGGCCCCACCAGCACCCCGAAGAGCACCTACTACGGTATCGTCGACTCGCAGTTGTATTCCTTGATCACCCTGCAAAACCAACGGACGCCGAGCGAGCGGGAATATTCCGCCAGTCTGATCAGCAACTACGCGTTCACGGAAGGCAGGATGAAGGGCTGGGCGGTGGGTACCGGCGTGCGTTGGGCCTCCAATGCCGTCTCCGGTTACTACGACAGCTACGATCCGGCCCTGTTCACCCATCCGTCCGACACCCAGAATCTGATTTCCTATCCGGACCTAAAGTCCCCGCAACATACTCCGGCTTTGTTCAACTTGGATGCATGGGTTTCCTACACCACGCGCCTGCCGGTTTTTGGGAAAAGCGTTCGGGCAAAGTTCCAGCTCAACGGCCGGGCTCTGACTGAGAGTGGCGGACTGACCACCATTCTCTATGAACCCGATGGCACGCCTGCCCAATACCGCATCAACGATCCGCGGACATTCTTCATGACCTCGACGTTCGACTTTTGAGCCAAATCAGGGGTAGTCACTAGGTGCTTTGTGCTATAGCCGTAGGTCTTGGCTCTCAAAGCTTCCCGCCGAAAGGCGGGAAGCTTTTTTTATGCCCACTGGAAACGACCCGCAGGATCCCGTTTGTCCGCGGCTATGCCAACGTCCCGTTGGCTACAGATTCATAGCATCGAAGGGTGCCGCCGATCTCTGGGCGGCGGTGTGGCGCATCAGCCACCCGGAATCCGCCGCCCGGAGGTCGGAGGCCACCTGGGCCTACCGGCATGAATTGGCCAGTAGACTAAAGTACAAAACCTAGTGGACGTTGGTATTAAGCCTGGCTTGAGGCAGGAGCGGTCATAATCAAGCCACCGGGTACCAGCGCCTACGTTCCATCCTATACTCGTGAATCGGTTGCCCTGCCCGTCGATCGTTCACGGTCGCACCGCCCGAATCCCGGACAGGATTTGCCGGGCCGTCTCATTGGCCGGCTCGAGCCGCAGGACCTCCTCCAGATGCGCCCGGGCCTCATCGCGTCGTCCCGGTTGATCGAGCAAGGTGATCGCAAGATTGAGGTGCGCCGGGACGAAATCCGGCTTCAAGCGCAGGGTCGCTTCATACTGGGTGATCGCGTCATTCGTCCGCCCCGGCATTTTCAGCCACAGGTTGCCCAGGTTGAAGTGCGCCTCGGCGAAAATCGGATTCAGATGCAGCACTTCCTCGTATTCGGCAATGGCGTCGTTCAATCGATCCGGCAGACCCGACAGGGCGCCGCCAAGATTGTTGTGCGCCGCGGCATATTCCGGATTCAGGCGCACCGCCTTCTCGTACTCGGCGATCGCATCGTTCAGCCGCCCGGGCGTGTTCAGCCATAGATTGCCCAGATTGAAGTGCACCACGGCGGAATCCGGCTTGAGGCGCAACGCCGCTTGAAATTCGGCGATCGCGTCATTCGACCGGCCCGGCAGGCCCGACAAGGCGTTGCCCAGATTATTGTGGGTCTCGGCATAGTCCGGATTCAAACGCAGCCCCTCCTCGAATTGCGCGATGGCCTCCTGGATCCGGCCCGCTGACATCAGGGCTTCGCCCAGATCGCTGTGGGCGCGCGCATTGCCCGGGCGTTTCGCCACCGTATCGCTCCAGATGGCCAGCGTGCTGCGATAGTCGGCGTTGCGTTGGGCCGTAAGAATACCGAGGCCGATGGACAGAGCCAGCAAGGCCGCAAGGTAGCACCGCAACGCGTTGGCGTATGTCTCCCCGCTGCCACACCCCATCCGAGTGACGAGCGCATGTCCGCCACAGACCGCCAGCGCGACGACCGCGGCGAGCGGAAGGTACATGCGATGCTCGGCCATCGTCTGGGTCACGAGCGGAACCACGCTCGAGCTCGGGGCCAGGATCACAAAAAACCAGGCGCCCAGAAACCCCAGCACCGGCCGGCGCCACAGGGCGATCGCCGTCCCTGCCAACAGCAAGGCCAGCGCCACTGTCTGCGGTGCAACCGCACCGAGGTGCTTGTCCACACCCGTGCCGTAGTCGACCACCAGCGGATGCGGCCAAACCGCCAGCTTGAGATAAAGCATCAGGGCCCGGCACTGCGTCAGCGCGTACGACCAGCTGCTCACGCCCAACCCGAAGCCCGCCGCCCCGGCCCGGCTTCCGCCCGCGTGCACCACGAGGTAGCCCAGCATGAGCCATGTCGCCGCCAGTCCGGTAAAATAGCGCCCATGCCGCACCCAGGCAGCCCGGAAGCTTCCCGCGACGAATGTGCGGTCATACAGCCCCACGAGCAGAGGCGCGGAGACCATCACCTCCTTCGTCGCCATGCCGAGCAGGCAGGCCATGATCGAGAGTGCCGCCCAGGCGATCGCGGTGAAGGCCCTTCCGTCCGCGTACCGGATGAAACCATAGAGCGTCAGCAGGTAAAACAGACCCATCAACGACTCCGTCCGTTGCACGACGAAGGTCACCGATTCCGTCTGTAACGGGTGCAGCGTCCAGAGGAGCGCCACGAAGAAGGCCAGAAGCAAGGGTACCCGATCCGCACGAAGGGCGGAGCCAATTTCATTCTCGCCTGAGCCCACCGGGACCGGGCCGAAGGCGAATGCGGGCATTAAGGATCGTACAAGCGTGCGCCGGACGATCCCGAAGAGCGTGAGCGCAGCCAGCACATGGATCACCAGGTTGACCGTATGGTATCCCCGCACATCGAGGCCGCCCCAGGCATAATTGACGGCCAGCGAAAGGTTGACCAAGGGCCGGCCCGCCACGGAGCTGCCCTCCGACGCCGGCGGCGACAGCACCCGGCCGATGGCCCCCAAATGCCGGATCGACGGATTGTCGACGATCGACACCTGGTCATCGAAAAAAAAGGGCGCCGAAAAACTGCCGCCATAAGCCCACCAGGCTGCTAAAACCAGCAGCCCGACGGCCGTGACGGTAGACCACCAGCTCCGATTTGGTGCGGATTCTATTTTCAATGTGGACGGGGGCGAGGTCCGGTAACCGGCTGCCTCGTCCGAGTGAAATGAGCCGCCAACGTCCGATCAAGGAATGCAACGACCCCGGCAATGAGGAGGACTTCGGCTTCGGGCATCATTGCAGGGGAAGCCCTTGGATAACCTTGCGCAAGCCGAGCGCAACGCCGGGTTTCCGGGAAACCTACATCGAGCACTGTGCGCGCTGACTCCGCGGGACCTCGGTCCCACCGTGCGGCCGGACCTGCACGCCCAAAATAAGGTGGAAAATCAATTTTCTTGCGCCGCGGGGCGGGCGCGTGTCTTTTTTCCCTCCCGCTCACGCCCGGGTGGTGGAATTGGTAGACACGCAGGTCTCAGAAGCCTGTGCCTTAACAGCATGGGGGTTCGAGTCCCCCCTCGGGCACCATATCACAGCTTTCCCAACTTGGGACAGCCTTGGACAAATGTGACGTTTCTCCTCTGAAAGGGACGATTTTCCCCGACGCGGTCGAGTCGCCGCTTTGGACAACGTTTCCCTCGTTTGGACTCAATTTCCCAGATTTTGAGGACAGTATTGAGGACAGTCCTTGGGACGGCCAAGCCAACGCCAATTTGTCCATTTCAGCGAAGAGCGGGATGCTGTTCGGATCGGTGTAGCGGTCGGTTTGCTTCCATTCCCCGTGACGGGCAAGCTTCACGCGCACCAGCTCGGAAACGCCCACCGTAGTGGGCGAAGAACGACTCCAGATTGCGCCGCAGCGCGAAGCCCCGCTTTGCTTCGGCAATGCTCAGCACACCGCCGCCTGTCTCCCAGGTCTTCCCGTCATCTCCCAACAACCAGTTACGGCCTTCACGGTCGACCCCCGTGTCTGGTGTAACGGCATAGGACGTGACCTGCACACCTTGGCCGGCGATCCCGCGATAAGTGACCGCAGTTTTTCGCAGGCGATAAGGCGACTTCGGGTAATTGTTACTATTCTGACAAGGAAGGGCGGCAGGCCGGGCCGCGCTGCGCGCGGCTCCGGCCTGCTCGCCCAATCCTTTGCTTTGAATGGGCGCGATTTCACCCGTGTCCCGTTCCTGGCCGGATTCGCGTCCCTTCTTCGCATCGGCTCCCGATGCTGGCCGCTCACCGGTCGAAATCTCCCCACGAACCACCTCCGCGCTCACGGCGGCGGTTCTCCTTTCGCCGCGTCAACAATGGCGTTGATTGCCGCGCGCAGTTCTGGCCGCAGATTTGCCCAAGCAAAGACAACCTTTGCCAGTCCCTGACTTAGGTCCCCAGAGTTTAGGGACAGTATTGAGGACAGTCCGATTTTTGCATCTTTACATCGGTCTTCATCCTCAGAGGCTTCCGTTGCCCCGCCTTGGGGTTCGAGTCCCCCTCGGGCACCATATCGACGCTTTCCCTCATGATTGCGCCGCGGGTATCTAAAGTACCAGCCCCCATGAAAAAGGAAGCCATCCTCGCCAAGTTCAAAGCCGAGAAGGTCATCGCCCTCATTCGCGCCGACAGCCCCGACGGGCTGCTCGACTGCGCCAAGGCCCTCGCGGCCGGCGGGCTCACGAGCATCGAGCTCACCATGACCACCCCGGGGGCCATCCGGATGATCGAGCAGGCCACCAGCGAGCTGCCCGACTTCATGTTCGGCCTCGGCACCGTGCTCGACACCGAGACCGCCCGCGCCGGCATCCTCGCCGGCGCCAAGTTCATCGTCACCCCCGCCTTCCGCCCCGAGGTGATCGCCCTCTGCCAGCGCTACAGCGTGCCGATCTTCAGCGGCGCCCTCACGCCGACGGAGATCCTCAACACCTGGGAGGCCGGCGCCGACGCCGTGAAGATCTTCCCCGCCGAGTTCTTCGGCCCCGCCTACATCAAGTCCGTCAAGGCCCCCTTCCCCCAGATCGAGGTCGTGCCGACCGGCGGCGTGAACGCCGAGAATGTCGGCGAATTCCTGAAGGCGGGCGCGTTCGCCACCGCCGCCGGCAGCTCGCTCGTCGAGGCCAAGGCGCTCAAGGAAAAGAACTGGGCCGCCATCACCGCCAAGGCCAAAGCGTTCGTCGCCGCCGTCGCCGCGGTGAAGTGAGTCAGGGGCCGGGCGCGCAAAGCCGACGAAGGCCGCCCCTCCGAGGTTATCTTCGTCCCTTCGTGCCTTCGTGGTTAAAATTCCCTCGCCGGCCGCCCGCGTGCGTCGCGGTGCAAGTCTATCATCACTGGCTGATGAGCGGGACCGTTTTGCTCACGACGGCCCTGTTTTATTTCCTGACGCGCCACCACCCGCTCATCGCCCTCAGTCGCGAGGGTTACGCCATCGGCCTTGGCATCGGCCTGGGATACAGCCTTACCGGCGTCCTGATGTGGTTCGGCACGCCGCTGGGGCGCTACCTGAACTACGTTTGCAGCTTGCTCTACCTGACCCGCCCGCGCCTCGGTCTGCGCGCCTGGGCCGAAATGGGCCGCCCGGAATTCAAGGCGCACTTTGCGCCCCGCGATGATCGTTCCAAACCGGTTTCGCGCAGTGGCACAAAGCCGCTGGGCGGCGACAACTGAACCTGAAAAGCGCGGTTGAACGCAAAGTCACAGAGAGCACGGAGGCCAGGCCGGCAACTGGGATAATGGATTTTCCTGCGCCATCGCGCCTCGGCGCGAACCCTTCTCAGTCTTCCGGGAGAAACTTCGCGATGTCCGGGATACGTTTCAGCCGGCGGCCGGCGGTGTCCTTGGCGAGGTAGACGTCCTCCTCGGGGGCGGCGGTGATTTCCTCTTCGCCCTCCTTTTCCTCATCCTCGTCCTCGTCGATCTCCTCGCCGTCGGCGTCGGTGAGGATCCACTCCTGCTCGTCGTCGAGGAAGTGCGCCATCCGGCGGGCCTGGGGCTCGAGCAGGAGCGCGGGATTTTTCACGCGGCCGGACTTCACCAGCTCAAAGACGCACGGATAGAACAGTCCCTTGAAATGGGCGAGGAAGTTGCTGAGCCACTTGTTCGCCACGCACTCGCGGCGCGTGAGGAGCACGACATCGGCGAAGTGGATGCAGGCCTCGTACCACGCGAGCAGCGGCGGGTTCTTCTCCGCGAGCTGGCAGTTCACCACGCAGAGCACCCGCGCGAGCTGGCCGCCCTGCGCCGCGACCCAGGCCTTGAAGGCCTCGATCTGGTCGATGGGATTATGCCGCCCGTGCGTGAAAAAGAACACATGCGTGGCGCCCGCCGGCAGCGTGCCGTCGATGGTCCCGTTCTCCCAGGTCCAAAGGCCCAGGTTCGGCAGCCGGTCGTCGAAATCGCTCGTGACCTCTCCCTCGGCGAACATCACCGCCGCCTGGTGACCCTCCCCCAGCCCGCCTTCGATCAGGTCGGCCACAACCTCGCGCCGGCCTGAGCTGGCGGCGCCGAGGATGAGATAGACGAGGGGTTTTTCCGGAGCAGGCATGGGAGGTCGGAGGAATCGGTGGCTTGGAATTAGTAATTAGTAATTTGGAATTAGTCCAAACTACCAGGCGACACATCACCCGGAGCCGGCCACCAATTCCCAACTCCAAATTTCCAATTCCCTTTGCTCAGAACTTGAATGTCCCGTTCTGCGCCGCGTGCCGCATCCAATGGTCGAGCAACACGAGCGCGGCCATGGCCTCGACAATCACAACGGCGCGCGGCACGACGCACGGGTCATGACGCCCACGCGCGGCGAGTTCGGTCGGCGCGCCGTGCACGTCGACGGTCTGCTGCGGCTGGAGGATCGTGGCGGTGGGCTTGAACGCGACGTTGAAGACAATCTCCTCGCCGTTGCTGATGCCGCCCTGCACGCCGCCGGAGCGGTTGGTGGCGGTGCGGACGCGGCCGTCGCGGGCGACAAAGGCGTCGTTGTGCTCACTGCCCTTCAGCCGCGCGCCAGCGAAGCCACTGCCGATCTCGAAGCCCTTGGTGGCCGGCAGGGAAAGCATGGCCTTGGCGAGGTCGGCCTCGAGGCGGTCGAACACCGGCTCGCCCAATCCGGGCGGGATGCCGCGCACCCGGCACTGGATGATGCCGCCGACGGAGTCGCCCACGCTGCGCACCTGCTTGATGCGCTCGATCATGGCGGCGGCGGTGGCGGGATGCGGGCAGCGCACCGGGGTGGCCTCGACCTCGGCGAGCGTGGGAAACCGGTCCAGCGCCCCCGCGGGCACGGTGATGTCGTGCACTTGGGTGAGAAAGGCGCGGATCTCGACCGGCTGGGCCGGAGCGGCCCGCGCGAGGATCTTGCGGGCGATGGCGCCGGCGGCGACCCGGCCGACCGTCTCGCGGGCGGAGCTGCGGCCGCCGCCCTGGTGGTCGCGGAGACCGAACTTGGCCTGATAGGTGTAGTCGGCGTGCGACGGGCGGAATTTCTCCCGCATCTCGTCGTAGGCGCCGGGCCGCGCGTCGGCGTTTCGCACGAGCATGGCGATGGGCGTGCCCGTGGTGCGGCTCTCAAAGAGGCCGGATAGGATTTCCACGCGGTCCTCCTCCTTGCGCGGGGTGACGATGTCGCTCTGCCCCGGCCGGCGACGGTCGAGATCGGCCTGGATTTCAGCCGGAGTCAGCGGCAGGCCGGGCGGGCAGCCATCCACGACGACGCCCACCGCGGGGCCATGGCTTTCGCCCCACGTGGTGATGGAAAAGAGTTTTCCGAAGCTGTTTGGCATCGTGATTCGCGAGATTTGGCGGCACCCCTTCCTCTCGCAAGCGGCAAATCCGCCTGTACTTGGCAACCTTGCGCAGGCTGTGGCGTCTTAACACAACACCGTTTACAAGCCGGAGCGGCTCGCCTTTGATTCCGCCCCGGTTTGCCGGCTACCTCAAAATCCCTCTTATTCTGCATGAGCTTGCGCCTTCCCCGCCTGTGCCTCGCCGCCTGTCTTGCCGCCGTACTTACCCTGCAGGCTCACGCCCAGCCCGCCTCCACTCCGGCCTCACTCGCCGACCCGCTCGTCGGGCCGATCAAGCTGCCCGACTCCGACATTGATACGGTCCTCGGCGCACTCGAGATCTACACCGGCAAGAGCATCCTCCGCCCCCAGGCCCTGCCCACCGCGACCTACAATCTCAAGATCGACAAACAAATCCCGAAGTCCGAGGCCATCCTCGCGATCGAGACGATCCTTGAACTCAACGGCATCGGCATCGTGCCTTTGGACGACAATTTCATGAAGGCGGTCGCCCTCCAGACCGTCCGCACCGAGGCGCCGCTCATGATCACCGGCTCGAGCCTCGACCTCCCGCCGAGCAGCAAGGTGGCCACGAAGATCTTCATGCTGAATTTCCTGCGCGTGAACGAGCTCGTCCAGCAGATCCAGGGCATGCTCACCCCCGCCATCGGCGGCGCCCTCAGCGTAGTGCAGCTGCCCAATGCCAACGCGGCCCTCATCACCGACACCGTGACCAACCTCCAGCGCATCGAGTCCCTGCTCAAGGAGGTCGACCAACCTGTCACCGGCAACCTCGCGCCGAAGTTCTACATCCTCAAAAACGGCGCCAAGGCCAGCGACCTTGTCGCCCGCATCAACACCATCGTCGCACCCCTCCGGGCCCAACTCGGCACCGCCACCACCTACACGGCCGACGACCGGACGAACCAGATCATTCTCATCTCCCACCCGGCCCAGCACGCGCTGTTTGACTCGCTCATTGCCGCGCTCGACGTGAAGGCCGATCCCAATACCCGCAACGAGGTCATCCCCCTCATGCACGCCCTTGCCACGGACGTGGCCACGCTGCTGACCAACCTTGTGAGCGGCCAGAATTCCGCCGCCCAGCGCGCCGCGGCCCAATCGGTGCGGCCCGGCCAAGGCATCGCGGGCGCCGGCGGGCTGAATGCCAACGGGGCGAATATCGGCTTCAACCCCCAGGGCGGCACCGTCGGGCCACAGGGACCCGTCCAAGGGGCCGCGCCCGCCCAGCCCGCACCGGTGGTCCTCACGCCCAATATCAATTTCGCCACTCTCACCGGCCAGAATACCGACACCGGCGCCACAGGATCCAACCAGTTCAGCAGCCTTTTGACCGTCCAGCCCGATGTGCGCAGCAATGCCATCGTCGTCTCCGGCACGGCGGATGACCTCCGGCTCATCAAGGACCTGGTGGAGAAGATCGACGTCCTCCTCGCCCAGGTCCGCATCGAGGTGATCGTGGCCGAGGTCACGCTGACCGACACCGATCGCAGCGGCATCTCCGCCCTCGGCCTGACGGTCGGCACCGACACGCCCGCGGGCGCTGGCGGCGACAACGGCCGCGGTACGCATATTACAGGCTTCAACGGCACCCTTGCCGGCTGGGCCGTCACCTCGGGCGTGGTCAACCCGCTGGCGTTTCAGGCCGCATTCAGCGACGCCGGCAGCCGCAACAACCTTAAGGTCATTTCCGCGCCTACCATCGTCACCACGCACAGCAAGCAGGGCGAGGTCATCGTCGGCGAACAGGTGCCGGTCGTCACCAGCGTCACCTCGACGCCCTCGGCCTCGGCCACCGCGACCAACGGCTTCGACACCAACCAGACGGTGAGCTACAAGGACATCAACCTAGACCTGAAGGTGACGCCCTTCATCGGTACCGACGGCAGCATCCAGCTCACGATCGACCAGCTCATCCAGGACCAGATCGGCAGCGTCTCGGTCAACGGCAACCCGCAGCCGATTATCGGCACCCGGCACGCCACCTCGACGATCAACGTCTACGACCAGCAGATGATTGTCCTCGGCGGCCTGCAGCGCAACTCGATCACCAACGATCGCTCAAAGCTGGGCTTCATCTACGAGATTCCGATCCTCAGCAACCTGTTCGGCGACCGGACCAAGACCTCTTCAAGGACCGAGCTGCTCCTTTTCATCCGTCCGCACGTGCTGCCCGCGACAGAGGGTACCAGCGACACGATCAAGTCGATCGACAGCCTCTCGAACAAACAGGAGATCAAAGACTATCTGAAGGATCCCTCCAAGGGTCCCAAGGAAGGCGTGATCGAGCACTTCAAGTGAGCAGCGCGCCGCCCCCCATGTCCGCGCTTGTCCACGACTCCCTGCCCGCCGTCATCGCCGGGCGCCTGACCGATGAGCAACGCCAGGCCCTCGCCGAGGCTTCGCGCGAGAAGCGTCTCGAGGTCCTGAACGCCGCGCTCGGCCTGCCCGAGTCCGAGACCCTCAAGCTGCTGGCCGAGGCCGCCGGCCTCGACATCGCGCTCAACCTGGAGACCGATCCCGATGCGCGCGGCATCCTGCCTGCCCGCCTCGTCTACGACTATCAGTTCATTCCCATCCGCTATGGCGCCCCCACCGAGGACCGGCCGGAGCCCGAGGCGCTGCTCAAGCTGCCGCTCCATCTCGCCACCGCCTGGCTGCCGGACGACGTGATGACCGACTGGTTGCGCACGTTCACCTCCCGGCCGCTTGTCTGGCACCTCGCCGTGCCGGAACGCGTGCACCAGCTCATCATCGAGAATTTCGGCGTCGGCTCCGGTTCGCTGGAGGACTCTGACGACGGCTATGTCGCCCCCGAGGCCCTGCACAAGGTCGAGGAAGTGGTCGACGAGGACGCCGCGGTCGTGCGCTTCGTCACCGACGTGATCTCGCAGGCCATCGAGGACCAGGCGACCGACATCCATTTTGAGCCGCAGGAGGAACAGCTCCGCATCCGTTACCGCGTGGACGGCCTCCTCGTGCCCGTGCCGGTGCCGGAAAACCTCCTGCGCTTCCAGGACGCCATCATCTCGCGCCTCAAGATCATGGCGCGCATGAACATCTCGGAAAAGCGCCTGCCGCAGGACGGCCGCATCAACTTCAAGGCCCGCGGCGCCACGCTCGACATCCGCGTGTCCACCGTCCCGACCATCTACGCCGAGTCCATCTCGCTGCGCCTCCTCAACCAGAAAAAGGAGGCCTACACGATGGACCGCCTCGGCATGAGCGCCGACGAGCAGGCCCAGATCGTCCAGATCCTCGACTACCCGCACGGCATCATCCTCGTGACCGGCCCGACCGGCTCCGGCAAGTCGACCACGCTCAATGCGTTCCTGCGGAAGATCAATGCCACCGACCTCCGCATCATCACCATCGAGGACCCGATCGAGTACGAGGTCCCCGGCGTGAACCAGATGCAGGTGCGGCCCGAGATCGGCCTCACGTTTGCCGACGCCCTCCGCCACGTGCTCCGCCAGGATCCCGACGTGATCATGGTCGGTGAAATCCGTGACAAGGACACCGCCGAGATCGCGATCCGCGCGTCGCTCACGGGCCATCTGGTCTTCTCCACCCTGCATACGAACGACGCGCCCGGCGCCATCACCCGCCTCGTCGACATGGGGATCGAGCCCTTCCTTGTGGCCTCGGCCATCGAGCTCGTCATCGCCCAGCGCCTCGTGCGCCGGCTCTGCCCGGAGTGCTCGCGCCCCGCGCCCATCAGCAAGATCAAGCTGATCGAAAGCCTCGCGATTCTCGGCTGCCCGGCGGATGACGCCGAGGTGGTCCATGAGCTCAAGTCGCCCGTCGGCTGCGACCGCTGCCGCGGCACCGGCTACCGCGGCCGCGTCGGTGTCTTTGAAATCTTCCGCCTCAACGACGAGATGCACGAGCTCGTCCTCAAGCGCGAGAGCACGCGCACCCTCGCCGAATGCGCGCGCAAGAACGGCATGCGCACCCTCGGCCAGAGCGGCTGGGAAAAGGTGAAGGCCGGCCTCACGACCCTCGAAGAAGTGCTGCGCGTCATCACGGTGGCGGAGAAATGAAATCGGGAGACAGGATGACTGAAGACGGGAGACAGAGGGCCGGTGTCGGGAGCCTGTTCTCCGCCCAGCGATCGCATTTCTCCTCCTCCCCATCCTCCGTCCCCTGTTCCCTGTCGCCTGCCCTCCGTCACCTGTCACCCGTCACCTGACCCAGTCCCATGCCCCGTTTCGCCTATTCCGCCCGCGACCGCGCGGGAACCTCCGTCACCGATGTGCTCGAGGCTCCCAGCCGGCGGGATGCGCTGCGTCTGCTCGTCACGCGCGGCCTGCAGGTCGGCACCATCAGCGAGCAGTCGGGTGGACCGGGCCGGGCCGTCGCCAAGAAGGGAGCCGCGGGCAAGCCAGGTCGCCGCGCGCTGCTGTCTTCCAGCCGGGAAGTGGTGCCGGCGCGGCGGGACCGCCTCACGTTTCTGCAGGCGTTGTACGACCTCACGACCAGCGGGCTGTCGGCCGGTGAATCCGTGCGGCTGCTTTCCCAGCGCATCAAGGAGCCCGCGCTGCGCGTGCTCTGCACGGGCCTTTGGGAAAAACTGAGCGAGGGCGCGCCGCTGTCCCGCGCCATGGCGGCCTATCCCGACGTCTTCGACGGCTCGACGATCAACCTCATCCAGGCCGGCGAAGCCACGGGCTCGCTCAATGACACGCTGGCCCGGCTCATCAGCCATTTCACCGAGCAGCGCGAACTCCAGCGCCAGCTGCTGACCGCCCTCGCCTACCCGACCTTCATGGTCTTCGTGGCGGGCGGCGTGATCATATTCTTCCTGACGTTCCTGCTGCCACGGCTGCAGGATCTCCTCCACTCGCTCGGCGGCAAGCTGCCCACCTCGACACGGATCCTGATCGGCACCTCGCAATTCGCCATTCACTACGGCCTGTTTGTCGCGGGGTTCCTGGTCTTCGTGGCGGCGTCGTTCTGGCGCTGGCGCGCCACGGAAGCCGGCCGCGCCACCACCGACGCGTGGATGCTCAAGATTCCCCTGCTCGGGGAGTTCATCGTGGCGCAAACCGTGCTCGCTTTCAGCCAGACCCTTTCCGTGCTCCTGGAAAACGGCATCACCGCCTCCGAGGCGCTGCGCATGACCGAGCGCCAGATCGGCAACCGGGTGCACCGGGAAGCCTTCAAGACCGCCACCGGCCGCGTGATGGAGGGCGAGGCGCTCTCACTCGCGCTCACCCGCACCGCCTGCTTCCCCGACCTCGTGCTCGACCGCCTGGCCGTCGGCGAGAACACCGGCAACGTCGTGCCCAGCCTCAAGCAGGTTGCACAGGCCTACCAGAAGCAGATCTCCACCCAGCTCAGCTTCTTCACCAACATCATCGCCACCTCGGTCCTGCTGTGCGTGTTCATCTTTGTCGGCTTCATTGCCTTCGCGATCGTCAGCGCGGTCTTCCAGGCCAGCCAGAGCATGAAATCGTAGGCCGGGTCTCTGACCCGCCATCTGCGGCCCTGGGTCTTACCCGTGCAATTGGATCGCTTGCGGGGGGGGTAGCAGCCGAGGTCACGAGGCTTAGTTTGGGCCACTTTCAAGCCAGCCTCGTGACCCCGGCTGCTACGTCCGACCGCATGATCCCAGCTCGTGATCTAGATTACTGGACCTCGTAGATCTCGATGAGGGCGATGCCGGTGGTCTGGTTCGCGCCGGCGACCTGGGCGGTGTAGGCGCCCGCAGGCAGGGTGATCAGGAGCGCGGAGTCCTTGCTGCCGGCGCCGAGGGCGAAGGGGCCGGGCACC
>CAIKHO010000006.1 GCA_903827245.1 uncultured Opitutia bacterium
GCTGGCCTTAACGCAGGTGGGCCGCGAGCAATAGCGCTGGCGCTTGCGCACCCGTGGGTCGGCGCAAAAGCGCCGGCCGCAGTGTTCACATTTCCGATACTTCTTTTTTTTGGTTATTAGGTTTCACGCGGCACCCTGGGCAATGCTGGTCATCGTGCCAACGAATGCGCGACATGATCCGTTTAGGTTGCCAGAAGGTTGCCAAAAAATCGGTTTTTAGCTTCACCTAGTTAATACTACCTGCTCTTATCTGCGTGTTAGAAAACGTTAACCCTCAACTAAGTCCGCGCTAATTAAGCGACTTAGCTTCGAGCGGAAGGAGGCGTTCGAATCCCTCCCTCTCCGCCATTTTTCTTTCGAAATTCGAAAGAAAAGTGTCCTCCGAAGCCTCGGCGAAGGAGGACATTTCGCTCCGCGGGAATATCGGGCTTCGCCGGCCGAAAAGATAAGCCGGGTGATTTTCGCCGACCCGGCCGAATGCGAATCCAGCTTCTCCTCCGATTCCAGCCCTCCGCCATGCAGCCTTCTATCTTCCAGATGCCTTAGGTTCCGCCTTCCGCCCGGCGTCCATTTCGATCACGACGGGAGTGCGGATCTCGACGTGCGCGGACTTTTCGTGCGGCTGCTTCACTTCCACGCTGTCGTTCCGGTGGCCGAACTCGGCGCGGCCGGCCGTGCTCATGAGACTGACGCCGGCGCGGAAATCCATGCCGGGCGCGCGCATGCTGAGGCGCATGCTCCAGACCAGCTGGAACTTCTTCGTGGTGAGGAACGCCTGGCAATCGTAGGCCATCAGCGCGACGAAGTAGCGCTCGTCGGTCATGAAGGACCGCAGCATCGTCCCCTGAGGGGTGCCAAACGCGCTCTCGTTGTCCGCCTTGAGGTCGTCGGCGAACCCGACCAGCTCGGCGTTCGAGGCGAGGCCGAGGCTCATGGCCTTCTGGTCGAGTTCCTGGAACGCGGCGTCGCTCGCCAAGCCGTTCATGCGGCTCATCTCGTAGCCCTGGTCCATCATCTGGACCATCGGGGTGGGGGCGCCGTTGTCGCGCTCGGACTGCGCCATCTGGTGCATGGACTCCCGGGTGGCGGCGTCGGTGTCGCCCGCCCCCATGGGGTTGTCCCGCGCGAGCAGCTTGTAATTGCTGTCCGCGACCGTGGTCACGCCCCACTCGACGATGATCAGGAGGTTGGCCTTCGCGACGGCGTCGGCGGGATAGTAATGCTGCCCGACGAGGTCGTTCGCGAGGGACTTGGCGATGTCGATGAACTTCATCTTCTCGAGAACCCGGTCGCGGGTGGTGCCCCCGAAGAAACGTCCCGGCATGAAAACGTAGGACTCGTTCTTGATCCCGTCGGCGCCGTCGAATTTCCACGCGACATACTCCGGGCTGGCCTTGCCGCGGACGGTGACGCGGTCATCCGCCCGCAACGACCCCGCACCGCCGGCCGCCAGCAGGCCGGCGACGAGCAGGAGTTCGCCCGGACGAATCGGGCACAGAAGGAAGCGGGGGTATTTCACGGCACGGAAAGCAAAGCGGCGGCGGCGAACAAACAGCATGATCCGCACTCGCGAAACCATCCGGGGCGGGGCAGCAACCGTCCCCACCGTGGGGGCCTGTCCGGGCCCAGGCAAGGAAACACGCGCGGCTTATGCCGTCGTCGTGGCGGTTCAATCCGTATGGCTCAAAGCCGAGGAAATGTTGGCCAGGATGGATGAATCTTCCCCGCGATTCGCTCTCGACCGTCGTTCGCCAGCCAGCCAATGAATGGAAGTGAGCGCGTTTCCGCCTCATAGCCTTTCGGAGGGCGCACGCAAGATGCGCCCCTGCGGCTGACCGCCTCAGTCCCGCTTTTTGCCGACGAAGAAGGCGAGCCAGATGCCGAGGGCGAGAATGAAGATCAGCCACCAGAGATAGCGGACTTCCCGGCCGGCCAGCTCGGCGAAGGCGAGCACCCGCGGGAAGATCAGGCAGAGCCCGACCAGCACCAGCACGGCGATGACCCAGCCGATACTGCGAAGGGTGCTCCGGCTCATCGGCGTGACGCGGGCGCGGTTGTGGTCCCGGTGGGCAGGCCGAGGGGGAGGAGGATGTTGGCGCCGTTGTTGCCCTCGCCGGTGCCGCCGATCACCAGCGGCGCCTTGCCGTCCCATTTCTCGACGATCTGCAATTGAATCAGGCCCGGGTTGTCCTTGATCGCCTCGGCGCGGACGCGGATGGCCTCGGCCTCGCCCTTGGCCTTGATGATCGCCGTGTCGGCCTCGATCTGCGCCTTCTGCTGCGTGAAACGGGCCTTCGCGGCCTCCTGCTCCTGCACCATCTTGGACTCGATCGCCGCCTCGAGTTCCTTCGAGAGCGTGATGTTCTCCAGCACGATGTCCTCGACGATCAGGATCGGGCCGATTTTCTCGCGGGTCACGACCACGGCGCGGGCCTTGATGGACTCGCGGTTCTTCACGATCTGCTCCGCACTTTGCAGGGCGGTCACTTCCTTCAGCGCCTCCTGCACGCGCGGGGCGATCAGGCTGTCGAAGGGGTCGCCGGAAAATTCCTTGTAGATCCGCACCACGGACGACTCCGGGATGCGGTAAAGCACGCGAAGGGAGATGTTCACCTGCTGCAGGTCCGACGAATAGCACTCGGCCGCGAGGGCGCTGGCCAGCTGGCGCACGGGAATGGAGACGATGTGCGTGACGAAGGGCGACTTGGAACCAAAGCCCTCCGGCTTGAATTGATCGCTGACCTTGCCGAGCGTGACCTCCACGCCGCGGAAGCCAGGCTCCACGACGTAGGTGGATTGGGAGGCGGCCACGATGACGACGAGGATGATGATGCCGATGCCGATCAGCTTGGCGGGGTTCATGGGCCGACGACATACGGGAGGCGCGATCATCGCAAGCATCGACGATGGGGGAGGCAAACCGTGGAACCGCGAAAGACGCGAAGGGACGCGAATGAGAGCCGCGATGGAAAACGGGTCTGATCGATGGTGGATCCGATGAAGATACTTCGTGGGTGGGCGAGGGCACCCCGCCGCGGGGTTTTATTGAGGCTCGTGCATTAAACTGACGGCCGAGGTCAAGGTAGCGCGGTGCTTTCAGCCCGCGCTTTGGGACGCAAGCCGCGGACTGAAGCACCGCGCTACTCCCAAGCTCATTCGTGTGTCTGATCCGCGAGCCTCAATAATCGGCAACCCTCATTCCTTCTTCCGCCTTCGCGCTCATTCGCGTCCATTCGCGGTTACCTGCCTGCCGGGAATTAAAGAACCCGCTGAAAGATTTGGAACTGGCGGTACGTTTCATTAGGTAACCATGAACGTGAGTTTCACCCGGCACCTGCTGATCGACGGCACCAATATCCTGCACGCCTGGCCGGATCTGCGAGCGTTGCTGAAACGCGACCGCGCGGCCGCCCGCGCGCAGCTGGTGCAGCGGGCCGCGGTCATCCATGACGGCGAGCAGGTCCGGGTGACCGTGGTCTTCGACGGCCGCGGCGCGGAACTCCTGGTCGAGCGCCCGTCGGCGCAGACGACCCTGTCCGAGCTGTATACCCCGGACGCCCAGACCGCGGACGACGTGATCGAGCAACTCGTGGCGCAGGCTTCCGACCCGGCGGCCTGCATCGTGGCGACCGCCGACCGCGCCGAACGCGAGACCGTGGAAGCCTCCGGCGCACGGGTGATTCCGCCCGAGGAACTCGAGTCGTGGATCCGGCGCATTGAGGTCCGGCAAGGCGCACAGGTGGGAGCTCTGCGCCGGGCCAATGCGGGGAAATGGCGCAAATGACCCCGGCGGCCGAATCAAGCCCGGCGGACGCGCCGGCCCGGTCCGTCGCAGAGATCCAGGGCCTGTACGGACCTTTCTCGTTTCCGGAGAAGTTGTTTCAAAAAATCTGGCGGCGCGGGGACTTCAACCGCGCGGGGGCGGTCCTGGGTGACGGCCGCCCATTGCGGGTGTTGCATGCCGGGAAGTGGAACCTGCTCGGCGGACCCGACTTCAAGGACGCGCGGTTGCGCCTCGGTAACGAGGAGGCGAGGGGCGACGTCGAACTGCACCTCCGGATGGAGGATTGGGCGGCCCACGGCCATGCGGAGGATCCGGCCTATGCCCGGGTGGTGCTGCACGTCGTGCTGTTCCCGCCGCGCCCGGGGCTGGCGGCCCGCGCGGCGGATGGGCGGGTGATTCCCACGCTGGTGCTGCTCCCGCTGCTGCCGCACGACCTGGAGGAATACGCTGCCGAGGAGGCGGTCGAGCACCTGGCCAATCGCCCGGCGGCGCTGGTCTGCGAGGAACTGGCTCGACTGGGTCCGGTTGAACTCGGCGAGCTGCTGCAACGGCACGCGGACCAACGCTGGCGCCAGAAAGTGCATTTCGCGCGGCTCCGCTGGCAGCGCCTTGGCTGGGAGTCTGCCTGCCACCATGTGGCGCTGGAGATCCTTGGGTACCGTTTCAACCGCGCGCCGATGCTGCGCGTGGCGGCCCGGTTTCCCTTGGAGCAATGGACGGACGGCGCGCTGGATCCCGAGGCCGTGCGGGCCGGAGAGGAGGGCGCGTGGAGCTTGCAAGGCGTGCGTCCGGCGAACCTGCCGCGCGTCCGGCTGCGCCAGTATGCCGCGTGGACGCGTGACCGCCGCAACTGGCCGGCCGACTGGGCGGCGTTGGCGGAGGAACTCCCGGGCGGGTCCGCGGAAGGGTCGGAGGGAACAGCCGATTACCGCCGCCGGCACGGACTCGGGGCGATGCGGGAACGGCTGGCCGGGGCGATTTGCGCCGGCGCCGTGTCGGGGGCACGCTTCGATACGCTGTGCTGCGACGGCCTGCTTCCCCTGGCGGCGGCCCGGAGCGGGCATGAGCTCGGCGGGCTTTGGTTTCATTGGTTTCCCGGCGACCTTCCGCCCTGCCTGCCGCGGGCATTGCGGGAACTGGGGGTGACCGGCAGGCGGGAAGCCCCGGTCTGCCATGGGGTAGGGCAGGGACTGCTCGGCTGGCTGATCGAGCGCGAGGGCCACGCCCAACGGCCAGAGGCAACTGCCTTTGGGCGCGGGGCTTGACAAGATTTGGGAGCGAACGATACGTTTACCAACTCTAAAACAACCACTTTTCAAGAAAGTGGGCCGTGTGGCCCGCTTTTTTTTTCCCAAAATTCCAACCTTCTTATGAGCAGCGAAATTCTATCCGTCCTCGAATACATGGAGAAGGAGAAGGGCATCGGTCGTGCCGACATGATTGCCACGATCAGCAATGCGCTCAAGACGGCGGCGCAGAAGGGCGTGAACTCCGGTCAGGAGCTGAAGATCGACATCAACCCCAAGAACGGCCAGCTCCACGCTTGGGCCGTGATGAAGGTGGTCGATTCCATCAGCAATCCCAAGACGGAGATCCATGTCGAGAAGGCCCAGGCCGTGAAGCCCGGTGCGGTCATCGGCGAGATGATCGAGAAGGAGATCGATCCCTCGACCCTCGGCCGCATTGCCGCGCAGACCGCCCGCCAGGCCGTGATGCAGCGCCTGCGGCAGTTCGAGAAGGACCGCATCTACGACGATTTCAAGGACCAGGTCGGCAACATCGTCACGGGCACCGTCCGCCGCCGCGAGCGCAACGACCTCTACGTCGACCTCGGCAAGGCCGAGGCCCTCATGCCGGGCAAGGAACAGGTTCCAGGCGAGGAATACCAGCCGGGCGAGCGCATCCGCTGCCTCCTGCTTGCCATCGAGTCGACCCCGCGCGGCCCCGAGCTGATCCTCAGCCGTGCGACGCCCAAGTTTGTCCGCCGGCTGTTCGAGCTGGAAGTCACCGAGATCGCCGACGGCACCGTCAAGATCGAGGCCTTCGCCCGCGAGCCCGGCTACCGCACCAAGATCGCCGTCACGTCCATGGACCCGAAGGTCGACCCGGTCGGCGCCTGCGTGGGCGCCCGCGGCGCACGTGTGAAGACGATCGTGCGCGAGCTCGGCGGCGAGAAGATCGACATCATCAAGTACTTTGCCGACCCGCGCGAAATGATCATCGAGGCGCTCAAGCCCGCCCTGCCGCGCGAGATCATCGTCGACGACAAGACGCACCGCATCCTGCTCAAGGTCGCCACGGACGACCTCGCCATCGCCATCGGGCGCAAGGGCCAGAACGCCCGTCTGACGTCACGCCTCATTGGCTGGCGCCTCGACATCGAGGAGTTCAAGGCCCTCGGCGACGACCCGCGCAAGACCGCGATCGACGCGCTCACCAAGGCCTTCGCGCTCGACCCCGCCATCGCGGCGCGGCTCGTCGACATGGGCATCAACTCGGCCGCCGCCTTCGAGGGCGTCGAAGCCGACGATCTCGTCAGCGCCGGTTTCACCACCGAGGAGGCGCAGGACATCATTGCCCGCGTCAGCCAGCAACCAACCTGAGTCCTTTTCCGCACCCCTCCCGCCCGCCGCTGAATGAGCATCCGCATCCACGAACTCGCCCGAAAGATCGGCATGGACAACAAGGAATTGTTGGCCCTGCTCAAGGAGCGCAAATTCGACGTCAAGAGCGTCTCCAGCACGATCGACAACATCTCGGCCGAGGCGCTTTCTCAGGAATTCGCCGGCAAGTTCCAGCCGGCCCCTCCCGAAATTGAGGCCGCCCCTGCCGCGCCCGTGGCCGTCGCGGCTCCCGTGCCCGAGGCGCCCGCGGCGGAACCGGCGAAATCGCGCGTGCCCGTCGGCATGTTCGTCAAGACGGTGCAGGATATTGCGCGTGAAAAGGAAGCCACCGCCAAGGCGGTCGCCAAGCCCGTCCCGGTCAGTCCGCCCTCCTTGGTCCGTCCGATGACGCCACCGCCACCGCCGCCGCGGGTGGTGACGCCGTCATATACCCCGCCGGTCCGTTCGGCCCCTCCGCCGGTCATCGCCCCGCGCCCGGTTGCCGCGCCAGTGGCAGCGTCGGCCCCGGTTCCCGCTGCCGTCGCCCCGGCACCTCTGGCGCCGCCGCCCGTGGTCGCGCCGCGTCCGCCCGCACCTTTTTCCGCCCCGAAACCACTGCCGGTGCCAAACTCCTCCCCCGCTGCGGTCTCCCTCCCGCCCGCGGTTTCGAGCGTCAAGGTCACCGTGAGCGGTGACATGAAGATCATCCATCTCAAGCCGCCCATCGTGGTGCGGGACTTCGCCGTCGCGCTCGGGCTGAAGCCGTTCAAGCTCATCTCGGAGCTGAACCAGCTTGTCGGTTTTGCCTCGATGAACTCCAACATCGACGAGGCCGTTGCGACCAAGGTCGCGGAAAAGTACGGCTTCATGCTGGAGATCAAGCACCGGGCCGACCCGGCTGCCCAGCAGGCGCAGAAGGAAAAGGAAAAGGACAAGAAGAAGCCCGAGGAGGACGAGTCGAAGTTCCTGGAGCCCCGGCCGCCGGTCGTGTGCATCCTCGGCCATGTCGACCACGGCAAGACGTCGCTCCTCGACGCCATCCGCAAGGCGAATGTCGCCGCCGGCGAGGCGGGCGGCATCACGCAGCACATCGGCGCCTACCAGATCGAGTTCAACGGGCGCAAAATCACTTTCCTCGACACCCCGGGCCACGCCGCCTTCCAGAAGATGCGTGCGCGTGGGGCGAGTGTCACCGACATCGCCGTGCTCGTCGTAGCGGCGGACGACGGCTTCATGCCGCAGACCGACGAGGCGTTGAAGCACGCCCAGACCGCCGCGGTCACGCTGCTGGTCGCGGTCAACAAGATGGATGTCAAGGGCGCCAACCTCGAGCAGGTGAAGGCGCAGATGCAGCAGCGCAACATCGCGCCCGAGGACTGGGGTGGCGAGACCGTCACGGTGCCCGTCTCCGCGATTAAGGGCACCGGCATCAACGAGCTGCTGGAGATGATTCTCCTGCAGGCCGATGTGCTGGAATTGAAATCCAACCCGAAGGCGGAAGCCAGCGGGGTGATTATCGAGTCCCAGGTGGACGTCGGCCGCGGCCCGCTGGCCACGGTCATTATCCAGCGCGGCACGCTGCGCGTGGGTGACGCCCTCGTGTGCGGACCATATTGGGCGAAGGTGCGCGCCATGTTCGACGACCAGGGCAAGAACCTGAAGGAGGCGCCGCCGGCCACGCCCGTGCGCGTCATCGGCTGGTCCGGCACGCCCGAAAGCGGCGCCCAGTTCAGGGCGGTCAAGAACGCCCGCGAGGCCGAGAACCTCGCCGAGGAGGCGCAGCAGCTCCTCAAGAAGGCGACCACCACCCTGGACGCCGTGCCCAAGGAAGTTTCGGTCGAGCAACTTTTCGCCAACATCGCCGCGACCCAGCAGAAGACACTCAAGGTCATCATCAAGACCGACGTTTTCGGCTCCGCCGAGGCCGTGCGCAACGTGCTCGAGGGCATCAAGAGCACCAAGGTCTCGCTCGAGATCGTCTCCGCCGAGGTCGGCCTCGTCACGAAGAACGACGTCCTCATGGCCGGCGCCTCGGGCGCGATCGTCATCGGTTTCAACACCAAGCTGGAGAACGGCGTCACCCCGCTGGCCAAGCACCACCACGTGCGCGTCGAGACCTTCGGCATCATCTACGAGCTGGGCGACAAGGTCCGCGAGATGATGGCCGACCTGCTCGATCCCGACCTCAAGGAGACGAAGACCGGCGCGGCAGAGGTGCGCGCGACGTTCCCGCTCGCAAAGGGCTTCGTGGCCGGCTGTCTCGTCACCGAGGGCAAGATCAACCGCAACGCCTCCGCTCGGCTCCGCCGCGGCAAGGAAATCCTGCACGAGGGCAAGGTCGCCACCCTCAAGCGCTTCAAGGACGATGCGAACGAGGTTCGCGCCGGCTTGGAGTGCGGCATCAAGCTCGACGATTTCAACGGCTACCAGGCCGGCGATCTCATCGAGTGCTACGAAGTCCAAAAAGTACGGGCTGCGCTGTAAATTTTCGATTCCGGATCCCCGTTTTTGAATTTGGCCGGCCCCGGCCCATAGCTCCAGAATCGAAAATCGGAAAGCCAGAACGGGAACAGCCATGTCCAACCGCACCGTCCGCATCAACGAGCTCATGCAGCGCGAGATCAGCGACATCCTGCGCCAGCGGTACCAGAGCGAGTCGGTGGCAGTGACGATTACCGAGGTGCGCGTGGCGCCGGACCTGCGAGATGCGCGGGTGTTTTTTTCCGTGGTCGGCGACGCCGCCACGGCCGAGGAGAAAACCCGCTGGCTACGCCGGCAGGCGCCCGCGATCCGCGAGGAACTGTCCCGGCGCATCGTGCTGAAGTACCTGCCGCGGATGGAATACGTGCTCGACGTGTCCACCGCGGTGAGCAACCGGGTGCTGCGGATCCTCGACGAGATCGGCCAGCCCGAGAAAACCGATCTGTGAAATTCTACCCCGAGCTTTCCGCCGCCTTCGCCCGGCTGCTCGCCACGCTGGCCGGCCGGAAGATCGCCGTGGTCGGTCATGCCCGGCCCGATGGCGATTGCATCGGCTCGCAGGTGGCCCTGGCCCGGGTGCTCGGCGCCGCCGGCTTTGACGTGGTGTGCGTGAACGCCGACCCGGTGCCGCGGCGCCTGCAGTTCCTCTCGCCCGGCATGACGTTTCTCAACACCGACGCCGTGCTCGCGCGGGGCGAGGATCGCGCCGCGATCTTGGTCGACTGTGCGGACCACCAGCGGGTCGGCGACCGGCTCAAGGTCTGTTTCCCGCAACCGGCCGCGAACATTGACCACCACCTGTCCAACATCGGCTACGCCACCGCGAACCTGGTCGACAGCGGGTCGGCCGCCACGTGCGAAATCCTGGCGGGGATGTTTCTCGACAACGGCCTGGCGGTGGATGCGCAGGCCGCGCAGGCGCTTTACACCGGGATCCTCACCGATACCGGCCAGTTTCGTTTCAACTCCACCTCCCGCCGCTGCTTCGTGCTGGCGGGCGAACTCGTGGCGCGCGGGGCCCGGCCGACCGAGGCCGGCTACCAGCTCTACGAGCGGGAGTCGCTCGGCAAGCTCCAGCTTCTCCAGCGCTTCCTCGCCTCGCTGCGCATGGAGTGCGGCGGGCGCGTCTGCGTCGGCACGCTCGCCGACGGCTCCTTCGCGGCCACGGGCACCAGTCCCGAGGACACCGAGGGGCTGGTCGACTACGCCCGGAGCATCGACGGCGTGGTGATCGGCGTGCTGATCGAGGAGCGGTCCGACGGCGGCATCAAGGCCAGCCTGCGGGCCAAGGATCCGGACTACCGGCTCGACCAGATTGCGGCGCAGTTCAACGGCGGCGGCCACGCGTGCGCCGCCGGGCTGAACCTCAAGACCGGCGCGGCGGAGTTTCACGGGCGCCTGCTGGCCGCGCTGAAGGCCCAGATCGCCGTGGTGGATGCGCAAAAACGCGCCTCGTGATGCTGGGCCGCATCAAGGAATTGGAGGGCGTGCTCCTCGTGGACAAGCCGCGCGACCACACCTCGCATGACGTGATCGCCCGGCTGCGGGGCAAGCTGAAGATGAAGCGCATCGGCCATGCCGGCACGCTCGACCCGATGGCGACGGGCCTCCTCGTCGTCCTGGTCGGCAAGGCCACCAGCGTTTCGCAGTACATCATCAGCCTGGACAAGGAATACACCGCCACGATGAAACTGGGCGTGGTGACGAACTCGCAGGACGCGGACGGCGAGGTGCTGGAGACCCGCCCGGTGCCGGCGCTGACCGAGGCCCAGGTGAAGGCGGCGATGGACACCTTTCTCGGGGACCAGTACCAGACGCCCCCGATGTTTTCCGCGATCAAGGTGAACGGCGTGCCGCTCTACAAGCTGGCGCGCAAGGGCGAGGAGATCGAGCGGGAGCCGCGCTTCATCCGCGTGATGGCGTGGGAACTCACGCGGTTCGCGCCGCCGGAACTCGATTTCCGCCTGCGCTGCACCAAGGGCACCTACGTGCGCACGCTGGCGCACGACCTCGGCCAGAAGCTCGGCTGCGGGGCGCACCTCACGGCCCTGCGGCGCACGGCGACCGACCGGCTGAACGTGGCGCAGGCGCTCACCATGGAGCAGATCGAGGCGCTGCCGCTCACCGAGCTCGAGAAACACTTGCTGCCCGCGCGCGACGTGGTGCCGGGTTTTACGGCGTGAAGCTCCGGAAACACACCCCGGCGCGGTGCACCGCCTCTCTTTTTAGAGGGGATTCGGAGTTATGCTGGCAGGCTCCCCTCTATCAAAAGGGGTGCCCGACATGGCGGGGTGGGTGGATCGCACCGTGAACGCCCCCACTCATTTCGACGGACTGGACCGCACCACGCTGCCCCCGCGCCCGCTGCACCTCGCGATCGGCATGTTCGACGGTGTGCATCTGGGGCACCGCGCCGTGATCGAGGCCGCGGTGCAGTCGGCCCGGCGCAGTGGCGGCGTGGCGGCCGTCTTGACGTTCTGGCCGCACCCGAGCGCGCTTTTCCAGCCCGATAATCCCCGGCGCCTGATCATGGACACGACGATGAAGACCCGGCTGCTCCTCGCGCTCGGCGTCGAGGCGGTCATCACCCAGCCGTTCACGCCGGAGTACGCCCGGATCGAGGCGGAGGCATTCCTGCCGCACCTGCGGCAGCACCTGCCGCACCTTGCCGCGGTCTACGTGGGCGAGAACTGGCGCTTCGGCCGCGGCCGCCGGGGCGATGTCGCCATGCTGGTGACGGAGGCGAGGAAACACGGGCTCACGGTTTTCAGTGCGCCGCGTGTGAACCTCGACGGGGAGCCGATCAGCAGCACGCGCATCCGCAGCCTGCTCGAAGCGGGTGAGATTGGCGCGGCCAGCGCGGCGCTGGGCTTCACCTATTTTGCCGAGGGCGTGGTCGTTCCCGGGAAACGGCTGGGCCGCACCATCGGGTTTCCCACCTTGAACCTGGCCTGGACGCCGCAATTGCGCCCGCGCTTCGGCGTCTACGCTGTGCGCATCAGCGGCCCGAAATCCCCGGGATCGCTGCCCGGCGTGGCCAACTACGGCCTGCGGCCCACCGTCGAGCAGGCCGCCGAGCCCCGCCTCGAGGTGCATGTGCTGGGGAACTGCCCCTTTGGCGAGGGCGATGCCGTGACGGTGGAATGGCTGCGCTTCGTGCGGCCGGAAATGAAGTTTGCCGGGGTCGACGAACTTCGCGCGCAGATTGCACGGGATCGAGCCGCGGTGGCCGCGGATTTTTCCTTGCCCTGACACCGGGGCATCCTGCTTAATTTCCAACCGTCAATTTTGGACCTTTAGCTCAGTTGGTTAGAGCGTTTCCTTGACATGGAAAAGGTCACTGGTTCGAGTCCAGTAAGGTCCACCATCTGTATAAGCCGCTACACCGAAATGGTTAGCGGCTTATTGTTTTCTAAAATCCGGTCCGGTGGCAACGCAGGTGACGACGGGGCATTCGGCTGACACCGGGCTATTGACCAAGCCATTGGGCGAACGCGATCCACCTCCGCCCGTCGTGGGCGCGCTTTTCAGTCCTGGGCGATCGCCGTGGCAAAGGCCGGCTCGGCGTGCAGGGTGAGTTCGACTGCCTGCTTGGCATGGGCCCGGGTGGGCTCCGAGCCGGCATCGATGATGAACCCGTCGGGGCTGATCACCAGCCAGCGCCAAGTATCGGGATGCTCCTGCTCGATCATGGCGATGTTCCCTGTGCCGGGACTGCAAGCCAGTTCCAAGGTCGAAAACGAAAAGAGACAGAATCTGGAAACGACCGCCGCTTCGGCCGCTGACGGATGGGTCTCGAACGAATCCCACGCCAAGGTTGTCGTTTGCATTTTGGAAACCCGATCGTGATGCCGTGATGAATGGGCCCGGCGGATGTCTTGCGCCGGTGCCAGGTCAGCTTTTCGTCCGCCATCCGCCCATCAAATAAATGACCAGGCAGATCAAGAGGATCAGGCCGATGCCACCTCCACCGATGGCAGGACCGCCCATATAAAAACCGCCGCCGCCGAACACGAGAAGAAGTACAAGGATGAGGAGGATTGGGTTCATGTCCGCAGGATACTCCTTTGTCGCCGCTGTCACTATGGGGCGTTCACCCCCAAAACTTCCCTTATCCGGACGCATCCACTAGGAAACCGCGGATGACGCGGATGGACGCGGATATTCCAGAGTCAAAATCATGGATTCGTCATGCGCTGCAATCACTCACCGGATCATGTGGCTCAGAGTGCTCGAGTTTTAACCCTCACTCCTTTATCCGTGCTCATCCGTGCAATCCGCGGAAAATCCGACTGAATTGTTCGGACTTATTCATGCTCCCGGCCTATTGGACCTCGTAGATCTCGATGAGGGCGATGCCGGTGGTCTGGTTCGCGCCGGCGACCTGGGCGGTGTAGGCGCCCGCAGGCAGGGTGATCAGGAGCGCGGAGTCCTTGCTGCCGGCGCCGAGGGCGAAGGGGCCGGGCACC
>CAIKHO010000007.1 GCA_903827245.1 uncultured Opitutia bacterium
GGTCTCGTCGGGCAGCACGCCGAAGTGGCCGCTGAAAATCTTGCCGAAGACAACAAAGTAAAGCCCGAGCATGAGCAGCGGATTCAACACCGCCCATCCGACCCCGAAGTAACTGCCCTTGTGCTTCAGGCCGAAATTCCGGAGCGTGAACTGCCAGAGGAGCTCGCGCTGCTGGAAAAGCTGGCGGACCGGCGCGACCGGATTGAGGTGGGCAAGAAAACCTGGGGAAACACGGGCGGACATGCGAGGGGTCAGAGTGAAAGTGAAAGTGAGGGTGAAAGGGAAGATCGGAAAAATTGGGCGACGAAGCGCTTTGCCATCCTGATCTCCATTTTCGGATCGCAACCGTAGTCGGCCTCGCTGAGGCCGGCCCGGGGTCACCGACCCCGGCTACAACACGCTTCCGGTCCGTCTCACCGCGTAAAAAACGACCGTACCGTCGCGCAGACATAATCGATCTGCTCATCGGCGAGGTGCGGGCCGACGGGCAGGCTGAGCACCTCGATGGCGAGGCGTTCCGCGAGCGGGAAATCCCCGTGTTTCCAGCCGGCGGCGCGATAGGCTCCCGACAGATGCGGAGGAACGGGATAATGAACCTGTGAGCCCACCCCATGGGCGGCCAGGTGCTTCTGCAATGCTTCGCGCTGGCGGGTCCGTACGACAAAGAGATGCCAGACCGGCTCCGCCCACGAGGGCACGGCGGGCAGCACGAAATCGCCGACGCCGCGGAGTTGGTCGAGATAGCGTGCAGCGAGGCGGGTGCGCCGGGCATTCCATGCCGCGAGATGCGGGAGTTTGGCCCGCAGGAAGGCGGCCTGCAGTTCGTCGAGGCGGGAGTTCAGTCCGGCATATTCGTTTAGATAGCGGATCTTGGAGCCGTAGTTGCGGAGATGGCGGATCTTGTCGGCCAGCGCGGCATCACGGGTGGTCACGGCACCGGCGTCGCCGAGGGCGCCGAGGTTCTTGCTCGGATAAAAACTGATCCCGGCGGCGTGGCCGAGGCTGCCGCTGGACCGTCCGTGACAGCGCGCCCCGTGAGATTGTGCGGCATCCTCGAGCACAAACAGGCCGTGACGGGCCGCGACCGCGTTGATGGCCTCCATGTCGGCCGTCTGACCGTAGAGGTGAATGGGCAGGATCACCTTGGTGCGAGGCGTGATGAGCGCGGAGATTCGCTCCGGGTCGAGGTTGTAGGTGCGCTCGTCGCACTCGCAGGGCACGGGCCGCGCGCCGGTGTGGGTCACGGCCAGCCAGGTCGCAATATAGCCGTGGGCCGGCACGATGACCTCGTCGCCCGGACCCACGCCGAGCGCCATCAGCACGAGTTGCAATGCCTCGAGGCCATTGGCGACGCCGACGCAATGGGCCGCGCCGACGGCCAGGGCGTATTCCGCCTCGAACGCCTCCAATTCGGCGCCGAGCAGGAACCGGCCGGAGTCCATCACGCGGCGATAAGCGGCATCAAGCGCGGGACGCAATTCGTCGACCGCGGGCTTCAAGTCGAGGATCGGGACGTTCATTACCGGTGGGAGGGACGCTCGCGGGGCGCGAGTCAAAGGAAAATGGAGAGGGACTGTGGCCTTGGACTCATGCGCCTTTCGGCACTTCGACGGATAAATTCTTGCAGATCGAACGTGCAAGATGGCGTTTGACCTCACTATGCCGGGGAACGGCCTCTTTGCGGCCCGTCGAAGAATTAATCCAAATTGAATGACTGCTTCCCGCGCGCAGAAGCCGGCATCCATGCTGGTGCAAATGGGCAAGCGGCTCGCGCCGCTTCATACCGCTATCGTGATCTCTTCAGCGGCTGGATCGTCTTTGAATTGCTGCTCACGTTCGATTTCGAGCAGAAGACGCACGGCGGCGCTCAAATCCGCCAGGCACTTTTCCTTCGTTTCACCCTGTCCGTTGGCGCCTGGAACTTTGAGGCAGGTCGCCCAGAAACCACCCTCGCCTGGTTCACCTGGATGAACGATGGCTGTGAGCTTTGTCATGGGATTTTAGTTAATCAGATGCCAAAGATCGTCAAGACTACCGTCACTTGGATGGTGGTTCGTTTTGATGTCAATTTCGTGCCTTTGGCTGAAAGCGCTTCACTCGGTGCGTAGCCAATCCGTGATTTATTGCAAACGGCACCACGACCATCGCGTGTCGGTGGAGGGAATCCCTAATAAATGTCTGGGACGCTGCGGTCAAAGCGGCTAGCACAGTGACGGAAGTCTCTTCCCCTCCCTTCCCGCCAACATGTCTCATGATGCCGTACCCTATACCGCGCTTTCGGCCGAAGCCGCCTTGGTCAAGCCAGAGCTCATGCGCGCGGTGGAAAAGGTTCTCGATAGCGGGCGTTACATCCTCGGCCCGGAGTGCGCGGAGTTCGAACGGGAATTTGCCGGGTATTGCGGAGTCGGGTTCGCGGCCGGGGTAGCCAATGGGACGGATGCCTTGCATCTGGTGCTGCGTGGACTCGGCTTGCGCCCAGGCGACGAGGTCATAACGGCGCCGAATTCCTTCATCGCTTCAGCGTCCGCCATCGCGCTCGCCGGGGCCAAGCCGGTGTTCGTCGATCTCGGCGATGACGGAAACATGGACCCGGAAAAGCTGGAGGCGGCGATTTCGAGCCGGACCCGCGCCATCATGCCCGTGCACTTGACCGGTCGCCTGGCGAAGATGAAGGAGATCCTCGCGATCGCTGGAAGACACGGCCTGTTTGTGCTGGAGGATGCGGCCCAGGCCATCGGGGCCACCCTCGACGGCCGCCGGGCCGGAAGCTGGGGCGACGCGGCGTGTTTCAGCCTGCATCCGCTCAAGAATCTCCACGCCTTTGGGGACGCGGGAATCGTCACGACCAATGATCCGGAGGTGCAGGCCAGACTCGTGCAGTCCCGCAATCACGGCCTGGCCAACCGCGAGCAGTGCGATTTCTGGAGCTTCAATTCGCGCCTGGACGAGATCCAGGCCGCCATGCTCCGGGTGCAGTTGCGGTATCTCGATGCATGGACGGATCGCCGCCGGACTCTCGCCCTTCGCTACAACGAGCTGCTGCGCCCCTATGTGGGCGTTCCCGACGAGGGACCGGGCGAGCGGTGCGTTTTCCAAACCTACATCGTCAGGGCGAAGCGACGGGACGAGCTCAAGCAATACCTGGGCAAAAACGGCGTGGAGACGCTGATCCACTATGCCACGCCCATTCACCTCCAACCCGCGGCCCGTGATCTGGGCTATACCGCGTCGGATTTTCCCAAAACCATGCAGTACGTGAGCGAAATCCTGACGCTTCCGCTCTATCACACGCTCACCCACGTCCAGCAGGATCGCGTGGTGGAACTCATTTCATCGTTCTACAAATAGCCGCAGCGATCATCTCTTTCGAAAATGCAGGTTCCCTATAACTATCTCGATCGGCAGTTCGCCGACGTCGAAGACTACTTTCAAGATCTACGGAAGCTCGTCGCGACGGGGGAGTTTACCCTGGGGCCGTTCGTCGAGGCCTTTGAAAAGAAATTCGCCGCCTACGTCGGGGCCAAGCATGCAATCGGTACGAATACCGGGACCGGTGCGTTGATCCTTTCGCTCAAGGCGGTCGGAGTCGGGCCCGGCAAGGAAGTGATCACCGTCGCCAATACTTTCATCGCCACGGTGGGCGCAATTGTCGCGGCGGGCGGGCGCCCGGTATTTGTCGATTGTGACGACAGGTACCAGATCGACGTCAGCGCCATCGAGCGTGCGATCACGGTCAACACCGCGGCCATCCTGCCGGTGCACTGGGCGGGCGCTCCGCCGGACATGGACAGAATCCTTGAGATCGCGAACCGTCGCGGGATTCCCGTCGTCGAGGATGCCTGCCAGGCAGTGGGGGCGAAGATCAACGGCCGTTGCGCCGGGACTTTTGGCAAGACGGGTACCTTCAGCATGCACCCGATCAAGCCGCTGAATGTCTGGGGCGATGGCGGCATCATTGTCACGGATGATGACAAGATCGCGAAATTTCTCCGGCTCTACCGGAACCACGGCATGGTGGACCGGGACCACATCGAGATCTGGGGCGTCAACGACCGCCTGCAGCCATTCCAAGCCGTGGTGGGAAGCCGGGTGCTCGATACGGTTGAAGGGCTGATCGAAAAGCGCATTCACAACGCGGGGCTGCTGGATGACGGACTCAAGGGCCTGGAAGCCAAGATCAGCCGGCCGCAGCGGCTGGCGGGTCACCGCGAGGTTTATCAGCTCTATCTCGTCACCACGAAGCGCCGCGACGAGTTCGTCCGGTTTCTCATCAGCCGCGGGATCGAGGCGAAGGTGCACTATCCGATTCCGATTCACCTGCAAAATGCGGCGCGCGACCTTGGCTACAAGCGCGGGGATTTTCCGGTCTGCGAGCGACAGTCGGACGAGGTGGTGACCCTGCCCGCGCACCAGTATATTACCGGGGAGCAAATCGCGTATATCCTGGCTGTGATCCGCGAATTCTACGCGGAATGAGTGGACGGCAGGATGGTGGCACGTTTCCAGTAATCCGCAGATTTCTCGCCACGAAGAGGCACAACATGACACGAAAACAAACCGGTTTCACGCAGAGGCACAGAGCACACGGAGGATTCCTGGGCAGTGATCGAACTCCCGATCGCTGTGCTCTCGGTGCCTCTGGGTGAAAATGTCCGCTACGACCGATAAACACTCGACCCCGCGCAAGCATGCACGTTCTGGTAACGGGAGCCGGTGGATTTAGCGGGGCGGAAGTGGCGCTGGGATTGTTGGCGGATGGGCACCGGGTGACGGCTGTCGTCAGGTCCGGGCGTGGACGCCTGCCGGAAGACGCCGGGCGCGCGGGCGACCTGCAGGTGATCGCCGGCGACCTTTCCGCGGATCTCACGCTGCCGGCGAAAATTGATGCGATCGTGCACGCCGCGGGCCGCTCGCCCGGGTCCGGGGCAACAGCGGACGATCTGACGCGCGACAACGTGCGCTCGACGAGCCGGCTGGTGCGGCATGCCCGGGACTCGGGGGTGCGCAAGTTCATCCTCTTCTCGACGCTTTCGATTTATGGCCGGATCGAAACGCCGGTAGTCGATGAGAATACGCCGGTGCGCGAGCCGGACATCTATGGACGGGCAAAACACGAGGCGGAAGAACTGGTCGCCGCAAAGGAGAATACGTTTAGTTCGCTGGCCCTGCGGCTTCCCGGCATCATTGGCCGTGGCTCGGTCAGGAATTGGCTGACCGGCGTATTGGCCGCAGCGCGGGAAGGGCGAGAAATAACCGTGTTCAATCCGGGCACTCCGTTCAACAACGCGGTTCATGTGGCTGACCTGACCCGGTTTACGGTCCGTTTGTTGGAGCAGGATTGGACTGGCGCGGATGCAGTTACCTTGGGTGCGTCCGGCCAAATCCCGGTGGGGGATGCCGTGCAACTGTTGGTCGACGCCTTCGGGGGTCGGTCGCGCATCCGGCCGGAGTTGTCGCCGATGCCCGGCTTTGTCGTCTCGAGCGTGCGGGCCAGAGAGCATTATGGCTATGACGCCATGGACATCAAGGCGATGCTGCTCCAGTTCGCCGCGGAGAATGCGAATTCCTAAAGCGCAAATCGGGTGGGGCGGCGACCTCCCGGTCGCCGTCCGTTGCGACCGGGAAGTCGCATCTCCATCGGGCGTTCTAGCGGAATCCAGAGTCGCTGCTCGGCTACCACCTCGAATGGATCGATTCCGGCCTAGCGGCCGAAAAACACGCGGCGGACGCGGCGCAGGGTGATGTCGAACAAGGTGTGGCCGGTGGAGACGAAATTGCGGAGGGTCAGGGGCGTGCTTTCGCGCGGCTTGGTCACATGGCTTCCCGCCACCGCGACCTCGAGATGGGTGGCGCCTTCGTCCAGCAGCATGGTCACGAGGTCGGCTTGAAACCCAAAGCCGTAATTGTAGGACGCCCAGCGCATGACGTGAAAGCGGCGGTAAATCGGGTGACCGTTGTAGTAGTGGAGCCGGTAGCCGCTGAGCACGTTCACCAGCCAGGTATAGAATTTAGAAAGGGCGACCCGGGGCCAGCTCTTGCCCGAGATCGTGGCGTGATACGGAATAATTAGATCGGCGTGGCCCAATTCCCGTAGGATCCGGACGATGAGTTCCTTCGAGTCGACGTTGTCGCCGCATACGAGCCGGTAATACTTGCCGCGACCGCGAAAGGCCGTGTCCACAAAACTGCGGGCGAGCCCGAGGTTGTAGGGGTTGCGGTGCAACTTGACGGGCAGTTCGGGGTTCCGGCGGCAAAAGTCCCTCACCGCCGCCGAAGTGCCATCGGTCGACGCATCGTCAATCACGAAGATCTCGTAGCTGCAGCCCACCTCGCGCGCTGCGGCGCAGGTATTCTCGATGGAGGGGACGACCCGGCTTTCCTCGTTCAGGCAGGGGATGCAGATGGTCAGGTCCAACTCCTCGCGGATGCCGGTGGGAACGAGCTCGCCGCCGGTCATCATGGTTGTGAAGCAGCCGAGGGAAACGGTCCGAAGGGGGCGACTGAGGAGCTGTTGCAGGATGTCGCCGGGGGGAGGGCAGGGTTAGGGTCGAGGTGCAACATGGCGGGGCGGTTATGCGAAGATCTTCGCGTAGAGCAAATCCGGATGCAGGCCATGGGCCTTCAACAGGTCGTCATGGGAGCCGTAGCAGTGGATGAATTCGTCCCGCAGGGAAAAGGCGTGCAACCGGCAGCGGGCGCCGCTCTCAAAGGCCAGCGCCTTCAACTGCTGGCCCAGCCCGCCGACGACGGAATGTTCCTCGACGACGATGACCCGGTCGTATTGGGCCAGGATGCGCGAGAGGCCCTCGCGGTCCAGTGGCTTCAACGTGTGAATGGAATAGGCCGCCACTTGGCCGCCCTGTTCCCGCTCGATCTTGGCGGTGAGCTCCAGCGCCATCTTGGTGACGAGGCCAAACGACAGCACGCACGTGCCGGCGCCGCGCTTGATGCAGCGCGCGCGGCCGAACTCGAAAGGCTCGGGGGCGTTCGCGGTCAGCACCGGCTCGCCCGCCTTGCCCAGGCGCAGGTACATCGGGCCCGGATGCCGGGCGCATGCCCACACGGCGGCCTCCGTTTCCAGCGGATCGCACGGCGCGAGGATGCTCATGTTGGGCAGGGCGCTCATCACGGCGATGTCCTCCTGCGCGTGATGGGTGCCGCCCAGCACCGAATACGTCAGGCCGCCGCCGATCCCGACCACGGTCACCGGGAGATTCTGGTAGCAGAGGTCGACGCGCACCTGCTCGAACGGGCGGTAGATCGCAAAAGTAGCGATGGTATAGGCGAAGGGCTTCATCCCGCGCATGGCCATCCCGGCGCACAGCCCGATCATCGCCTGCTCGGCCACGCCCACGTTGGTGAAGCGCTCGGGGAATTCCTCGCGGTATTGCTGCATGCTGCCGGCCGGCGAGATGTCCGCGACCACGATGCAGACCTTGGGGTCCGCCTTCGCGACTTGGTAAAGGGTGCGGGAAAAGGTGTCTCTCATTCGCGGTGGGCCCGGTCGAGCTCATCGAGAGCCTGCTGATATTCCTGTGGATTCGGTGAGCGGTAGTGCCACATCGGGACATTCTCCATGTAGCTGACGCCCTTGCCCTTGATCGTGCGGGCGACGACCATGAGCGGCCGCCCGCCTTTGCGCCCGACGATGGCGTCGTGCACGGCCTGCGGGGAATGGCCATCCACCTCCACCGCCTCCCAGCCGAACGCGCGGATCTTTTCCGCCACCGGGTAAAAGTTGGGCAGAATCTTGCTCGTCCGTCCGAGCGACTGGAAGTCGTTCAGGTCGACCACGGCGATAACGTTTTTCACGCCCAGGCTGGGGGCGAGCATCATCACTTCCCACACGGAGCCTTCCTCGAGCTCTCCGTCGCTCATTACGACATAGACGAGGCGGTCATGCTGCTGGATGCCGTCCGCCAGGGACATGCCGACGGCCAGAGCCAGGCCGTGACCGAGCGAGCCAGTCGAGGCCTCGATGCCCGGCAGGCCATAGTCGGGATGGGTCGCCCGCCGGCCGCCCGGCTGGCAGGTAAGATCCATCTCCTCGGGCGGAATTATACCCATCTCCTCGAGCACCGCATATTGGGCCATGGAGCCGTGGCCTTTCGACAGGATGAACGTGTCCGGGCTGTTGCCGTCGGCGCCACGGCGCATCACGCCGTGGTAGATCGTGTCCACGATCTCGAGGCAGGAAAATGCCCCGCCGATGTGCAGTGCGGAAACCTTCTGAGAGACTTGGAGAATTCGCTTCCGCATCCGCCAGCAACGGGTCCGGGCCTGGACGGGGTCAAAGGGGGGCTTGGTCGCCGGCCCGGGGCTGGGTGTGAACCGGGTTGTTCCTCGGGCGGGACTGGTCATGGGGTTGGTCGGTCGAGCGTGAAGCGGGAGGGAGGCAGGTCAAGGCTGGGTGGGAGGCGGTGATGGTCGGGTTTGAAAACCGCAAGGGAAGCCCCTACTTTCAGTGCAGACGCACCTGCGCCAAATTGCCATTTGCCATTTGACGGCCGAGCAAACAAGAGAGTCCGGAAGGAATGAACAAGAGCCCCAAGGAGATTCAATTTGCCGATGCCGAGGCGTTTTTCGACCGGCTGCGCCAGTCCGGGACCAAGATCGTCCAGTGCCACGGGACCTTCGATCTGCTTCACCCGGGACACATTGCCCACCTCGAGGCCGCTAGGGAGAAAGGGGACGTGCTGGTCGTGACCTTCACCGACGAGCAGTGGGTCAACAAGGGGCCGGGCCGGCCTTATTTCAACAACCGCCTGCGGGCCAGGAGCCTTTGCGCGCTCCAATGCGTGGATTACGTAGTGGCGATTCCCTTTCCGGCGGCCACCGAGGCCATCACCGCGGTCAAGCCGCACATTTACTGCAAGGGATCGGAATACGCCTCGGTCGAGGCCGACGTGACGGGCAACTTCAAGCATGACGTCGAGGCCACGGAGCGGTACGGCGGCCGCGTCGAGTTTGTCGGCGAGACCCTCTTCAGCTCGACCAACCTGATCAACAAGAACTTCAAGGTCGTCGCGGATGACATCAGGGACTTTTGCCTGACGATCTCCAGCACCTGGTCGCCCGCGGATTTTCGCGCTATCATCGACTCCTTCTCCGGCCTCAAGGTCCTGGTGGTTGGCGATGTGATCATCGACCGTTACACGACGGTCGAAGTCCAGGGCATGACCTCCAAGGACCGGATCCTGAGCGGGCGGTTTATCAACGAAGAAGACCAGAAGGGCGGGGCGCTGGCGATCTACCGGCACCTCAAACAATTTGTCAGCCGGGTGGATATCTGCGGGATTATTGGGCGCGAGGCGTGGGCCCAGCGCTGCATCAGCGAGGTAGTCCCGCCGGAATCGGACCTGCTGGTCCGATCGGACCGCTGCACCATCGTCAAGCAGCGCTTTGTCGAGGCCGTAAAGCCGGGCAAGGAGATCTCAAAGCTTTTTGCGACCAATTACATCGAACGGGAGCTGCCGGACGCCGGGGTCACGGCCAGTCTCGCCAAAATTATCGAGGAGAAGATTGGCGAGTACGACGTAGTGCTCGCGGCCGACTTCGGGCACGGCACCTGTCAGGACGCCGTGCGCGAGCTGGTGCAGCGCAAGGCCGCGTTCCTGGCGGTCAACTGCCAGACCAACAGCAATAATCACGGCTTCAATATCATCGACCGGCGCTGGCGCCGGGCCAACGCCTTCAGCCTGGACCGGACGGAACTCGCGCTGGCGGTCGGGCGGCAAAAATTCGACATCGTTCCGGAACTGGACCGGCTGAAAAGCGGCCTCAGCGCGGACTACGCGTGGATCACGCGGGGCGAAGTTGAAACGATCGGGATGAAGACCGGCGCGGTCCCGTGCCGCTGCGTGCCGCTCGAGGTCAACGTCATTGACACCATCGGCGCCGGCGACGCGTTCTTTGCCCTGGCGGCCCTGGCGGCGGCCTCGGCGGTCCCGCTGCCAATGGCGACCTTCATCGCCCAGCTGGCCGGAGCCCAGGCGGTCCTGACGGTGGGGAATCGGGAGGCGGTCATGAAGGAACGCCTGCTCAAGAGCGGGATGTCATTGCTGGCGGTGCAATGACGAAGCCGTCGGGGCAAGTTCCGGGTGTTTCATCAAACCATCGCCAACTCATGATACCCGCTGTTTCGTCGACCTTTTGCAGGAGCCGGCTTGCAGGCGATTTTGGCCCGGTCAACGTCGCTCTTCGCCTGCAGGCAGGCTCCTCCATTCCAACCAAGCCAGACCCGAAAACCGCTACCTGACCTTCAAATGAAGAAACTGAAAACCTACTTCACGCCTCTGCACCGCCGCACACAGCGGAATTATATCGGGCGGATGATGGACGATAAGGTCCACTGCATGGTGAAGGCGAAAATGTACGGGGCCGACTATTGGGACGGCGACCGCCGTTATGGCTATGGCGGCTACAAGTACGACGGACGGTGGAAGGCCGTGGCGGAGCAACTGATCGCGGATTACAACCTGACCAACGCGTCCAAGCTGCTTGATGTCGGTTGCGGGAAAGCCCACCTGATTTATGAAATCAAGCTGCTGCTTCCCGGGATCAGCATAATCGGCCTGGACATCTCCGACCACGCCATCGCGACCGCACCCGAAGGGATTCGCGAGCAACTTTCCGTGCATCGAGCCCAGGATCCGCTGCCTTACGGCGACAAGCAGTTCGACCTGGTGATTTCGCTCGGCTGCCTGCACAACCTGCGGATCTACGACCTCAAGGCGGCCTTGGCGGAAATCGCACGCGTCGCGAAGCAGAGTTATTTCATGGTCGAGAGCTACCGCAACGAACAGGAGCTGTTCAACCTCCAGTGCTGGGCGCTGACCTGCGAGAGTTTCTTCGAGCCGGCCGAATGGGAGTGGGTGATGAATTTGGCTGGATACACCGGGGACTACGAATTCATCTATTTTGAATGAAATTCCGCGCCGCCATTCTCGTCGAGTCACGGAAGCCGCTGGTCATCGATGAAATCGAGAGCCTGCCCCTCGAGGCCGGCCAGGTGCTGGTCAAGGTGCACTGCAGCGGCATTTGCGGCGCCCAGATCAACGAGATCGATGCGGTCAAGGGGGAGGACAAGTTTCTGCCGCATCTCTTGGGACATGAGGGCGGCGGCACCGTGGTGGAGGTCGGCGCGGGCGTCAGCCGGGTGAAGCCCGGGCAACGGGTCGTGATGCACTGGCGCAAGGCCGAGGGCATCAACGCCAAGCCGGCGAAATACCTGTGGGCGGGGCGCAACGTCAACTCCGGTTGGGTCACCACCTTCAGTGATTACTCCGTGGTTTCGGAGAACCGGGTCACCCCGGTGTCCGACACGACGCCGGTCGAGATTGCCGCCCTGATGGGCTGTGCCGTGACGACGGCATTCGGCATCGTGAACAACGACGCCAACCTCAAGGTCGGCGAATCCGTGGTGGTGCTCGGCTGTGGCGGGCTTGGCCTCGCGGTCCTCATGGCAGCCAAGGCGGCCGGGGCGTGGCCCATCATCGGGGTGGATATCAAGCCGGAGAAGCTCGAGTGGTCGCGGCAGATGGGGGCGGATGAAACCGTGCTGTACACCAGCAAGGCCCAGCTGGTGCAAGACATCGGCCGGCTGCTGCCTCGGGGCGTCGATGTCTGCATCGAAAACACGGGCCTCGGGTCGATGATCGAATATGCCTACGAGACCGTGAAGGATCGGACGGGCCGGGTGATCTTGGCCGGGGTCCCCGACTCCCGCGAGAAAGTCTGCATCCATACGCTCCCGCTTCACTTCGGAAAGATTCTGACGGGCAGCGAGGGCGGACAAACCCAGCCCGACCGGGACATCCCGCGCATCCTGTCGTTCACGGGGGCGAAGAACATCGATTTGTCAGCGCTGATTTCCCATCGGTTTCCCCTCGAAAAAATCAACGAAGGGTTGCTCTTGATGCGTTCGGGCGGCACCAAGCGCGTGCTGATCGAAAATGCCCCGAACGGAAATCCCGGCTGATTCCGGCTTCCTGTCGGGCGACGCGAAGGCAGTGATTCCAAAATAAAACCGGCGCGGGCCATTTCCCATGAATTTGAACCACTGGATTTCGGAGTACCTTAAGGCCCAGACGGCCGCCCTGCAGTCTGTGCCGCCACTGGCGATCGAGGGGATTGTGCGACTTTTGGCCGAGGCCGTGGCGAACGACCGGCAGGTGTTTGTGTTTGGCAATGGAGGCTGTGGCGCGATCGCCTCGCATTTCGCCTGTGACTTGGGGAAAGGGGCCTCGAACGCGCTGGGCCTGCGCTTCCGCGTCCGTTCGCTGAACGACAATATGCCCTGGATCACGGCCATCGCCAACGATCATGGCTACGAGGACATCTTCTGGCGGCAGTTGGAAGGCCATGCCCGTCCGGGCGATTTGGCCTTCGCCCTCAGTGTCAGCGGCAAGTCGCCCAACATTGTGAGCGCCGTGAAATGGTGCGCCGCTCATCAGCTGCGCACGGTTGCCTTGGTGGGAGCGGGGGAGGGAAGTGTGGCGCAACTGGCGGACACGGTCATTTCGATGCCGGAAAAGCACTTTGGCCGGGTCGAGGATGTCTACATGACCATATGCCACGTGATCTCCTACGCCTTTGTGGAAGGGATCGTCTCGCGTGCCGATTTGACCGCCGGGTCCGGAGCGAAATCTCAAAACGGCGCCTGAACAGGTAGGAATGTAGGAGCGGCTTTATGCCGCGATCATTGGGTCAGTAGGTACAGGTGGCCGCCGACCTCCGGGTGGCGGATTCAGCGTGGCGATGCGCCACACCGCCGCGCGGCCATCTTCGCGAAGGCTACGGTGCCCTCGCGAAGCCATTGCAGGCCGCCATAGCGAGAGCGCCGGCGGGAGGTCGGCGGCCACCTTTCAAACATAAGTCCAAAACCAACGGGACGTTGGTTCGACTCAATGGGCGCCGGATTTTCCCTCGAGGAAACTGAACCAGTTGCGCGTGGCTTGTTCGATGGAGGCGGGATCCCAGACGGGGGCGTCACGCCAATAATCGATCACCGCCAGCATCCGCTTCACGCCTTCCTCGAAGGAGACCTGCGGCTTCCAGCCCAATTCCCGCTGGATCTTGGTGATGTCAGCCCAGGTGCAGTCCGGCTCGCCCGGGCGCTTGGGGAGGTGGATTTTTTCGCCGCCGAGGAGCTCGACGAGGCGGTTGACCGACTGCGGATTGCCTGCGCCGAGGTTGAAGACGCCGTTCACGATCGGCGTCGTGGCGGCCAGGCAAAACGCGCGGGCCACATCGGTCACATAGAGAAAATCGCGGCGCTGGGTGCCGTCGCCCACGATGGTGAACGGCTTGCCCTTGAGTTTTTGCGCGAGGAAGACCCCGAAGACGGCGCCGTAGGCACCCGTGGTCCGGGAGCGGGGGCCATAGGCATTAAAAAGGCGGATGACGTTCACGGGGAGTCGATACACCCGGCCCCAGTGGAGCACGGCCTGCTCGCCCAGGTACTTGCTGAGCGCATAGGGATATTCGCAGTTGATCGGAGCCTGCTCGGTGGTGGGCAGCTCCTGGGCCAGGCCGTAGCAGGACGACGAAGCGGCGTAGACAAATTTTTTCACCTGGGCGGCCCGGGCGGCTTCCAGCGCGCACACGGTGCCGAGCACATTGGCCGACATGTAATCCACGGGACGGTCGATCGAGGGGACGATATCGCCGATCCCGGCGAAATGGACCACCTGGCTGGCGCCGGCGAACAGGCTGTCCCCCGGCTTGATCTCGCGGATGTCGCGCGTGTCGACGCGCAGATCGGCGTTGCCCTTCAGGTGATCGAGGTTCTGCAGCCGGCCGCCGACCAGATTGTCCACCACATGCACGCGGCAGCCCTCGGCGAGCAGCAGGTCCACCATGTGGCTGCCGATGAACCCGGCGCCGCCGGTAACGACGGCCAGTGGTCGGGAGGTACTCATTTCAGGCCGAGGCGCTTGACGACCTTCACATTGATAAACTGGTCGTCGTTCATCGTATTCTGGAAGCGACCGTCCTTGAACGCATCGCACAGATCGCGGACGGCATCCTCGATGGTGAAGCGCGGTTTCCAGCCGAGCTTCCGATGGATCTTTTTCGAAGAGACATGATAGGAGCGGTTGTCGTTCGAGGGCGTGGTGGTAATCCGGATCGGCGCCTTGGCCGGAAACTCCCGTTCCACGGTTTTTTTCACGAATTCCGCCAGAGCCGCGACCGTGAAGTTCTCGTAACCGACGTTGAAGATCTCGCCCGCGACCAGGGCGTCGGGGTACTCGAGCATCTTCACATAAAGCTCGGTGACGTCATCGATATGGATGTTCGGGCGTTTCTGGGCGCCGCCGAAGACCGTGATGACCCCCTTGTTCACCGCGTGATTGGTGAGAATGTTAATGGTGAGGTCGAACCGCATGCGCGGGGAGTAACCGCAGACCGTGGCCGGACGCAGCGTGATGCAGGTGAAATCCGGCGATTGGTGCCGGAAGAGCAGGGGTTCGCACAGGACCTTGTACTTGCTGTAGGGAGTGAGGGGAACGAGCGGGTGTTCCTCGGTGACCTCGGGGGCATCGCTGACCCCGTAGACCGAACTGCTTGAAACATAGATGAAACGGCGGACACCGACCTCCTTTGCAGCCACGACCATCGGCTCGAAGCAGTCGAAGTTGATCGTGCGGCTGAGTTCCTCATCGAGCTCGAAGCTCGGGTCGTTGGAGATGCAGGCCAGATGGATCACGCTATGCACCCCCTGGAGTGCGGCGGTGAAGGCGGGGAGGTCGCGGATGTCGCCCTTGATGACCGTGAGGTGGGGATGGTCCGGCAGGCCCGCGGAGCCGAAAAGCATCAAATCATAGACGACCACCGCATAGCCGGCTGCGAGCAGCTTGGGGACAAGCACGCAGCCCTTGTAGCCAGCGCCGCCGGTAACGAGAACTTTCTGCATGGAGGATAAGAGGCAGAGTGCCGTGCCGTTTTCGGACGGGGCAAGCAAAATGCCGGCCCGGCACGCGGGCTGGATGCACCCCGCGAATCTGCATCGCATGAATCCAGCGCGGGAAAAGCTTCACGACCGCGACGTTGGTTTCCCGCGGCCAAGCCTGGACAATTACCGGCCGGCCGCGTTTGCCGGTGCGATCCGGCAAAAGAAAAGCCGGCGCGAATTTTTCCTGAAAAACGCGGCTGCTGGAATTGTAATCAAAAAGCGTTTCGGGGTTGCAATCGACTGTGAATTCCAGCGGGCTCGACGCTGAATCCGGTCCGTACTTTCCATCGTAATGTTCGCCTTGTTGTCCTCCCGCCCGCGTCGATCCCGGCGTTTTGCCGCGGTTGTCCTTCTCCTTGCGCCCTTGGTTTTGGCGGCGCAGCCGGCCGCCGATGTGGCGGGTACCATGCCAGAGGACTATCTGCCCGGCCTGAAGGGCATCCTCGAGACTGCGTTGAAGCAATCGCCGCAGATGCTGACCCAGAACATCAGCCTGGCCCAGGCGGAAGCCGGGCGCATTTCCGGTGAGTCCATACTCTGGCCAAGCCTGAGCGGTTCGGCGTCCTATGCCTTCAACGGCGCCAAGATCAATTCAGGCGGAAGCAGCACCAGTACCAGCAGCGGCGGCTTTTATGGGATCAACGTCGGCCAGCCGATCTACCAGTGGGGTGCCTATAAGGCGCAGGCCGATTCCGCCAAGCTGGCCGAGCAGGTTGCCAAGCACCAGTATGCCGAGGCCTACCGGACCTTGGCCGGCACGCTGCGGTCGCAATACCTCGGGCTGATCGTCCAGAAAATTTCAGTGCGCAACGCCCGTTACCAGCTTGAGCTGGCGGAAAATGACCTGGCGATCCAAGAGGAGAACTTCAAGGCCGGCACCGTTTCGGCCGCCGATATGAACCAGCCGCGCATCGGCCTCCAGGAAATGCGGCTCAGCGTCGATCGGACGACGGAAAACTTTGCGCATGCCCGGCATGCGTATGCGCGCATGGCAGGGCTGGACGACCTCACGGAGGAATCGATCCCCCTGGAAATTCCACACCCGGCCGATTCATCCGGAAAATCCAAGGATTTGTTGGGCGCATTTGTTCACGAAGGACCCGAAAACAGCCTGCAGGGCCAAATCTGGGATCTCTACCTGAAACAGGGTGACCTGTCCTACAAGATTGCGCGTACCCAGCTCTATCCGAAGTTTTCCTTCGGCGCCAGCTATGGCCTGTCTTATTCGCAATCGGCCTTTGCCGGGACCGTGTCCCAGTCGGCCGTGGTATCATACAGCTACGGCGTGAGTGCAAACTGGACCCTCTTCAACGGTTTCGCCTCGCGGGCGGCCAAGCTGTCCGCGCTCGCCACCAAGCGTTCCTATGAGCGCCAGCGCAAAACCTACCTCGATGATACGAGTGCCAATGCCCAGGATCTGCAGACCCAGGTCGGCTTTGCCGCCCGCGCCCTGGAGCTCGCGGAGCAGCACCAGGCACTGGCGGACGACCTGATCAAGCGCGCCACGGCCGAGCTGGGCGAGGGCACGATTGCGCCCGCCACCGTGAAGGCCTACCGGAGCAATGCCTACGCGGTCGATTATGCGACCAGCAGCGCCCGGGCCGAGTTCTTGAACCGCTGGTCCGAACTTGTCTCGCTGGTCGGGGCCGACCCCATCCTCAACGCCCTTCCCGTCAGTTATCTCAATCTCAGCCATGGCAAATAAATCCAACCTCGGTCTCAAGCTTGTCCTTACCTTGGCGGTGCTCGCCGCTGCGACCATGGTGGGCCTGCGTTTCCTGCGGCCGACCGCCAAGGTCGCGATGGTTGCGCCCGGCCCGGCGTTGAATGCCGTGCCCGGCAGCGTGGTGGTCCAGTCCGAGGGCGGGACCCGTTCTCTGACCGGTGACGTGGGCGGCCGGATCCTTTGGAGCGAGCCGCTGGACCCCGGCAAGAAATTCAAGGAGGGCGACGTGCTGGTGCGGCTCGATACCAGCGACATCGAGCTGGAGATCGAGAACATCCAGATCCAACTCGATGCCGCGACCAAGCGGGTCGCGGCCGGCTCGGCCGTGAAGTTCGAGTACGATACGGCCATGGAAAGCCTGAAGACCACGCAGCGGGCGCATGATCGCGGCCAGGTTTCCGATCTCGATCTCACGCAGAAGACCCGCGCGGTCCAGGCGACCAAGCAGCGGCTCGATCTCGACGAGGTGGCCAACCAGCAGCAAAAGGACCTCCTGGCGAACAGTCTGAAGGTGAAGCAAAACCAGCACGAGAAGATGACAATCAAGGCGCCTTTTGACGGCCAGGTCACCGCGGTGTTTGCGCACAAGGGCGACCTCATCAATGCCAGCAGTCCCATCGCCACGCTTATCACGACGACCCGCACGGTCGAGGCGAGGATCAGCGAGGAAAACTTCAGCGGGATCAAGTTGGGTCAGAAGGCCTCGGTGACCTTCCTCGGCGGCATCGCGGGCAATCCCGCCCCCTACATTTACGATGGCAAGGTCAGCAAGATACTGCCGACCGCCGATCCCGATACCCAGCGCTACATTGTCCACCTTGAGATCAACGTCGATCCGGAGAATCTGACACCGGGCAAGACCGGCGAGGTGTCCATCACGGTCGATGAACATCAGGCCAAGACGATCGTGCCGCGTCGCGCGTTGCAGGGCCGAACCCTTTATGTGGTGAAAGACGGCCGGGTGGAGAAGCGTGAGGTGGTTGCCGGCTATCTCTGGCTGGATGGCGTTGAGATCACGAAGGGGGTGCAGGCCGGTGAAGAAGTGATCGTGGATGACATCGACAATTTCCGGGAAGGACAGTCCGTGCGCACCGAGCGGGTCCAGCTGGTTCCCACCAACTCCAAGTAGGCGCCGGCTCATTCCTCGCGTTCGTCCGCCCGCGATTACTGATGTCTCCCAACCTGCACATTGCCTTTCGCTTCCTCACAGCGAAGAAGCGGGCCATGTTGATGAGCCTTTCGTGCATCATACTGGGCGTGGGCCTCTTTGTCGTCACCCAGGCGACGACGAGCGGGTTTGAGGAATTTTTCATCAGGACCATCCTGGGAGCTGACGGGGCCATCCTGATCCAGGACAAGCTGCAGGCCACCCAGCGCAGCATGGCCGCGGGCGGTTACGGTTCCGGCTTTGCGATCGATCTGAAGGAGGGGGTCAAGTACATCGAGGGCATCGATGATCCGGAGGGGCTCAGGCACCTGCTCGGAGACTTTGGCAATGTGTCGGGTATTTCAGTCGTGCTGAAAGGGCAGGTCGACATAGTCAGCTCATTCAAGACAGAGACGGTGCGGGTCTACGGCATCACGCTCGATGAACACCTCAAGGTCACCAACCTGGCGGACCAGATAGTGGACGGTAAGCTCGATGATTTTCGCAATAGCCTGAGTGGCGCGCTGCTCGGGCGGGAAATGGCCAATCGCATGCAACTCAATGTCGGCGATTCCTTCCAGCTCCAGGCGGTCGGACAGCTCCGGCGCTACAAGGTCAGCGCGATCTATGAGACGGGCATCGGCGAGATCGACCGCACCCGCCTCTATCTTAACATGCCCGAGGCGCGCTCTCTGCTCAAGAAGCCGACCGGCGCGTCCTTCATCCAGTTGCAGCTGACCAATCCGGAGGCGGCCCCGGTGGTGGCCACGCACCTCGAGGATGTGCTCAAATACCGGGCCGAGCCCTGGCAGGACCACCAGAAATCGTGGCTCGCCGTGTTTCGCGCGCTGAGCATCTGCTCCGGCATCACGGTCTCGGTCTTCACGCTGATCGCGGGGCTCGCGATGTTCAACACCCTCGCCATGATCGTCCTCGAGAAAACCAAGGAGATCGCGATCCTGCGCTCGATGGGATATACCCGTGAGGACATCACCCGGATCTTTCTCTGGCAGGCCGTGATTGTCCTCGTCATCGGCTGCATCATTGGCGCTGCGCTGGGGGCGGGCGTCACCGAGCTGGTTTCGCGGATGCCGTTGCCGATCAACGGCATTTTCAAGACCGAGTACTTTATCGTTTCGAGGAACCCGTGGCATTATGCGGAGGCCATGGCCACCGCCGTGGTCATGGTGATGGTGGCGAGCCTGCTGCCGTCCCGCCGGGCCGCCCGCTTGGAGCCGGGCGACATCATCCGGGGCACGGCGCAATGACGACCCCCATGGCCGAATCCACCGATCATCACGTGCTGCGCTGCGAAGGGCTGCACCGCTACCTCGGCCAGGAGGAGGGGAGGGTGCACGTGCTCCGGGGCGTCTCGTTTTCGGCGGAACGCGGGCAGGTGTATGCGATCGTGGGTCCCTCGGGTTGCGGCAAAAGCACGCTGCTTTACCTGCTCGGGCTGCTCGACCAGCCCGACGAGGGCAAAATCTGGATCAACCAGCAGCGCATGTCCAACAGCAGCGACGCCGACCGCACGGCGGCCCGGGGCGAGCACATCGGCTTCGTTTTCCAGTTTCACTTCCTGATGCAGGAGTTCACCGCGCTGGAGAACGTCATGATGCCCATGCGAAAGCTCGGAAAACTCCCGCCTGCGGCGATGGTGGCCCGGGCCCACGATTTGCTGAAGTCGGTCGGCCTGGGTGAGAAAACCCATCGCCTGGGCACGCAGCTCTCCGGCGGCGAGCAGCAGCGCGTGGCGGTGGCGCGGGCGCTGGCCAACCAGCCCGCGATCATCCTGGCCGACGAGCCGACCGGCAATCTTGACGTCAAGAACTCGACGCTGGTTTTTGACCTGCTCACGCGCCTCGCCAAGGAGAACGGCCAGGCGGTGATCCTCGTCACGCACAACCCCGAGATCGCCAACCGCTGCGACTCGGTGCGACCGATGCGCGACGGGTTGTTTGTGTAGACCGCATAGGCTCCGCTCCCACCGAGCGGCCACTCGTTAGGACCTTCTCGGTGGCGACCGATGTCCGGCCCAGCCATATTTATGGTGATAAGCAAGGACGTGGTGCGCCCCCGCGGGCACTAATTCCGTCGGCTAAAAAAACTTCTCCGGAATTTTCTGTTTACAAGCCGGAGGGCGCTCCCTTGTTTCAGCGGCTGATTTTAAACACTCGAGACAACCTGTGAGCCACGACCAGACGCGAAAGCATTTCCTAGCCAAGTTTATCGGGCTGACCGCCGTTGCCGGCCTCGCCCCGAAACTCCTGGCCCGGCCGGCGGTGACTTCCACTTCTCCGACGCCGACGGCATCATTCCAGCTTCAACCGGAGGCACGGGCGGTCGCCCGCCGTTCCGAGTCGGTCTAATTCCGGCCGCGGTCACCCGAGAAACCCAGGTCCATGTCGAACATTTTCCCGAAATCGGCCAACCGGCTCCCGCTGCAGATCATCCTGTTCGTGTTTGTGCTGGGCGGCATCGCGACCGCGGGCGCGACCTACTACATGACGCCGAAGTACACGCGGGTCGGCTATGCCCCGGTGCAGCCGGTGCCGTTCAGCCATGCCAAGCATGTCGGCGAGCTCGGCCTCGACTGCCGCTACTGCCACTCGAACGTCGACAAGTCCGGCCATTCCAACGTGCCGACATCGCAGACGTGCATGAACTGCCACAGCCAGATCAAGAAGGACAGCCCGCTGCTGGCCCCGGTACGTGAAAGCTACGAAACCGGCAACCCGGTGCCGTGGGTCTGGATTCACCAGGCGCCGGACTATGTTTATTTCAACCATTCCATCCATGTGAACCGCGGCATCAGCTGCGTGGAATGCCACGGCAAGATCAACGAGATGGAGACGGTCTACCATGCCAAGCCGCTGAGCATGGGCTTCTGCCTCGACTGCCATCGCGATCCCGCGGCCCATGTCCGCGAAAAGGGCGATGTCTTCAATCTCGATTCGCCGACCATCGCCACCCGCACGGGCCTCGAGGCCGGCCAGAAATTTGTGCACGACTGGAACATCAAGCCCCCGCAAAGCTGCTCTGGTTGCCATCGATGAAACGCAAACTGCATCATCCCGCCCCGTCCGAACGCGAGCTGACCGGCCCGAAGTACTGGCGCAGCCTTGACGAGCTGGCCGCGACCCCGGGCTTCCAGGCGCAGCTTGAGCGCGAATTTCCCGAGGGTGCCTCGAACCTGAACGAGGTGGACCGGCGTCATTTCATGAAGATCATGGCGGCGTCCTTTGCCCTCGGTGGGCTTGGCATCGCCGGCTGCCGCCGCCCGGAAAAATACATCCTGCCCTACGGCAAGTCCGTCGAGGGCGTCATTCCGGGTCTGCCGCTTTACTTTGCCACTGCGATGCCCCTGCGCAAATCGGCGATCCCGCTGCTGGCCGAGACGCATCAGGGCCGGCCGACGAAGCTCGAGGGCAATCCCACCTACGCGCCCCATGGCGGGGCGAGTTCGCTGGTCGCGCAGGCTTCCGTACTCGATCTTTACGATCCCGACCGGGCGACGGTGCACACCAAGGGCGGAGCGGTGCTCTCAGTCGCCGCCGCCGGCGAGTTGCTGGCGAACACCGCCAAAACCTATGCCGCCAATGACGGCGCGGGTCTCGCGTTTCTGGCGGACGAGTCCTCGTCGCCCACCCGTGCCCGTCTCGTCAAGAAACTGCGCGGGAAGTATCCCAAGGCGGTCTGGGCCGAGTACGAACCCGTGCGCGACGAGCCGCCGCTGGAGGCCGCTCAGGCCGTCTTTGGGCGGAGTGTGAAGCCGGTCTACCGTTTTGCCGCGGCCAAGCGCATCGTTTCGCTGGACGCCGACTTTTTCCATGCCGAGTCCGGCAGTCTTTTTTACGCGCGCGAATTCGCCAAGGGCCGGCGCGTGGCGAAGAAGGACGACCCGATGAACCGGCTCTATGTGGCGGAAAGCGGTCTAACCCTGACGGGCTCGATGGCGGATCACCGCCTGCGCATCGCCAGCAGCCATATTCTCGCGCTGGCCGCCGCACTCGCGGTCAAGGTCACGGGCGACGCTACTTATTCGGGTTCAGCCCAGGGGCTGGACTTCAAGGACAAGGACAAATGGATCGACGCCTGTGCCGAGGACCTGCTGGCCCACAAGGGCGAGTCCTTGGTGGTAGCTGGCTCCCATCTGCCGGCCGGCGTGCATGCGGCCGTTTACGCCCTGAATGCGGCGCTCGGTAACATTGGCCGGACTGTCGATTTGGTCGAGGTTGAGCCGTCGTCGGCCGCCACGATTTCAGATCTCGCCGCGGCGATCAAAGCCGGCACGGTCAAGACCCTGGTGATTCTCGGTGGTAATCCCGCCTACAATGCGCCGGCCGACCTCGACTGGGCGACGCTGCAAAAAAATGTCGGCGATGTCATCCGCCTGGGGTATTACGCGGATGAAACGTCCGTTCTGGCCGGCACGCAGCTGGGCGCGGCGCATTACTTGGAGTCGTGGGGCGACGCCCGCACGGCCGACGGCACGGTGGTGCCGGTCCAGCCGATGATCCTGCCTCTGTTTGGCGGCTTCACCGACATCGAGGTGATTGCGCGCATTGCGGGCGAACCGGTTTCGGATCCTTACGCCTTGGTGTACGAGACGATCACCGGTCAGGCCGGCGCGGACGCGGAGAAGGTGATGCGGAAATTCCTCCACGACGGTCTGCTCGCGGGCTCGGCGTATGCGAAGGTTGACGTGCGATTCAACGCCCGCGGGGCCGCGGGACTGCTGGCCGGTGCGGGCAAGGTCGAGGCCTTTTCCAGCAAGAACCTCGAGGTCCGCTTCGTCACGGATCACAAGATGGATGACGGCCGCTTCGCCAACAATGGCTGGCTGCAGGAGTGCCCTGACCCCATCACGAAAATTTCCTGGGACAATGCGATTCTGGTCAGTCCGAGGCTCGGCAAGGACATGGGCATCGACCCCAAGGGCGCCCTGCTCCAAGTGGCGCGCAAGGAGGAAAATGAGTTCAGCATCGGCAAGGAGAATTCCCGGGTGTTCGAGCTGACGGTGGGCGGACGAAAGATCCGTGGGCCGGTTCACATCCAGCCGGGCCTGTCGAATTACACGGTGATCGTGCCGCTCGGCTATGGCCGCACGCACTCCGGCCACATCGGAACGAATGCCGGTTTCAGTGCCTATCCGCTGCGCACGGTCGCGGCGCAGCATATCGCGACGGGCGGATCGCTCGTGGACACGGGCGAGCGCACGCTGCTGGCCAACGTGCAGGAGCACTGGTCCATGGAAGGCCGCGATCTCGTGCGCGAGGCCAATTTGGACGAGGTCGCCAAGGAAGACGGTCCCGGGCTGGCGTACGTGAAGGGTATCGGCATGGAGTCGCACACGCCCTCGGTCATCGGCGAGGTGGGCCTTGCGATGACCCCGGCGCAGCGCGCTTCCGAGTTGCCCCGCGGCGGCTCGCTCTACGTGACGCCGAAATTCGACGGCCAGCACCAGTGGGGCATGTCGATCGACCTCAACACCTGCATCGGCTGCAACGCCTGTGTTATCGCCTGCCAAGCGGAGAACAACGTGCCGATCGTGGGCAAGGACCAGGTGCTGCGCGGCCGCGAGATGCACTGGATCCGGCTCGACCGCTATTATTCGGATGGCCGGGCCGAAGCCGGCGCTTTCGGTGGCGAGGGCAACCGCGAGCTGCCCGAGGATCCCCAGATTTCGCTCCAGCCGATCGCCTGCCAGCAATGTGAGCTTGCCCCATGTGAGACGGTTTGCCCGGTCAATGCCACGGTGCACGACGAGGAAGGCATCAACACGATGGCCTACAACCGCTGCATCGGCACCCGTTACTGCGCGAACAATTGCCCGTACAAGGTGCGCCGCTTTAATTTCTTCGACTGGAACCAGCGCCAGCTCGACAGCCTCTACCTCGGGCCCATCGGCCCGCAGGGCATGCCCGAGCTGGTCAAGATGGCGAAGAATCCCGAGGTCACGGTCCGGATGCGTGGCGTGATGGAGAAATGCACCTACTGCATCCAGCGCATCGAGAACGGGAAGATCCGCCACAAGGTGAAGACCGCCCAGGCGGGCGACCCGGCCGACGTGATCGTGCCCGACGGCACAATCAAGACGGCCTGCCAGCAGGTATGCCCGGTCGAGGCCATCGTCTTCGGCAATATTCTCGACGAGAAAAGCGCCGTCTCCGTGGCCAAGAGCCGCGAGCAGGACTACGCGCTGCTCGGTTATCTCAACATCCGCCCGCGAACCACGTATCTCGGTAAACTCCGCAATCCGAACCCGAAGATGCCCGACTACGCCGCACTCCCGCTCAGCCGCACGGAGTACTACAAGAAGAATTATCCCTCGGGTCGTGAGCCCGAGGAAGGACACGGCGAGAAAAAAGCCGAGGGTCATGGCGCGCTCGGGCTGGCGAAACGACTGGGGGGACTTAGCTAATGGCCCACGCTGAACATGCCGTCGCCACACCGGCGATTCTCAACGAGGTGAAGCCCGCGGTGCTCCCGCGCGCGGTGCTCGTCGAGAACAACCGCAGCTTTTCCTGGATCACCGAGAAGATCTGCGGCATCATCGAGGGCAAGACGCCCGCTTGGTGGTGGGTCTGCTTCTGCATCGCCTGCCTGATCGCCTGCTTCACGGTGGGCGGCATCACCTATCTGGTGTCCACCGGGGTGGGCGTTTGGGGTCACGCGAACCCGGTCAACTGGGCGTGGGATATCGTCAACTTCGTGTTCTGGATCGGCATCGGCCACGCCGGCACCTTGATCTCGGCCATTCTCTGCCTGCTGCGCCAGAAGTGGCGCACCTCGATCAACCGCGCCGCCGAGGCCATGACCATCTTCGCCGTGGTTTGCGCCGCGATCTTCCCGGTCTTCCACGTCGGCCGCGTGTGGTACGCCTGGTATCTTTTCCCGATCCCGAACTCGAACTACATCTGGCAGAATTTCCGTTCGCCGCTTGAGTGGGACGTGTTCGCCGTCTCCACGTACGGCACGGTCTCCGTGCTGTTCTGGTACGTCGGCCTGCTCCCCGACCTGGCTACGCTGCGCGACCGCTTTGAGGCGGCCGGCAACAAGCTCCGCTCGTTCCTTTACGGCTTGTTCGCCATGGGCTGGCGCGGCTCGAACCGCCACTGGAGCAACTACGAGATGGCCTACCTGATCCTCGCGGGCATCTCGACGCCGCTGGTGCTCTCGGTGCACACCATCGTGTCGTTCGACTTCGCGGTCTCCCTGCTGCCGGGCTGGCATACCACCATCTTCCCGCCGTACTTCGTCGCGGGCGCCATCTTCTCGGGTTTCGGCATGGTGCTCACACTCATGCTGCCGCTGCGCGCGATCTACAAGCTCGAGGACCTGATCACGCAGTACCACATCGACTGCATGTGCAAGATCACCCTGGCGACGGGTACGATCGTCGGCTACGCGTACGCGATGGAGTTCTTCATCGCGTGGTATGGCGCGAACCCGTACGAGGGCTTCACCTTCATCAACCGTGCGTTCGGTCCCTACGCTTGGGCCTACTGGATCATGATCTCCTGCAACGTGATCACGCCGCAGTTCTTCTGGTTCCGCAAGGTGCGCGAGAACACCACGATGGTCTGGGTGCTCTCGATCTTCGTGAACGTCGGCATGTGGTTCGAGCGTTTTGTCATCATCGTGACCTCGCTCGCCCGTGACTTCCTGCCGTCGAGCTGGGGCTACTACAGCCCGTCGGTCGTCGAGATCTTCACGTTCTTCGGCACCTTCGGCGTGTTCTCGGTGCTCTTCCTCCTCTTCATCCGCTTCCTGCCGATCATGCCGATGGCGGAACTCAAGGCCGTCACGCCGCAGGCCGACCCGCATGCGGGCCACGACCACCACTGATCCGATCCGCCCATGGCTGCACAACCTTACGGCTTGATCGCCACCTTCGACACCGTCCCGGACATCTACCACGCGGCCGAGCAGGTCCGTGACGCCGGATATCGGAACTGGGACTGTATCACGCCCCTCCCGATCCACGGGCTGGACAAGGCGATGGGCGTGAAGCGCTCCATCGTCCCTCGGATCTCCCTTGCCGGTGGCATCACCGGCTTTTGCACCGGCATGTCGATGATCTGGTGGACGGGGGCCTACGACTACAAACTGATCGTGGGCGGGAAGCCGCTCTTCAGCCCGATGTTTGCCTTTCCCATTTCCTATGAGCTGACGATCCTGTTCACGGCCTTTGCCACGATCGGCGGCATGTTCTTCCTCAACGGACTGCCGATGCACTATCACCCTGTGCTGAAATACAAGGAGATCCGCCGCGGGATGGATGACCAGATGTTCATCGTGATCGAGGCGCGGGATCCGCGCTTCAACCTGGCCAACACCAAGGCCCTCCTCGCCCAGGCGGGCGGCAAGAACATCAAGGAGCTCGAAGCCTGACCATGCGCTACGTCTACCTCGCCACCGCATTTGTCGTCGTGCTTCTGGTGTCCGTCTTTGGATTCCGCGGCGCGAAGTTCACGTCGCCACCGCTGGACGTGTTTCCCGAGTGGGCGTTCCCGGGCATGAAGCGCCAGCCGAAATACAAGCCGCAGGCCGCGAGCCCGTTTTTCGCCGATGGCCGGGCTGATCGCCCCCTGCCGGATCACGTCGTCGCCCGTGGCGATCAGCGGGAGGACGATCATCTCTACCGCGGCAAGGATGCGGCCGGCGCGTGGGCGCGGGGGTTTCCGGCCGGGCTGGCGATTGACGCCAAGTTCATGGAACACGGCCGCGAGCGCTACACCATCTATTGCGCCCCCTGCCATAGTGCGGTCGGCGACGGCAACGGTGTCACCAAGCGCTACGGCTTGCTGCCTGCGACCTTCCAGGATGACCGCCTCCGCCAGATGGCGGAGGGCGAGATTTTCAACACGATCACCAACGGTTCGCAGAACAAGAACATGCTGCCCTACGCCGACAAGCTCCCCGCGGAGGATCGCTGGGCCGTGATCGCCTACATTCGCGCCCTTCAGCGTGCGCAATCCGGCAAGCCGTCCGACGTCGTCGATGCGACTGCGAGACAAACCCTCGGCCTCAAATGAGCACCCACGCCGCCTCCGTTTCCACGCCCCTTGTGGCGCCTGCTTCGCCCGCCTCGTCGGCGAACAAGGCGCTGGTCATTGGAGCTGCCGGGCTCGCGCTGACGGCGATTGGCGTCGTCGTGTCCTCCGATGCCCATGGCGTTGCGATGTCCTACCTCGTGGGCGTCACCTACTGGACCGCCATCACCATTGGAATGCTGATGCTGACACTGATCCACCACATCGTGGATGCTTCATGGTCCGTCGTCATCCGACGCCAGTGGGAGCACTGGTTGGCCGCCTTCAAGTGGCTGTTCGTCCTCTTTCTGCCCCTGCTGGTCTTTGCCTGGCTCAAGCCCGGCTTCGTCTGGCCATGGATGGACCTGAACCACGAATTGCACGGGCACGGCACGGTGGGCACCGACGTGCTCTACCAGAAAAAGGCGGGCTTTCTGAACTTGAACATGTTCACGGGCATGACGCTCGCGTTTTTCGGCATCTGGGTCTGGGTCTCGGCCCGGCTCCGCAAGGCCTCGTTTGCGCAGGACGCCGATGGTGACGTCAAGTGGACCTTCATGAACCGCAAGACGGCGGCCTTCGGTCTTCCGTTGGGCGCGCTCACCCTGACCTTTGCCGCCATCTACTGGGTGAAGAGCCTGGAGTATCACTGGTTCTCGACGATGTATGGCGTCTGGTTCTTTGCGAACTGTGTCCGCGGCGCGCTCTCGATCAGCGTCTTGATCATGTTGTGGCTTTGGGCGCGGGGCGACTACAAGGGCGTGCTCAACACGAACCATCTCTATAGCGCGGGCCAGCTGGTTTTTGCCTTCACGGTCTTCTGGGCCTACGTGACCTTCTCCCAGTACTTCCTCATTTGGAACGCCAACGTCCCGGAGGAAACCTTTTGGTACAACCTCCGCGAATTAAACCACGACGGCACGACCAACCAGTGGAAATGGGTCGGCATGCTGATCCTTTTTGGGCACTTCTTTGTGCCTTTCCTCTATCTTCTCTCCTATAAGCACAAGGTCGTCCACGCGAAGGTCAGGCCGATTGTCATCTGGATTCTCGGGATCATCCTGGTGGACATGTGCTACAACATTCTGCCCGTCCTGAAGGATGAGCATGGCGATTCCCTGCCTTTCCTCTCGGTCAACCTTGTCTGGGTGCTGACTTCCGTCGCCGGCGTCGGTGGCGTCTGCGTCTGGGCTTATCTCCGGAGCTTCCCGTCGACGAAGCTCATCCCGATCCGCGATCCGCGCATTGGCGAGTCCCTGACCCACCATGAGTAATCCCAGCATGAGCCCGTCGAATGATTCTCCCGCCAGGTCCGTCTCGGTGTTTTCCGTCGCCGCGGTCTTTGTCGGCTTCGCCCTTTTTCTCCTGGTGGTGAAGTACGTCTACCTGCCGCACCAGTTCCCGGCGCCGCATTCGGTCGCTCCCGAGCAATTGCCGGCCGACCAGGCGTGGAAAGCCACCCCCGAGGCGCGCAAAGCCTATCTCGCCGAGCTCCGGGCCAAGGAGCAGAAGCAAGCCGCCGCCTATGCCTGGATCGACCAGGGCAAGGGTGTGGTCCAGCTCCCGATTGACCGCGCGATGGAACTCACCGTGCAGGAGCTCAACGCCCGCGCCAAAAAATAACCGCGCCTTCCAACCGATTTTTCCGCGATGATTTCCGCCCCGTCCAACGTTGCCGCCAGCGAAACCGACACTACTGCGCGCGGGCCCTTGGTTTTGCTGCTGGTCTCCGCCCTGGGCTGGCTGCTGGTCAGCGGGGTGCTGGCCTTGATTGCCACGATCCAGCTGCACACCCCCGGCTTCATGGCGGCCTGTCCCTGGCTGACCTACGGACACACCCAGGCTGTCCAGGAAACCGCCTTCATCTATGGCTGGGCGGCCAACTCCGCCTTTGCCGTTTCGCTCTGGATTCTTGGCCGTTTGGGCGGTGCGCCATTGCGTGGACTCGGTTTGCTGACGGTCGGGACGGTGTTCTGGAACCTCGGCGTCACCATCGGAATCGTCTGCATTATGCTCGGCGAAGCGACCGCGGTGTCATTCCTACAGATTCCGGCTTACATTCACCCGCTGCTCCTTGTCGCTTATGCGGCCATTGCCACGCCGGGGGTGCTTGCCTGGACCGGACGCCGGCAACAGGGGACCTTCGCCTCCCAATGGTACGCGGTCGCCGCCCTGTTTCTTTTCCCTTGGCTGTATTCCGCCGCCCAAATGATGCTGCTGGTGGCGCCGGTGCGCGGGGTGGGGCAGGCCGTGGTGGCCGCTTGGTTCGCCCAAAATCTCCTCAGTCTCTGGCTGATTCCCACCGCCTTGGCCGCGGCTTACTATTTGGTGCCGAAACTGACCGGCCGGGTCATCGCGAACTATGACTTTGCCCCGCATGGTTTTTGGGCGCTGCTGTTTTTCGGTGCCTGGACCGGTACCCGCCACCTCATCGGGGGACCCGTGCCGGCCTGGATTCCGACCGTGGGCATTGTGACGACGCTGGTTCTGCTTTTCCATTACGTCATTGTCGCGCTGAACCTCCGCGCCGGCCTGGGCGGCGGACGGGGCAATGTTGTGCTGGGCTTCGTTTCATTCGGGCTGCTGGCCTACGTTATTGGTGGCTTGCTCGACGCGATTTTCTCGTTCCACGTTTTTGCCGAAGTCCTGCAGTTCACCTATTTCCCGGTGGCGCAATTGAAACTCGCGGTCATGGGAGCCTATTCCTTCCTGATTTTCGGTGCCATATATTATCTTACCCCCCGGATCACGGGTGTGGCGTGGCCCTCAACGAGCCTCATAAGGGCACACTTCGGACTTGCGGTGCTTGGCACGGTTGTGACCGTCGTGAGTTTGGCCGCCGCAGGCTGGGTCCAAGGCAAAGGCTTGGGTGACCCGGTCATGACTTTTGCCTCAATCGCCGCGGCAACGCGTCCTTGGCTGCTGGCTGCCACCGCGGGTGAGGCGATCCTCCTCTTTGGCAGCATTGTCCTGACTGTCCACTTCGTCCGTCTCCAAGCTGCCACCGTCTGCCCTGCATGGGGAAGCACATCCGCCTTGGAGGCATCCGCGTCATGAAAAACGGCCTGCTTCTTTTCATCGGTATCTTCGCCGCCATCGGCCTTTCCTGGGCCGGCTTGGCGCTGGGGACCAATGCGCAGCTGGGAGGGCTCGCGCCCTATTACGACCAGCTGGAAAACCGCGCTTTCCCTGAGCGTGCCCCGGGTATCGCGTCGCGCGGCAAGCTCGTTTACGAGGATCTCGGGTGTGCTTCCTGCCACACCCAGGCCGTGCGCCGTCCTGGCTTTGGGAGCGACCAAGATCGCAAATGGGGGGATCGGCAGAGCTACGCCCGCGATTACATCCATCAGGAACGCGTGCAGCTCGGGCTCAGCCGCATCGGTCCGGACCTGACCAATGTCGGCAGTCGCCTCAAGAGCCCCGATGACGTGTTCAAGCTTCTCTATCATGGGACGGCCGCGATGCCTGCCTATGCCTTTCTCTTCGAGGAGCGCCCCGCACTGGCCCAACCGTCTCCGAAGGCCGTTGGCCGCTCGGGTGACCGTGAGATTGTGCCCACGCCCCGGGCCGAGGTGCTGGCGGCCTACCTGCTCAGCCTGAACTCCCCGGCGGACTATCCGGTCGAGAAGGCCGAAAACACGATGGCCGCGGTCAAGAAGGAGGGTGAGCACAAATGAGTTCCCAGCCCGATCCGAAATTCACGCCGCCGCAGTCGTTCTCCGACGGGGGCCTCCTGCATGCGCACGAGGAATCGGTGGCGCACAGGACCGATGATCGCGGCAGCTACAAACTGCTGCCGCTCGCACTGCTCTTTGCCTTCAGCGGCCTCATTTTTTTTGGTGGCACCTACCTCAATCTGTTCTCCGGCCATTTTGACCCGAAGATCTTTGATGAGCGCGCATTGCCCCATAGCGGCCAAGTCGAGGTAGCCAAGCTCGACCCGGTCGTTTACGGCAAGAAGCTGTATGAGTCACTCTGCATTAATTGCCACCAGCCGACCGGCTTGGGCGTTCCCGGGGCATTCCCGCCGCTCGCGGGTTCCGAATGGGTCAATGGACCTCAGGAACGAATCATCCGCATCCTTGAGCACGGACTCCAGGGTCCGCTGACGGTCAAGGGCAGCAACTTTGGCGCCGTTCCCATGCCTGCGGTCGGCGTGGGTGGCGCCGGGTGGAGTGACGACAAGATCGCAGCGGTCCTGACCTATGTCCGGCAGGCCTTCGGTAACAATTCTCCCGCAGTCACCGAGGAGAAGGTAACCGAAATCCGCAACCAAGTCGGCACGCATGCCCCTTGGGCTCCTGCGGATCTGCTCAAAATCCAGTAATTGCCGCCACGATCCCCGGCTCTCGGGCCCGGCAATCGCCGGGCCTTTTTGTTGGCGGAGTTGACGGGGACCGGAGCAAGGAAGGCTCTTGGTCGGGTCTCGGTTCACTCACCGAGCTTTTTGCCCGGCATCAGATAATTTTGCACGTAATCGCGCACGGCTTCGGGGAGGGGTGTCATGGCACGATCATAGCCCGTGACGCGAAGCTTGGAGATGTCTGCCTGCGTGAAGTACTGGTACTTGCCCTGCAGTTCGGCGGGCATATCGATGAACTTGATGGCGGGCTGGCGACCCAGGGCGGAAAAGATTGCCCCGGCGAGGTCGATCCAGGTTTTGGCCTGGCCGGAACCGAGATTGTAGAGCCCGCCGGCACTCGTGGCTTTCTCCGCAAAGTGGAGTGTCATCTCGACGGCATCCTTGACGTAGAGAAAATCGCGCTGCTGTTCGCCATCCTTGAATTCGGGTTTGTAGCTCTTGAAAAGCCCCACTTCGCCGGTGGCGAGGATTTGCTGGTAGGCCTTGTTGACCAGCGAGCGCATGTCGCCCTTATGGTCCTCATTGGGGCCGAAAACATTGAAATATTTCAGGCCGACAATATACGGCAGCCAGCCCGCCCGCTGGGCATGCAAATCGAAGAGATGCTTGGACTCGCCGTAAAGGTTGAGCGGCTTCAGCCGGGCGAGGTTATCGTCCGTATCGTCCATGCCCTGACTGCCGTCACCATAGGTGGCGGCCGAGGAGGCATAGATGAAGCGCGAGCCGCGGGCGAGGGCCCAAGCGGCCAGCTCCTTGGTGACGGCAAAATTGTTGTCCAGCAGGTAGGTGAAATTCTTCTCCGTGGTGGAGGAACAGGCCCCGAGGTGAAAGACCGTGGAGAAGCTGCCGAAGGCATCGGCATGCTGGGCGATGCGCGCGCGGAGATCCCCGGCCTCGACATAGTCGTTGAACCTCAGCGCCGCAAAATTCCTGCGTTTTTCCTCCGTCAGGGAGACGTCGGTCACAACTATGTCGGTCAACCCGCGCTGGTTGAGCGCCCAGATGAGCGCGCTGGCGATAAAGCCGGCGCCACCCGTGACAAGGATGCGACCGTGGAGTGTGCTCATGAAACAAGTTAATCGCGGAAGCGCGGAAGGGCGGAAGCACTAAATATCCGCCCCGGTGGCTGACGCCCGGCCGCACCGGAGGGGCTAGGAGTCCTGCGACAATTCCTCCGACCGGGTCTTCGCGGCGAGGACCGTTTCCTTGACCATGCCGCGGAAATCGCGGGCCTCCATGCGCTTTAAGCCGGCGAAGGTGGTACCATTGGGGGAAGTGACCTGGTTGAGGAGTTCCTCGGCCCCGGCGTTGCTCTGGGCCATGAGTTTTGCCGAGCCGAGGATGGTTTCAACCGCCAGCTGGTAGGAGGCCGCACGGGAAAGTCCGGCGGCCTCGCCGGCATCGCGCAAGGCGGCCGCAAACTCAAAGACATAGGCGGGGCCACTGCCGCTCAAGGCGGTGACTGCATCGAGCTGGGCCTCGTCGACTTCGACCATCTTGCCGAGTGAGCCAAGAATGGTGTTCACGATGTCCCGGTCGGAAGGGGAAAGCGGGCTTTGTGCGCTCCAGCCGGTGATGCCGGCGCCAATCCGGCCGGGGGTGTTGGGCATGGTACGGACCAGATTGCGGGCCTGGGAAAAGGTTTGCCCGAGCCGGGCGAGGCGTTTGCCGGCAAGAATGGAGAGGACCAGTTTGCCCGCGGTAAGTTCGGCGACACGGGGATCAAGACTGGAGAGCTGCTGTGGCTTGCAGGCCAGCACCACGGTGCCCGCGTCCTGCAGCAGCGCGGGCAGGCTGGCGTGAACGACGATGCCGGTGCGCTCACCCAGGAGCCGGGCGGTGCCGTTCTCGCCTCCGATGCAGGCGAGTTCGGAAGGAAGGGCCGCCTTGTGGGCGAGCAGACCGTCGACCATGGCCGAGGCCATGCGCCCGGCACCGAGAAAGGCGATCTTAGTCATGGATGATTTTGCGCACCTTTCGGTCGAACGGGTGCCAGAGGGCCGCGATCGTGCCGCCGCCCGGCCGGTCGGTGAGATTCACCTCGCCGCCGAGGTTTCGCAGCGCGTGCCGGGCGACGGTGAGTCCCATCCCAACGCCCACGGTATGCTTCGAACTGATGAACGGCTCGAAAATATGGTCGCGAATCTGCGGATCCACGCCGTGGCCCTCATCCTCGACATTGATCACGACATATTTCCCGTCATCGGGCTTATCGATTATCTCGGTGCGGATCCGGACCGGCCGGGCCGAAGCCGGCTTGTCGTCGTAGGCTTCCCAGGCGTTGATCAGGGTCTTCGAAAGGACTTCCTCGAACACCTCGAAGTTGGTGTCGATCATGAGTTCGCCCAGCGGGTTGTCGATGATGACGGCGGCGGCGATCTTGTTGTCGGTCTGGTAGCGCTGGACGCCGCTCTCGATCAACCGCTGGAGGTTGCACTTGATGAGCGGCAACCGGGTCTTAACGACGAGCGAGCTGAGCTGCTTGATGATGGTGACAATGCGTTGCACGGCCTCCTCGACGTGGGCGGCATTCTTCTTCACCAGCTCGGGTTTGTCGTAGTAGGCCTTGACCAGGTCGAGATAGCCGATGACAACGCCGAGGAGATTGTTGAGGTTGTGGGCGATACCTTGGGTCACCGCACCGATGGTGGCGGCGCGGCGGGCTTCGGAAAGACGGCGCTGGAGGACAACGAGCTCGCGATTGATGGCCACGAAGCGCAGCTGGGTCTGCACCCGGGCAAGCGTTTCATCCAGGTCAATGGGCTTGGTGATGTAGTCGACGGCGCCCACGCCCAAGCCCTCGATTTTGCCTTCCTTCGACGAGCGCGCGGTGATGAAGATGACGGGGATCGAACGGGTTTCCTCGCTGGACTGAAGACGCTGGCAGACCTCGATGCCATCCATGTCGGGCATCATCACGTCGAGCAGGATCAGGTCAGGTTTGTCGCGATTGACACTTTCCAGCGCTTCAAGGCCGCTGTAGGCGGCGACGACCTGGATGCCTTCGCGCTCCAGTTTGCGTTTGAGCAGCTGGACATTGATGGGCTGGTCGTCAACGACGAGGATTTTTGGGGCAGCCATTGAGTGGGGCGGAGACAAGCGGATCGGGCCGGCGGGTGCAAGCTACCGCACCTGCCGGAGCCGGAATGCCTTGACCGTGTTCTTCATGAGCATGGCCACGGTCATCGGGCCGACTCCACCGGGGACCGGGGTGATCTTGCTGGCGAGTGCCGAGACGGTCGGAAAATGAACATCACCCGTCAGGCGGTAACCGGCCTTCTTGGTCGGGTCGGCCACCCGATTGATGCCGACATCGATCACCACGACGCCGGGTTTGACCATGTCGGCCGTGACGAACTCCGGGCGGCCGATGGCGGCGATCAAAACATCGGCCTGACGGGTGAGGGCGGAAACGTTGGACGTCCCGGAATGACAGATGGTCACCGTGCCATTGGCGCCGGATTTTTTCTGGAGCGCCAGCAGGGCCACCGGCTTGCCCACGATGAGGCTGCGTCCCAACACAACCACATGGCGGCCCTTGAGATCGACGCCGCTGCGGGCGAGCAGTTCCATGATTCCAGCGGGCGTGCAGGACACAAAGCCCGATTCGTCCTCCTGCGCGACCTTGCCCAGGTTGAGCGTGTTGAACCCGTCGACATCCTTTTCCGGGCTCACGCGGCGGAAAACGGCGACCTCGTCGAACCCGCGGGGCAGCGGTGACTGGACCAGGATGCCATCCACCGAGGGATCGGCATTAAGCCCGTCGATCAGGGCGAAGAGTTCATCCTGGGTGATCGTAACCGGGGGAAGGAGGATGCGGCTGGTGACGCCGATCTCAGCCGCGGTCTTTTCCTTTTTCCGCACATAGGAAACAGAGGCCGGGTCCTCGCCCACGCGGACCAGGGCGATGCAGGGTTTGCGTCCGTTGATTTGGGCCACCTCCGCGCGCAACTCGGCGACGATGTCGGACGCGATCTTGTTGCCGTCGATGAGGTCCATGAAAAAATCAATGATGCTACGAGGCGTGCAGCGGTCGGTCTTCCGGCCCCGCTGCCTGCATCGAGCGGTGGCGGAATTATTTCAGCTCGAGCGACTCGATCTGAATCACGATTCCTCCGGAATCGGGCACGTTCTTCGCTGTCCCGGTCACGACGACGGTCTGGCCGGCGTATTTCTCGATTTGTTCGGTCTGGAGGAGTTTGCTGACGTCGAGATACGCGAAGCGTACTCCGGCGTCGTCATTGAGCTGGTAATCGTAGGGCCGGCGGGGCGCGAAGGGTCGGCGGGTCGAAACCAATTTGCCCTGAAACAGCCGGGGAAGGGCGCTGGAACCGCCATCACCCAGGTCAACCATGGGGGCGGGCTTGCCCGCCTGGCCGGTGGATTCCGCCACGGGCGCGGGACCTGGCAGGCCGGATCCCGCAGCTCCGGCGGGAGTGGTGGCGATCGACGGCAGCGGCGCGGGGACAATGCGGATGTAGCCGACGACTTTCTTGTCGAAATGGATCTGGGTCCACTTGGGCAGCAGGCCATCAACCTCCGTCTTGTCGCCCTTTTCCGCCACGGTCAGAACGGCGGCGCCCGGCTTTGGCTCAAGGTAAATGGGCGCGCCGGGGCGGACATCGAGGCTTTTGGTGATGTCGCTGTTGTTCACGTAGCCTTCGAACGGGCCGGGCAGCTCGATGGCCATCCAGCCGGCCGGGGTGGTGGAAAGCGCCGCAGTTGTCGCGACCGGGTCGGTGCCAGCCTTGAGATAGGTGAGGGTGGGCGAGGCGAGATCGGGATTCGAGTGAACCGCGGTGGTCTCGGTCAGCGGCGCGGCGCCGAGCGGAGCCGCCAGCAGGAGAAGTACAGCGAGGATTTTAGTTTTCATCGTGGTCGGGAAGGGCGGGCGGTGAGGCATCCCGGACGTGGGGCCGGGGGACGCGAAACAGGAGTTCGATCTCCTTCGTAGAAAGTTGCTTCATTGCGCGCAATGGGATTCCCCGCAGCGGGAAGGCCCCGATCTGGTAACGCCGCAGGCGCTTCACGTCATAGCCGAGGGCAGTGAAAAGCTGCCGAATCTCGCGTTTCTTGCCGTGATGCATGTGCACATCGAGCTGGGTCGAGGTGCGGGCCGGCGTGGGATTAACGAGGGCGGCATGCTCGACCTTGAGCCGTTCACCATCGAACTGAATGCCCTTGAGGAGCAAAGGCACGCGGGCAAATGGGAATGACTGCTTCAGCTCCACGTAATACCGCTTCACCACCACGTTGGAGGGGTGCATGAGCCGGTGGGCAAGGTCGCCGTCGGTCGTGAGGATCACCAAGCCCTCGCTGTCCTTGTCGAGGCGGCCCGCGCAGAAAAAACGCAGCTTGGCGAATTCCCGCGGCAGCACGGTGAAGATCGTCTCGTCGTGGTGCGGATCGTCGTTGGAGCAGATGAGGCCGCGCGGCTTGTGCATGGCGAGGGTGATCCGTGGCTGGGCGGCGGCCCGCACGGACTTGCCGCTGACCGTGACCTTGTCGATCCCCGGCGTGATTTTCTGGCCGAGGGTGGCCCGGGCGCTATTGACCCAGACCTCGCCCTGCGCGATGAGTGCCTCCGCCGCGCGACGGGAACACACGCCGGAGTCGGCGAGATGCTTCTGCAAACGGATGGGTTCGGCGTCGTTCATCAGGCAAACGGTGAGTGGGCCGGAAATCCGGCCGGGCTGCAAGCTCGCGCAGTGAAACGGACTTGCCACGCCCGCTCCGTCCCGCTTCATCCGGCGCAGCCATGTCTGTTACTGCTGACGCCTCCGCTTATTCAAAAGACCACCCGTTTCCGGCCAAGGTCACCGAGAACCGGCTGCTAAACAAGCCGGGCTCGGTCAAGGAAACCCGTCATTTGGTCGTAAACCTGGCGGGCAGTGGCTTGCGCTACGAGGCGGGCGATTCCCTGGGGGTGTTTGCCTCCAACCGGCCGCAAGAGGTGGATGAGATTCTGCAGTTACTGGGCGCAACTGGCGACGAGCTGGTGATGCTGCCCAAGGCACCGGCCCCCGTTTCCTTGCGCGAAGCCCTGACCTCCCGGCTCGCCCTGGCCGGTCCGACGCGGAAGATCGTCGAGAGCCTTGCAGCCAAGGCCACGGGGACGGACGAAAGGGCGAAACTTGCGGGCCTGCTGGCTCCGGAATCGAAGGAGGTGCTGGCCGCGTTTCTCGAGCAGCGTGCATTTGTCGATTTGCTCGCGGAATTTTCCGGCGCCCGGTTAACGCCCCAGGAGTTCACCGACCATCTGCGTCGCCTGATGCCCCGGTTGTACTCGATCGCGTCCTCGCCCAAGGTCTACCCCGGCGAGATTCACCTCACGGTCGCGGTCGTGCGCTACCAGACCAACGGCCGGGATCGCGTGGGGGTTTGCTCCACCTTCCTCGCGGAACGCGCCCTCGTCGGCATCACCCCGGCACCGGTCTTTGTCTCGCACTCGCATTTTGGCCCGCCGGAGGACGGTGCGAAGGACTGCATCATGATCGGGCCCGGGACCGGGATCGCGCCATTCCGGGCGTTCGTGCAGGATCGCGTCGCAAGCGGGGCGAAAGGCCGGAACTGGTTGTTTTTCGGCGACCAGCACCGCGCGACGGATTTTCTCTACGAGGACGAATGGCAGCAATGCCTCGCCCAAGGCAGTCTCGCGCGCCTGGACACTGCATTTTCACGCGACCAGCTGCTCAAGGTCTATGTCCAGGACCGCATGCGGGAAAGCGCGGCCGAGTTGTGGGCATGGCTGCAGGCCGGGGCCTACTTCTATGTTTGCGGCGATGCGAAACGCATGGCCAAGGATGTGGACACGGCGCTGCATGATATCGTCATGCAGCAAAGTGGCATGGCCCCGGAGCAAGCGGCCGAGTATGTGAAGCAGATGAAAAAGGAAAAACGCTACCAGCGTGACGTGTACTGAACCGGCTGTCCGCCCGGCGGCGCGGATGTTTCCGCTTGTGCTCCTGATTCCTGACTCCTGACTTCTGCTTGGTTCCACCATCGATTTTTATGACTTTCAATAATCGCACAGCACTTGTCACCGGAGCGGGTCGTGGCATCGGCAAGGCCATCGCCGAAACCCTGGCCAGACAGGGTGTCACCGTTATCTGTGTCTCGAAGTCTGCCGATTCCTGCGGCGCGGCCGCCGCGAGCATCGTTGCCGCCGGCGGCAAAGCGAAGGCACTGGCGGTCGATGTCGCCGATGGCGCGGCCATTGCCAAGGCGGCCGAACAGCTGCTGGGCGAGTTCCCGGTGATCGACATCCTGGTCAACAATGCGGGCATTACGCGCGACGGACTGCTCTTCCGGATGAGCGAGGACGACTGGGATTCCGTAATCCAGACCAATCTCACCAGCTGCTTTCATTGGACCAAGCACATTGCCCGGCCGATGGCGCGGGCCCGCTGGGGCCGAATCATCAACATCGCCTCGGTCAGTGGAATCATGGGCAACGCCGGTCAGGCGAACTATTCCGCCGCCAAGGCCGGCATGATCGGCCTGACCAAGACGCTCGCCCGGGAGTTCGCGTCCCGCAATGTCACCTCCAACGCGGTGGCCCCGGGGTTCATCAAGACCGACATGACGACTGAATTCGTGAACAACGCCGAGGTTTCGGCCAAGATCCTCGAAACGGTCCCCCTCAAGCGTTTTGGGGAGGCGGCCGATATCGCGAACATGACGGCTTTTCTATGCTCCGAAGAAGCGGGATACATTACCGGTCAAGTTTTTACCGTTGACGGCGGCATGACGATGTGAACCCTCCAAATCACCCGAATTTACCATCCATGGCCGACCAAAAAACCATCGAACAGCGCGTCAAAGAGATTATCGTTAACCAGCTTAATGTTAACGAGGAGCAAATCACACCCACGGCTTCATTTCTCGACGATCTTGGCGCAGATTCGCTCGACACCGTCGAGTTGATCATGGCTTTTGAGGAGGAGTTCAAGGACGAGATTAAGGGCGAAATTCCCGAGTCCGATGCCGAAAAACTCCAGACGGTCGGCCAAGTGATCGACTATATCAAGGGCAAGGCGGGAGCCAAATAAGTCCGGTTCCCGTTTAGATTTTCGGCGCCCCGCCCGGCCCACTTGTGGGGTTGCGGCCGGAGCGCCTTTTTTGTTCTTGGAAGCGACCTGATTGCCACGCCGTACCACCACAAATGGAAACGTCATCCCCGGTCCCCCGTCGCGTCGTTATCACGGGCTTGGGCGTGGTTCATGGGCTCGGCCATGACGTCGAGGCATTCTGGGCCAGCTTGTTGGCGGGACGGCCCGGCGTTGACCGTGTGACGCATTTCGATCCCCGTGATTTCGCCTGCCAGATCGGCGCCGAGGTGCGCGACTGGGATGTCACGCAGCACATGGATGCGAAGGAGGCGCGGCGCAATGACCGCTACACCCACTTTGGGTTTGTCGCCGCCAAACAGGCCGTGCGCGATTCCGGGCTGGAGATGAACGGGGAGGATGGGGATCGCGTGGGGGTTATCATCGGTTCCGGCATTGGCGGCATGCTCACCTATGAGACGCAGCTCAAGGTCCTTTTCGAGCGGGGTCCGCGCAAGGTTTCCCCGTTCACTATTCCGTCCCTCATCGGCAACATGTGCTCGGGTCTTGTTGCCATAGAATTTGGCGCGCGGGGACCGAATTTCGGCGTGGTCTCCGCCTGTGCCACGGCTTCGCATGCCTTGGGCGAGGCGGCGCATACCATCAGGCGTGGCGATGCCGATGTCATGATTGCAGGCGGCAGCGAGGCGGCGATCACGCCTTTTTCCTACGCCAGCTTTTGCTCGATGAAGGCCATGAGCACGCGCAATGACGATCCGGCGCATGCGAGCCGCCCGTTTGATGCGCAGCGCGACGGCTTTGTCATGGGCGAGGGAGCGGGTGTGCTGGTGCTCGAATCACTGGAGCACGCGCAGGCCCGGGGTGCCCGAATCTATTGCGAACTCGCCGGCTATGCGGCGACCTGCGACGCCTTTCATATCACGCAGCCTGACCCGGAGGGCAAGGGGCTCTCGATGGCCATGAAGCGCGCGCTGGCCAGCGCCGGGGTCGAGCCCGGACAGATCGACTACATCAATGCCCATGGCACCAGCACGCCCTACAACGACAAGTTTGAGACCCTGGCGATCAAGAAGGTTTTCGGCGACCATGCCGCCAAGCTGGCGATCAGCTCGACCAAGTCCATGACGGGCCATCTGCTGGGTGCGGCAGGGGGCATCGAGTCCGTCATCTGTGCCAAAACCATCCAGACCGGCCGGATTGCACCCACCATCAACCTGGTAGAGCCGGACCCGGATTGTGACCTGGATTATGTGCCCAATACGGCCCGGACGGGCAACGTCCGGACAGTCCTGAGCAATAACCTGGGTTTCGGCGGCCAGAACGCCGCTGTTGTTTTCCGCGCGCTCTAGGGGCGGACATGAAGGCGATCGTGATGTTGTCGGTCGTGCTCGCGCTGAGCGGGTGCAGCCGTCGTTTGGACCCGGCCGCGACCGTGCAACCTCCAACGCGAACAGAAATTTGGACCGCAATCCAGGCGCCCGCCGCGCGCTACCGGATCGATCCGGCGTTTGTCTATGCCTTGGTGGCGGCCGAGTCCAATTTTGACCCGCAGGCCCGCAATGGCAGCGCCTGCGGCCTGCTTCAGCTCAAGCCGGCGGCGTGGCGGGCCGTGTCGACGGACCCATTTGAACCGGGTGTCTGGGAATGGCGCCGCAACCTTGAGGCCGGAATTGACTACCTCGCCTATTCCCGCAGCTATCTGCACCGGAAGACCGCGTTCTCTTATCCGCTCCTACTGGCCGCGTTTCACTACGGATTGGATTATGTGGAGGAACGAAATTTCGATGTGGGGAGAATCGCGGTGCCCGACAATCCCATCTACCGCCGGCTGTGGAAGGAGGACCTTGCGCCCATACCCGTGCCTCAACCCTGACGGATATTGCAGGACTTCGCGGCTGCCGGTCGGGCGACACGAGCTTGCCGAAAGGGCACAAAAAACCCACGGCCCAAGACCGTGGGTGGAGAGAGGGAAGGGCGTGCTCAGGCCTTCTGGACGAGCCCGGCCTTGATGGCCTTGACCGAGACCCAGACCCGCTTCGTGCCGCCGTTGGCGGTCTTGATGCGAATCTTCTGCAGGTTCGGCCGGAATTTGCGCTTGGTGATGCTCGTCACGTGGGTGCCGATGCCGCCGCTTTTCTTCGACTGGCCCTTGCGATTGATGATGCTGCCCTTGACGGGACGCTTACCGGTGATTGCGCAGATTCTAGACATGATGATTTCGATTTGATTAAAGGTTAATTAGTAAAGGGCGGCGCAAGGGTGAAGCAAGGGGAATTTTAAATCCGGGATTATTCCCGGCAGGCATGCAGCACCTGGAATTTCTGGCCGAGGTGGGAGGGGTGCAGGAGCTGGAGGAGGGAGAGTTTTTTCGGACTGAAATCGGCCGCTTCGGCCGAGGAGACGCCCGCGATGAAATCGGCGGCATGGCGCACAAAAAAGGACTCCTGCGATTCGATCACGGGCCCGGCAAAGCCTCGCCGGACGAGGGCGCCAGCCAGCCAGTCCCAGCACACGTGGCAGGTAAGATCCTGTTCGCCCGGGCGGGCGAGCAGATCATTGGATTGGGTGTGCCGGAAGTAAGCCCGGGCTGTGCCGCCGGGATAATTTTCCGCGAGTTCGTGGAAGGCCCGGCCATAATCGCAAGCCAGGAAGAGCCCGGTCCATGGAAGCGACGCAATGCGTTCGGCCAGAGCCAATGCACCCAGAGGGGCGTCGAAAATGTAACCTTCGGGGGCTGAGGGCGGCAGCAACGGGGACGGAATGGTTTCAAGTTCGATCTCGACGAGCTGGCATGTTTGGAGGGTGACCCCCAGCTCGATCCATCGGCCACGGCGAAAAACATAGCGGTGAAAGACCTGGGCATCGAACAGCTCGTTCGAAAAGATCACGGACGGACCGGTAAATTCGAGCGAATCGCCCTGACGCAGGGTGGTTACGGCACCGAAGGGATGGTCGACCCCGGCCAGCACACTGCGCCCGGGCTCGGCGCCGATTTCGATGAAGGCATATTCTGACGGGTTTCGCCTGCCGAGCAGCGTGACCGTGGCGGCGGAAACGAGTTCGCCGAACAGCGGGCCGCTCGTGCTGGCCGTGAAAAAATCCGTTCCGGCGCCATAGCCAACGCGCGGCTGCGACCGACGGTAATAGCCAACCGCGGGATGGTAGAGCGCCAATTCCATGAAGCGTGCGAACGTCATGGTTCCGGCCGGATCCGCGTGCGCGCGGAAGACCCCGAGAAAATCCGCTGCACCGTCCCCGGTCGCTGGTATGGCTGACGAACCCATTTACAAAATGAAGCGGATGACCACTGTCGGTGGCATGATCAAACGCATTCTTGCGGTCATCGCCGGGGTTTCAGTCGGGTTTGGCCTCACGCTCGCGGCCACGCACTCGGCTCTGGCCTGGGGATGGTTCGGCCACCGCGACCTTGATCGCTCGTCGGATTACATGCGCGAGGTGCTGCAACTGGTGAATGAGAACTACGTGGATGGCAAGGAAGCCGATATCGACAAGCTGACCAAATCCGCGCTGCACGGCATGATCGAGTCGCTGGACCCGCACTCGGAGTTTCTCGAGTCGAGCGATTACCGCGAGATGGAGGAGGAGATGAGCGGGAAGTTCGGCGGCATCGGCATCCAGGTGGAGATCCGCCAAGGCCGCGTTGTGGTCATCGCCCCTATCGCCGGCACGCCGGGCGAACGCGCCGGCATCCTGCGTGGAGACGAGATTGTGCGCGTGGACGGCAAGCCGGTGGAAAAAGGCGCGACCATGAACGCGGTCGTCGACCAGCTCCGGGGCCTCCCGCGCACGAAGGTCAACGTGAGTCTCTTCCGTCCCGGGACCGGGAAGACCTTCGACCTGACGCTGGTGCGCGAAATCATCAAGGTTGAAAGCGTGCGCGATGTGCACGTGCTGCCGGGAGGAGTGGGCTATCTCCAGCTGACGGAGTTTTCGGAGCACACCGGGGAGGAGTTTGGCCGGGCGCTGGACCGCCTTTTGGCCGACGGTGCGCAAAGCCTTGTCCTCGACCTGCGAAATAATCCCGGCGGCCTGCTCGATGCGGCGGTGGACGTGGCCGAGCCCTTTTTCCGGAAGGGCGAACTCATCGTCTACACTCAGGGCCGCAAGGCGGACGATCGCGATGACTACCGGTCCGAGGCCAAGGGCGAACCGATCAAGCTGCCCATGGCCGTGCTGATCAATGCGGGGAGCGCGAGCGCTGCGGAGATCGTCGCCGGGGCGCTCAAGGACACGGGCCGCGCCGTGATTGTCGGCGAGCGCTCCTTTGGCAAGGGCTCCGTCCAGTCGGTCTTCAAGCTCAAGAACGGCGAGGGCCTGCGCCTGACGACGGCCCGCTATTACACGCCGAGCGGCGTGAGCATCCATGAGAAGGGCATTGAGCCGCAGGTGGAGGTCGTGATGACGCCCGCCGAGGACAGCAAGCTTCGCCTGCAGCGGGCGCGCTCCGACGTGACCGCCCCGAAGGAATTTGCGGAACGATTTGAATTCACCCCGATCGAGGACCGGCAGTTGCAGGCGGCGGTTGACGTCTTGAAGGGGGTCGGGATTTTCGCCGGCCGTCTGGCCGGGCCGGTCATACATTGACGCCGGATGATCCTGGCGCTCGAAAGTTCCTGCGATGAAACGGCGGTCGCGGCCTTTGATCCACGGCATGGCGTGGCCGGTGAATGGATTCACAGCCAGATGGCGCTCCACGAGCGTCATGGAGGCGTGGTGCCCGATCTTGCGACGCGCGAGCATCTCAGGCATTTCGGCCCCCTGATCGAAAGGGCGCGCACGGAGGTGGAGTTTGGGCTGGTCGCGGAGGTGGCTGTGACCCATGGGCCCGGTTTGGCAGCCTGCCTGGCCATCGGTGTGGCCGCGGGGAAATCCCTGGGGCTGGCGCTTCACGTGCCGGTGACGGGAGTAAACCACCTGCGGGCTCACGCCTGGTCGCCGTTTATCGGGGTCCATGCCGAGGCGCCGGGTCAGTTTGAGGGACGGCTGGACACGTTGCTGCCTCACCTGGGCCTGATTGTGTCAGGTGGAAACACCCTGCTCTTCATCCTGGATGCCGGGCGCAGGATCACGACGCTGGCCGGCACGCGCGATGACGCGGCAGGCGAGGCACTCGACAAAGGGGCGAAGCTACTGGGGCTGGGTTATCCCGGCGGACCGCTCATCGAGCAGCTGGCGCTCAACGGGCGGGCGGATGCGTTTGACTTCCCTCGCGGGATCGGCCGGCGGGATGAACTGGATTTCAGTTTTTCCGGCCTGAAGACGAGCCTGCGCTACCTTCTCGAAAAAATGCCCATGGAGCAGATTCAGGCGCGGCTGGCGGATCTTTGCGCGAGCTATCAGCAGGCGGTGGTTGATGCGCTGGCCCGAAAGGCCGGCCTTGCCCTTGAACGCGGTGAAGGGGGATTTCGCAGCCTCGGGTTGTCCGGTGGGGTGGCGAACAACCGGGTGCTGCGGATGAGCCTGGATCGGCTGGCCCGCGAGCAAGGGGTGGCGTTTTTGCCGGCGGCACCGCGGCACACCGGGGACAATGCCGGCATGATCGCATTTTCCGCCTGGGCGGATCGGGACAACCCGGCCAAGGAACAGGGCATGGGCCTGCGGATCAACCCCGGACTCACCCTCGCCTGATCAGGTGTAATCCCGGCGCAGGTTGCTTGGCAGCAGGCCGAGTTCCTCGCGGTACTTGGCAACGGTGCGCCGCGCGATGTTGATGCCCTTTTCCTGCAGCTTGGCCACGATCTCCTGGTCGCTGAACGGCTTCGAGCGGTCCTCGGTGGCGATGAGGTCATGGATCATTTCCTTGACGCTCTTGTTGGAGACCGAGGCGCCGCTGTCGGCCTGGTAACCCGGCGTGAAAAAGAATTTCAGGTCGAAGACCCCGTGCGGGGTCTTGATGAATTTATTGGCGATGGCGCGGCTGACAGTCGTCTCGTGGACCCCGACCACGTCGGCAATTTGCGTCATCGTGAGCGGCTTCAACTGTGAGACGCCGCCCTCGAAGAATGCCTCTTGGACCTTGATGATTTCCCGGGTGATGCGCTCGATCGTCTGCTGGCGCTGCTCGATGGAATTGATGAGGAACTTGCCCGACCGGATCCGCTCGCGAAGGTAATCGCGTTCCTGCTTGGAAAGGGTGCCCTTGGCGATCAGCTCGCGGTACGTGTTCGAAATGCGCAGCCGGGGGATATAATCGTTGTTGAGCGAGATGACCCATTTGTCGCCGTCCTTCTCGACCGTGACGTCGGGCACGACGATCCGGTTGTTGTCCTCGGCGAAACGGCGGCCGGGCGCGGGGTCCAGCGAGCCGATCTCCTCGATGGCGACCTGGACGTCGTCGGCATGCGCCCCGAGCTTGCGGGCGATTTCCGGGATGCGGCGGCGCGAGAGCAGCTCAAAGTGATCGCGCACGATGCGCGCGGCCATTGATTCCTTCCGGCCCTTGGCGGCGAGCTGCATGAGCAGACACTCCTCGAGGGCACGGGCGCCGATGCCGGCCGGATCGAATGTTTTCAGGAGTTTGACCGCCTCCTGTACAGCCTCCAGCGGCAACCCGGTCTGCAGCGCGAGGTCGGCCGGGGTCTGGGCGAGGAACCCGCGGTCATCGAGGCTGCCGACGAGGTAGCGCATGGCATCGAGCGCCTGGGGCGAAAGATCGGCCAGCTCGGCCTGCTGCATGAGATGCTCCTGCAGCGAGGTTTCAGTGACCAGCGAATCGAAGAAATGCTGCCGTTTCTCCGCATCCTCCGTGGTGAAGGGCTGCGCCCCGCCGGCGCTGGCCATGTGGTCGCGCCAGTCTTCGTCGAGCTTGTTGAGGATCTCGAATTCCTTGGAAAAATCCATTTCCTCGCGATTTTCCGATGTGTCGGAATCGGCCGGGGAATTTGCGTCCGCCCCGGACTTCTCCGTGTCGTCGCGCTCCTTGTCGAGGCTCACGCCCTCCATCGGGAGCTCTTCAAGCGTGGGATTGGCCTGCAGTTCCTCCTGGATGACGGAACGCAGGTCCAGCGCGGCAACCTGCAGAATCTTGAGCGACTGCCGCAGTTGCGGCGCGAGGATAAGAGACTGCGATTGGCGTTGGCGAAGGTCTTGGCTAAATCCGGGCCCGCTCATGGACGATTTGGACTATGACGGTGGTCATGGGTCAGGAGATCGCGGTGGGGGGGCGGGAAGAAAGCGAGGCGGCAATCGGCTCGTCGTGGCCCATGATTTCCTTGAGGTAAACGCCGAGCTTTTCGTTCGTGGGGCCGTACCGGTCACTATAGAGATACATCTCGAGTTCGTTCAGCACTTCGTAGGCGCTTTGATGGCGCTTTTCGCGGTCGCGCTGGAATGCCTTCTGGATGATGGCCTCGAGCTTGGGGTCGATATCCGGCCGCAGCTTTGAAAACTGCGGGATCGGCATGGACAGGATGTTGCGGCGCGATTGCGCCCGGTCCGTGGCCCGGAAGATGTTCCGGCCGAGGAGCAATTCGGTCAGGACAATGCCCAGCGGAAAGAGGTCGGCACGCGCATCTGTCACGGCGTAGCTGGCCTGCTCGGGCGAAAGATACTCGTCCTTGCCCGCGATCACCTTGCCTTCCTCGTTGTACATGAGGTCAAGGGCCTTCGCGATGCCGAAGTCCGTGAGCTTCACGTCTCCCTCATACGCAATCATCACGTTCTTCGGGCCGATATCGCGGTGGACGATCCCGAGCAGCCGACCCTCGCTGTCCCGCTTCTGGTGGGCGTAGGTGAGCCCGCGCGCAATCCGCGACACGATGAAGGCCGCGATGTCGATCGGCATCGTGCGGCGGAGCGCACGATGGCGTTCCAGGAACTGCTCGAGGTTCACCCCCCCGGACGAATTCCATGACCATGAAATACTGGCCGCCGACCTGGCCGAGGTGATAGGTCTGGACGATATTGGTATGAATGAGATCGGCCACCAGGCGGGCCTCGCCGATGAAGTTCTTCTGGAACTCCTCGATGGCGGAGTACTCCTCGCGGATCAGCTTTACCGCGACGACCTTCTTGAAGTTGCCCGCCCCACGCTGAAATGCCTCGTAGACAACCCCCATGCCGCCCTCGGCAACCTTGTGCACCATCTCGTAATGGATCTCGTTAAAAATGTGTTTTATCGCCGCCACGCCGCCCACAAAAAGGCAGCGATGGGGTGCTGGCAAGTATGCAAATGATCATTGGCACGAAATTTGCAGCCGAACATTTGACACGCGTGCGAGGGGAGCCAACCTTCACGACATGATCACCCTTACGCCCCGCGCCGCGCAACGCGTGAGCGCCATGCGCACCGAGCTCGGCTCAGTGGAGAAGCGACTCCGGATCTTTGTCGAGGGTGGTGGCTGCTCGGGTTTTCAATACGGCATGTCCTTCGATATCCCAAAGGACGGCGACAACGAACTCGAGAGCGAAGGCGTCCAGATCTTGATCGATCCGGCAAGCCTGTCCTATCTGCAGGGCTCGGCGGTCGACTTCGATGACGGCCTGCACGGCAAGGGCTTTGAGATCAAGAATCCGAACGCCCAGAGCACCTGCGGCTGCGGCAAGTCCTTCGCGTAAATGCGCGGGTTTCTGGCTGAGGCGCGGATCGGCCCGGGATTTCTTATTTCGTTGCCTCGTGCAGGGCCACGATGCCCAGCGTCAGGCCTTGATCCGTGACGCGGGCAAAACCGGCCCGTCGAAACTCTGCTGCCAAGGCTGCGCGATCCGGAAACTGCTCGATCGAACTGCAGAGATAATCGTAGGCCGAGGACACTCCCGTGACCAATCCGGCGAGCCGGGGGGCGAATTTTCCCAGGTAGAAAAAATATAACGGACGGAACCACGCCGCAGGCTGGGAGAATTCGAGGACGAAAAGCCGGCCGCCCGGGCGGAGCACGCGTCGCATTTCAGAAAGGGCCTTTGCGCGGTCGGCCATGTTGCGCAGGCCGAAGGAAATGGTCACGACATCGAATGACTCATCAGCCAGCGGAAGCGCGAGTCCGTCGCCCTGATGAAAGGTCACGGCGGAGTACGGTGAATCAGGGCCGGCGGCGGTTTTTTTGCGGACCGCCTCGTCGAGCATGGGCTGGCAGAAATCCATCCCATTGATCGGAATACCTGGTGGCAGACCGCGAGCCAAGGCGAATGCCACGTCGCCGCTGCCGGTGGCCAGATCCAGCACGTCCCGCGGTGAATGACGGCGCACAGCCATCACCAACCGCCGCCGCCACCATAGATCCATCCCACCGCTCAGCAGGTGGTTAGCCAAATCGTAGCGTCGAGCCACCCTCGCGAACATGGCGTTGATGGCATCGGGATCAGGCATGGGAAGGATAGAGGCAAGCTTTCGTCACGCCCTTGGGCGTGTAAGCATTGCCGTGGACCAAGGAGTGCAAGAGAAGGAGGAACTTATCACTGGTAAGCGGATCTGTCGTGAAGCGAGGCCGATATCGGGCTAAGTTTCACGGGCTTTTAAAAAGCGATTGGCCATAATGGGTTGACGTAGTCCTGCATACGCAAGTAACTTAAAAGTAGATTAAGGTTTAGAAAGGTTTAGACTGAGTTAGGAAATTTTACCAAATAGGAGAAATCCCCCATGTCCACCAATCTCACAAAACGCGAGATCGTGCTCGAAATCTACAAGAAGACAAACTTCCCGCAAAAGCAGGTCGTTGAAACGGTGCAGCGCACTCTCGATATCATCCAGAACGCGCTGGCCGCCGGCCGCAACGTTGAGCTGCGCAATTTTGGCGTGCTGGAAGTGCAGGTGCGCAAGCAGCGCATCGGCCGCAATCCCAACAAGCCCGAGGCTGAGGTCGTGATTCCCCAGCGCGCCGTGGTGAAGTTCAAGTCGGGCAAGATCCTCAAGCAGCAGCTCGCCAAGCTCGATCTCACCACGCTCCTGTAAGCGGTGGCAGTGTCCGTTGGGTGCCGGTTGCGTGCCGGCAAAAATGATTCGCCCTGCGCCCGCACGCTTCGCAACGTGGCGGTTTCCATGGCAACGTTTCAGACCCTGCCCGGCTTCCGCGAATTTTACCCCGAGGATCTCATCCGCCGGAGTCATATTTTCCGGCTTTGGCGGCAGACCGCGAATGCGTTTGGCTTTGCCGAATATGACGCTCCCGTGCTGGAACCCCTGGAACTCTACAAGGCCAAGTCGGGGGAGGAGATCGAGAACCAGCTTTTCAGCTTCACGGACAAGGGTGGCCGCGAGGTGGCGCTCCGGCCGGAAATGACGCCGACCGTGTGCCGGCTGGTCGGGGCCCGGGCCAGCGCGCTCAAGCGCCCGATCAAATGGTTCAGCATCGCGGAGTTTTATCGCTACGAGCGGATGCAAAAGGGCCGCGGGCGTTGCTTCCACCAGTTTAATGCCGACATATTTGGCGAGCCCGGACCGGAGGCCGAGATCGAGCTGATCGCGCTGCTGATCCAATGCCTGGGCGCGTTCGGTTTGACGGAGCAGGATTTTTACGTGCGCCTGAGTGACCGCAACCTGTGGTTCTACTATCTCGAGACGCTTGGCCTCGACGACGCCCGCATCCGCGGGGTGCTGGGGGCCGTGGACCGCCATGAGAAATATGGGGATGAGGCCTTCAAGGCCTACACCGAGCAATTCGGGCCGCTGGATGCGGCGGTCAAGGAGAAGGTCCTGGCGTTCCTGCACGTCAAATCGCTGTCGGAACTTGAACGAATTCTGGGTGCGCCCGGGGCGGAAAAAATCACCGCGCGGCTCGCGGATTGGCGCAAGCTTCTCGGCGGTCTCGAGGCGATGGGGCTGGCGCGTTTCATCGAGGTGGACCTCGGCGTGGTGCGCGGGCTGGCCTACTATACCGGGTTTGTCTTCGAGGCTTTTGACCGCAAGGGCGAATTGCGGGCCCTGGCAGGGGGTGGCCGCTATGACGACCTGGTCGAAAAGCTGGGCGGCCCGGCGCTGCCCGCGGTGGGGTTTGCCATCGGGGACATGACCTTTGCCCTGCTGCTGGAGCAAAGAGGGTTGACCCCGAATTTGGTGCAGGCGCCGGATGTTTACTGTGTCATTGGCGGCGAAGCGGAGCGGCGGGCGGCGTTTGCCGGCATCCACGCGTTGCGGGCAGCCGGGTTTCGCGTCGAGTACCCGCTCAAGGAAGTGGCCTTCGGCAAGCAATTCAAGGCCGCGGCCGATTCAGGGGCGAAACTGGCCCTGATTTATGGGGCGGACGAACTGGCCAAGGGCGTCGTGAAATTTCGCGACTTGACGGAGCGCAGCGAGCATAACGTGCCAAGGGACCAGATCCTGGCCGCGGTACGCGATGCCATTGGCGGCCGGGCGGGGTAGAGGGCGCCAGCCGGCCCACGGCCTACTTCAGGTTCTTGCGGCCGAAAGCGGCGGGCAGCAGGCGGTCCAGGGTCGTCTCAAGGCGTTTCCGGCCGTTGCCAATACTGATGATGAGGGCCCGGGGTCCGAATTCGTTGATCACCTGACGGCACGCGCCGCAGGGTGCGGTGGGCGCGGCGGTCCGCGTGTAGACGGCCACGGCCTTGATCCGGCGTTCACCGGCGGCCACGGCCGCGAACAGGGCGGTGCGCTCCGCGCAATTGCAGAGGCCATAGGAGGCGTTCTCGACGTTGCAGCCGGTGAAGATTTTCCCTGAACCGGCCAGCACGGCCGCGCCCACGCGGAATTTGGAATAGGGCGCGTAGGCGGCCGCGGCGGCTTTTCGCGCGGCTTGCTCGAGACGTCGGAGGACCGGCGAGGGAAGGGTCAGGCTCATTTTTCGGGCTCTAAGTGTTTGCATCGTGTGGCCGTTGGCATTCGTGTCGAAGCCAAATCCGATGGCCAACCGCTTCTACAACGCCTTTGACAGCGAGACGCTGGGTGGTGAACGCAAGACCGACTATCGCAGTGCATTTCAAATCGACCGCGATCGCATCATCCACGCGCAGGCCTTCCGCAAGCTGCAGTCGAAGACCCAGGTCTTTCTCTCGGGCGAGTACGATTTCTACCGCACCCGCCTGACCCATTCCATGGAGGTGGCGCAAATCGGCCGCTCGATCTGTCATTTCCTCCGCTCGCAGGGAGGTCCGATGGAGGCCGACTTCTACATCGACGGCGACCTGGTGGAGGCCGTGTGCCTGGCGCATGATCTCGGCCATCCGCCCTTCGGGCATTCGGGCGAGCGCACCCTGCAGGAGCTCATGACCCCGTGGGGCGGGTTTGAGGGCAATGCGCAGACGCTGCACCTTTTGACTGAAACGATCTATGAGAACGAGGCCGGTGTCCGGGGCATGCAGGCGACGCGGGCGCTGCTGGACGGGGTTCTGAAATACAAGAAACTCTTCAGCGAATTCGCCCGCCCGCCCCAGAATCACTTCCTCTATGGTCCCCAGGCCGCCGTGCGTACATTTGTCTTTGGCGGCGTCCCGATCCCGGTCGAGTTGCATGCGGGCGACCGGTTGAACGCGTTCAAAAGCGTGGAGTGCCAGATCATGGACTGGGCCGACGATGCCGCGTATTCGCTCAATGACATCGTCGACGGCGTGAAGGCAGGCTTCCTTACCCCCGACCGGATCGAGGCGTGGGCGTCGGGGGAGGCCATCGGGGCGGAGCAGCAGCGGCTCCTCGACCAACTGTTCAACGCGATCCGGGGCGACCGCCTGGAAAACGTTTTTTCGGCCAAGATCGGCGGTTTCATCACGGCCTGCCGGCTGCGGGAAAGATCAAGCTTCATGGGTGACCTGACCAACCGCTACCGCTTCGAGCTGGTGGTGGCACCGGAGGCCGAGCGCGAGGCGCAGTTTTTCAAGAAAATGGCCAACGACATCATTTTCGAGAGCCCGCAACTCCAGCAGATGGAGCACAAGGCCCGCCGGGTGCTGTTCGACCTGTGGGACTCCTGCTGGCGCAACTATGTCGAAAAGGAGTCGCGGGTGATCAACATCCTGCCGCCCCGGGTGGGGCGCCTGATCGAAGCCGAGGTCACTCCCGCCGGCAAAGCCCGGCAAATCTGCGACTGGCTCGCGGGCCTGACCGATGGCATGATCGTGCGCACCTACCGCCGGTTGTTCGATCCCGAGTTCGGGTCGATCCGCGACCTGAGCTGAGTCGCGCTCGTTCCGTGGCAGGAGCCTGCTGGCAGGCGATTCGTGGCGGAGCCACTATCAGGCTCACCGCGGAACGGGATGCCGTTCCGTTACGGCAATCGCCTGCAAGCAGGCTCCTGCATCCAATCCAGGGAATGCACTCCACTCATCGAATCGCAGCGGACCTCAGGGCTTTGGTGGCGCCGGTTTCAAGGCCTCGCGCAGGGCTTCCTTGCGCTCGCCCGAACCGGTGAAGAGCTGGTCGGAGAATTTCCGGTAGACGAGGATGTCAGCGTAAATGCTGCCGCTCTTCACCGAGTTCAACCCCATGCCGGCCAGATATTGCAGGCGGAGGTTCCGGTCGCGGTTGATTTCCGCATCCTTCATCCACGGGCCAAGGTCGGAGGCTTCGCCCCCGTAGGTGGAAAGAAGCGAGACCGCCGAACCGAATCCCAGCTCGTTGAGCGAGGCGGCGACCTTGGCGTACTCAGGCCGCTCGAGCCGCCCCTGCAGCTCGTCCGCGTCGATTTTCATCGGCTCGACCTGGCCCATCAGGACCAAGTCGTAACCGACGCCGCTGTTGTCGTTGCTCCAGATGACGCCGTTCGGGAAGACCTTGAAGAAGGTGGCGATCTCGCTCTTCACCGCATCGTTGTTGCTCTCATACAACGGCACCCATTGGGTGACAATCCCGCCCGGATTCAGGTGCTTTTTGCAGAGCTCGAAATACTCCTCGGAATAGAGCGTGGCCGCGCCCTTGACCCAGGGATGGATCGGATCGGAGGTGATGATGTCGAATTTGTCCGGGGTGGTGAGAATGTAATGCCGGGCATCGTCGTAATGGACCGTCACGTGGGGATCGTGCACGACATTGTAATTTTGCGGGCCGAAAAACTGGGCGACCACCTGGGGAATCAGCGGCTCGATCTCGCAGATGACGACCCGCTCGACATCCGGGTGCAGCACAAAGGAGCCGGCGGTCACGCCGGCTCCGCAGCCGACCACGAGGATGGACTTGGGCTTGGGATGCAGCAGGGCGGGGATATGCCCGAGCATGCGCTGGAGGCGCATGTCCTGGGGTTCGCTGGAGGCCTCGACCTTGCCGCTGACGTGAAAATTTCTCACCCCGGAACTGAGTTCCGTGACGGCCACGGACGAATTCATGCCCTCGCCGACAAACAGAACCTTCGATCCTCCCGAACGTATCTCGCTGGACCAGCCGGGAAGATAACGGCCATAGGCAATGACGCCCCATGGAATCTTGGGTATCCGCAGGGCGAGTCCCACCGCAAGGCCGGCCACCGCGAGCAGAGCGACGGTGGACCAGGCCCGGGATTTGCGCCAAGTGTCATCCTGGTCCGGGGATTCGGAGAGGAGCTTCGTGCGCGGGAGCAGCGCCACGAGGGCCGCCACGGCAGACAGGCCGATCAGGATGCGCTGGGCCTGCTGTGTGCCCACGGCCGAAATCAAGAAAACGCTGAACGCAATCGCGCCGATGATCGCGCCTACGGTGTTGGCCGCGTAGACCCGACTCACGAGCCGGCCGGGATCCTGCCCGGGCGAGGCTACGGAGGCCAGGGCCAGCGGAAAGCTGGCACCCCACAGGCAGGCGGGGGGAAGAATGGCCCACATGCACCGCGCGAGATCGAACTGGAAGTTAAGCCACGGGCTGGACGAGAGGCCCGGATCGATCGGCCAGTAGGGAAGCGACACCGAGATCATGTAGGCCGTCCACGAGATCGCCAGGGTGAGCAGCACCTGGCAGCAACCCAGGGCGAATCGCGGGGACTTCAGCTGCCGGGACATGAACGACCCCACGCTACTGCCGAGTCCCAGTCCCAGCAGAAACACCGCGAGAATAATGGAAAAGGTGTAGACCGTGGCGCCCAGCATCAGGGAAAGCAGGCGGGTCCAGACCACCTCGGCGCCCAAGGCGGACAGGCCGGAGAGAGCGATGGTGAGGTGCACCGCGCCAAATCCTGGCGCGGGTGTGGACTGGGGCGCGGTTTGCTCATCGGCGGTCGCGGCCCGTGGGGTAAGTGACGCGAGGCAGAAAGCAACGAGCGCAACGGCCACGTTGACGGCGGCTGCCACATAAGTGGCCGTGGCCATGTCATGAACCCGCAGCAGGTAGAATCCGGCAAGGAGGCACCCGAAGACGGCCCCGGCGATGTTGCCCCCGTAAAAGAAACCCAGCCAGGAAATCCCGCGGGGCGTGGTCTCCACCCACCGCGCGATGGCGGGTAGCGTTGCGCCCATGAGCAGGGTGGGCGGGAGGAGGCACAGGGCGGCGACGGCTCCGCGCCAGAAAATGCCGGCAAAACCGGGGCCGACCGTGGCAGCATACAGCCGGTCAATGGAAGGCATCCCGAACAGGACGGCGATGCCCACGATCCCGATGCCGAGTTCAAGCAGGGCATAGATGCGCAAGGGATGCCGCTGGAGCGAAACCAGGCGGGGCAATAGGAGGCTGCCCAGGCACATTCCGCCCATGAAGGTTCCGAGCAGGACCGCGAGTGAAACCGCGGAGGAGCCTATCACCAATTGCAGCAGCTGGAACCAGACGATCTCGTAAATCAGCGCGGAACAGCCGCTGCCGACGAACAGCACCAGCAGCAGGGGGAGGAACCGCTGGCGGTTCTCCACGTTGGCGGGCGGCGGCGGGAATTGGTCGGTCATGATTTTTTTGGCGGCTTGTTCCGCGCCGCTTGAACCGCGGGCGGGATCAGGCCCGAGGAGTAGTTCTTTGCAGCGGAATCCGAGCCCGTCGTCACTGGCACCGGCCTGATCTCGGACGAGAATCAGGCGAAACCGGTGCGGGTGCTCGCGGGGAATTCCTAGACGGCGTGACGAAAAATATTGTCCAGCTTGCCGGTGCTGTCGCCGATCTTCTCCGTAGGTGCGCCCACGGTTTCGATCATCGACCGGTACAGGTTCGTCAACGGCGTCTTGTCGTCCACCCGGACGTGCCGGCCGGGCCTGACGGCGCCGCCGCCGCTGCCGGCGACGAGAATGGGCAGGTTTTCGTGGAGGTGCTGGTTGCCGTCGCTGATGCCGCTGCCGTAGCTGATGAGGCAGTTGTCGAGCAGCGTGCCGTCGCCTTCCTTGATCGATTTCAGGCGGTTGATGAAATAGGCCAGCTGCGTGACATGGAAGCGATTGATTTGGGCGAGCTTGGCCTTCTTCTCCTCGTCATTGCGGTGGTGCGAGAGGTCGTGATGGCCGTCCTTGATCCCGATGAAGGGATAGGGCCGGTTGCTGCCGTCATGCGCCATGATGAAGGTCGAGATGCGCGTGGTGTCCGTCTGGAACGCGAGGGTCATGATGTCGAACATCAGGCGAAGCTGCTCCTCGTAGTTTTCGAACATCTCGGGCGGGTTGACGCCGGCGGGAACCTTGGGCGGAAATTTTTCCGCCCGGTCGATCCGCTGTTCGATCTCCCGGACGGCGGTGAGGTACTCGTCGAGCTTGCGGCGGTCGGTTGACCCGAGGTCGTTCCCGAGCCGCTTGGCATCGTCGAGCACGAAGTCGAGCACGCTCTTGTTGTAGAGGGAACGCTTGGCGCTGGCCTCCTTGGAACGGGCGGAATCGCCGTTGCCGAACAGCCGCTCAAAGGCGGCGCGCGGGTCCACTTCCGGGTTCACCGGCATGGTTTCAGACTTCCACGAGAGATTGAACTGGTACGCGCAGCTGTAGCCGGAATCACAGGATCCGGCGCGCTGCCCGCCATCACAGCTCAGCTCGAGTGAGGGGAGCCGAGTCTGGCTGCCGATCTTGTTGGCTGCGATCTGGTCGACGGAGATGCCGGCCTTGATGTCGGCTCCGGCCGTCTTTCGCGGATGGCAGCCCGTGAGGTAACTGGCCGAGGCGCGCGCGTGATCGCCGCCGCCGTCGCCGAGGGAATTGCCCTGTTCGTTGGCCAGGCCGGTGATGATAGTGAAGTCCCGGCGGTAATCCTTCAGGGGCTCCAGGATCATGGGCAGGTCGAAATTTTCGCCGACCACCTGCGGCGTCCAGTCCGCCATGTTTTTGCCCTGGGGCACGTAGAGCCAGGCGACGCGCTTGGGCAGGGCGGTCGCCGGGCCGCCGCCGATGGCCGCGAGGGCTCTCATGGGCAGCATGGCATCCAAGACGGGCAGCGCGACAATCGTTCCAAGGCCGCGGAGAAAGGTGCGGCGGGGCATTTGCCAACTCTTGCTCATAAATCAGCGGGGTTTTGAGGTGTGATCAAAGGGTCGTTGAATGAAAGGTGGGATCAATCCGAACGCAATTGGGGATTCGTCGGCGCCAGGGCCGGGCTGACCGAGGTCAAACGAAGATCCGGCCGGGCTTTTGGAGCGGCGTCTTTTTCGGTTGGCGATGCGGAGGCGTCCTGCCCGGCGACATTGCCCGGGGCTCCCGGGGCGGTTTCTCCCCGGCGCATGACAAAGGGGAAGCTGGTCGCGGTCTGAAGGACAAGCTCGGAGAACCTGTCCTGGTTGCCTTCGAGGCCCTTGACGATCTGGTCGAGGGCGGGACGGTCGTAGGCTTCCACGCCCCGGCCGAGCGCATAGGTCAGCATTTTTTCCGCGAGACAGTGGAGGAATTCATTGCGCCGCTTGCCGGCGAGAACCTTCGTCAGTTCAACGGCTCCGCCAAAACTGTCACCGGTAGTGAGCTTGCCGGCCGGGTCGATCGCGACCTGCCCGTCCTTGTCGCGCCAGGCACCGATGGCATCGAAATTTTCCAACCCGAATCCAATCGGGTCCATGCGGGCATGACATGACGCGCAATTGGGATTCTCGCGATGCTGCTCCATTTGCTGCCGCAGGGTCCCGGTGAGCTTGCGGTCCTTGTCATCCAGCGCCGGCACGTTGGGCGGCGGCGGGGGCGGGGGCGTGCCGAGCAGGTTTTCCAGCACCCACTTGCCCCGCTTCACTGGCGAGGTTCGCGTGGGGTTCGAGGTCAGCGTCAGCACACTGGCCTGGGTGAGCACGCCGCGCCTCGGTGAGCCTTGCAGCGAGACCTTCTGGAAGTCATCGCCGGTGACATCGGGCAGGCCGTAGAATTTCGCGAGACGCGCGTTCACGAACGTATAGTCGGCGGTCAGGAAATCGAAGACCGGGCGGTCCTGGCGCATGACATTTTCGAAAAGGAGCTCGGTCTCCGTCTGCATCGCGCTGCGCAGCGCCAGGTCGTAGTCGGGGAAGAGGGACTTGTCGGGCGCGGCCGTGTCCAGGCTCCGGATCTGCAGCCACTGGCCGGCGAAGTTATCCACGAGGGCGCGGGCCTTCGGCGCAGCCAGCATCCGGCGGACCTGGGCGGTGAGATTGGGGCGCAGCTGGCCGCGCTCGGCGAGCCCGAGCAGCTCCTCGTCCGGGGTGCTGCTCCAGAGGAAATAGGACAGGCGGGAGGCGAGGGCGAACTCGTCGAGCGGTTCCACGCCGGCCGTGGCCGCAGCGGCGCGTGGGGGTTCGCCCACGAAAAGAAAATGGGGCGAAACGAGCACCGCCTTCATGGCGAGCTTCACGCCCGCCTCGAAGCCGTCGCCATTCTTTCCGGCGAGTTCATACAGTCCCATCAGCCGGTCGATCTCGGCGGGCTGGGGCGGACGGCGCCAGGCGCGGCGCGTGAAATCGGTGAGGATCGCCCGGGCGGCCTTGTCCTTGGCCGAGGCCCCCGACGCCCCGCCGAAAATCCGGCCGAGGAGGCCCGGCTTTTTGGCCGGGGCCGTGTGCTTCGCGAAAATCTCCTGCAGCGGCGCCGGCATGGGTGGAGTCAGGACCGGTTCGGACAGGTTCACGACCTCTAGGTTCTGAACGGTCAGGCTGCGGGCACGCAGGTTGGGGTTTTCGTTCTTCGGGTCTGCGAATTCATTCACGAACGCCGCGGAAAAGTGCTTAACACCCGGGGTCAGATGAGCCCGGTACTCGTAGACATAGGGCTGCGGCACCAGCAGGGCCGGGGAGAAGACCCGCTGGCTCGACAGCGGCTCCATGCTGGCCATGGCGATGACGTCGAAATCCTTGACGGGCTGGCCATCGATGCGGAATTGCATCCGGGTGGTCTCGGCGCCCGCCTGCTTGGCGTAGGCCTGGGCGCGCAGGAGGTAGTCGCCGTCCTTGGTGACGTTGATGGTGGTGGCGACCTCGCCGTTATGGGCCAGCAACCGCTCGCCGGAAGGCGTGACCTTGCCGTCGCCGGTGACTTCCGGCGCGTCGGCGCGGTAGCGGCGCGTGGCGGCGGGCAGCGGGCCTTCGACCTCGATCCACTTGACGAAGACAATGCCGGGCTGCTGCTTGCCGATGCGGCCGTTGACCATGATGAGATCGTTGTCCCCGCCATGGATCCGCCCGACTTCCGCCCGGACGCGCTGTTTGCCCGCGGGCAGGCCGACCCGGGCCTCATACACGCCGGGATGGGCCTCGTCGTTGGTCAGCTCGAAATCCTTGATGAAAGCGTCGTTCACCATGATCGAAATTTTCGTCGGCTCGGGCTTGTCCTTGGCGTCCTGGGCGGAGTTGTTGCCGCCGCCGGCCATGGCGCCGCCCGTCGGCTTGGCGAAGGCGTGGACGCGAACAAGGTAATCGCCGGCCGCAGTCACGGGGAGTTCGATGGCGACATCGTCCTCCTCCAGACTGATCAATTGGATCCAGCCATCGCCGCGGTCGCCGATGGCATTGAAGCCGACCTGGCCGAGGCTGGCGGGGAAGCGCTGCACCTTGCTTTCAATCGGGTCGGTGACGATGGCCTGGTCGAGGATCTTGTCCGCCGCCGAAAGGTATTTTTCCATCAGGACGGGCGGAAGCGAGAGCACGTCGCCGATATTGTCGAAGCCGTAGCCGGAGTCGTCGGGCGGAAAGTCGGCGGCCGGCTTGAAGTCGACGCCGATCAGGTCGCGGATGGTGTTGTTGTATTCCGCCCGGTTGAGGCGCCGGATGGTGACGCGGCCCGGATCAGGATGCTCGGGGTCGAACTTGAAGAGCTGCTTTTCGATCCAGGCCGTGATAACATCGCGCTCAGCCTGGGTGGGCTGCACGTCGGTGTCCTCGGGGGGCATCTCGTGCGAATTGACGTGATGCAGCACGGTTTCCCAGGTCGGCCTGTCCTTCTCCACGTCGGCCACGGTCTTGTACCCGTCCAGGGCCACGTCGCCCTTGTGCTTTCCGTTGCCGTGGCAGTCGTAGCAGTATTTCTGCAGCAACGGCGTGACGTCCTTTTCAAAGACGGCCGGCATGGCCGCAGGATCAGGGGTGGCGGCCCGGACCAATCCGGCGGATCCGACGAGGACAGTGACCAGGACGACAATGCGACTTTTGAACGGCATGGAGACGCGCTTAATTTTTCAACATGCCGGTATCGCCGAGCCAGTCGACCAGGCGGGCGGGCCAGGTGGAGATCGGCATTTCCGGCCGGTCGGTACGCACGCCAAAGCCGTGGCCGCCGCGATTGTAGATGTGAACCTCGGTGGGCACGTTGGCCGCCTTGTATTTAAGGAAGAGATTGGCGAGAGCACCGACCTTGGGGGTGTCATCGAAGGCCACCGTGAAAAACGCCGGCGGCGCATCCTTCGGCACCTCGATGTCGCCGCGCGGCACTTCGGCGTAAATTAGGGCATGAAAATCCGGCCGGGAACTCTGCCGTTCGACCGCGTCGGCGGCCGCGGGGTTACCTTGGTCGAAATGGAGGGCCGAGCCCAAGGCCGGAGCGCCGCCTGCCGAAAAGCCGAGGATGCCGATGTGATGAGGGTTCACGCCAAATTCTGCGGCACGGCTGCGCACAAGGCGGATGGCGCGCTGGCCGTCGGCCACGGGCTCCACGTTGGTCTTGTAGGTCGAGCCTTCTCCGGACTGATCGCGCGCCAGACGGTATTTCAGCACAAAGGCCGCGATGCCGCGGTCTGCCAGCCATTTCGCGAGATCGTAGCCTTCGCGGTCGATGGTGAGGAACATGTGTCCGCCGCCGGGGGCGATGATGACGGCTGCGCCCGTGGCCTTCCCCTTCGCCGGCAGGAAAGGCGTGATGGAGGGGTTTTGAATGTTGAAGACGACGGGGAAGACGATGTCAGGCTCCTGCCGGTAGCTGACCTGTTCGGGTTCATCTTTGCGGGTCTCGGAGCCCGGCGCGCCATTGGGCCAGAGGGCGATCGGATCCGGGTGAGCGGATTCCGCCGGTGCGGTCGAAGGAATCGGCGGCCCGTTGGGCACGGTGTTGGCCGGCAGCACGGGCACGACGCGCGGGGCCGGCCAGGCTGCGGACTCGGCCGCGGCGAGCCGCGCTGCGAGCGAGACGGAAAGGATGACGAACGTGAAGGCCGGCAATAGGGCGGCAGCTCGGAGCGGGCGGGGAATTTTCATGAGGTCAGGGGTTCCAGACGGCGGGTGATGGGGGAGGGAACTCAAGCACCCCCGTGTTGCTCGCGGGGGTGCAGGGATACGGATGGATCAACCGAAAATCCCGGAAGTTGTCCATAACTTCAAGAGCGGGTTCGGACACGAATAGGACACCGGGCCTCAAGTGAGGTCGAAGTTCCCGGGGCTGTGCGGGCGTGCCCAGGCGTCACTTGGACTTGGCAATCTCCACGGCGTAAACCTGGCGCGACCCGAACATGTTCCCGCTGAAGATGACCCACTTGTTATCAGGTGTGATCGAGCCGTTGGGCTCGATGCCGCCCTGGCCGGTCACGTAGTTGTGCTTGGACATGTTGACGAGCCGCTCGTGCTTCACGGTGCCGTCCGGCTGTACGCGGAAAAGATTGATCCACATGCCGTCATTGGAGTACGCGACCTGCGTGGGGTCGCCGCCGTCGCTCATGAACAGGGTGTTGTCGCGCGAGACGTTGAAATGCACGCCCCACGAATCGCGCTCGATGTGGTAGTGCGTTTCCTTGCCGGTGTCGATGTTCACCCCGCCGATCCAGAAGTCCTGGCTGCGCGGCAACTGCAGATCGAACCAGATGGTGCGGCCGTCGTAGCTCCAGAACTCGTGGCCCTCGATTTCCATGTCCATCGTCCGCTTGTGGCGCAGCGTCATCTCGCTGCCGTCGGTGCGGATGGTCCAGACGCGGTCGACCTCGTGCCAGGTACCCTCGTGTGCGTAGAGCATGAGGTTCGGATCGGTCGGCGAGAACTGCATGTGGTTCAGCCAGCCGTACTGGTAACCGACTGTCTGCTTCTCCCCGGTCTTGAGGTTGGTGAAGGTGAACGCTTCCGAGTCGGGATTGAACACGCGGCGCGACAGGCCGTCCTCCTTGGTCACCGAGTACTGCTGCGTCGGCGTGAGGTCCTCCATCTTTTTGCCGGGAAACATCCGGCTGAGCTGCGGTACGATCTTGCGCTCGGGCGGCTTGGGCGTCTTACCCGACGGATCCTCCTGCGTGATGCTGGCGACGGTGAAGGTCTCGTCGCAGCTGATCAACGTGCGCGTGGCGTTGGGCACCAGACGGGTGGCCTTGGTATCGTAGTTGAAGGCATAAACCGGGCCGCCGCCGAACCCGCCTCCGCCACCGCGGGCACCAGGAGCGCCGGGTGCGCCGCGTCCGCCGGCCGCCTGATCGCCGGCCGGCGGCGGAGTCTGGGCGCCATTGGCCGCCGGCGGCTGGCCGTTGGCTCCCCGTTGACCGCCGCGGCGACCGCCACCGCCGCGACCACCGAGCTGGAAATAGACCTCGCGCGTGCGGCGGGCCATGTACGAGCCGCTGCCACCGGCTACGGCCACCTCCGCCTTGACCGGGGCGCTGCCGAGCTTCGTGAGATCGACCATCATGATGCCACTGGGGGAGTTGAAGATATACTTGTCCCCCTCGGGCGAATAGGAGTTGTCGTGAAAATAGAGGGTCGAACTGCCGGGCTCGGAGGAAAGGCGGATGACGCGGTGGCCGGTGTCGGCATCGATCCACTCGGCCGGGCCGTTGTCGGCCGCGGCTGCCGGGGTGGGCGCCGGTTGGGCGAGGGCGCCAGGAGCGCATGCGACCAAGGCGAGGATGAGGAGAAGCGGGAGCTGCCGGGGGGTAGTCATGGTGGTAAGACGATTGCCAAGCCTAACGGCTGCCGGCGACGGAAGTGACGGCCGGATCGAGGTTAATCGGAAGATTTATGGGGGACTGCTGGAAGGTGTCAGGCCATTACAACTTAATTCCTGCCCGACCGGCAGGAGACTCCGCTGAAAAATTAAGTTCTAATGGCCTGACACCCTCGGCTCGGCCTCCGACTCAGAGAACGTGTCGGGCGCCGGGGATGGCGCGCAGAACGGCGGCGGCAAAGAAACTCCCGATGCAGGCGGCGATGCCCACGACCACAAATTTCCCCACCGGGCTTATCGTCCAGGTCGCGGCCACCAGACTCGCGCCGACCACGACCGGCGGATGCACGATGAAGGCGCCATAGGCATGGCGGACCAGCCAGGCACTCAGCGGAGTCGCCTGCGACCAATAGATCCGGGCGGCCCAAAGCATCCCGAGGATGATGCCCCAGCCGACGAACGGATCCCACAGGGCGTAGTAAATCGCATGGCTGTTCAAGCCGCCTTCAAAGGAGCCCTGGCCCAGCTGGAGGAAGATGACGGCGGGCAGGGTGAGAATGGCCAATGCCGATACGACCAGCCAAGGCCGGGATTGGCGAAACGTGATCTGTTCCAGGAGCTGCGACCTGGCCGCCACGCAGCCGGCGGCAAAAAGGTAGATATAGCAGGGAAAGTATCCGAGTTGAAGCCATGCGACCTCCTGGCCGACGGGGATCACGAGCCGCACCAGAAACGACACTCCGCCCAAAATCAAAGCGGTGAGCGCCAGAGCGCCAAAGCCGGGCAGGCCCCTCGCGGCCCCGGGCGCGGTGCGGACCAGGCGCCAAATCGCGTAACCGCCGGCGAAGAGCAGCAGGGCCTCGGCGAACCACAGCGGCCCCGGCCCAAAAACGCCGGGGCGGGTCATGGCCCACCAGCCCGGCCAGAAGGCGAACCCCTTGCTCGTGCGCGCCAGCGCCACCGTGAGGGGAGCGAGGACAAAGAAATAAACCAGCAACGGCACCCCCAGCCGCAGCAGTCGCTCCCGCAGGAACCGCCCCGGCCCCTTTCGCTCGTACGACGCCGGCGTGTAGTAGCCCGCTAGCAGAAAGAAAAATCCCATGAAGAACGCCTGATCAATGGCGTTGAGCATCAACAGGCCCTTGTTCGAGGCGTTGGGCTGCTCGCGCCAATACCAGCCGCCCGAACCACCATAGGCGATCGCCACGTGGTGAAAGACAACGAGCACCGTGAGGACGATCCGTATATGATCGATCGCCGCGTTACGCGGACGGGCGACAGGGGAGAAAGCGGCCGGCAAATCGACTGGAGGAAGCGGCTTCATATTTTGCCCAGCATCGGATGAGCCCCGACTTTGGCTAGAGCCTGATTGGGCGTTTGATTCCTTCGAATTTCTCTCATGACTCAAAGCGCCTTAACTTCGGCAAGCCAGTCGCTACTACTCCATTTCTCCTGTAGACGTTTGGCGCCCAATTGTTGGCCATGATTCGATTTTCTTATCTAAGCGAGGCCGATGCTCAGATCATCCGATCATCTGGCCTTCCGATCATCAATGCTTCGCGAGCTCGACGGCGTAGACGTGCACGGCGCCGTGCATGTTCGAGCGGAAGACGATCCATTTCATGTCGGGGGTGAAGGTGACGTTGGGCTCGAGGCGGTAGTCGTGCTTCGACATGTTGACCAGGCGCTCGGACTGGAAGAAGCCCGGGTGGATGAGGTCGGCGGAATTCGGCGACGTGATGCCGATCATCTCGGGGATTTCCTCGGGGCGGAACAGGTAGATCCACTTGGCGTCCTTCGCGTGCGCGACCATCTCCTCGTCGCTGCCGTCGCCGGCGAACAGCTTGCCGTCGGGCGAGACATTGAAATGGACCGACCACTCATCGCGCTGCAGTTGATACCAGGTGCGGTGGCCGGTCGCGAACTCGTAGCCGGCGACCCAGAAGACCTGGCTGCGCGGGGTGTTGAGGTCGTACCAGATGGTCTGGCCGTCAGCGCTGAAGAATTCGTGCCCAGCCTTTTCCATGTTCATGGTGCGCGTGTGCACCTTGGCCAGACCGGTGCCGTCGGCGCGGATGGTCCAGACGCGGTCCACCTCGATCCACGGCCCCTCGTGGCAGAAGACGATGCGGTTCGGGTCGGTGGGGGAGAACTGAAGGTGATTGAGCCATTCGCTTTCGCTGTGGATGACGTTCATTGCGCCGGTCTTGATATCCAACGTGAAGAGCGAACGGGGCGGCCCGGCACGCGCGGCGAGCAACTGCCGGTGCAACTGGAGGTCCTTCGCCTGGGCGAAGGTCAGCTTTTCGCCGTTGGGGCCGGTGCCCTCGTAGTTCGCCTGGCCGAAGCGCGGATCGGCGCCGGCGCGCGCGGCCTGCCCGGCCCGCGCCCCGCGGTCGGGATTTTCGGGGAGTTTCACGCCGATGAACATGGTTTCGTCGGCATTGAGCGAGGCCACGTTGACCCCGGGCGGAAGCTTCACGACCTCGCGCGTCTGGCCGGTGTCCACGCTCGTGGCGTAAACAATTCCGCCCATCGATTCCGAGGGCGCGTCACCGGCGCCGCCGGCCTGCCGCGCGGCCCGTTTCGTGTAGTAGATGTCCCCCGTTTTGTGGCCCGTCATGAGCACGCTGACGGGGCCGGGCACGAGCAGCTTGATCTCATGAGTCTGCAGGTCGATCGCCGAGATGCTGCCGCCGGGAGTGGTAACGATGAGCTTCTTCCCGTCCTTGGTGTAGGCGTTCTGGTTGAAATACAGGCTGGCCGTGCCGGGCTCGCGCGAAAGGCGGATCACGCGATGGCCGGTGTCGGGATCGATCCAGTCGGTGGGTGGTTCCTCCGCGGCGTGGAGCCATCCCCGGGCCAGAGTGAGCAGGAGGAGCGGCAGGGCAATTTTGCGGGGAAGGGGATGCATAGAGAAGGGGTTTTGGTCGGCTCTCGCCACTGGGCGCTGCCTTCGGACAGCGACCGGGAGGTCGCTGCTCCAACGGGCGTCCGCAAGGGACGCCCCTACGTTAGTGCTTGGCCACCTCGACGGCGTAGACGTGGACGGGGCCGTGCATGTTGGAGCGGAAGATGACCCACTTCATGTCCGGGGTGAAATGCACGTTGGGCTCGAGCTGGTAGTTGTGCGCGGACATGTTGACGAGGCGCTCGGACCGGAAGAATCCGGGCTTGATCAGGTCGCCGGAGTTCGGGGCCTTGACGCCGGCGACATCGGGGACGTCCTCGGGATGAAACAGGTAGATCCATTTCCCATCGGGCGCATGGGCAACCATCTCGTTGTCGCCGCCGTCGCCGATGAACAGCTTTCCGTCGGGCGAGGAATTGAAATGGACCGACCACTCGTTGCGCTCGAGATGGTAGCGGACGCTGCGGCCGGTCGCGACCTCGTAGCCGGCGAGCCAGAAATCCTGTCCGCGCGGGGTCTGCAGGTCGTACCAGAGCATGCGGCCGTCGGCCCCGAAGGATTCGTGCCCGGCGATCTCCATGTTCATGGTGCGCTTGTGGACCAGCTTTAGTTCGCTGCCGTCGATCCGCATGCTCCAGATCCGGTCGACCCGGTGCCAGGGACCCTCGTGGCAAAACATCACAAAGCCGGGATCGGTCGGGGAGAACTGCACGTGGCCGAGCCACTCGGTGGTGCGATGGATCGTCTTCACCTCGCCGGTCTTGAGATCGAGGGTGAACATCGACATCGGGATGTGCAGGTCGACGCGATTGTTGAGCAGCACCTCGCGCATCTCGGCGAAAGTGAGCACCCGGCCGTCAGGAGCGTGCATCACGGTGTCGGGGGCGGGCCAGCCGACCGGGCCGACGGGCTTGGGTCCGTCCGTGCGGATGCCGACCACGAGCGTTTCGTCCGCGTTGAGGGCCGACATGGATCCGCCCTCGGGCAGCTTGGCGAGCTCGTGCGTGACGAGCGTGTCGACATCCGTGGCGAAGATCGCCCCGTCCTTTTGATAGAAAATCTGCCGGGTCTTGCGGCCGAACTCGACGCCGCTGCTCCCGGTCACGCTGTAGTGGACGCCCGGTACGACCAGCTTGATCTCATGGGTCTTGAGGTCGATGACTGAGAACCCGCTGGGGGAGGTCAGGATCATCTTGTCGCCCTGCGGACTGAAGGCGTTCTGGTGGAAGTAGAGGCTCGCGGTGTCGGGCTCGCGGGAAAGACGGATCACGCGATGGCCGGTGTCGGGGTCGATCCAGTCGGTGGGTGGCTCGGTGGCGGCGTGGCCCGCCGAGCAAGCGAGCATTGAAAGGCAAAGAAGAAGCTTGGGGAGATGTTGATGCATGAAGGGATTGACCGCCAACGAGAGAAGCATGGGACGCTGCCCGGCCGGCGCGGGGCCGTGCGCCGGGATCATGGAGTAGATCGTAGCAGCCGGGGTAACGAGGCTGAATTGCGGTGCTCGCTCAAACCCAGCCTCGTTACCTCGGCTGCTACGGTAGAGGGAGATTTCGGTAGCATGGATTTCGCTGGTGATTGGTGCTAAACGGGCGTCCGCGAGGGACGCCCCTGCGTTAAGGCGTGGGGGCAGCTCAATGCTTCGCGATTTCGACGGCGTAGACGTGGATGGGCCCGTGCATATTGGAGCGGAAGATGATCCACTTCATGTCAGGTGAAAACGTCACGTTCGGTTCCAGCCGGTAGTCGTGCTTGCTCATGTTCACGAGGCGCTCCGCATGGAAGACGCCGATGTCGATCAGGCTGTCCGAGCCGGGGTTCTTGATGCCGGCGACATCGGGCACGCGCTCGGGACGGAACAGGTTGATCCATTTTCCATCGGGCGCGCGGGCGACCATCTCGCTGTCGCCGCCGTCGCCGGCGAACAGGCTGCCGTCGGGCGAGACGTTGAAGTGAACAGACCATTCGTTGCGCTCAAGGTGGTACCACGTGCGCTTCCCGGTCGCGAGGGCATAGCCGCCCAGCCAGAAATCCTGGCCGCGCGGGGTCTGGAGGTCGTACCAGATCATCTTGCCGTCGGCCGCGAAGAATTCGTGACCGGCAATCTCCATGTTCATCGTGCGCTTGTGCATCAGCGTCAGGCCGGTGCCGTCGGTGTGCACCGTCCAGATGCGGTCCACCTCGTGCCACGTGCCCTCATGGCAGAACATGATCAGGGTGGGATCGGTGGGGGAAAACTGCATGTGGCCGAGCCATTCGTGCTCGGCGAGGACTTTTTTGATTTCGCCCGTCTTGGTACTGATCGTGAACAGGACGCGCGGCGGGCCGGCCCGCGTGGCCATCAGGGTGTTGTGCAGCCGCAGGTCCTTCGCGTCTGCATAGGTCATGGGCTTGCCGTCGGCGCCGACGGCCTCGTAGTTGGGCTGGCCGAAGCGGGCATCCGTACCCGGCAGGCGGTTGGTGGCCGGGGTGGGCGGCGGTGCGCCGTCTACGTAGGAGCCGAGCAGGAGGGTCTCGTCGGCATTGAGGGAGGAAACGCCGCGGCCGGCCGGCAGCTTGACCACCTCGCGAACCGCGCCGGAGTCAGTGTTGGCCGCGTACACGATCAGGCCGTTCGGATTGCGCATGCCGCCATCCGCGCTCGGTGCCGCCGTGGCGTCGCCGGGCGCGGGCTTGGTGAAAAAAACGTCGCCGGTCTGGTGGCCGGTCACGAGCACGTTCACGCGGCCCGGGACGAGGAGCTTGGTTTCGCGGGTGGCGAGGTTGATCGTCGCGATGCCGCCGTCGGCCGTGGTGACGATGATCTTCCGGCCGTCCTTGGTGTAGGCGTTCTGGTGGAAATAAAGGCTCTGGGTGTTGTCATCGCGGGACAAACGGACGACCCGGTGGCCGGTGTCGGGATCGATCCAGTCGGTCGGGATGTCGGCGGCGGACAGGCAGCGCGCGCCGGCGAGGATGGAGACGAGGATGAGCGTTTTGGAATGGCGCATAGGTGACAGGGTATCGAGAGGGTTGGGCGACGCCGGACTCGTCGTCACGTCGTTCGGGCGCACGCGAGGTGCGCCCCTATATTAGTGTTTGGCGATCTCTACGGCGTAGACGTGCGTGGTGGCGCGGCCGCCGTTGCCGGGGTTCGTGTGGAAATTGCCGCTGAAGATGATCCATTTTCCGTCGGGCGTGAAGGTGCCGTTGGGCTCAACTCCCGTCGTCTTGCTGTAGTTGTGGTTCGACATGTCAACGAGGCGCTCGGCCTTGAAGTAGCCGACGTCGATGAGGTCCTTCTTGTCGCGGAAGGAACCGCCCGCGGTCATCACCGGGCGGAAAAGGTACATCCACTGGCCCTGGCCTTGGATGTCCCCGCGGTCCATCGTCCGGGCCGCGACGCTGGTCGGGCCGCCGCCATCACCGGAGAAGAGCTTGCCATCGAGGGAAACGTTGTAGTGCACGGACCACTCGCTGCGCTGGAGGTTGTACCAGGTGCGATGACCCGTAGCGAGGTCGACCCCGGCGAGCCAGAAGACGCCGCTCTCCGGTGTCTGAAGGTCGTACCACACCATCTTGCCGTCCTGCCCGAAGAACTCGTGGCCCTCGATCTCCATGTTCATCGTGCGCTCGTGGAGGAGCCGGGCGGGACTGCCATCGGCGCGGATCGTCCAAGTGCGGTCGTTGTAGTGCCAGGGACCCTCGTGGCAGAAAAGGATCTGCTGCGGATCGGTGGGCGAGCACTGGAGATGGTTGGTCCAGTCGTTTTCGCGGTGGATGACCTTGAACTCGCCCGTCTTGATATTGAGCGTGTAGATCATCTGGGGCGTGCCGGCGGCCCATCGGGGCTCAAGGCTGCCGGGGGACGGCGGGGCGAGTTTGCCGCTGGGTGGCAGGCGCGGGGTGGTCTTGCCGTCCGGATCGGGGGCGATGCCCACGAGGAGGGATTCATCCGTGTTGAGGGCATAGGCGCCGCTTTGGGCCTGGGGCGGGAGCTTCACGACGGTGCGGACGGCCTTGGTGTCGAGATTGACGGCCATCATCGCGTTGGTTCCCCGGTCGACGTAATAGGCCTCGCGCGTGTGCCAGGCGGTGGCAATGGGCGTGGCATTGGGGAGCAGGAGCTCGAACTTCGGCGGCGAGACGCCGATATTGGAAATATCCACCGTGGCGATGCCGCCGGCTCCGCGGATGACGAGCTTGTCGCCCTCCGGCGTGTAGCTGTGCTGGTGAAAGTAGAGGCTCGTGCCGCCGGTGTCGGGCGACAGCCGGATGACGCGGTGGCCGGTCTTCGCATCGATCCAATCGGAAGGTGGCGGCGTCACGCTGTCGGCCGCGAACGCCCGGCCGGCTCCGAGGAAGAGAGCAAGGAGAAGGAGAGATTTACGATTGGCTGGTTTCATGAGGGCGGGAATGAGGATGATTGCGCGCGTGCTCCGGCGCTTAGGCTGGGAGGTCGGAGGGCGTCCGCAAGGAACGCCCCTACGTCAGTGCTTGGCGATCTCGACGGCGTAGACCTGAAGGGCGTTGCCTTGCATTTTCGAGCGGAAGACGAGCCACTTGTCATCGGGGGTGAAGATGAGGTTGGGCTCGACGCCAGTCCGCTTGCTGTAGTCGTGCGGCGCCATGTTGAACAGTTTCTCGACGGTGAACTTGCCGATCTTCACGTCCTCGCCGCCGACCTTGATCGTGTCGAACTTGCCGGCGACCGGCGTGAAAAGGTAGATCCACTTGTTGTTGACCGGCGGATTGAGCGTCTTCGCTTCCGGCAGCGGTGTCATGTTGGCCACGCCATCCGGTCCGCCACCGTCGCCGGAGAACAGCTTGCCGTTCCATGACACGTTGTAGTGGACGGACCACTGCTCGCGGGTGATCGGGTAGCGGATGCGCTCGCCGGTGTAGATATTTACGGCCGCCAGCCAGAACTCGACCGAGCGGGGCGTCTGCAGGTCGTACCAGACCTGCCGGCCGTCGTGGCCGAAGAATTCGTGGCCCGCGATTTCGTATTGCATCGTGCGCGGATGCATCAGCCGCATCGCGCTGCCGTCATTGTGCATTGTCCAGATCCGGTCGACCTCGTGCCATTCGCCCTCGTGGCAGAACAGGACCATGTCGGAGTCCGTGGGAGACGACTGGATGTGGTTCAAGCTGTCGGTGGTGGGATGGAAGGTCTTCAGCTCCCCGGTCGGGATACTGACCGTGAAAAATTCCAACTGACGTCCCGCGCCGCCACCACCGCCGCGCCGGCCCTGCGGCGGAGGGGCACCGGCGGGCGCCGCAGCTCCAGTGGGTGCCGGGGCGCCTTGCGCGCCGTCCGGGCCCGGACCGCGACCGGGGCCGCCAGGACCGCCCGTGCCGGGCACGTTGGTTTTGCCGACGATCATCGTCTCGTCAGCGGATACGCCGCCGAATTCACCGGTGAACGGGAGGGTGACGATCTCGCGCGTCGCCTTCGTGTCCACGTTGGTCGCGTAAATGACGGTATGGCCGTCGACATTCTTCTGGTAGTACACCGTGCGCGTCTTGCGGCCGACCTCGATGCCCGCGCTGCTCCCCATGCCGTAGCGCACGCCGGGGGCGACGAGCTCGATTTCATGGGTCATGAGATTGACGGTCGAGAGCCCGCCGGGCGTGACGATGATCATCTTGTCCCCCTGCGGCGTGAACGGGTTCTGGTGGAAATACAGGCTCGCGCTGCCCGGTTCGTTGGTGAGGCGGACGATGCGATGGCCGGTGTCCGGATCGATCCAGTCGGAGGGATAGGCGGCGGCGGGAGCGTCGGCGCCAAAGGCACGAGCACTGGCGAGGCTCAGGACAAGCAGAAGTGAAGGATAAGGGCGCATGGTGACGGAAGCAGCAGGACTTGCGGCAGGGGTATGCCAGGGAAATGAAGGAAGGAATCTCACCACCGGTCCGTTCGGAAGGACGGACTGGGGAGACCGGCGGCATTGTAGAGATTGCAGCCGTCGGGGAAGTTGTCCCAGGCGTAGCGCACGGCCACGGGCGAGGGGACATTCGGGCTGGAGACGACGACGCTGTCGCCCTCGATCCGCGCCTCGGCGGGAACGAATTTCTGGTCGGCGCCGGCGATCACGAACCACTTGAGCGGGCCGCCCTTGGCGACGAGGCCGGCGGCATGCGAGAATTTCAGCCGGATGGCGCGGTCGTCCACGGACAGGGACTCGTACATCGGGCCGGAGTACTCGAGCTTGCGGCCGTAGGCGTTGGCCAGCGCGATGCGGGTGAGCCGGTCGCCGACGTCCTGCTTATTGTGGGGGTGGACATTCTTCTCCTCGCCGATGTCGACGGTGACGGCCATGCCGGTGTTGGGCTCAAGCTGGAGCAAGGTCGCCTGGGCCTCGCGCACGACGGGGCTGTTGCTGTTCGCAGCCTGGCCGGCGAGCTGGACGATATAGAACGGGAAATCACCCTCGCCCCACAGCTTGCGCCAGTCCTCCACGAGCATGGCCTGGACGTGCGGATAAAGGGCGCGGCCGGCGTCGCCGCCGACGATGGACTCGCCCTGGTACCAGATCACGCCGCGGATGGCGTAGGGAATGGCCGGGTTGATCATGCCGTTGAAGAGAACGGTCGCGTTGTGCTGGTCCTGGGACGGATCACGGGCGGCTCCGCCGCCGCGCCGGGGACCACGCGCAGCTCCCGCGGCCACTGCCGTGCCGGCCTTGGTTTCCGCGGGTACAGGCGGCGCGGAGACATCCTCGGAGCGAGGGGGCGCCACTGCGGCTGGCGGCTTCTCGCGGAACGTCTTCACGGCCGCATCGAACCGGTCCAGCATGGGCTTGAGCTGCGGATCGGCCGCCAGGGTTTCACGCCGGATCCAGGCCTCGGCGGTGCTCGCGCCGAACGAGAGCGCAAGGATGCCGATGGGCACCTTGATTTCACGCTGCAGATCGCGCGCAAAGAGGTACCCTATTGCGGAGAATGCCGGCACGGTCTCAGGGCTGCAGACCTGCCACTCCCCGCGGATGTGGTCCTGCGCCTCGTAGGCCTTGGTGCCCGCGCCGGTGAACATGCGGATCAGCGGGTAGTTCGCGGCGGCGATCTCCGCCTCCTCGTTGGCCACGCCGGCGAACGCCTTCACCTTCTTGGAAACGGTGAACTCCATGTTCGACTGGCCCGACGCGAGCCAGACTTCGCCCACGAGCACGTCGTCCAGACGGAGCGGTTGCGGGGTGTGCGAACCGGTGACGATCATGATCCGCCCATCAGCCGACGCGGGGAGCGCATCGAGATTGACGCGCCAACGGCCGTTGGCGCCGGCCGTGGCGGATTTCCGCTGCCCGGCGAATTCGACCGTCACGCTCTCACCCGAATCGGCCGTGCCCCAGACCGGGGCGGCCATTTCGCGCTGGAGGACCATGTGGCTCGTAAACGGACTGGCGAGCGTCACTGCAGCGGCCAGCGGCGCGCTCCCGAGCAGAAACGCCGCCGCGAGGCGGACCGAGGGCATGGCATTCATCGGGCGCGAACGTTCAGTTCTCGACGATGCCCGCGATCGGGTAGTTCCACTTGTCGGAACGGAACGGCGCGGCGGGGAGGCCGGCGGCGTTGTAGAGATTACAGCCCAAGCCCTCGGGATAGTCGGTGAAGGCGTAGCGCACCGCGACGGGAGCCGGCACTTGGGCGCTGCTGACTACAAGGGCGTCGCCGTCGATTTTGGCGTCGGCATCGACGAATTTCTGGTCCGCACCGGCGATCTGGAAGCCCTTGAGCGGTCCGCCCTTCGCGACGAGGCCGCCGCCGAGGTGGGTGAAGCTGACGCGAATCGTATCCTTCGCGACCTTGATCGAGCTGTACATGGGACCGTAGGCCTCGACCTTGCGGCCGTAGGCATTGGCGAGGGCGATGAGAGTGAGGCGATCGCCCAGCGGCTCCTTGTTGTGCGGATGGACGTTCTTGGCCTCGCCGATGTCGATCGTGACGGCCATGCCGGTGTTGGGGAGCGAGAGCACGGCCATCTGTTCCTCGCGGATGCGCGGGTTGTTGCTGATGTTTTCCTGACCGGGGAGCTGGACGATATAGAAGGGGAAATTCCCTTCGCCCCAGCGCTTGCGCCAGTCGGTGATCAGCGCCTTCTGCACATCACCGTAGAGGTTGAGGCCGGGGGTGCCGCCGATGATGGATTCGCCCTGGTACCAGATCGCGCCCTTGATGGCGTAGGGAATGATCGGGTTGATCATGCCGTTGAAGAGCACGGTGGGGAAATGCTGGTCCTGCACGGGATCGCGCAGGCTGGTGACGGGACCGGCCTGGCGGGGCTTGTTGATGGGCGTGGGGCGGATGGGCGCGTTGGCCGCAGGGCCCTGCGGCTTCTGGCGGAAATAGGCCACGGAGGCGTCGAGGGAATCCAGCATCCACTTGAGCTTCGGGTCGGTCATGGCCTCACGGGAGATCCAGGCCTCGGCGCAGCTGGCGCCGGCCGCGGAGGTGATGATGCCGACGGGGACGTTCAATTCCTTCTGGAGGTCGCGGGCAAAAAGGTAGCCGACGGCGGAGAAACCGGGGACGGTCGCGGGGCTGCAGACCAGCCATTGGCCGGTGACCTCGGTCTGGGGCTCATAGGTTTTCAGTCCCTTGACCGTGAACATGCGGATCTGCGGGAAGTTCGCGGCGGCGATTTCCTGCTCCTCGTTGACCAGGCCGGCAAAGGCGGCCTTCGCCTTCGAGACGGTGAACTCCATGTTGGACTGGCCGGAGCCGACCCAGACCTCGCCGACGAGCACATCCTTGATCACGAGCGGGGCCGGCGTCTGGTCGCCGGTGATGCTCAGCTCGAGCGGCCCGCCGGACTTGAGGCTCGTGAGCCTGGCCTGCCATCGACCATCGGCGCCCGCGACGGCGGCCGCCTGCTGGCCCGCAAGGGCGACGGTGACCTTTTCTCCCGGGGCGGCGGTGCCCCAGACGGGGACGGACATGCCGGACTGCAGCACCATGTGGTCGCTGAAGAGGGCGTTGGGCTTGACGGTGGCGAGGAGCGGACTGGCGGCAAGGCCAAGGACGGCCAGCGAAGACAGCAAGGGGAGGAGTTTTCTCATGACACGAATTGAAGGCTGGGGTGGAGGTAACGCAGGCGGTGAAAATCGCCTGTGGACGCATGACGATGCGGGAGGAGAAAAGATGCCCTGCGGTCCTTGAAATATGAAGCCCGATCCGCGCCCGGAAGATGGACCAGCGTGTGGCCTCAATCCCCGTTGATCGTTCTGAGTTGGAGCAGCGACCTCCCGATCGCGCTCGGACAGCGACCGGGAGGTCGCTGCTCCATCACGGAAGGGCGCAGACCGTCGGATTTATGCTTCCGGTTTTGGGGCCAGATGCCCGTCGTCCACCGCTTGCTGAACCATCCGGATGGCGTATTCCCACAAGGCTAGCGAGCCCCCGGCGACGTGGGCGTTGCGCGCCAGCACCCGGTCGTGGGTCACGCCGTGGCGTTGCCAAGCTGCGCCCTCGGTCCGGCAGTTGAGCAGCATGGGCTGGAAGCGGTCCACGGCGGCGGCGAAGCGGGCCTCGGGGGTTTTCACTTCCTCAAATTCATCCCAGAGGGCGCGAAAGTCCTTCGCCTGGTCTGGCGGCAGCAGGCCGAATATCCGCTCCGCGGCCAGCGCCTCCCGGGCGTGCTGGCCGGCCATGCGCGCCGTGTCGTAGGCGAAGGTGTCGCCGGCGTCGATCTCGACGAGGTCGTGCACGATGAGCATCTTCAGCACGCGCAGCACATCGAGCGACGGATGGTTGGCGTGTTCGGCGAGCACGATGACGCAGAGGCAAAGGTGCCATGAGTGCTCGGCGTCGTTTTCCGCCCGGCGGGATTGCGTCGTGACGGTCTGCCGGAAGATGTCCTTGAGCTTGTCGACCTCGGCGATGAACTCGATCTGTTGGGCCAGGCGCAAATTGACCATGCCATACGTTGGTGTCCGGGGCCCGGGCTTGGCGAGTCCGGAGTCCATGGGGCAACCTCCGCCCATCGTAGTGTCATCTATTAGTTGACACTACCCTTGAGTGGGTTGGCGTCCGAATGGTGTGGGGCGAGTGGCCGCCTGCTCGCAGGCGCGCTCAGCGCGTGAACAAGGGATCGCTTTCAAACCGTGCTGGAGATGCGACCTCCCGGGCGCGTCTGGACAGCGACCGGGAGGTCGCTGCTCCAACTCAAAACGGATAAGCGGGGTTTGAAAAGACACCCACGCTCGCGGCCGGCGAAACCTCTCAAACGGGACGGCGGCCAATCGAGCTCACCAACCGCCGCCGAAGGCCTTCACGAGGAGGACGCTGGCGACGAAGCGCTGGGCGTTGAACTGGGTGGCGATGCGCTCGTTCTGGAGCGCAGTGCGCTCGGCATCGATCACTTCCAGGTAGCTCACAAGGCCGGCCTTGTAACGCAGGGTCGAGAGCGTGGCGGCCTGGCGGGAGGAACTGACGGCACGGGCGAGCACGAGGGACTGCTGGTCGAGGTTGCGCAGGCTGCTCAGGCCATTCTCCACTTCCTGGAAGGCCACCAGCACGTGTTCTCGGTAGTTGGCGACGGCCTCCGCATAGGCGGCCTTCGCGCGGTCGTAGTTGGCCACATTGCGCCCGCCCTGAAAAATCGGCAGGGACAGCGATGGCACGAGCGACCATTGGCGGCTGTCCCAGTTGAACACGGAGTTGAGATCGTTGCTGTTGTAGCCGGCGGAACCGATGAGGCTGATTGAGGGAAAGAACGCGGACTTGGCGAAGCCGATCTGGGCACTGGTCGCGGCGAGGGTGCGCTCGGCGCCAGCCACGTCGGGACGCCGCTCAAGCAGTTCCGAGGGCAGGCCGACCGGCAGCGCGGGCACGGCGTCCGGCAGGGTGCCGGTGTCGTCGAAGGCGAAATTCTCCGGGAGCTGGCCGCACAGCAGGGCGAGCAGGTGACGCAGCACGGTGCGGCTCTGGGCGAGGGTCAGGGCGTCGCTCTCGGCCGACGCGAGCTCGGTCTCGGCCTGCAGCACGTCGAGCTGGGCCCCGGCGCCGCCGCTGTAAAGGTTGCGCACGAGGTCGAGGGCCTTGCGGCGGGTGTCGATGCTGCGGTCGACGAGGCCGCTTTCCACCGTGAGCGAGCGGAGGGTGAAATAAACCTGGGCGACGTCGGCCTGCACGCCGAGCAGCACGGTCTGGTAGGCGGCGTCGCTGGCCTCGGCGAGCGCGCGGGCGCTTTCGTTGGAGCGGCGGACGCGGCCCCAGAGGTCGATCTCGTAGCCGAGGTCAAGCGGGAGGTTGAACGAATTGGTGGTGTAGGCCTGGCGCGTGGCTGTCACCTGCGTCTGGCGGTTGCCGGAGAAACGGGTGCGCGAGCCGCTGGGATCAAGCGAGAGCTGGGGAAAAAGTTCGGAGCGGCTGAAGCCGGCGATGGCGAAGGCCTGGTCGCGCCGCGCGACGGCGGCCTGGATCGTGGGGCTGGCGGTCGTGGCCTGGGTCTCGAGCGCGTCGAGCGCGGGGTCGTGGAAAATTTTCCACCAAGCACCCTTGGGCAGGTTGTCCTTCGGCGCGGCGACCTTCCACGGTCCCGCCTCGGCGAACGCCGCGGGCACGGCGGTTTCGGGCCGCTTGTAATCGGGGCCGACGGCACAGCCGGCGAGGAGGAGCAGCGCGAGCGCGGCGGAAGAGAGCGGACGTTTCGTCATGGCGCGGTTCAACCCTGCTTGGCGGGGGCGGGCAGGAGGGCCTCGACCACAAGGCCGTCCGTGAGAGAATCGCTCGGGTTGGCAACGACCTGGGCGCCCTCGTTGAGGCCGTCGGTGATCTCCACGGTCAGGCCGAAGTCGCGTCCGAGTTTCACCTTGGCGAAATGCACCGTGCTCTTGGCGTCCACGGTTGCGACGAAGGTGCCGTCGCTGCGCAGGATGACCGCGTTGGAGGGGATGATCAGCGGCGGTTCGCCAGCCTGGAGCCGGAATCGCACCTGGCCGAACATGCCGGCGAGCAGCTCGCCCTTGTCGTTGGGAATCTGCACCTCGGTGAGCAGCGTGCGGGTGGCGGCGTCGAGCGCACCGGCGACGCGGACGACCTGGCCCGAAAATACGCGGCTCGGGTACTCATTGACGAGGACCTCGACGGGCAGGCCGGGATGAATCGAGCGGTAATAAGCCTGGGGGATGCTGGCGTAGACGCGCAGGGTGCCGGTCTGGGCGATGCGGAACAGCGCCCGGCCGGCGCCGCCGGCGCTGATGAGCGCGCCGACGTCGACATTGCGCGCCGAGATCACGCCGTCGAACGGGGCGGTGATCGTCTGGTACTGCTTGAGCTGGGTGAGCCGCGAGACGTTGGCCTCGGCGGCGTGCACATCGGCCTCGCCCGCGGCGAGGGCGGCGACCTTGACGTCGACCTCCTGCTGCGCGACGGCGTTCTGCGCCCCGAGATCCTTCCAGCGCGTGGCGCTGGTGCGGGCGAGTTCAACGTTGGCTTTCGCCTGCTCGAGCGCGGCGCGGGCCTGGTTGAGCTGCTGGTCGATCTCGGGCCCCTCGATGACGGCGAGCGTCTGGCCGGCCTTAACCTTGTCGCCGAGATCCACGAGGAAACTCGCGAGGTAGCCGTCGGTGCGGGCGTAAATCGGCGTTTCCTGCAGCGATTGCAGGCTGGCGGGGAGGAGCACCTCGTTGGCCTCGGGCGAATGGCGGGCGACCACGACGTTGACGGGGGGCCGCCCGACCGCGGCGGCGCGCGCATCGAGATCGGCGGCGGCCTGCAGGCGCGGGCGCACGCCGAGGAAATAGACGGCAAATCCGGCGGCAAGGATGACGATCAGCAGGAATCGGGACGAGGTCTTCATGACTTTAAAGAGGAAGCGTGGTGACGAAGGGGAAGTTCGTCAGGGATGGGAAGCGGGGGCGCCGGACATTTCCTCCGCGAGGGTTTCCTCGGGGCGGTGGCCGGCCTTCTTGCGCAGCGAGGCATAGACGACGGGCACAAGGAACAGGGTGGCGACCGTAGCCAGCAGCAATCCGCCGATGACCGCACGGCCGAGCGGGGCGTTTTGCTCGCCGCCCTCGCCGAGGCCGAGCGACATCGGGAGCATGCCGATGATCATGGCGAGCGCGGTCATGAGCACCGGACGAAGGCGCGTGTGCCCGGCCTCGAGCGCGGCGGCGCGGGCGTCCTTGCCCTCCTTGCGCTGGTCGTTGGCGAACGTGACGACGAGGATGGCGTTGGCGGTGGCCACGCCGATGCTCATGATGGCGCCCATAAGGGAGGGCACGCTGAGCGTGGTGTGCGTCAGGTAGAGCGCCCAGATGATGCCGCTGAGCGCGCCGGTCAGCGCCATGATGATGATGAACGGATCGAGCCAGGACTGGAAGTTCACGACCATGAGCAGGTAGACGAGGATGATGGCGAACAGCACGCCGACGCCGAGGCCGAGGAAGGCCGAATTCATGCTCTGGACCTGGCCGCGCATGGTGATGAAGTTGCCGCGGGGGAGCTTCGGCTCGAATTCCTTGATGATCTTGCCGACCTGGTCGGCGACGCTGCCGAGGTCGCGGCCGTCGACGTTCGCGTAGACATCGTAGATGGGCTGGATGTTGTAATGGCCGACCACGACCTGCTCCGTAGTCCGCTCGATGCGCGCGACGTTGCCGAGGATCTGGGCGCCGCCGGGGCCGCCGGCGGGGGAAATGGGCGTGGCCTGGAGCGACTCGATCGAGTCGAGCTGGAACTGCGGCGTCTGGGTGGCGACGGTGTACTGGACGCCGTTCTGCGGGCTGAGCCAGAAATTCGGCGCGGCCTGCGCGGTGCCGGCGAGGGAGATGAGGAGGTTGCTGGCCACGTCGCGCTGCGTCAGGCCAACCTCGCCGGCGCGGGTGCGGTCCACGTTCACCTTGAAGGCGGGGCCGTTGATGATCTGGTGCACATGCACGTCAACGGCACCCGGGATCTTTGCGATGCGCGTGGCCATCTGCTGGGCCAGGGCGTAATTGGCGAAGCGGTCGCGCCCGGCCAGCTGCACGTCGATCGGCGCGGGCAGGCCGAAGTTAAGGATCTGGCCGACGATGTCGGACGGCTGGGTGAAGAACGTGTAGTCGGGGAACTGGTGGTTCAGGCGCGCGCGCAGCTCGCGGACGTAGGCCCAAGTCGAGCCGTGCTTCTCCGGGTTGAGCGAGACGAGGATCTCGCCGTCGGAGGAACTGATGGTGGCCGAGTCGCTGAAGGCGAGGTTGAGGCCGCCGTTGGGCAGGCCGATGTTGTCGAGGATGGTGACGAGCTCGTCGGCGGGGATGACCTCGCGGATGACATTCTCGACCCGGGTGAAGACGCGCTCCGTTTCCTCGATGCGGGTGCCGGCGGGGGCGCGGACGTGCAGGCGGAACGACCCGGCGTCCACGATCGGGAAAAAGTCGCGGCCCAGGAAGGGCACGAGCACGCCGGTCAGGGCGACGAACACAAACGTGCCGATAACGACGGTCCGGCGGTGGTCGAGACTCCAGTCGAGGGCGCGGGTGTAGCCCTGGCGGAAGCGGGAGAAGTGGCGGTTAAAGCGCTGATGGATGCGCCAGAAGATGTCGCCCTTGGGCGCGGAGGGATCGACGTGGCCGTCGTCGGCGTCGTGCAGGATCGGCTGCCCGTGCATGAGGAAGTGCACGAAGGTCGGCACGACGGTTCTAGATAAAAAATAGGACGCGAGCATCGCGAAGATGACGGCCATCGCGAGCGGGCTGAAGAGGTACTTGGCGACGCCCTCGAGGAAGAAGATCGGGACAAAGACGATGCAGATGCAGAGGGTAGAGACGAAGGCCGGGGTGGCGATCTGCTCGGCGCCGTCGAGGATGGACTGGATGAGCGACTTCTTGAGGCCGAGGTTGCGGTCGATGTTCTCGATCGTGACGGTGGCGTCGTCGACGAGGATGCCGACGGCGAGCGCGAGGCCGCCGAGGGTCATGGCGTTGATCGTCTGGCCGCAGGCCGCGAGGCAGAGGATCGAGCAAAAGATGGAAAGCGGGATGGAGAGGGCGACGACGAGCGTGTTGCGCCACGTGCCGAGGAAGAGCAGAATCATCAGCGCGGTGAGCGTCGCCGCGAGCACGCCCTCGCGCACCACCCCGGTGAGTGCGGACCGCACGAAGATCGACTGGTCGAACTGCGGGTGCATCTCGAGCTCGGGCGGGAGCGTGGACTGGACGCGCGGCAGGATGGCCTTGATGCGCTGGATGATGTCGAGCGTGGAGGCGCCGCCATTCTTCAGGATGGTCATCAGCGCGCCACGCGTGCCGTTCTGGCGGACGATGTTGGTCTGGGGCGCGAAGCCGTCGCGGACCTGGGCGACGTCGTGGATGTAGATCGTGGTGCCGTTGACCTGCCTGATCGGCAGGTCGCCGAGGCCAGCCACGAGGTCGGGGCTGCTGTTGAGCAGGACGCCGTACTCCCGGTCGCCGATCTTCGCGGTGCCGGAGGGCAGGGTGAGGTTCTGGGCGTTGAGGGCGTTGCTGACGTCGGAGGGAGCCAGTCCCTTCGCCTGCAGCGCGCGCGGGTCGAGGTCGATCTGGATCTGGCGGACCTTGCCGCCGAGCGGCAGCGGCACGGAGGCGCCCTGCACGGTGGCCAGCTGGACGCGGAGGAAATTGAGGCCGATGTCGTAGAGCGTCTGCTCGGTGAGGGTCTTGCTGCCGAGGCCGAGCTGGAGGATGGGGACGTTCGAGGCGCTGTAGCGGATCACGAGCGGCGGGGTGGTGCCGGGCGGCATGATGCGGACGACGGTCTGGTTGATGGCGGTGACCTGCGCCACGGCCGCGTCCACGCTTGCGCCGGGCTGGAAGTACACCTTGATCACGCCCACGCCGGCGAGCGACTGCGACTCGATGTGCTCGATGTCGTTGACCGTGGTGGTCATGGCCCGCTCGCTGATGGTGACGATGCGCTTCTCCATCTCCTCGGGCGTGAGGCCGGTGTAGGACCACAGCACCGTCACGACCGGGATGTCGATGGACGGGAAGATGTCCTTGGCCATCCGGCCCAGCGTGACGAGGCCGAGGATGACGATCAGGAGGGCCATCACGGTGAACGTGTAGGGCCGGCGAAGGGCGAGGCGGACGATCCACATGGCTTGAGTCGCTCATTCTCGCTCAAAATCATTGAAACTACCAATATCTCTTTGGTTAGGTATTGATACTTCCCGTGTATCGACATCTCCCATGGAACTGAGGCACCTGAAATATTTCGTCGCGGTGGCGGAGGAGCTGCATTTCGGCCGGGCGGCGCGGCGGCTTAACCTGGCGCAGCCGCCGTTGAGCCAGCAGATCCGTGCGCTGGAGGAGGAACTGGGCGTCCGGCTGTTCCTGCGGACGAGCCGGAAGGTGGAACTGACGGAGTCGGGCCGGCTTTTTCTGGAACAGGCCGGGCTGGTGCTCGCGCAGGCGGACAAGGCGCGTCACACCATGCGCGCCGCGCACCGGGGCGAGGCCGGGCGCATCACGATCGGCTTTGTGACCTCGGCCGTCTACACGCTCGTGCCCACGATCCTGCGCGAGTTCAACCGCGGCCGGCCCAACGTGGAGATCCGGTGCTTCGAGATGAATTCGAACGAGCAGCGGATCGCGCTGCAGGAGCGACAGATCGACGTGGGATTCAACCGGGCGCCGCTGGCGGATACCGGACTGCACGCGGAAATCCTGAGCCGGGAGCGGTTCGTCCTCGCGCTGCCGTCGGACCATCCGCGCGCCCGGGACGGCAAGCTGCGGCTGCGGCAGTTTGCGAACGACGGGTTCATCCAGTTTTCGCGGGCGCAGGGCAATGTGATCTACGACGGGGTGATCGCGTCATGCCAGCGGGCGGGATTCAGCCCGCGGATCGCGCACGAATCGACCGGTGTCCAAACGACGCTGGCGCTCGTGGCGGCGGGGCTGGGGGTTGCGATGGTGCCGGCATCCTTGCAGCAACTGAAACGGCCGGGCGTGACCTACCGTGAATTGCCGGCGGGCGACACGTCGGAACTGGAACTGGCGCTGGTCTGGCGCAAGGATACCTTGTCCCCGGTCATGGAGAACTTCGTGAAAATTGCCCGCGAGGTGGCGCGGAAGGCCGCGCCGACCTGAGCGGACTCAGGCCGTTGAATTGTTGGCGGGGGAGGTAACAGCCGAGGTCGCGAGGCTGAGTGTGGGCCACGCACCTCAATCCAGCCTCGTGACTTCGGCTGGTACCTTCAATAGCATGATCCTGGCCGACGAGCGGTCAGGATCCGGCGGTGACGGGTGCCTCACCCGGTTCGCCCTCGGGCACCGGCTTGGGCGACAGCCACTGCGTGACCGGGTCCATGTAGAGGTAAAACACGGGCGTGATATAAAGGGTCAGCAACTGCGAGACCATGAGTCCGCCGACGACCGCGAGGCCGAGCGAACGGCGCGACTCGGCGCCCGCGCCCCAGCCGAGCGCAATGGGCAGCGTGCCGGCCAGGGCGGCGAGCGTGGTCATCATGATCGGGCGGAAGCGCACCACGCAGGCCTCGTAGATCGCGTCCTGGGCCGAGCGGTGGCGGTGCCGGCGCGCCTCGAGGGCAAAATCGATGATCATGATCGCGTTCTTTTTCACGATGCCGATCAGCATGATGAGGCCCACGTAGCCGTAGATGTTCAGCTCCTGGCCGAAGAGCACCAGCGTAACCAGCGCGCCGAAGGTGGCGGCGGGCAGGCCGGACAGGATGGTGAGCGGGTGGACAAAGTCCTCATAGAGGACGCCGAGCACAATGTAGATGACCAGAATGGCCACGATGAGCAGCAGGCCCAGGCCCTGGAGTGAACTGGTGAACGCGGCCGCGGTGCCCTGGAAGGTCGCGCTGATCGTCGCCGGCAGCTCGGTGGCCGCGAGCTTGTTGATGCGGTCCGTCACCGCGCTCAGGGAAACACCCTCGGCGAGATTGAAGGAAATGGTCACCGCGGGGAGCTGGCCGAGGTGCGCGACCGTGAGCGGTCCGATGGTGCGCTTGAACTGGGCCAGGGATTCCAGCGGGATCAGCTTGCCGCTGCTGCTGTGGAGATAGAGCAGGGAGAGCGCCTGCGGGTCGCGCTGGTATTTGTCCTCCAGCTCGAGGATGACGAAGTACTGGTTGGTCGGCGTGTAGATGGTGGAGACCTGCCGCGAGCCAAACGCGCTGTAGAGCGTATCCTCGATTTGCTGGGCGGTGATGCCGAGGGTGGCGGCCTTGTCGCGGTCGATGTCGACGAGCAGCTGCGGGCTCGTGACGAGGAGGTCGGAAGTCACGTCGATCACGCCGGGAATCCCAGGGGTGCCCGGGACGCCGCTGATCTTTTTCTGGAACTCGGGAGCCGCGCTGTAGAGTTCCTTGAGGTCCGAACCGTAGAGCGTGTACTGGTAGGCGCCGGAGGAAATGCGGCCGCCGAGGCGGATGTTGGGCGGCACCTGGGGAATCACGCGGACGCCGGGCACGCCGGACAGCTCGCTGCGGAGCATCTGGGCGACCTTCTCGGCGGGCGGGCGGAGCTTGCGATCGACCAGCCTCACGGTGAGGCGTCCCGTGTTGCCCGAGGTGGGCGGGCCGTTGCCGCCCGAGGAGCCCATGAAGGAGGCGTAGGCGGCGACGTTGGGATTTTTACCCACGATCGCCGCCACGGCGCGCTGGTAAACGACCATGGAATCGAAGGAGGCATCCTGGGCGGCCTCGACCGTGATGTTGATGCGGCCCGTGTCATCCACTGGGATGAAGCCCTTGGGAATGACGACAATGAGCGCGACGGTCAGGAGCACGGTGAGGACGGCGATGCCCATGACGGTCAGGCGGTGCCGGAGCGAAATCTGCAGCGTCCGCTCGTAGAAGTGCAGCATGCCCTGGAACCCGCGCTCGATGATGGTATAGAGCCGGCCATGGGTGGCGTTGTGCTGGATCGGCTTGAGGAACCGGCTGCACAGCATGGGGGTGAGCGTCAGCGACACGAAGCCGGAGACGAGGATGGCGGCGCTGATGGTGACGGCGAACTCGTGCAGCAACCGGCCGAGCACGCCACCCATGAAAAGCACGGGGATGAACACCGCGACCAGCGAGATGGTCATGGAAATGATGGTGAAGCCAATCTCGCGCGAGCCCTTGAGCGCCGCCGTCATCACGGGTTCGCCCAGCTCGATGTGGCGGATGATGTTCTCGAGCATGACGATGGCGTCGTCCACCACGAAGCCGACCGAAAGGGTGAGGGCGAGCAGCGAGAGGTTGTCGATGCTGAAGCCGCAGAAGTACATCACGGCGAACGTGCCGATGACGGCGATGGGCATCGCGATGCTGGGGATGAGCGTCGCGGAGAGGGACCGCAGGAAGAGGAAAATCACCAGGACCACGAGCACGATGGCGAGGATGAGGGTGAACCGCACGTCGGCCACGGACTCGCGGATCGCCAGTGAGCGGTCGATCAAGATGTCGAGGTTGACCGAGGCGGGCAGTTGCGCCTCGAAGCTCGGCAGGATGGCCTTCACGCCGTTGACGACCTCGATCGTGTTCGTGCCGGGCTGGCGCTGTACCGAGAGGATGATGGAACGGTCTTTGTTGAACCAGCCGGCGACCTTGTCGCTTTGCACACTGTCCTCGACCTGGCCAAGGTCGCCGAGGCGCACGGGAGCGCCGTTGCGATACGTGACGATCAGCCGGCGAAAGGCATCCGCATTCTGGAGCTGGCCGCTGGCCTGCAGGGTCATGGACTGGCTGCGGCCGTCCAGCGTGCCGGTCGGCTTGTTCACGTTGCCGGCGGCCAGGGCGGCCTGGATGTCATCCAGGCCGATGCCGCGGGAGGCAAGTTCCTGGGGGTTGACCTTCACGCGCACGGCGTACTTCTGCGAGCCCTGCACCTGCACCTGCGCCACGCCGTTGACTGTGGAAATCTGCTGCGCGAGCAGGGTCTCGGCATATTCGTCCACCTCGGAGAGCGGCAGGGTGGGCGAACTCAGCGCGATGAACAGGATGGGGTCATCCGCCGGGTTGGATTTGCGAAAGGAAGGCGGGCTGGGCATTTCCTGCGGCAGGCGTCGCTGCACGGCAGAGATGGCGGATTGCACGTCCAGCGCGGCGCCGTCGACCGACCGGTCGAGGCTGAACTGCAAGGTGATGGAGGTGCTGCCCAGCGAACTCGACGAGGTCATCGAGTCGATGCCCGCGATGGTGGAGAACTGCTGCTCGAGGGGCGTGGCGACCGAGGAGGCCATTGTCTCGGGATTGGCGCCGGGCAGGTTCGCCGACACGGAGATGGTGGGAAAATCGACGTTGGGCAGGTCGCTGACCGGCAGGGAGCGGTAGGACATCACGCCAAAGACGGTGATCGCGGCCGTCACGAGCGTGGTCATGACCGGCCGGCGGATGAACAACTCGGGAATGTTCATGGCTCTTTCCCCTTGGCCTTGCCGCCCTTGTCAGCACCCGAACCGGCGGACGCGGCCGGACCCTTGACCGCGACGGGTTTGCCCGGAAGGACGCGTAACTGGCCGTCCACGATCACGGTTTCCCCCTCGACGAGGCCGCTGGTCACGACGGATTCGGTTTCGGTGCTGCGCTCGATCGTGACGGGCCGGAACTCCGCCGTCTGGTCCGGCTTGATCACGAAGATATGCTGTCCGGACTGGTCGTTCTGCACGGCGGCGGTGGGCACCACCAGCACGGTGGGTGAAGTCAGCGTCATGCGGATGTTGGCAAACTGTCCGGGCCAGAGCCGCCGGTCCTCGTTGGGGAACGTCGCCTTGAGCTTCAGGGTGCCGGTGGTGGCGTCGATGGCGTTGTCGATGAAGGTGAGCTGGCCGGTCTCAGGCAGTTCGTCCGTTCCTGGGGGGCGGGCGGTGACGACGATGCTGCCCGCGGCGCGGTAGCGGCTGATGGAGCCGAGGTTCTGCTGGGGCACGGAAAACGTGACGTAAATGGGGCTCAACTGGTTGATCACGACGAGGGAGACGGTCGCGTCGCTGGCGCGGACGAGGTCGCCCTCGTGGGCGCCGAGACTGCCGGTCCGGCCGGAGATCGGGGCGCGGATCGAGCAGTACTCGAGCTGAAGGCGGTCGTTTTCCACCGCGGCCTGGCTCGAAACCAAGGCGGCGCGCAGCGACCGTTCGTTGTCCTGGATGGACTGGTATTGCTCCTTGGAAACCATGCCCTGCTCGCTGAGCCCGCGATAGCGCGTGACCTCGGACTGGGCCGTCTCGAGCTGGACGCGGACCTTTTCCAGGTCGGCCTCGGCCTGACGCAGGGCGTTTTGAAAGGGGCGCGGATCGATTTCAAACAGCAGGTCGTCCTGCTTGACCTCCTGGCCTTCCTCAAAGTGGAGCTTGAACATTACGCCGGTGACCTGGGAGCGCACCGCGGCGGTGCGGATCGGCTCGACGGCACCGATCACATCCAGCGCGACGGGGACCACCTTGCGTTCGACCTTGCCCGCGACGACCGGAGCCGCGCCGCCGCCGGCCCCGCGCCCGGACGACGGGGCCTTGGCCGAACAGCCGGAGAGGCCGGTGACGAGGAGCAGGGCGCCCCAAGTCATTTTCCATGGAAGAGAGGGCTGAAGGACAAGGGGCGGATGGGCGGTCATTGAAAAAATTGGCGGAGGCGGGGTCTTGAACAGATGTCGGCGGATTGACGGATGTCAGGCAAAAGAGTTTTTCGCGACCGACTGAAGGCTGTTACACGGCTGCCGGTTATCGGGGCTGTCGCTCCTCTTCCTGGATCTGCTGTCCAAAGCCGTTGACGGCTGCAAAACAAGAGCGCCTGCCGGCATGCCTGTCGAGCCTCACCCGCGTTCGGTGGTGGCTCATACCAACGTCTGCTAGGTTCGGACTTTAGCCTACTGGCCAATTTATACCAGTAGGCACAGGTGGCCGCCGACCTCCCGCCGTCGCTCAAGCTATGGCGGGCTGCAATGGCTTAGCGAGGGCGCCTTAGCCTTGGCGAAGGCGGCCGGGCGGCGGATTCCGGGTGGCTGATGCACCACCCCGCGTTCGGTGAGGGATCGCAGTTCCTGCTGGGCCGGGCGGGATTGGAATTTGCGCAACTGTCACACAACCAAGAGGCCGGTGGCCTGCGGGCGAAGGTGCTGGCGTCTCAGTGCGGGGCGAATTCCATCCGGTTGGCCGCGGGCGGAAACCTTTTCCTTGCTAGCGACGCGCCGGGGCATTTCCTTTGGGGGCATTTTTCCCTATGAAAGTCCTCGTTGCCGACAAGATATCACCCAAGGGAGTTGCCTTTCTGCGCCAGCAGCCGGGCCTAGAGGTCATTGAGGCCTATGGCTCCTCTCCGGAGAAGGTTCTGGAGCTGGTCAAGGACGTGCACGCCATTGCGGTCCGCTCCGAGACCAAGATTACGGCCGCCGTGTTCGCCGCGGCACCCCTGCTCAAGGTGGTGGGGCGGGCTGGCGTGGGGGTCGACAATGTCGACGTTGAGGCCGCGACCGCGCGCGGGGTCATCGTGATGAACACCCCGTCGGGCAACACCATCGCCACCGCCGAGCTGACGTTCACGCACATCCTGTGCGGCGCCCGCCCGGTGCCGCAGGCCGCGGCGTCGATGAAGGCCGGCCAGTGGGACCGCAAGAGTTTCTCGGGCATCGAGCTTTTCCGCAAAACCTTGGGCGTCGTTGGCCTCGGTCGCATCGGCGGCGAGGTCGCCAAGCGGGCCCAGGCTTTCGGCATGCGCGTGCTGGCCTATGACCCCTACCTCGCGCCCAGCCGGGCCAAGGCTATGCAGGTCGAGGGGGTGTCGCTCGACGAGCTCCTGAAGCAGTCGGACTACATCACGGTCCACATGCCCTTGACCGACGACACGCACTACATGATCGACGAGGCGGCCTTCGAGAAGAGCAAGAAGGGCCTGCGCATCTTCAACTGCGCCCGCGGCGGCATCATCAAGGAGAGCGCACTCATCGCCGCGCTCAAGTCGGGCAAAGTCGCGGCCGCCGGGCTCGACGTGTACGAGGATGAACCCCTCGCGGTCGACAGCGAGCTGCGCAAGCTGCCCAACGTCACGCTCACGCCCCACCTCGGCGCCTCGACCGCCGAGGCTCAGGAGTCGGTCGGCATCGAGATCGCCGAGCAGATCGCCGACGTGCTCAACGGCGGCGTCATCCGCAACGCGGTCAACGTCCCGTCGATCGACGCGGCGGCGCTCAAGGTTGTCGGGCCGTACCTCGATCTCGGGGCCAAGCTCGGCACCCTGGTCCAGCAGATCGCGCCGGCGCAGATCGCCAGCCTTCGCATCACGTACTGGGGCAAGATCGCCGATCTCGACGTCAACGCCGTCACCCGCTCGATCGAGCGGGGTTACCTGCGCCGCATCAGCGGCGAGGAGGTCAATTTCGTCAACGCCCCCTTCCTCCTCCAGCGGCTCGGCGTGCAGGCCGAGGTGGTCAAGTCCGCGGGCGACTCCGGCTATACCGAGCTCATGCAGGTCGAGGCGATCGCGCCTGACGGCACCGTGGCCTCGGCCGCCGGCACCCTGATCGGCAAGGGCAACCAGCCGCGCATCGTCAACATCAACGGCCGCGAGGTCGAGGTGCTGGCCGAGGGCAAGCTGCTCGTCCTCGAAAACGTCGACCAGCCCGGCATGGTGGGCGAGGTCGGCACCATCCTCGGCCAGGACAAGGTCAACATCGCCGACATGTCCCTCAGCCGTCTTACGCCCGGCGGCACCGCCTACATGGTGGTGCGGGTCGACCACGAGCCGAGCGAGGCCGCGCGCAAGATCATCAAGGGACATCCCGCCATCAAGCAGGCCAAGTTCGTGCAACTATGAGGCACGGAGGATACATTTCCCGGGTGGAGCGCGTTGACCTCAACGCGCTGGGAGTCGTCGCCCGCGTTTATTCGCCGGCGGAGTCGGACTCCTTCGACGGGCTCGGGGCAGCCAACGCGTTGGGGTCAACGCGTTTCACCCCGGGAATTGAACCGGCGCATAGAGCCTGACGCGTTCCCACCCGATGCTCACGCCGTTGCTGATCGCCGCCATCGCCGGTTATCTGTTGGGCTCGCTGCCCTTCGGCTACCTCGTGGCGCGCGCGAAGGGCGTGGATATTTTCACGGTCGGCAGCAAGAGTTCCGGTGCGACCAATGTCCGGCGCGTACTGGGCAGCGGGCCGGGCTACCTGGTGTTCGCGCTGGATGCCCTGAAGGGCGCCTTCGCCGCGGGCTGGCCCTTGGCGGTCGCCCGAGGATGGAGTTCAAGCGGGAATTCCTTCGTGGCGGTCAGCACCATGGCCATCGGCGATTTCACCATTTTTGACTATCAGGCCGTCACTGCCATGGGCGTTGCCGGGCTGTTTGGCGCGCTGGTCGGCCATAGTTTTTCATGCTTCACCAGGTTCAAGGGCGGCAAGGGGGTCGCCACGGGCGCAGGTGGTTTTGCGGTGCTGTTCCCGTGGGGGGCGCTGATCGCCCTCACGGCCTTCGCGCTGGTTCTCGCGCTTACGCGCTACGTTTCCCTGGGGTCGATGATCGCGGCCGTGACCCTGCCGGTCTCGGCCTGTCTCCTCGGCCGTTCGAACCTGATCATTGGCGTTTCCGCGACGGTGGCCCTGTTTGTCGTCCTGCGGCACCGCGCCAACATCACGCGCCTGCTCGCGGGCACGGAAAATAAAATCGGCCGGAAGCCGGCCGAGGGCAAACCATGAGCACTCGTACCATCAGGATCGGCCTTTGCGGCCTCGGCACGGTGGGGCAGGGGGTGTGGAAGCACCTCTCGGCCAGCCGGGCACAACTGGAGTCCCGCCTCGGGGTGAAACTCGAGCTGCATCGCGCAGCTGTGCGCGACCTGCGGAAGCGGCGCGCGGTCAAAATTCCTGCTTCCAAACTGACGGACGACGCCCGAGCGGTGGCCACGGATCCCAAGGTGGACATCGTGTGCGAACTCATCGGCGGCACGGGCCTGGCCCGCGAGGTCACGCTGGCGGCCCTGGCCCGCGGCAAGATTGTCGTCTCCGCCAACAAGGCGCTGCTCTGCTCGCACGGAGCGGAGATTTTCGCCGCGGCGAAAAAGGGCGGCGGGCATTTCTTTTTCGAGGCCTCGGTGGCCGGCGGCATCCCGATCATCAAGGCCCTGCGCGAGGGCCTCGTCGCCAACCGTTTCCGGCTGATCTACGGCATCCTCAACGGCACCTGCAATTACATCCTCACCCGCATGTCGCTCGAGGGCGCGCCCTACGCCTCCATCCTCGCCGAGGCGAAGTCGCTGGGTTATGCCGAGGCCGACGAGTCCCTCGATGTCGAGGGCTGGGACACCGCGCACAAGGCCAGCATCCTCGCCTTTCTGGCCCATGGGGTCTGGGTGAGGACCGACCGGATGATCGTCGAGGGCATCGACCGCGTCACGCCGCTCGACATCCGCACGGCCGCCACGCTCGGCTACGGCATCAAGCTGCTCGCGGTCATCACGCGCGACTTTGCGAGCAACGAGCTTTTTGTCCGGGTCCATCCCACGTTGCTGCCGAAGGACAAGGTCCTAGCCAACGTCAACGGCGTCTTCAACGGCATCGCCGTGTCGGGCGACGTCGTAGGCACCACCACCTACATCGGCCGCGGCGCCGGCCAGGATGCCACCGCCAGCGCGGTGATCAGCGACATCGCCGATGCGGTTACGCTGCTGACCACGGGCAAGGTCGTCGCCATGGGCGGGGACGCCGCGAGCTTTCAGGGCCGGGCCGGCCGCCGGCTGCGCTTGGCGCCGCCCGAGCATGTGGCCGGCCGGTATTACCTGCGCATGACCGTGAAGGACCAGCCCGGTGTGCTGGCCCAGATCGCGCAGATCACCGCGCGCAATCGCCTCAGCATCGCCAGTGTCATCCAGACCGCGGCCGAGCCGGCCAACGCCGCGTCCCTCATCCTCACGACCCACCAGAGCAACGAGCGGGCCATCCGGGCCACGCTCTCCGCCCTCGCGCGGCTCAAGAGCGTGCTGGGCAAGCCCCTGCTGCTCCGCATCGGTGATTTCACGGACTGAGCATGAATTTGAAGCCTGTAGTCCAGAGTCGAGAGTCGAGAGCCGGGGGCCAGCCGGTCGCCCCGGGCACTGCTGCCCGGCTCCGACTCTCGACTCTCGACTCTCAGCTCTAGACTTTTCTTTCCCCCTTCCCATGTCCCGCATCGTCCAGAAATACGGTGGCACCTCCGTGGGTGACCCCGCCCGCATCAAGAACGTCGCGGCCCGCATCAAGGCCATCCGCGACCAGGGCCACGAGCTGGTCGTGGTCGTTTCCGCCCGGGCCGGCGTGACCAACGAGCTGATCGCCCGGGCCAAGGAGGTCTGCGCCAACCCGAGCGAGCGCGAGATGGACCAGCTGCTTGCCGTCGGCGAGCAGGAGACCATTGCGCTGACCGCGATGGCGTTGCACGGGGTGGGCGTCGAGGCGGTGAGCTACACCGGCGCCCAGGCCGGCATCTTCACCGACCGCGTCCACACCAAGGCGAAGATCAAGACGATCAACGCCAAGCCGCTCGAGAAGGACCTCAAGGCGGGCAAGGTCATCATCGTTGCGGGCTTCCAGGGTATCGACGACGACGGCCATATCACCACGCTCGGTCGCGGCGGCTCGGACCTCACCGCCATCGCGCTGGCGGGGGCGCTGAAGGCGGACAAGTGCGAGATCTACACCGACGTCGACGGCGTCTACACGGCCGATCCCCGCGTCGTGAAGAACGCGCGCAAGCTCGACGAGATCAGCTACGACGAGATGCTGGAGCTCGCGTCGTCGGGCTCCAAGGTCATGCAGTCGCGCTCCGTCGAGTTCGCCAAGAAGTACAACGTCGTCTTTGAAGTCCGCTCCTCCTTTAACCAAAACCCAGGAACCATCGTGAAAGAAGAAGTCGCCTATATGGAAAAAGTCGTCGTCCGCGGCGTCGCCGTGGACAAGGACCAGGCCAAGGTCACGGTCAGCAACATCGCCGACCGGCCGGGCTCGGCGGCCAAGGTCTTCCGCGCGCTGGCCGACGCCAGCATCGTGGTCGACATGATCGTCCAGAACGTGGGCCACCAAGGCGTGGCGAGCCTGACCTTCACGCTGCCGCAGGGCGACACGGACAAGGCGGTGAAAGTGCTGAAGCCGGTGCTGGCCGACATCGGCGGCGAGGTCGCGGTGCTCGGCAACATCGCCAAGCTCTCGGTGGTCGGCGTCGGCATGAAGACGCACAGCGGCGTGGCCGCGACGCTCTTCCAGGCCCTGGCGGCCGCGGGCGTGAACATCGAGCTCATCAGCACGTCCGAGATCAAGATCTCGGTCGTGATCAGCCTCGACCGCGCCGACGAGGCGGCACGCGTGGCGCACAAGGCGTTTGAGCTCGATCAGGCCTGAGGCAGCATCCGATCTTTCTCTTTCCTCTTTATCTTAATCTTTCTCTCGGCCGGCAGGCTTGATTCGAAGGACCACTGACGAAAGAGAAGGATAAAGAGGAAAGAGAAAGATGAAATACATCTCCACCAGAGGCCAGACCCCCGCCCTCGGCTTTTCCGATGCCGTGGCCACCGGGCTCGCGCCCGACGGCGGCCTTTACCTGCCGGAATCGCTGCCGGATTTCAGCGGCGACCTGGTGCGGTTTGAGAAGCTCGGATATGCCGAACTCTGCTGCGAGTTCCTGCGCGTCTTCGCGACCGACATCCCGGCGGAGGAATTGCGGGTGATCATCGCGCAGTCCTACACGCGGTTCGAGGATCCCGCCGTCGCGCCGCTCCGGCGGCTCGGGAAAAACCTGCATGTGCTCGAGCTCTTCCACGGCCCGACGCTGGCCTTCAAGGATTTCGCCCTGCAGCTCCTCGGCAATCTGTACGAGCGCCAGTGCCGCGTGCGCGGGGAGTCGATCAATGTGCTCGGCGCCACCTCGGGCGACACCGGGGCGGCCGCCATCTACGGCCTGCTCGGCAAGCCGCGCACCGCGATCTTCATCCTTTACCCTGATGGCCGCGTCTCGCCGCTGCAGGAGCGGCAGATGGCCTGCACCGGCGCGGAGAACGTCTTCGCCCTCGCAGTCGACGGGACCTTCGATGACGCCCAGAACGCCCTGAAGGACGTCTTTGGCGACCTGGCCTTCCGGGCGCAGCACCATCTGTCCGCGGTCAACTCGATCAACCTCGCGCGGGTGCTGGCCCAGTGCGTCTACTACCTTTATGCGTGGCTGCGGCTCCCGGCCGCGGAGCGCGGCAACGTCGAGTTCGTCGTGCCGACCGGCAATTTCGGCAACGTGCTCGCCGGCTGGATGCTCCAGAAAATGGGCGTGCCGATCCGCAGCTTCCGCGTGGCGACGAACCAGAACGACATCCTTTACCGCATGTTCACGACGGGCGAATACCGCATCGGCGCCGTGCACCCGAGCCTGGCGCCGTCGATGGACATCCAGGTCGCTTCCAACTTCGAGCGCTTCATTTATTTCACCGTCGGCCGCGACCCGGCGAAGGTCCGCGAGGTGATGCAGACGTTCAAGGCCACCGGTGCGTACCGGTTCGCCCATTTCAACCGCGACACGTTCACCGCTTCGCACTGCACCGATGCCGAGATCCCCGGCATTATCCAGCGTGTCTACCGGGAGCACGACTACATCGTCGATCCTCACACCGCCTGTGGCTTCCGGGAGCTCGATCCCGCCCGGGTCAGCGTCGTGCTCGCCACCGCCAGCCCGGCCAAGTTCCCGGACACGATCAAGGCGGCCATCGGGCTTGAGCCGACTCATCCCAGCCTCGAGGCGCTGAAATCGCGGCCGGTGGTCAAACAGCGGCTGAAGGCCAATCCGGCGGTCATCAAGGGCTTCATCGTGGACCACGCCGTGTGACCGAAAAACAGCATGGACATCCGGCGAAACATCGGTTCCTTGCCTCAACAACATGTCTCTGTTCCCGATCACGGCCATTGCGATTATTAGCGAACCCCAGCCCGGGTCCGGAGACTCGGCGTAAGCGCCACCGCCACGCCGCCAGCCACTGAAGACCCCGGGCCTCAAACCCGGGGTTTTGTTTTTCCCACCATGAAACTTCCCGCCAAACCGGTCATCAGGATCTACGACACCACGCTCCGCGATGGAACGCAGGGTGAGGGCATTTCGTTTTCCGTCGCGGACAAGCTGCGCATCGCGGAGAAGCTCGACCAATTCGGGGTCGACTACATCGAGGGCGGCTTTCCCGGCTCGAATCCGCGCGACATCGCCTTTTTCGCCGAGGCCCGGCAGCTGCGGCTCAAGCACGCCCGGCTCGCGGCCTTCGGCTCCACGCGGCGCGCGGGGGTGAAGGCCGCCGAGGACGCCCAGCTGCGCACGCTGCTGGAGAGCGGGATGCCCGTGCTGACGATTGTCGGCAAAACCTGGCTGCTTCACGTCATCGAGATCCTGCGCACCACGGCGGAGGAGAACCTCGCCATGATCGAGGACTCGGTCCGCCATCTCGTCGGGCAGGGCCGCGAGGTGGTTTACGACGCCGAGCACTTCTTCGATGGCTACAAGGACAACTCCGACTTCGCGCTGCAGACGCTGGCGGCGGCACTGCGGGGCGGCGCCAGCAACCTCTCGCTCTGCGATACCAATGGCGGGACGCAGGTGGAGGAGTTCAAGGTGATCGTCGGCCGGGCCGTGCAGGAATTCGGCGGCGACAAGGTCGGCGTGCACTGCCACAACGACAGCGGCCTGGGGGTCGCGCTGTCCCTCGCCGGCATCGAGGCCGGGGCGACGCTCGTGCAGGGCACGGTCAACGGCTACGGCGAACGCGTGGGCAACGCGAACATGACGACCGTGCTGCCCAACCTCTTCCTGAAAATGGGCCGCACGGCGCACTGCGCGCCGCACCTCGGGCAGCTGCGCGACCTGTCACTGTTCTTCGACGAGCTGGCCAACCTGCGGCCGGACCCGAAGGCGCCGTTCGTCGGCCAGTCGGCGTTCGCGCACAAGGGCGGCCTCCACGCCAACGCGGCCCAGAAGGTCGCGCGCAGCTACGAGCACATCGACCCGGCGCTCGTCGGCAACCACACCCGGGTGCTGGTGTCCGACATGGCCGGCCGCAGCAGCCTCGCGCTCAAGGCGAAGGAGATGGGTCTGGTGCTCGACGAGAAGCTGCCCGAGATGAAGGGCTTGATCGAGGAACTCAAGGAGCGCGAGTTCCGCGGCTACGAATACGAGGCGGCCGACGCCTCGTTCAAGCTGCTCGTGGCCCGCTCGCTAGGGCAGCAAAAGAGCTTTTTTGAGGTGGAGAGCTACCGGGTCATCATCGAGCGCCATGGCACCGAGCTCTGGGCCGAGGCGACGGTGAAGCTCAAGGTCAACGGCGAGCTGGTCCATACCGTGGCCGAGGAGTCCGGGCCGGTCGGCGCGCTCGACCAGGCCCTGCGGCGGGCGCTGGAGAAAACCTACCCGCAGTTGCGCGTCATGACGCTGCGCGACTTCAAGGTCCGCATCCTCGACAGCAGCTCGGGCGCTGGCGCGCGCACGCGCGTGCTTATCGAAAGCGGCGACGGCAAATCCATCTGGGGCACCGTGGGCGTGAGCGACAACATCATCGACGCGAGCTGGGAAGCCCTGCGCGAGTCGGTGGAATACAAGCTGATGCAGGGGTGACGCCCGCGCCATGGGCGCGGGCGGGTTGAAAGTTGAGTGGTGTAAGTTGAAAGACGGAATGCAAGGGCGTCGCTTGCCGACGCCCGGGCTCTGCCCCCGGAAGGCGCGGTCAAGCCGCGCCTCTACCGTCTGCTTCCTTCAACTTTCATCCTTCAACCGGCCGCGCCCCGACGCGGTCTTACAGCAGCGGAGCCAGCAACCGGCTGAGTTCCTCCGCCAGGTTGCCGACGACCCGGTAGCGGCTCGGGCGCTCGGGCTTGGGTTTGCGGCTGTGCTTCATCAACTCCTCCGCCCAGACCCGCATGGCGCGGACATCGGGTTCCGAGTAGACGAACATGCCGATCTCGAAGTTCACGAAAAGGCTGCGCAGGTCGAAATTCGCCGAGCCGATCAGGCCGATGCGGTCGTCCACGATCACACCCTTGCTGTGCATCATGCCCGGCCCGAACAGCAGCACCCGGGCGCCGGCACGCTGCAATTCGCGCACATAGTAACGGCGGGCGAAGTCGGTGACGGGGTGGTTGGAATGCTCCGGCACGACGAGCGTCACGTCGCGTCCTGCCCGGGCCTTCACAATCAGGCTGCGCAACAAAACCTCGTCGGGAATGAAGTAGGGCGTGACGATCCAGATGCTGCGCTCGGCCTCCTGGATCATCGAGATGATCGCCTCATACAGTGGATCGCCGGCCAAGTCGGGGCCGCTGGCCACCACCTGTAATTCGCTGAGGCCAGCGGGAACCATGGCGGGCGGCGGCGATTCCTCCTGAAGCTTGTCCGGATGGCGGCCGCTGGCGAACGACCAGTCGGCGAGGAATACGTCATTCAACAACAATGCCGCCGGACCGGTGACCAGCGCGCCGAAGTCGCGCCAACGTTTCCGGTAGGGCGTGGGACCCATGTACTCGCGGGCCAGGTTGTGTCCGCCGATGATGGCCGACTGCTGGTCGAAGATGGCCAGCTTGCGGTGATTGCGGAGGTTGGCGGAGTGCCGGCGGGACAGGAACGGCAGGACCGGCATGAACCGCCGCACCTCGCCCCCGGCCTGGCGGATGGGATCGACAAACCCGCGACTGGAAAACAGGCATCCGACGGCATCCAGCAGCAGGCGAACCTTGACGCCGGCCCGCGCGCGCTCGGCCAGCAGATTGACGATGCGCCGGCCGGTATCGTCCCGCGCGAGAATGAAGGTGGTGATATGGATCGAATGACGCGCGTCGCGGATTTGTCGCTCGAGGACTTTAAACGCCTCCTCACCGGAAGGCAGGAGCTGGAGGGTGTTCCCGCCGACCGGAGGGCAGGCGCCGCTGGCCGTGGCAGTCTGGGCCGTGGCCGATCGAGCCGCAGCGGAGGAACTTGCGAGGACAATCCCGGGCAGGGCAGGGCGGAAGAGCGCCTTGCGGGAGAGCAGGCGGCGAAGCTTGCGGCCACCCAGGACGAGATAAAGCGGCACCCCGACGTAGGGAATGAGCACGATGGCCAGCAGCCAGGCCAGGGTGTTGCTGGGCTGGCGCTTTTCGCCGAGGATTCGCGCGACCGCAAAAAGGGCGAGCACCACGCCGCTCACGGTGAGGAGGTGTTCGATGAGCGGATGGTCGAGCAGGGACTGCATGGAATTTCAACGCGGGCGCTGGGGCGAAAGTTGCGGGACAGGGCCGGGCAGGCAAGGAGTGAAAAAAGCCTTGAACTCGTTGCGGCGACTCGTGAATTTCCGCCTTCCGCAATTGGTAGGATACTCAAGTGGCCAACGAGGGCAGACTGTAAATCTGCTGGCTTACGCCTTCCCTGGTTCGAATCCAGGTCCTACCACCAACCTTCGCCGAGGCTACGGTTGGTGCGCCCGTCTACAGGCGACTAATGCGCCAGTGAGCGGCTACTTTCTCCAAGAGCGAAGGTTGCCCGCCATAGCGCAACGTGCGAAGGAGGGTCTTAATCGTCGCTATCGCAGATGGCGCTTCAAAAAAGCCCGCCCTGAGCCCGATTTCAGGTAAACCTCAAAAGCGAATGCCCGTTTGCGATCGGCAAATGCGTGATAGCTCACGATAACCCATGGGCGAAATCTGGCAGTATGCGGTGATCGACCTGCATTGTGCTCATGATAGCGCCGTTTGAGGTCGCTAGTGCATCCGATGTGATTTTTGGCGCAATCATGTGCGCTTTCGAGAATGTAAACGTAGGTCATCGAGTGCAGCGATTCCCTATTCCCGTCACAGCATCCCCGCCGTCCGAAAGCTATAATACCCCAATCCCAGCGGATCGGTGGCCGGCTGGCCGACTATCACATGGTCGAGCATCTCGATATCGAGGGTCCGGGCGGCCTCGCGGAGCTGGCGGGTAACATGGATGTCCGCCGTGCTGGGCGCCGGGTCGCCGCTCGGGTGGTTGTGCACGCAGACCACCGCGGTGGCGGCGGCGCGCACGGCCTCGCGGAAAACCTCGCGCGGGTGGGCGAGGGCGGCGGTCGCGGTGCCGGAGGTCACCTCGATGCGTTTCAAGAGCCGGTTCTTGCGGTTCAGGCAGAGCACCCAGAACTTTTCCACCTGCAGCCCGCGCACAAGGGGCTGGAAATAGGCCGAAACCAGGTCGCCGCGGTTGAGCAGGGGCGCTTCGCCGGCCTGATGGCCGAGCACCCGCCGGGCGATTTCCATCACAGTGATGAGCTGGAGGGCTTTCACGCCGCCGATGCCCTTGAGTTGGCGGAAATCGGCCTCATTCCAAGTGATGAGGCCCGCCAGCGACCCCGCCTCGGCGACCAGGCGCGCGGAGAGCGTGATGACATCCTGACCCCGGGTGCCGCTGCGCAGCAGCATGGCCAGCAGCTCGGTGTCGCTCAAGGCGCCGGCGCCGAGCCGGCCGAGCCTTTCCTGCGGACGCTCGTTGGCCGTCATCTCGCGCAGGCGGTTGATCTGGGGGTATTCGGGTGATTCAGCCATGAGGGTGCGCGGATTGGGTTGGAGGACGGGCAGGAGAAGGCCTGCACCGTTTATATAAACGTGGTGTGCGGGCGGGTTCTTTCACTTATACCAATCGCGTGTAGCTTTCACGCTTTCCAAGGGAGCAGTCATACCGACGTCCCGTTGGTTTTAGCCTGATGTCACGCAAGGTGCCCGCCTTTGCGAAGCCATTGCAGCCCGCCATAGCTCGAGCGACGGCGGGAGGTCGGCGGCCCTTGTGCATCCTCGCCTGCATTGGCCAGCAGGCAAAAATGAAAAACCTAGCGGACGTTGGTATTATTGAGCCGGTTTCGAGCGTCTGATTTTGCCCATGGTCATGATTCGTCGGCGAAATGGCCTTGGAGACGCGACTTCCCGGTCGCGTTCGGCCAGCGACCGGGAGGTCGCTGCTCCAACCCGAAACGGCAAGCGGGTGTTTTAGCCTGTCTCACCGGCCCAAACTGCTGCCCGGCCGGTCCGGCGTAGCGTTGGCGGAGCCGGAAAGTCGGCGTGACCTGTCCCGGTCAGTAATGCCTGATGTAGGCGTTGCGGCGCAGGCGCTCGAGCCAGCGCTGCTGGCTGACCGTCGCCATCTGCTGGACCAGGATGTTTTCGATCTGGGGGCGCACGGCATCCAGCGGCTCGATGCCGGCATATTTCCGGTCCTCGGCGAAAAGCAGGAAGCAACCCTCGGGCGTGTAAACCGGATCGGTGATTTCGCCCTTCTTGATCGGCATGAGCGGAGCACTGAACTCCTTCTTCATGTCCGAGAAATTCTGCCAGCCCCAGTCGCCACCCTTGCTGCGCTTTGGGTCCTGGCTGTAGATCTTGGCCAGCTCCTCGAATTTCTCGCCGGCCTTGATGCGCGCCATCACCTCGGCGGCCTTGACCCCGAGTTGGGCGTCGGTCTCACCCTCGCCGCGGGTGAACTGGATCATGCGCAGGTGGACCTTGTCCTCCTGGTAAAAGCGTTCCTTGTTCTCGTTGTAGAACTGCTCGATTTTCACCGGGCTGACGATGCTCTCCGACTTCCGCCGCTGCTGCTTCATGTAGTTGAGGATGATGTCCTCTTCGGTGTCCTGGCGGAACTGGCGGTACGTCTTCCCCTGCGAGCGGAGATAGGCGAGGAACTTGGAGCGGTCGTTTTCGAAATCCTGCACTTGGATCTCGGCGATACGGCTGTCGATGTAGCTGTCGGGAATCCGCCGCGGTTCCTCGTCCTCGCCCTTCGGCTTGCGGAATTCCTTCACGATCAGGACGCGGTCGATGAGATTCTGGATCGTGTCGTCCTGCAGGGCCTCCAGCCGGTCGTTGAACTCCTTTTCGTTGTGCGAGTCGCGCTGCAGCTGCGGGATCAGCGGCGAAATTTCATGGCGCACGTCATCGACGGTGATGATCTTGTCCTCGACCTGCGCGGCCATGCCATTGGCGAAGCGGAGGTTGAGGTTGTCCTCGACGGGCTGGGCGGTCGTGGCGGCCGCGGGCGCGGTGGCAGCCGCAGCGGCTGCCGGCTGGCCCTGGGCGACGGCGGGGGAGACGGCGGCAACGGCGAAAAAACAGGCAAGACCTAAGGCGTGGCAGCGGGACGTCATGGAAGGTTGTTCAGAAAGGCAATAATCTCACGCAAACGTAGAAGCGGTTTTGGGGCGGTCAACCTTGGAAACCGGGTGCCGACCTGCACCCAGTCGTCGCGGCGGCCGCTGTTGCGCAGGCACTTGAGGCGACTGGACTCTGTTTCGACGGAAACGAGGCCCTTTTGTTCCGCCCGCACCCGGATTTCGGTCACGAGCAGCAGCGCCTTCACCTCGTCGCCGAATTTGCCGAAGCGATCCCGAAGGTCGGCCTCGATCTGCTTGAGCTGCGCCGGGCTCTCCGCCAGCGCGAGCTTCCGATAGAAATCGATGCGCAACCGCGTTTCGCCGAGGTACGAATGCGGAATGCGGGCCTGGATGCGGGCGACCTCCACCGCGCCGCTGGCATCGTGCTCGGCGTCGCGCACCGCGGTGTAGCTGTCGTGATAGCGATGGCGGCTGTTGTCGCTGCCGGAGGAGCCCTCGCCGATCGAGACAAAATCGAGCTTCACGGCGGCGCGGACCGCCGCCGCGTGCTTGTCGCCTTTCAGCCGCGCCACGCTCTGGCGGAGAAGCTGGCAATAGAGCTCAAAGCCGACGCCGACAATATGGCCGCTTTGCTCGGCGCCGAGGAGGTTGCCCGCGCCGCGCAGCTCCAAGTCGCGCATGGCGATGCGGAAGCCCGCGCCGAGCTGATTGTGGGTGCGCATGGCGGTGAGGCGCTGGCGCGCGACCTCGATCAGGCGCGTGTGGCGGTGGAGCAGCAGGTAGGCATAGGCCTGGTGGCGGAAGCGCCCGACGCGGCCCCGCAACTGGTAGAGCTGCGAGAGGCCGAAGCGGTCCGCGCCCTCGATGATGATCGTGTTGCAGTTCGGGATATCGAGGCCGCTCTCGATGATCGTGGTGCACACGAGCACCTGGTATTTCCCCGCGACGAAATCGGTCATGGTGCGCTCGAGTTCGTTTTCCTCCATCTGGCCGTGACCGACGCCGATGGTCAGGCCGGGCAGCAGCTCGCGCAGGCGGCTGGCCACGAGGTCGATCGTCTGCACGCGGTTGTGTAGGTAGAACACCTGGCCGCCGCGGCGGATTTCGTGGCGGATGGCATCGACCACGATCTTCTCGTCGTAGGTCTTGACGATGGTCTGGATCGGGTGGCGGTTGGTCGGCGGCGTCTCGATCACGCTCATGTCGCGGGCTCCCGTCAGGGCCATGTAAAGGGTGCGCGGGATGGGCGTCGCGCTCATGGAAAGCACCTCGACCGTGGCGCGCATGCGCTTGAAGACCTCCTTGTGTTTCACGCCGAAGCGCTGCTCCTCGTCGATCACCACGAGGCCGAGCTCCTTGAAGTGCACGTCGGACTGGAGCAGGCGGTGCGTGCCAATCAGGATGTCGACCTGCCCGGCGGCGGTCGCCTCGAGGATCGTCTTCTGCTCGGCGCGGGAGCGAAAGCGGCTGACCATGTCGACGGCGATGGGGTAGCCCGCCATGCGCTCGCGAAAGGTGTTGAGGTGCTGCTGGGCCAGCACGGTCGTGGGCACGAGGATGGCGACCTGCCGGCCGCCCTGCACGGCCTTGAACGCGGCGCGGATGGCGACCTCCGTCTTGCCGAAGCCGACATCGCCGCAGATCAGCCGGTCCATCGGGCGGCTGCGCTCCAGGTCGGCCTTGGTCTCGTTGATGGCGCGGAGCTGGTCGGGCGTCTCGGTGAAAGGGAAGGAGGCCTCGAATTCCTTCTGCCAGGTGTTGTCCGGCGGGAAGCCGTGCCCGGGCTGGGCCTCGCGCGCGGCTTGGATGCGCAGCAGTTCGCCCGCGAGGTCGATCGTGGCGCGCTCGGCGGCCTGGCGGGCTTTTTCCCAGCGGCCCGAGCCGATGCGGCCGAGCTGGGGCTTGCTCTTGCTCAGGCCGACGTAGCGGCTGATCAGGTGCGACTCCGTGAGCGGCACGTGCAGCGTCACCTTGTCGTCGAACTCGAGCGAGATGACCTCGCGCAGGCCCTGGCTGGTGTCGAGCTTGGTGAGTCCGCGGTAGAGCGCGATGCCGTGCTGGAGGTGGACGACGAAGTCGCCCTCGACCAGCTCGGAGAAATCGAGCAACTGGTCGATCTGGGCGCGCTGGGCGATGGCGCGCGGGTTCAGCACCGGGCGGCGGGCGCGTTGACGGCCGAAGATCTCGGTCTCGGTGATGAAAACCAGCCCCCGGGCCTTGGCGGGTAAAATGGCCCAGGGTAAATTGGGCGCGGGGCGGACGACGGCGGTGACGCCAGGATCGTCCGGCGGCGCGGCCGGGGTTTGGCTGCCGAAGGTGATCCTGAATCCCTCGTTCAGCGCTCCGCGCAGAAAGACCGGCTTGAGCTGCTTCAACGCCGGGTCGTCCGCGAGGATTTCCCGGGCCCGCTGCTCCTCGCCTTCCTTGGAGACGGCGACGGCCACACCATAGCCCTCCGCCTGCCAGACGGCCGCCTGGCGCAGAAACCGGCGCCGGGCCTCTTCCTCAACCTGGAGGCGTTCCTGGGCCACCAGCGTTTCCCCGGGATAACTGCGATGATGCACGAGGCTTTCGGTGTTCCACGTGACCTCGTTTTCCGCGCCGTCGAACAACACCGAGGCCTCGTCGAGGTCGCTGATGCCAAAACTGGCCGCGCATTTGGCCAAAATTGCCGGTAGGGCGCGGACTCCGTTCCGCGCCGGGTCCGCGTTTGGGTTTTGCTCGGCCGGAACGAGATTATCCGCTTTCGGCGAGGCAGCATATGCCGGGGTGATTGCCTGCGGGTTGTCATCTAAGGTCTGCCCGGCGCGGAGCGGAGTCCGCGCCCTACCGGGATCCGAGTCGTCCGCGAACAGGTTGAACTCCTCCTCCAGCGAGGCGGACTCGACGAAGACGAGATGCGTGTGGGGCGAGAGATAGTCGGCGATGCCGGTTTTCGAGGGATCGAGCTTTACCCGGGGCGAGGCCGCGAGGGTGATCGATGCGACGCTGTCGCCGGACCGCTGGGTCACGGGGTCGAAGACGCAAATGTCCTCGATCTCGTCGCCAAAGAAATCCAGCCGGTAGGGCTGGTTCGCCGTCACCGGGTAGACATCGATGATGCCGCCGCGGATGGCATAATGGCCCGGGGCCTCGCACACCGCCTCGGAATCGTAGTCCAGTTTCTGGAGTTGCTCGAGCAGCCCGTGGAACGGCTGCTTCTGGCCGCGGGTGAGAACGAGTTCGCGCGTGGCGAAGGCCTCGAGCGCGGGCACGGGCTGGAGCAGAGCCGCCGGGGTCGAGACGATCAGCAGGATGTGACTGGTCGCCGCGGCCCGGCGGGTGGCGCGGAGCCGGGAAAGCACGGTGAGCCGGTCGCTGGACGCGGCAAACGCCTCGCGCATATCGCGGCTGTCCGGCATCGATTCTGGGAAGACCAGCACGTCCAGCACCGCCAGCTTGCCGCCCGCGGCCGCGTGGAAAAAGACGACGTCCTCGGCCAGTGCCTCCGCGGTTTTAAGGTCCTCGGCGACGACGAGCCAGACTGGGGCAGGCTGCGAGCGGACCAAGCCGGCGATGACCACGCCGCGCGCGGGCGGGCAGATGCCGGTGAGCTTGGATCGCTGGAGAGGTGAAGCGGGCATGGCTGGATCGCGGAAGCGCGGCGGGACGGAAGCGCGAAAAGACGGAAAGACAATTCCGTGCTTCCGCTCCTCCGCGTTTCCGCGATTCAGCCGGGCATTTCCGGCTTGAGCGTTTCGAGCGCCGCCTGGGCGGCGGCTTCCTCGGCGAGTTTCTTCGAGGTGCCGCGACCGGTGCCTAGCAGCCGGTCCTGGATGAAGACCGCCATCTCATACTCGCGCGCATGGTCGTCGCCGGAGATCCCGCTGACCTCGTAGCGCAGGGCCATGTTCCCGTAGCGGGGCTGCACCAGCTCCTGCAGCCGGCCCTTGGGGTTGTCGGCCTCAAGCGATCCGGTCAGGCGCGCGGGTAGGGGCCCGTAGAGGCCGAGCACGACCCGCCGGGCCTCCGGCAGGCCGCCGTCGAGATAGAGCGCGCCGAACAACGCCTCGCAGGCGTCCTCCAGCGCGGTGGCGCGCAGGCGGCCGCCGCTCGATTCCTCGCCGGGGCTGAGCCGCAGGCAGCCGTCGAGTCCGATCTCGCGGGCGAGCGAGGCGAGGAAGACGCCCTTCGTCAGGGTCGCACGCCGTTTGCTGAGGAGCCCTTCGCGGTCGCCGGGGAAAAGCTGGAAGAGCGCCTCGGTCAGCACTAGCTGCAGCACGGCGTCCCCGAGAAACTCGAGCCGCTGGTTGCTCTCCGCGACCTCGGGGTGCTCCTGGAGGTAGGACGGGTGGGTCAGCGCGCACTCCAGCAGCGCGCGATCGCGGAACACATACGACAAGCGGGCCTGCAGCGTTTCGAGGGCCCCGCTCATGAGCTGGCGCTGGCGTAGCGGCGGAGGCCGCGGTGAAACACGAGGACGGCCAGGGTGAGCCACGCGGCGGACACCACCACCAGCCAGCCGGCGAGGGCGGGATCGAAGCCATGGAGTAGGGTCCGCACCGGGACATTGCTCACGATCACCACGGGCAGCAGCCAGACAAACACGACGCGGCTGACGCCCCTGAAGGCCTCGCGGGGCAGGCGGGAAAACTCCATCAGGGTAAAATAACTGCCCTCCAGCCCCTGGCCGCCGGTGGTCCAGAAGGTGAGCGAGGAGGCCATCACGAGGATGCTGTAATGGATCACAAGCCCGCACAGGATCAGGAGCGCATAGAGCGCGATGTCGCCGGCCCCGGGATGCAGGTTCAGCTTGTGGGCCGCGTAAAGGATCACGCCGAGGGCGACGAGGGAGTTGGCCAGGCTGTCCGGGTCGATCTTCCGGGTCGTGACCATGAACAGCGGGTTGCCGGGCTGGGCGAGGAAGAAGTCGAAGTTGCCGGTGCGGATGTTGCGGCTCATCTCGAAGAAGTTGCTCCAGAAGAACCCCATGATGAACCGCTGCATGATCATAGAGGTGCCGACGAGGAGCAGCATCTCGTACTTGCCCCAGCCGGCGACGGTGTCGGTGTGCTCGTAGATGACCTGGATCAGCAGCAGGTTCACGCCCATCCAGAAGAGCTCGACCATCGCCCAGAGGAAGAAATCGAAGCGGAACATGAGCGTCCGCACGATCGAATAGCGGGCGCCGGCCAGCCAGATGCGGAGGTAGTTCATGCGTTGGACAGAAGGGTCATTGGAAAATCTTTCTCTTTCCTCTTTATCTTTCTCTTTCGTCAGGCCGAACGAGAAAAGTGCACGAGTAAGAGAAAGATAAAGAGGAAAGAGAAAGATAAAGAGGCGGCCCTCAGCCGCCCACCGCGGTGTGCCGGCGGAGGCCGCGGTTCCAAAGGAGCTGGTTGACGGCGAGCAGCACCAGCGCCCACACGACTTGAATGCCCAGGCCCTGCGTGGCTGAGGCGAGGCCGATGCGGCCGGTGAAGATCGCCGCGGGGAAATACATCTGGTAGTAAAACGGCAGGAACTGCGCGAGGCGGAAGAGCCCCGCAGGCATGAGATCGAGGGGGAACATCTGGCCGCCCAGCAGGGATTCGACCGCCATGGACAGGATGACGAAGCCCTGGATTTCCAGGAACCAGAACGTCAGCAGGCCGAAGCAGTAGGCGATGCTGAACTGGATGAGCCCGGCCAGCGCCACCGCTGGCAGCCCGAGGGCGAGCCGCCAGCCCTCGTGCGGGAACACCAGGTTGTCCTTGATGAGGGGCAGGATCACCAGCAGCGGCACCAGCACGAGCGAGCCCGACACGACCCGGGCGGAGGTGAAGATGCTGAAACGGTAGCAGAAATAATTGATCGGCTTCAGCAGGAACTGGTTGATCAGCCCGTTGCGGATTTCCTCGCTGATCTGGTAGTCCTCGTTGAATGCCCCGATGAAAAACTGGAGGACGATCAGGACGACGAAGTAGGTGATGGTGGCGTGGAAATCGAAGCCGCCGACGTCCGCCTTGCCGCCATAAACCGCGCCCCAGAGGATGAACACGATCACGAGCTGGAACATAGAGAAAAACCCGCGGATCAGGAAATTCCACCGGTACACGATGTTGCTCTGCAACCCGACGAGGAAGGCGTGCCGGTATTTGTTCAGCGGGGAAAGCATGTCAGGGCGCCAAGCAATACGCAGTAGGGGGAAGACGCAACCCTCCCAGCCCCGGAGTTTTTAGCCACTGATGGCACAGATAACGCAAATGGATCGGAGGTCCGGACATTTGGGTGTCATCCGTGCCAACAGTGGCCAAACCCGGCTCGATCAGTCAGGCTTTCAGCCCGAAGCGCTCGATGACCTCCTTCGCGAGGTTCTTGTAGGCGGTGGCGCCAGGGCTGGCCGGGTCGTAGGCGAAGATCGTCTTGCCGAAGCTGGGTGCCTCGCTCAGGCGCACGGTGCGCGGGATGACGGAATCGAAAATTTTGTCCGGCAGGTGCTTCTTCACCTCGTCCACGACCTGCCGCGAAAGATTCGTGCGGACGTCGAACATGGTCATCACCACGCCGCCGAGCTCGAGGGCGGGATTGATGTTGGCGGATTTCAGGCGCTCGACGTTGCGGAGGATCTGGCCGAGGCCCTCGAGCGCCATGTACTCGCATTGGAGCGTGATGAGCAGGAAGTCGGCGGCGGCGAGGCTGTTCATCGAGAGCATGCCGAGCGCGGGCGGGCAGTCGATGATGATGGCGCGGTAGCCGTTGGAGGCGCGGAGGGGCTCGAGCACGCCGCGCAGTCGGGCGAGATAGTTTTCGCCCTGCGCGAGCTCGATCTCCGCGGCCGCGAGATCCTCCTCGCTTGGGATGAGCGCGAGGTGCTCGTAGACGGTCGGCGTGATCATCTCGAAGGCCGAGCCCTCGCCGCGGAGCGGGCCGTAGAGGCTTTTGCCGGTCTGTTTCTCGATGCCGAGGGCGCTGGTGGCGTTGGCCTGGGGGTCGAGGTCGACGACGAGCGTGTGGATTTTCTTTTCCGCCAGCGCGGCGGCGAGGTTCACCGCGGTGGTGGTTTTGCCGACGCCACCCTTTTGGTTGGCGATGGTGAAGACGGTGGTGGGCATGGAGAGGTTGCCTCATGACTAACGGCGCGCCCCCGACGAGCGCAAGCGCAGGCGGAAGTTGGATCTTCGGCGACAAGCCACGGATATTTGGCCACGAAAAGGCACAGCATGACACAAAATCAGCCGGTTTGAGGGACGCCTCCGCCCTCTGCTTCGGAACGGTTCCTATCGTGTCATGTCGTGCCTTTTTGTGGCCAAAAAATTCGGCGTCCTCGCGAAACCATGCCACTGCTCTGGAGGAGCGGCCGGAATTCAAGTTGGACACTGCGCGAAGGGAGGAGAAACCTGCTCCCAACCCCATGTCATACCCCGATGGCTTCTGTGTCCGGAATCAGCCCGGAGCCTGGAGTGCTCCTTGGTTGCTCTCATTCGTCCTGCTGCTCGCGGTGCCGTCCGCGGCGCGTTCGGCCGAACCGGTTTTCAACGTGCTGGACTACGGCGCGCACAACGACGGTTCCACGCCGGCCACCGAGGCGATCCACGCGGCCATCCAGGCGGCCAAGGCCGCGGGTGGGGGAACCGTGGTTATTCCCTCCGGCAACTATGTGACTGGCCCGATTGAACTCGTCAGTAATCTCGTGCTGCGGATCGACGCGGGCGCCGTGCTTCATTTCCCCGCGGCCCGGCTGCCGTATGCGTGGGGCCGCGTGCAGGGCATCGAGTGCCTGCAGCCCATTCCGCTGATCGGCGGGTCCGACCTGGAGAACGTCACCATCACCGGGCGCGGCACGATCACGACCGACAATGCCGAGTGGACGGCCCTGATGGGTGGGGCCCAGCCCAAGTCGGCGACCAGTGCCGGCTCGGCCTTCGGGCCGGCTTGGAACGAATTGCTGGCACTCCTCCAGAAAAAAACGCCGCAGCCCGAAAGCGAATACCTGAAGGCGGCGCCCTTGCTGCGGCCGGCCTTCATCCGCACGCGCGAATGCCGCAACGTGCTGATCGAGGGCATTCACATGGTGGGCGCCCCGTTCTGGTCGATCCATCTGCTGTATTCGGCCAATGTCGCAGTCCGCAACGTCTCGCTGGAGACGTTCCCGGGCACGTTCACCGGCGGGATCTACATCGACTCCAGCCGGGACGTGCGGATTTCCGACTGCTACCTCGATAACGGCGACGACTCCATCGTGCTCAAGGCGGGCAAGGACGCCGACGGCCTGCGCGTGAACCGTCCGACCGAGAACGTCTCGATCACGAATTGCCTCATCCACCGCGGCTCCGGTGGCATCGTCATCGGCAGCGAGACGTCCGGTGGCATCCGCAACGTGGTGGTGAGCAATGTCGTCTGCCAGGGCACGCAGGCCGGCATCAACATCAAGAGCGAGCGCGGCCGCGGCGGCCGGGTGGAGAACGTGAGGATCGACAACCTCGTGCTCGATGATGTCGGCCGGGCGATCAGCGTTTCGCAGTTCTACACCATGCAGGGCGAGACCCCGCCGGCGGCGGAGCCGGTGTCGGTGCGGACGCCGGTCTTCCGGGACATCAGTATCAGCCGCGTCACGATCAGCCACGCACGCGGGCGTTTCGAGTTCGGCTGGAACCCGGTCAGCATCAGCGGCAACCAACCCGGCCCGGCCGTGATGATCGCCATTGCCGGCCTGCCGGAGATGCCGATCGAGGGTCTGCGTCTTAGCGACATCGTCGCGACGGGCGCCGGCGCGTTGCGGGCCAGCGACACGAAGGGCCTGGAATTGACGAACGTCCAGGTGAACCCGGACCACGGGCCGGCCTTCCTGATCCGCGACGCGCAGGGGCTGCGGCTGAACCAGGTGTCGACGCGCGCGTCGCTAGCCGGATTTCCCGTGGTCCGGCTGGATCGCAGCCCCGGCACCGGCATCGAGGGAGGCATCGCATCTGGAGGCACCGGCACCTTGCTCTCGGTGGGACCCGGGGAAGCAAAAGGCATCCGGGTTGGATCGGTGCAAGTCCCGATCGAGGAGAAAACGGCCGACTTCTGGGCGGACGCCGAGCCCGCGACACAATAAAAAGTCGCGATAGGAAACTGAGGTTGCTGCGTTTGTAGTCCCGGCTTCAGCCGCAAGATTTTCTGATTCCGGCTGAAGCCGGGATTACGAATCATAGAGAAATTGAATGTAACAGCCGGTCACCAAACGGATCTTCATTGCCCGAGTCCGCCTGAGCGCCCGAACGGAAGTGGCCGTTCGATCATTCCGCCACGAAACGATACCCGACTCCGAGCACCGTCTTGAAAAATCTCGGCTGCTTCGGGTCGTCCTCCAGTTTGTGCCGGAGCCGGTCCAGGTAGACGCGGAGGTAGTGGGTCTGCCGCTCGGTGCCCGGCCCCCAGATCTCGAGCAGTACTTGGCGGTGCGTGAGCACCTTGCCGTTGTGAGAAACCAGCAATCGCAGCAGCGCGTACTCCTTGGCCGTCAGCGCGATCTCCTCGCCCCGTTTGGTCACGATCCGGCGGTTGAAATCGATTTCGACCGCGCCGTACCGCTGGACGCTGCCGACTTCGTGCGTCTGTTCGCGGCGCTGCATCACCCGTAGCCGCGCCACGAGTTCGCGGTTGTTGAAGGGCTTCGTGAGATAGTCGTCGGCGCCGTCGTCGAGCGCGGTGACCTTATCATCCTCGTGTCCGAGGACGGACAGGATCAGGACGGGTACGCGCGTCCATTCGCGAAGGCGACGGAGCACCTCCACCCCCGGAATGTCCGGGAGTCCCAGATCGAGGACGACCAGATCGGGCCGGTGAAGTGCGATCTCATTCAAGCCGACCTGTCCGCACTCGGCCTCCCGCACGGCGAACTCCTCGGCTTCCAGCGTCACGCGCAGCAGCCGGCGGATCTGTGCTTCGTCATCAATGATCAGGACTTCAGGCTTGCGGGCTTCGGCGTCATTCATGCGGAACAGGCCCGGGGTTTCGACCGGACGGGTGAGCGGTTGGCCCTGGGTCGCGGGGGAAGGCACGGGCAGCAGATCATGGCTGGAACGAAGGCCAAGCGATGCGGGACTCGCGGGGTGACGGTCCGCCCGATTGTCCCAGAATCAGGCCGGTGATCAGGGCGGCGACGGCCACGACCACATAGCCGAGGGGGCGAAGGCGATCCTCATCGCGGCGCGTTTCGGATGACGGGAGAGCGTCCGCCTGAGGGGGAAAGGAGATGTCGGGTGTGCTCATGCTCCAATGATAACCCCATTGTGGCCGCGGTCCGAATCAAAGGTGGTGTCGAAACCATCAATTTCGCGTCAAGAAGGCATGCCGCACCGGCTATCTGGCCTTCAGTTGCGAGAGGGTGAACAGGAACAAAAGGACGAGGAAGACGAGGGCCCCGACGCCGAGCAACACGCCCGAGAGCACGGGCGTTGCCTGGAAGCTCAGCTTCCACCTCGGGCGTTGCAGGCGTTCGCTGTAACCGGTTACGACCAATCGCGCTGGCGCATCCAGGTCCGCCTTGAACGTCGCCATGTCCGCGTAACGGCCCGCGGGATCCCTTTGCATGGCATGCAGCACGATTTCCTCGGCCTGCGGCGAAAGGTCAGGGTTGAGGGTGCGCGGTGCGACCGGATCCCCCGTCGTTCGCTGGAAGGCCGATTGCCAGGGATCGTCATTTTGGAAAGGAACCGATCCGGTCAGCAGTTCGTAAAGGATCGCGCCGAGCCCGTAGATGTCGGAACGCTCGTCAATGGACTGATTTTCCACCTGCTCCGGCGCCATGTATTCGGGGGTGCCAAAGGTGGTGGTCAGCCGGGCGAGAACGCTCCGGTCTCGGATGGGCGCGGAAGACAGGCCGAAATCCATGACCCGCAGGGTCTGGTCCGTGCAGATCATGATGTTCGACGGCTTGAGATCGCGATGGATGAGCCCTTGCCCGTGCATGTGCCCGACGGCATCGGCGATGAGGCTCGCGATCTTCAGGGCGTCGGTCTCCGGGAGCGGACGAATGTCGCGTCCGAGGTGGTTCAGCGTGCAACCGCGCAGGAATTCCGTCACGAGGTACGGCCGGCGTTTCCCGCCGGTTACCGGCAGGAATTTGAGCAGGAGGGGATGATCGAGCTGGAGGCCGATCTCTTCCTCGTGGCGGAAGCGCATGAAGCGGGCCGGATTGCATTCCGCACTGAGCAAGGGCACCTTGAGGGCCACCTCGCACCGGCCGTCGCGCAGGTCCTCGGCGCGGTAGACCGTCGCCATGCCGCTGCGACCGACGGTCTCGCGGATCTGGAACCGTCCGTCCAGGACGTGGCCGGGTCGAAGCTGGGGTTCGTTCGAGGGTTCGAGCTTGTCCTGGATCTCGGGGATTTCGCTGCAGCAGGCGATGTCCGCCAGCGGTGCCGCCGTCCGGGACTGGTCGATCATGCCGTGTATGGGGCCCCTTCTGTCGCGCCCGCTGGACCATCACGTGTCGCCGGCTGATCTTGGCGCCAAATGGGCGTGTGCAGGAGTTCGCCCGCCGGCACCGGGCCGGATCGATCAGGTATCTACCGTGGGGGAAGCTCCCCGCTTGTGTTTCTACTTTTAGCTACGAGCATCGTATTCGGACTTTTGTTTGCCTACATCGCGCTTCATTTTACGGAGCTTCTACCGAAGCGACCGGCTTTCATCAGGAATGTACTCGGCGCTAACTTGCCACGGGCGGTTATTGGCTTCTTGCTATCGCTCTCTGCTGGCGTCCAGCCCGGTGCACTTTTCGGATTGGGCATCGCTCCGTTGATCTACTTTTACCTCGTGAAGAATGTTACTAGGCTTTCGGCTGAAGCGACACTCACAAGCGCCTAACCAATCCCCGGATCCGACGCTGGCCTTTGGCCCCCGTGGATCATATCGCGCCCGCTATTTGCAAGGCTCGAAAGGAAGCGTCTCACACGGTCTTGCGCGGCTTGCCGGCAGGTTTGCGACCGACGCTTGGACGCGCGTCGCAGTGGGAGACAACGGCCCGGGAAACGTCGAAGTAGTCGAGCCCAGCTTTGCCGGCATCAAAGCGGGCGGCTAGATTGGTGGCCGTCGTGCGGGTCTTAGCCGAAGAGTTTTGGATGAGTGCGTTTTCATTTTATCGCGAGCGGCAGGCGCAGGGAAATGGCGAAGAATTTGGCCGGACGATTGGCTACGGGTAATGCCCGCCGCCGCCCGTTGGGCTGTGGCGGGCACCTTTCGCACTGCGAAAGGTGGAGGCGCGGGCCGGAATTGAACCGGCGCATAGAGCTTTTGCAGAGCTCGGCCTTACCACTTGGCTACCGCGCCTTGACCAGCCTGGGAGCGTCGGAGGAAACCTCCGCCGCCGAGAACAGGGAGGCGGGTATTACGCTTTGCGCAAGTGGAGTGACAAGCAATTTCGCCGGCGACTGCAGCCCGCGAAGGTCAGCTTTTGAACCTCCGGGCCGTGCGGTCCGGCGTACGGCTGAGGGTACCGTCGGGGACGACCTGTTCGGCCGGACGAAGGTTTACGAACAATCCGTGATCGGGCTCGGAGGACAGCGACAGCCAGTCCAAGCATTCTTTTATCTCCCGGAAAACCACGATCCCCGTCTCACCCTGGATCTCGCGGTAGGCGCCGAACATGCGGGCCAGGCCGAACTGCCAGTCGGCGGACACGGCGAAGGCTCGCCGGGAGGTCGGCCCGAAAATCGTCCGCTTGGCCAGCTCCGCGACCTGCCGGCTCGACAGGGTCACGCTGGTGACCTGCCGGAAGTCCAGGAGCTGGTTGAACGCCGGCAGGAACGCAGGGTGGTTCTGCAGCCGGTCCATGTGGTCCAGCACATCGGCGTGACTCAGCTGACCCGCGGCTTTGGAGAAAACCATGTTACGCGGCGAATCGATGAAGAAGTCGGCGGGCATCGTGAAATGGGTGGGTCTGGGTTATGGTCATCGCACCCCAAAATCGAGCGCTTTCGGGATTGGGCGGGACAAGGGCGGGTGTGGTATTGGGCACGCGCCTGGGATCTGGAGCACGATCCGTGACAACGATCGGTCGGGCGTTGGCGTAGAGCCGCTCCTACCGTTTCGAGCTGCACCACGAGTGGGGAACAGTCCCGTCAGGACTCCGGCCCGAGCTTTTCCAGCGGTGGCAATTGGCGGAGCGCCGGCACGGAACGCGCGATCGCGGCGACCACCAGGAGGGTGCCGGCGCCGCCGGCCACCACGGCGGCCACGGGCCCGAACAAGGCCGCCATCAAGCCCGCGCGCAGGGCGCCGATCTCGTTGGAGGAGCCGATGAAGATCTGGTTCACGCTGGTCACGCGGCCGCGCAGCGCGTCGGGTGTGAGGAGTTGCACCAGCGATTGGCGGACCACGACGCTGACGTTGTCGAAGGCGCCGGTGAAAAACAGGGCGACCAACGAGAGCCAGAACCAGTGCGACAGCCCGAAGGCGATGATGGCCGTGCCAAAACCCGCGACCGCCCAGAGCAAGGCCAGGCCGGGGCGCCGCAGGGGTGGGCGGTGGGCGATCCACATCGCCATGCTGAAGGCGCCGATCGACGGGGCGGCGCGCAGCCAGCCAAAGCCGATGGCGTCGACGTGCAGGATCTTGTCCGCGTAAATCGGCAGCAGCGTCGTCGCGCCGCCGAGCAGGACCGCAAAGAGATCGAGGCTGCTGGCCCCGAGGATGACTTTCTTGCTCCAGATGAACTCCGCCCCGGCCAGGGTGGCCCGCCAGGTGCGGTTCCCGGTCGCGGGCTGCGGCGGGTGCAGGTAGGTCACGCGGGTGAGCAGCACCACGAGGGTGAGGCCGAAGATGGCGTCGAGCAGGTACACGATGGGAAAGCCGGCCTTTGCCACGAGGAAACCGCCCAGCGCCGGCCCGGCCATCGTGGCGATCTCAAAGGCGCTCGAGTTCCAGGTGATCGCGTTGCTCAGGGCGCGGGCTGGCAGCAGCAGCGGAATGATGGCGGTGCGCGACGGCCAGCCGAGGATGCGCAGCACGGCCATCAGTAAGAGGAGCGCATAGACGACCGGCAGCGCGGGCTGGCTGAAGTCGAGCGAGGCCGGGTCGACGTGGCGCTCAAAGAGCAGCGCGACGCGAAGGAGGCCGGCATTGGCATGGTGGAGCAGGGGAACGTCGGGAATGCGCGCGTGCTGCCAGGAGACCAGGGCGAGCAGCAGCGAGAGCACCGCCACGGAACCGGTGGTGACGGCGATGATCGTGCGGCGGTCGGCGCGGTCGGCCAGCACCCCGGCCGGCAGCGAGAGGACGAGCAATGGCAGGACGTTCAGGAGCCCGACCAGGCCGAGCGCCGTGGCCGAATGCGTCCACTGATAGACCTCCCAGGTGACGGCGATGGTGCCCATTTGCCGCCCGAACAAGGCGAGAAAACTGCCGGCAAGATACCGCCGGTACGTCGGGTGGGAAAGCGCGGCGTAGGGATCGTGGCGGGCGGCGGGCGGAGCGGACATCGGCGCGCGGTCGGGTTAATGACCGCCCTGTTTCTGGCGGTATTCGTCGCTCTTCATCAGGGCGGCGCGGACCTCGCGTTCGTTCCAGCCCTTGTCCCGCACCAACTGCTCATAATGGGCGAGACCGTCGCGGTCAGGATCCCGGCCGAGCACATCGCGATAGGCGCGCGTGATGAGGGTGCGGATGGCGGCGGCACTTTCCTCGGCGCTGCGCAGCAGGTCGGCCCGCAACTGCGGCTCGGTCCAGCCGCGCTCGGCCATGAGCTGGTGGTAATGCTTCAGGCCCTCGGCGTCGGGATTGCGTTTCAGGACCTCGCGGTAGGCGCGGGTGATGATGGCGTCAAAATCGAGGGCGTGATACTCGGGACTCTGCTGGAGGCTGGTGCGGAGCGCGTCCTCGGTCAGGCGTCCGTCCATCAGTTTCTCGCGGTAGGCGCGCAACCCGGCCGCGTCCGGCTCGCGGTTGAGCACATCGCGATAGGCGCGGCGCACGACATTCTCGGCCGTGCGGGCATCGTAGTGCGGCTCGGGATCGTACGCACGCGTCCGGACCGGCACGACGCGCAGGGAGGAGATCGCATGGTCCCAGTTTGCGCCCGGCGGACCGCCGCGCCGCTCGGCCACGAGGTCGCCCAGGCTGCTGGAGGATTCCAGGCGTTCACCGTGGAAGTCGGGGTCGGCAAAGGCCACGACGGTGGCGACGCCCTGGATGCGGAAGGACGAGATGCGATGGTTCCAGGAACGGTGCCCGGGATCGAGCCGGGCGAGATTTTCCACGGCAGCGCCGGCCTCGACGACGAATGATTCGCCGCGGTAATTGGGCTCCGCAAAAAACTCCACGTAGACGGCCGGCCGCGGAGGCGGGGAGTCTGGCACCACCGGCACGACGGTGACGGTCGCCGGGGCGGCGGCGATGATGACGGGCGGCGGCGCAGATGGAGGCGCAGCCGGAGCCATTTCACCCGTTGAAGATGAAGGCGGGGCGGACTCGACCGGAGTGCAGGCGGTGAGCAGAAGCACGCCCAGTTCGAGCGGGAGCAGCCAGCGGATCGGTCGGGAAATGCCGGGCGGGTTCAAGGCGCGAAAAACGGGTTGTGTTTCTTTTCCTGGGCTAGGGTCGTGAGCGGTCCGTGACCGCATGCGAGCACCGTGTCGCGGGGCAGGGTGAGGATCTTGCTGTAGTTGTTCTGGTATTGATCCATGAAGTGCGATGCGCTGCCGCCCATCGAGCTGGCGAAGATCGCGTCGCCGACGACCGCGAGGGGCCAGCTCAGGCCTGTGACAAAAAAAGTCGTGAGCCCCGGAGAATGGCCCCAGGTGAAGAGGGTCTTGATCGCGAGCTCCCCGAGGTGGAAATGGGCGTTTTCCTTGAAGACCTTGGCGCCGGGGTAGTCGGACGGCTCGCGTTCGCTGGCCCAGACCTCGGCTCCCGTGGCGGTGGCGAGCCGCGGGAGGTCGGCGATGTGGTCCTCGTGCGTGTGCGTGAGAAAGATATACCGCAGCCTGAGCCCAGCGCTCTGGATCTCGTTGAGCATGGGTTCGCAGGTCGCACCGGTGTCGAAGGCCGCGGCGAGCTTCGTCTTGCCGTCCCACACGAGGTAGCTGTTCACCCGCATATCCTCAAAGGGCGTGTTGAACATCATGAAGCCGCGCGGGAAATCGGGCTGCTCCGGATACCAGGCCTTGTGGGCGAGGGCTTCGAGTGCGTTGGGTCCGAGCCGCAGGTGGCGCGCGAGGCGGCGCAACACGGGATCGCTGGCCTGGCCATCCTTGACCGCGGCCAGATCGGCGGGCGTCACGCCGGCGGCACTGGCCAGTTCCTTGTCGGAAATCTTCCGGCCGCGCTGCGCCTTGTTGATGACGTCGGTATAATTGTCCTCGAGCGGAATGCGGGCCATGGGCGCATCAGACATGGGCCGGCGCAGTGAGGCAAGCCCGCGACATATCGGTCGTGGCACACTCCTGATCTTTCTCTTTCCTTTTTATCCTCCGGATTCGGAGGGGAGGAGAAAGAGAAAGAGGAAAGATTTCGGACTACGGGTCGCAAGGCACGGCGGGCTGGATTAGACACGACGATTTTGGTGGGAAGAGATTTTCCGTTGCCAGCCCGGAGCGGCCGGGTCTTCGTTCACGTCCCCTTATGAGCACACCCTCCGCTTATCTTACCTCCCTGTTCTCTCTCACCGGCAAGGTGGCCGTCGTCATTGGCGGCACCGGCGAACTTTGCGGCGCCATGGCCGAGGGCCTGGCCGGCGCGGGCGCGGAGGTCGTGCTGGTGGGCCGGAACGAGGAAAAGGCGAAGCCGCGCCTCGAGCGTATCCACGCGGCGGGCGGCAAGGGCTATTTCCTGTCCGCGGAAGCGAGTGAAAAGGGACCGTTGGAAAAACTTCTGGCCGACGTGCTCGCGCGTTCGGGCCGCGTGGACATCGTGATCAATGGCGCGGGAGTGAATTCCGCGACCCCGTTCCTCGAGATTGCCGAGGATGAATTCGACCGCATCATCCGCATCAACCTCAAGGGCGTCTTCCTCGGCTGCCAGATTTTCGGCAAGTACCTCGTTGAGCGGGGCGAGGGTGGCTCGATTATCAATCTTGGCTCGATGTCGGGCCTTGTGCCGCTATCGCGGGTCTTCACCTATTCGGCCAGCAAGGCGGCGGTGCACAACCTTTCCAAGAACCTCGCGCGCGAATGGGCGCCGAAGCGCGTGCGTGTGAACACGATCGTGCCGGGCTTTTTCCCGGCCGAGCAGAACCGCAAGATCCTCTCGCCCGAGCGGGTGGCCTCGATCATGGGCCACACCCCGATGAAGCGTTTCGGCGAGGCGCGGGAACTCGTGGGCGCCACGCTGCTGCTGGCAGGCGACGGCGCCGGCAGTTTCATTACAGGCTCGGAAATCGTCGTGGATGGCGGCTACCACGCGATGACGATCTGACGTGCCGCCCGGTCCGCTCCATTCTTCATATCGGGCGCTATATCAACTTGTTGTTATTTCCATAAGCCGGATTCGGCCGGCGAGCCGCGGATTAATATAATCCAACAGCAGGAACTTGCTATAACCACGGTGTACAATAGGTTCGAATCCTATGGCTATCAATAAAATCAAGGTGTTGGAGGCGGCGAAGGCGAAGATTGCTGCCAAAATCGCCGCTCTCGAAAAGAAAATCCTGGCCCAGCGTCAGCGCCAGCTCGCGACCCTGCCGGCCAAATACGGCTTTGAAAGCACGGCAGCCTTTCTGAAGGCGGTAAAGAAGGCGGCCGGGGGCAAGTCCCAGGCCGCCGGCGGAAAAAAGCGCCGCACGCGCGCGATCATCACCGACGAGACGCGGGCGGCGGTGAAAAAGCTCGCGGAGGCGGGCAAGACGGGCGCCGCCATCGCCAAGTCGCTCGCGATCTCCCTGCCGAGCGTCCAAAATATCAAGAAGGCGCTGGGCCTGGTGAAGGCCCGCAAGTAACCGGCACCGAGACCGGGTCGTTTGCCCGCCCCCGCGCCCAGCGGGGGCTTTTTTATTTGGCGAAAGCGCGCGGGTCGCGGAGAGTGACGCCTCCCGTCTATGCCCGCCCCCTTTATCCAGGCCAATACCAACGGCCGTCTTCACCCGGCCCATGAGCCGTCGCTTTCGCCGCTCAACCGCGGCTTCCTGTATGGCGACGCGATCTATGAAGTCTGGCGGACCTACCACGGCGTCATTTTTGCATGGGACGAGCACTGGCAGCGCCTGCAGCGGTCGGCCGAGGCCCTGCACCTGACGCTGCCGCAGGCCCAGGGGCCGATGCTGGTGGAGATCAAGCGGACGGTCCTGGCCTTTCGCGCGGAAGCGCATTTCGGCGGTGAGGTTTACATCCGCCTCCAAGTGACGCGCGGCGGCGGCGCGATCGGGCTCGACACGGCGCTGGCGGACCGGCCGGACTACGTCCTGCTCGTGCAGCCATGCCCGCTGGCCTCGGCCGAGGCCCTGCGCAAGGGCCTGCGCCTCTCGATCGCCACGGGCCTGCGCCGCAACCCTGCCGAGAGCCTCAGCCCGGCGTGGAAGACCGGCAATTATCTCAACAACATCCTCTGCCTGCGCGAGGCCCGTGCGCGTGGGGCCGACGAGGTTGTTATCCTCAACCTGGCGGGCGAGGTGACCGAGGCCGCCGTTTCGAACATCGCTTTCGTCCGTGACGGCCGGCTGCTCACGCCGCCGCTTAGCTCCGGGATCCTCGGCGGAATCACCCGTGCGCTCCTGCTGGAAGGGATCGCGGCTGCGGCCGGCGTGCCGACGCAGGAGGTCGCGGTGCGCCCGGGGGAATTTGCGACCATGAGCGAATGCTGCCTGCTCTCGTCGACGAAGGACCTCACGCCGGTGGCCGAGATCGACGGCACGCGTTTCACGGTGGGGCCAGAGACGGTGACTTCGCGGCTCAAGGCGGCATTCGCGGAGTACGCCCGCGCGTATGCGACAGCGCATCCGGAGTTAAAGGCCTGATTGGGTGGAACGGGTTGATGCACCGGAGGCGAGCAAGCCCTGTGCGCCTCGGGCTCATCAACACGCTGGATCGAAGCGGCGTTGCCGCAACGCGTTGAGGTCAACGCGTTCCACCTCGGTCTTGTCTCGGATCGCCTCCTGTAAAACGTCCGGTCCCAATTCATTTGCACAGGAGGAAATCCGGGGCCGATCCGGGTCCGGACCTGTGATCGACGGGGTTAATACCGGCGCATGCCGGGCTCGATCTTGTCGGCCCAGGCGGCGATGCCGCCGCCCACATTGCTGACGGCGGGGTAGCCGTTGGCGCGGAGAAACTCGGTCACCCGCATGCTGCGGACCCCGCTGTGGCAGAGAATCAGCAGTTGGCGGTCCTTTGGCAGCTTGCCGATGTGGGCGGGAATCTGGCGCATCGGAATGGGTTCCGAGGCTTCGACGCGGCAAATCTCCAGCTCGTGCGGCTCGCGCACATCGATCAGGAGCGCGCGCGCAGGCTCGGAGTCGAGCAGGCGCTTGGCCTCATTGACGGAAATTTCGAGTGGATAGTCCGTGGTGGTCATGGGTTCAGCGGGTGCGGGGGTGCAATCGATCGTGTAGTTCTCGGCGTGCAATTCGCGGATCGTGGGATGGGAACTGCAGAGCGGACAGGCCGGATCACGGGCGATTTGCAGCGTAAGGAATGTCTGGGCGAGGGCGTCGTAGGTGAGCAGCCGGCCGCGCAGGCTTTCGCCGATGCCGGTGACGAGCTTGATCGCCTCGACCGCCTGCAGGCTGCCGATGACGCCGCAGAGCGCACCGAGGACACCCGCTTCCCCGCAGTTCGGCACGGAGCCGGCCGGCGGCGGCGTGGGAAACAGGCAGCGGTAGCAGGGCCCGTCACGCGCGGGGTCGAATACTGTCACCTGGCCCTCGAACTTGAAAATGCTCCCATACACCAGCGGGCGGCGGGCGAGGGCGGCCGCGTCGTTGTTGAGGTAGCGGGTGGCAAACGTGTCGGTGCCATCGACAATCACATCATAGCCGGCAAAGAGTGCGATGGCGTTGGCGGGGGTCACGCCTTCGCCGTGCTCGATCACGTTGATGAAAGGATTGGTCACGCGCAGCCGGCGGGCGGCCGAGGCGGTCTTGGCCTCGCCGACCGAGGCCGAGTCGTGCAGCAGCTGGCGGGGAAGATTGTGTTCCTCCACCCGGTCGAAGTCCGCGATGCCCAGCGTGCCGACGCCCGCGGCGGCGAGGTAGAGAGCCGCCGGACTCCCCAGGCCGCCCGCACCGATGACGAGCACGCGCGCCGCCTTCAGCCGGCGCTGGCCCTCGACGCCGATCTCGCCGAGCAGGATATGCCGGCTGTAGCGCGCGAGTTCGGCAGGGGAAAGGATGGGCAGCGGATCCGGCATTGCGGCGAAAGAGAGCCCGTTCGCCGCGCGCCGCAAATGAAATTGCACCGCGTCCGGCCCGGCCTCCAGTCTGTCGGGGTGTCCAAACCCTTCATTGTGATTATCGCCGGCGGTCGCGGCGAACGTTTCTGGCCCCAGAGCCGGGCGCACCGGCCCAAGCATCTGCTGCCGATTGTCGGGACCGAGCCCATGCTGGCGCAGACTCTCCGGCGGGTGCGGCCGCTGGCGCCGGCCGGGAATATTTTTGTCATCACCAGTGTGCGACAGGAAAAGGCCGTGCGCGAGGTCTGCGCCCCGTTTTGCCTGCCGGCGGGCAACATCGTGGCCGAGCCGGTCGGGCGCGACACCGCCCCGGCGGTCGGACTGGCCGCCGCGCTGGTGGGCCAGCGCGATCCCAAGGGGGTCTTCGCCATTTTGCCGGCCGACCATGTGATCAAGGACGAGGCGGCCTACCGCCATGACCTGCGGGCCGCCTTTGCCGCCGCGGCGCGGGAGCCGGTGATCGTGACCATCGGCATCAAGCCCCACGAGCCGGCCACGGGTTTCGGCTATATCCGGAAGGGAAAGGCACTCGCGCGGGTGGGCGGAAGCCGGGCGTGGAAGGTGGCCGCCTTTTACGAAAAGCCCGACCTCAAGACCGCCCGGCGCTATCTGGCCTCGGGCGAATACCTGTGGAACGCGGGCATGTTTGTCTGGAGCGTTCCGGTGGTGAACACGGGCTTCGAGCGGCATGCGCCCGACCTGCAGGCCGGGCTCGCGCCGGTGCGCGCGGCGCTCGCCAAGGGCCGCCGGCTCGGGCCGGTGTTGCAGAAGGTTTATCCTTCGCTGCGGAAGATTTCCGTCGACTACGCGCTGCTCGAGAAATCCACCAACGTGATCGTGCTGCCGGCGAGCTTCGACTGGGACGACGTCGGGGAATGGGCCGCTGTGGCGCGGCACGATGCGAAGGACGCGCAGGGCAACGTGGGCCGGGGCCGGACCTTGGTGGAGCAGGGAAGCAACAACATCGTGATTTCCGACGGCCAGCATCTCGTTGCACTGGTCGGGACCGACGATCTCATCGTGGTGCACACCCCCGATGCCACGCTGGTTTGCCCGAAGAACCGGGCGCAGGACATCAAGCTGCTCCTGAAACGCGTGGAGGCGGAGGCCGGCGGGCATCGCTGGCTGTGATGGGCATGCGCTGTCTCGGCATCGACTACGGCACGAGGCGCATCGGGCTGAGCTACGGCGATGAGCTGGGCGTGGCCACGCCGTTGCCGGCGTTGATCGACCCTGATCCGGCCAAGCGCTGGACCGCGCTCGGCGAAGTGGCGAAGGGCCGGCGCGTGACCGAGTTTGTGCTCGGGCATCCGTTGAACATGGACGACACGGCCGGCCCGAAGGCGAAGGAAGCCGAGGCCTTTGCGGCACGGCTCCGCGCTGAATTTGGCCTGCCGGTGCACTTGGTCGACGAGCGTCTGACCAGCTACGAGGCGGAGGAGTCGATTCCCAAGGGCAAACGCCGGGCGGTGCGTGCCAGCGGACTGGTGGATTCGCGCGCGGCAACGATCATCCTGCAGGATTTCCTGGACCAGAAGGTGCCTCCGCCGCCGGAACGGGAAGATTGATCGCGAAAACGCGGAGAGGCGGAAACACGAAAAGAGCCCTGTCTCGGATTCCGCGCTTTCGCTCCTCCGCGTTTCCGCGATAAATTTCCCTTCTCAAACCTTCCGTGATCCCAGCCCCGGCAAAAATTCAGCGATGGAAATGCACCTGCGCCTACGATGGCACGGCCTTCGACGGCTGGCAGAGCCAGGCGGGCGGGCGGGGCATCCAGGATGTCATTGAAGCGCGACTCGCGCAGATCCTGGGGACGCCCGTGCGGATTCATGGCAGCGGCCGGACCGATGCGGGTGTGCATGCGCTCGGGCAGGTCTTTCATTTCGACGCGGAGTGGCGCCATGGGGCGGCTAAATTGGTTTCGGCCTTCCGGGTCGGGCTCCCGGCCACCATCCAGGTCAGCGCCGCGCGACGCGTGGCGCCGGATTTCCACGCGCGGTTCCGGGCAACCGCCAAGCGTTACACCTATCACCTGAGCCTCGGAGATGCGGACCCGTTTTCCCGGCCGTATTGCTGGACGGTATTCAAGGCGCTCGATTTTGAGGCGATGCGGTCCGCGGCCTCGGTCCTGCGCGGGCGGCACGATTTCCGGGCGTTCACCGCCCTCAACGGACCCGCCCGCGATGACACGGTCCGCGATCTTCGGCGACTGGACCTGACGCGCCGCGGCCAGCGGGTGCAGGTCGTCATGGAGGCGGAGGGCTTTCTCTACAAGATGGCCCGGAGCCTGGTGGGAGGACTGGTTGCGGTGGGGGAAGGAAAACTGTCGGTTGAGCAGATCCGCACCATCCTCGCTTCGCGCGAGCGAACGATGGCCATCAAGACCGCACCGCCGCACGGCCTGTTCATGTCGAAGGTGTTTTATTGATGAGCACGATGCAGACAAGAGGTGGATGGCGACCTTCCGACTTCACCAAGGCTATGTCTGACAGGCCGGGCGCCGTAAGGAGCGTGGGCGCGAGATCGGATTTGGCTGCAACCAAACCACGCCGCCCGGAGGTCGGCGTCCACCCGCGGCCCCTCGGTTCAGACCGATGAGCACCCTGGCCCAACTCACGCACGGGCTCGGGCGCGCCGTCTTTCCGCCGGTCTGCGCGCATTGCCGCGGATTGGTGGGGGATGACGATGGTTTCCCGCACCTTTGCGCCGTGTGCGCGGGGCAGCTCGAATTCGTGGAGTCGCCGCATTGCACCACCTGTGGGCATCCGTTTTACGGTGAGGTGGACGAAGGGCGGATGTGCCCCCATTGCGTCGGGCTGGTGCCGGCGTTTTGCGAGGGCCGCACGGCGGTGCTGTTCAAGGGACCGGCCCGGGCTTTGGTGATAGAATTAAAGTACCATCGCGGCCTGCACGTCTTGGCGGACATGGAGGCGGTGTTCCGCCGGTCGCCGGGGCTGCTCGATTTCGTGCGCGGCGCCGTGCTGGTGCCCGTGCCCCTGCACCCGCGCAAGGAGCGGGAGCGCGGCTACAACCAGAGCGCGCTGATCGCGGAACGTCTCGCCCGCGCCGCGGCGGGCACAACGGCCGTGGCTTCACTGCTCCGCCGGGCGGTCGACACGCAGACGCAAACGGCCTTCGACCGCCGGACCCGGCAGGCGAACCTCAAAAATGCCTTTGCACTCCGGAACGGCGTGTCCCTAAATCCCGCCCAGCATTACATCCTTGTTGATGACGTCTTCACCACGGGTTCCACGCTCAACGGTTGTGCGCGTGTACTCCGCCGCGGCGGGTGCCTGAACCTCGACGTTGTCACCTTCGGTCACGGCTAAATCCCATCATGCATTTCGACAAACCCACCTATACGGTCCGCAAAGCCAAGAAGAAGGGCATCCCGAAGGGGCTCTACACCAAGGATCCCGCCACCGGCGATATCGTCTTCAACAAGGAGCTGGTGGACAACCAGATGGTGATGCCCAAGAGCGGATATCACTTTCCGATCGGGGCGCGCGAGCGGATCGCGGCTCTGGTCGATCCGGAGTCGTTCGTCGAGAGCGATGCCGGCTTGAAGTCGGCCGACCCGCTGAATTTTACCGATTCCCAGCCCTACAAGCAGCGCCTGAAACGCTACGAGAAGGACAGCGGCCTGCCCGAGGCGGTCATTTGCGGCACGGGCAAGATCCACGGCATCGACGTTGCGCTGGCCGTGATGGATTTCCGTTTCTGCGGCGGCACGCTCGGTTCGGCCACGGGCGAAAAGATCACCCGGGCGATCGAGCTGGCCGTCGCGAAGAAGATTCCCTGCATCATTTTCAGCACCTCGGGCGGCGCGCGCATGCAGGAAGGCATCCTTTCCCTGATGCAAATGGCCAAGACCAGCGCCGCCCTCGGCCGGCTGGCGGCCGCGCGGCTGCCGTACATCTCGGTGTTGACGAATCCGACGACGGGCGGGGTTTCCGCCAGCTATGCCACGCTGGGTGATGTGATCATCGCCGAGCCGGGTGCGCTGATCGGCTTTGCCGGCCCGCGCGTGATCAAGGAGACCACGAAGCAGACCCTGCCGGCCGGTTTCCAGAGCGCGGAATTCCTTTTGCAGCGCGGACTCGTCGACTTGATCGTGAGCCGCCTGGAACAGCGCGACCGCCTGCGGGACCTCCTGACGGCGCTGTACTTGAAAAAGAAGCCGGCGCCGCCGGCCGCGACGCCCTGAGTTGGACTCAGTCAGTGGAAGGTGTCTGGCCGCCGAATCAGGTGAAACGGCCTTGCGGCGGCAAAAAAATCCGAGGCATTGAGCGTTGAACGTTCAGGGCGGAATGTGGAACGTTCCGCCATGTCTCCGCATCCGACCGCCGCCGATTACGCCGCTGTCCAGGACTACCTCTTTTCGCTCAAGGCGCGCGGAGTGAAGTTCGGTATCGATCGTATGAGTGATTGGGCCGGGGCGCTCGGGCATCCCGAGCGTGCGATGCCGGTCATCCATGTCGCCGGCACCAACGGCAAGGGCTCCACGGCGGTGATGATCGAGGCTGTTCTCCGTGCTGCCGGCTGGCGCACGGGACTCTATACCTCGCCGCATCTCGTGCGCCTGGGCGAGCGGGTGCAGGTGAACCGGCGGATGCTGACCGAGGCGGAGATCATCGCGTATGCGAACGAGCTGCGACCCGTGGCGGAACAGGTTTCCCGTTTCAATCCGGACGATCAGCCCAGTTTTTTCGAGTTCATGACGGCGATGGCCTTCCTGCAATTCGCCCGCCAGAAATGCGATGTCGCCGTCATCGAGGTGGGCATGGGTGGCCGGCTTGATGCCACCAATGTGGTACTGCCCGAGATCTCGGTCATCACCTCGATCAGCCTCGATCACACGGCGGAGCTGGGTGACACCCCGGAGAAGATCGCCGCCGAGAAGGCGGGCATCATCAAGCCGGGCCGTCCGGTCGTCATCGGCCGTCTCCCGGCGGGTGCGGAGCGGGTCATCCGCCAGGTCGCGTGCGAGCGGGGCAGCCGGGTGATCTCCGTGGTGGAGGAGTTCGGAGCGGATGTGGCGCGTTATCCCACGACGAACCTCGAGGGTGACTATCAACGCTGGAATGCCGCGACGGCCACGCTGGTCGCGCGGGCCCTGCCTGCACGCTGGAAGTTGACGGATGCAACGATCAGCCGCGGCCTGCTGGGTGTCGACTGGCCCGGACGCTGGCAGCGGTTGTCGCTGGGCGGACGGAAATTGATCCTCGATACCTCGCACAATCCCGAAGGCGCCGCCGTGCTGCAGCAGAATTTTGAAGGTCTCACCAAGGCGGAGCCTGCTCCGGTGGTGGTCGTCGGAGTGCTGGGCGCGGCTCGGGCGCGGCCGCTGCTTGAGGTGATCGCGCAGTACGCCCGGGAGATTTATCTGTTGGTACCGAATCAAGCCCGCGCGTGCAGCCGGGAAGAACTCGAGGCGCTGTTGCCACCGACATTTTCCGGGCGTGTCGTGCGCTCGACGGTGGCGGAGCTTTTCCCGTCGGCTCAGGCCTGCACGGCCGGAAATTTTGGGGACACGGTGGTGGTGACCGGCTCGGTCTATCTGATCGGCGAAGTCTTGGAGCGCATCGCGCCGGAGCGCGGGGCGGGTGAGGGAAAGCTGCAGGATTTCTGACGCGCCCTGCTGGGCGCGAGGAATTGGGAATTAGGAATTTGGAATTGGGTTTGGCATTCTGAGCGCGGTGAAAAATTCACGTTCTGTCCGTGAAAGGGTTCTTGCTGCGCGCAGCCGGGTTGCAGCGGGGCTGGCTCAAACACGAATTCGTAAACCAAGCATCCTCGGGCTACCCCCGTCTTTCGGTGACCTTACCAATTCCCAATTCCAAATTCCCAATTACTCACCGAGCTTCACCAGCTCGGTGGTCGCCGGCACATCCTTGATGATCTGCGACGGATTCGGACCCACCCCAAGGTAGCGGAGATTAGGCAGCACGGCCGGCCATTTCTCGCCGGCGTAGGCGACGTCGAGGGTGGCTTTCATCATGGCGGCGACGTAGCGCCGGGCGTTGAGCGGCAGGTCGGCGAAGCGCCGGACTTGGGAGATGTCCTCGGTCCAGCCGGGATGGGCCGTGTAAACGGGGCGCAGCGATTTGCGGACGGCCTCGTTGCGGGGCACATGTTGGTAGCGTTTGCCAGCGGCGTCCTCGTAGGCGGTGCAGATCAGGAGGTCGCCGTGCCAGGCACCACTGTGGGTAAGGGCGTCGGCCTTGTTGATCATGAGGTCCTGATAGCCGCCGTAGCGAAGGGCGTCGCCCTTCTCGACGGCGTCGAACCAGCCGACCATGCGCTGGCGGCCGGTGCTAGTGCCGAACTCGATCTGCTTCAGCTTTTGCGCGAGCGGATGGGCGTCGTCCATCTGGGTTAGGAACGTGTGCGTGCCGACCTTGGTATCGTAGGCCTTGGCGACGCCGAAGGTGTGGATGCGCTGCACGGGGATGCCGGCGCTCTCGAAGAATTCCGGCGTGTAGGTGTGCGACGCGGTGACGTTGGGCGAGAAGCCGTGGCGTTTGTCCAGCCAGTAGGCCTGCCCGAACTCGCCGATGATGGTGTGGCCCGCGGCGAGCTCGCGGAGGATCAGCTCGCGGACCTCGCCGATGTTCTTCGCGAGGGCGGTGCCGGCTTGCCAGTAGACTGCGGTGAGGCGCTCGAGGTTGAGGGTGAACGGCGCCGGGCCGCGAAACTGGGTGAAGTCGAACTCGCCCGGGGCGAACACGCCGAGTTCGAGGCCCTCGGCATTGGCGCGCGACTCGGCGGCTGTGAGTTTGTCGAAGAAGCCGGCAAAGGTCTCCGGCGAGACGCGACACACGTGCTGGATAAGACGCAGGGCGCGATCGGCCCGTTGGGCGAGCTTGCGGGCGTAGTAGTTCGGGCCGCCGTGAAAGTCAGCGAACGTGATCTGCCACTGCCCGACCTCGTCGAGGTAGGCGGGCGTGATGCCGCGCCCGGTGGAGCCGCGCGGCTCCTCGGCGAGGATATTGGCGCGGTAGTCCTCCCAAGCGAGATCGAGCAGCCGGTGGATGACGTCGGACACCAGGGTCCGCTCGTCAATAAGCAGGCGAGAAAGGATGGCGTGACCTTTCTTCTCGAGGGGCTTCGTTTCCCACCAGATCTTGCGCGGATCGGCGACGACGCCGCTGCCGATGCAGAGGTGCGCGGCGTCCCGTACCACCACGCCGGCCGGCAGCAGGTTGAGCTTGATGCCGCCCGCGGTATGGCCGGAGTTGGCACCGCCGTTGACCTTGAGCACGACGGAAACGGAGGCGGGTGTGCCGCGGAGTTCGTCGGCGATCTCGGGGATGAGCCGGCCTTTGCCTTCGTCACCAAGGGAAATGCCGACGTCGGCGATGAGCCGGCTGGAGAAAGGGGGGAGGGACATGGATTGCGGGAGACGGGAGACAGGCGACTGGGACAGCCAGCGGAGGACGGGAGATAGAAGGGGTGGATGATTTTTGAAAGAAATTTAAAGGTAAACGCGTTTTATTTAATATGGTTACTCATTTCACTGATCTGAATATTTATCAGAAAAGTCTCGAGCTGGCGGGTCGCATTTTTGTCCTGTCCAAACGATGGCCGGTAGAGGAGCGGTATTCCTTAACGGATCAAATTAGACGCGCTGCACGATCAGGCGGGGCCAATCTCGCTGAAGTCCTGGGTAAGCGCCGGTATGAAGCGCACTTTGTCAGCAAACTGACTGACGCAGATGGGGAGAATCATGAGGTTGAGCACTGGCTGCTTATAGCGCACCGCGATGGCTACATGAGCAGGCGGGAACTGGAAGAATTTCTCGCGAGCAAACGTCAAGTCGGCCGAATGCCTGGAGCGATGATCCAATCACCCGAATCGTTCCTCATTCGGAGACGGTGATTTTTCGGGCTCCCGTCAGCCTGTCTCCCGTTACCCTGTCCCCCGGAAAATTAGGTGCCGCGCGCCTAATTTTTCCGCGACATCTCGATCACATCGTGCGGGGCGGCTTCCTTCTGGCCGGCGGGGCTGATGCGGACGAAACGGGCCTTGGTCCGGAGCTCGCCGAGGGTGCGGGCGCCGAGGTAGCCCATGCCGCTCTGTACGCCGCCGACGAGGGTGTCGAGGACGTCGTCGGCGTAGCCGGCGACTTCCTTCAGGGCCTCGATGCCTTCGGCCGTGAGCTTGCGGGTCGTGTCGGTCTTGTCCTGCCCGTAACGGGCGGCACTGCCCGCCTTCATCGCGGCGAGGCTGCCCATGCCGCGGTACTGTTTGTAGACCTTGCCGCTGATCTCGATGATCTCGCCCGGGGCCTCGCGACAGCCGGCGAGCAGGCCGCCGCAGATGACGGCGTCAGCGAGCGTGAGGGCCTTCACGATGTCGCCGGACTTCGTGATGCCGCCGTCGGCAATGAGCCGGACACCGCTGGCCGCGGCGCCCTTGCTGGCGACGTAAAGGGCGGTGAGTTGCGGGATCCCCACGCCGGCGACGACCCGCGTGGTGCAGATCGACCCGGGACCCTGGCCGACCTTGATGGCGCTGGCCCCGCAGTCGGAGAGAAACTCGACGCCGGCGGCGGTGGTGACATTGCCGGCGATGATGGTGAGATCGGGAAAGGCGCCGCGCACCAGCTTCACGAGGTCGCCGACGCCGGAGGTGTGGCCGTGGGCGGTGGAAACGGCGACCACGTCGATGTGTTCATCGACGAGATGGCCGACGTGGGCGAGGATCTGCTCGCGGTCGAGTTCGCCATTGGGCTTCCGCACCGGGGCGAGGGCGGCGCCGACGACGAGGCTGAACTGGGCGTCGCGGGCGGGCTTTCGCCGGGCCTTGGCCTCGCTGGTGATTTTTTCCACGTCGGAACTGGTGACGAGGCCGTGCAGCCGGCCCTTGTCGTCGACCACCAGCATCTTGTTGATGCCGACATGGCGGGTGAAAAACTCGTCGGCGGCCTTGATCGGGTCCTTGGCCACGGCGCTTTGCTTCACCGTGATGAGCTGGGCGCGGGGCGTCATGACGGCGGCGACGGACTTCGCCTTGTAGCGCTCCTTGACGACATTGCCGGAAAGCAGGCCGGCGAGGGCACCGTGGTCGTCGACGACAGGAAACGTGCTGAAGGTGAACTTGCGCTCCTCGATCATCGCGAGGACATCGCCGATCAACAGGCCGGGCTTCACCGTGATGGGATCCTGAATGAGGCCGTGGATGTGCCGCTTAACCCGCGCGACCTCCTTCACTTGGTCCTTCGGCGTCATGTTGTAATGAATGAGCCCGAGGCCGCCGTTGAGGGCCATGGCGATGGCCATGCGCGACTCCGTGACGGTGTCCATGTCCGAGGAGATGATGGGAATCTGCAGGCGCAGCGAATCGCTGATGGCGGTCGAGGTGTCGGCGTCCTTGGGCAGGATGTCCGAATAGAGCGTGGCGAGCGACACGTCATCGAACGTGAGGGCCGTCGGCAGGCTGGAGGAGAAGAAGGCGTCGGCCGGCAGGTAACTCGCCGTGTCGAACGCGCTGGCGGACTTTTTCTGGGCAACCTTGGTCATGGGTTGCCATGAACGAAGTAAGCCTTCGCGGGCCTGATGCAATGGGATTTTTGGAAATGGCGTGGTTAGCAACGAACCACGGATTTTTTAGCCACAAAAAGGCACGAAATGACACGATAGGAACCGATCGGGATGGATTGAGGATTCGAGACCCACGCATGAACTGGGCATTTTCGTGTCATCTCGGGCCTTTTTTGTGGGCAAAAAAATCCGGGGCTCGACATTCTTCGCCGCGACCTGTTTTTCGCCCGCGCGCATGGAGGGTTTGATTTCCCGGCGTTCTCTGCGCTCTCTGTTGGCGTCGTCCTGCATGCCCTATCTCCTGCAATTCCGCCGTTATGCGCTGCCGTTCCGGGCGCCGGTCCGCACGGCGCATGGCCTTTGGACGGTCAGGGAGGGGCTGGCGATCCGGCTGGAGGACGAGGCTGGCGTGGCCGGCTACGGTGAAGCGGGCCCGGTCCCGGATTTCGGCGGTGAAACGATGGCGGAGATAACGGCGGCCTGCCGTGAGCTGGGCGATCGCGTCGACGATGCGCGCCTGGACGCGGTTCCGGCCCGGCTTGGTTCCCTGACGCAGGCGCTGGCCGCCGCGCGGCGCCGGGGGGCGGCGGAGCCGAGGCACAAGCACCTGGGCGTGGCGGCGCTGCTGCCGGCGGGCCGGGCTGCGCTGGCCCAGGTCGGGACCCGGGCGGAGGCGGGGTTTCGCGTATTCAAATGGAAGGTGGGGGTCGGTGACATCGACGATGAGCTGGCCATGCTGGACGACCTTTGCGCCGTGCTGCCGGGCGGCGCGCAGCTGCGGCTCGACGCCAACGGGGCTTGGGACCGCCGGCGGGCGGAACGCTGGCTGGAACGCTGCGCAGAGCGGCCGGTGGAGTTCGTGGAGCAGCCCTGCTTCGCCGAGGTTTCGCAGGGCGCCGCGGGTCGGAGCAAGGTAGAGGACATCCTGCTCGGCCTGGCCAGCGATTATCCGACGCCGGTGGCGCTGGACGAATCGCTGGTGAATGCGGGCGATATCGGACGCTGGCTGGACCTAGGATGGCCCGGCGTGTTCGTACTGAAACCGCTCCTGCTGCACGGACTTGACGGAATCCTCGCCCGGCTCGGACAGGCCAAGGCGAAAGTGGTTTTTTCCTCCGCGCTGGAAACCGGGATCGGGGCGAAGGCTGCGCTGCAAGCGGCGTTCAGCTGGCCGGGCGAGACGGATTCGGCCGGTTCAACGCGGACACGTTCGCTTGGTTTCGGCGTGTGGCCCCTGTTCGCTGACGCCCGCTACGACGGACCGACGGCGGCGCCCTTTCTTTATTGGGAAGATATCCAGCGGATCAATCCGGAGGCCGTATGGACCGCATTGAGCTAGCGCATTTGCTGGGGACAACCGGCCGATTGGCCGAGGTGCCAGCGGGTCCAGTGGTCATCGAAGAAGCGGACCCGGAGTGTTTCAGGCTGGCCTTCGCCCGTGCGGTGAGCGGCGGTGGCCCGGTTTTTCTGGCCGATCCGGCGTGGGGCGCGCGTGAGCGCGCCCAACTGGCTGCCCTGCTCGAAGCCCCGATCCCGGCTCCACGGCCGTCCGGCTCACGCGGATGGCTCATGATCCCGAGCGGCGGTACCGGAGGGACGTTGAAATTCGCGCGTCACGACGAGGAGACCATCGCTGCCGCCGTGCTTGGATTTTCGCAGGCTTACGGCGTGCGCCAAATCAATGCCGTCGGTGTGTTGCCGTTGCACCATGTCAGCGGGCTGATGGCCTGGATGCGATGTGTGCTGACCGGTGGTGAATACCTTCCATGGGACTGGAAGCAACTGGAGGCCGGTCGTGCTCCTTCACAGCCGGGCTCTGGCGAGTGCTTTCTCTCGGTCGTGCCCACGCAATTGCAGCGGTTGCTGGCCCTCCCGGACATGGTGGCTTGGCTGCGGCGGTTCCGGGTGATCTGGGTGGGCGGTGGCCCGGTCTGGCCAGAACTGGCGGAGGCTGCGGCGCGTGCGGAACTGCCGCTGGCGCTCAGCTATGGCATGACCGAAACCGCCGCGATGGTGGCCGGGCAGCGTCCGGGCGATTTCCTCGCTGGCCAGCGGGACTGCGGTCCCGCGCTGCCGCATGTCCGGATCGGGCTCAACGCGGAAGGCCTCGTGGAGGTCGCCGGCGGCTCGGTGTTCCGCGGCTATTGGCCGGAATGGAGGGACGAGCGCTCCTTTGCGACGGAGGATCTCGGTCAGCTGGACGAGCGGGGTCGTCTACGCATTCTCGGACGGCGTGATGCCATGATCATCACGGGCGGAAAAAAAGTGTCGCCATCGGAAGTGGAGGGCGCCCTGCGGGCGACGGGGGAATTTTCGGATGTGGCGGTGATCGGCGTGCCTGACGCGGAATGGGGGCAGGCGGTCGTGGCCTTTTACCCGGCCGGGAAGCGGTCGCCGGACCTGATCAAAATCGATCACCTGCTGTCCAGCAGTCTTTCCGCCCACATGCGGCCCAAGCGAATTGTTGCGGTCGCCGACTGGCCGAGAAACGCGCAGGGCAAGGTGAGTCGAGCTGCGCTCCAGCGCTTCGTGACCTCGGCGTAGGAGCCTGCCTCAGCCGGCCTCTACCCACGCGGCGAGGGCTGCGGGCAGGGGCGTCCGCTCACGCTTTTGCGACGAGATACAGACGTGCTCGGTGCGCACGCGCGCGGCGAGTTTTTCCGGGGGGCCGAGGCGCGCGATTTCGAAGCGCAGTTCGTAGGAATGATCGGAAAGGACAGTGGGTTTCACGGTGACGCGCAGCTTGTCGCCGCAGGCGAGGGGCCGGAGGTACTCGGCCTCGCTCTTCGTCACAGGCACGACGGTCGCGGTCTCGGCGAAAAAGGTTTTGAGGTCGATGCCCGCAGCCGACAGCGACTCCTCGTAGGCCTCGTGGCAGATCGAAAGGTAGTTCGGGAAAAAGACCACGCCGGCGGCGTCGGTGTCCGCGAAGTGGACCGTGCGGAGATACGAGAAGGACATGGGCTCACGGAATACACGGAACACATGGAAGTAGGAGATAATTCTTCGGCCAGCACCATGCGACATCGCCGGATTTCACATGGCGGCGCAAACAGCACGGAAGGAGAGACAAAGTCGGAATGAGCCCTTCCAGGTTGGTTATGACCCAATCCTTTTGTCACCTATTAGGTGACAAAAGGACTGGGTGCTGAGTGAAAGGAAGCCAGTGGCCGATATGCTGTCTGGTGGAATGCCATCCAAAATTTTCGTGTATTCCGGGTGTGGCACAGGCAACCTGCGGGGGTGACGAAAAACGAAATCGCCGATGTGCTGGAGGAGATCGGCACGCTCCTGGAGTTGAAGGGCGAGAATCCGTTCAAGGTGCGCGCCTACCACGCGGGCGCGCGCGCACTGGAGGCGGTGGAGGAGGATGAGCTATCGCGCCTGATCAAGGAGGAGCAGCTGGAGAGTGTGAAGGGCATTGGCTCGGCCCTGGCGCAGAAGATCGCGGAGCTGAAGACGACGGGCCGGCTGGAATTTCATGAGAAACTGAAGGCCTCGATCGAGCCAGGGCTGGTCGAGATGCTGCAGATACCCGGGCTCGGGCCGAAGAAGATCCGGGCGCTGCATGACCGGCTCGGCATCACGGGCATCGCGGCCCTGACAAAGGCCTGCACGGCGGGCCAGGTGGCGGAGCTGGACGGTTTCGGCGAAAAGACGCAGGAAAAAATCCTGGCCGGGATCAAGAACCGCGAGACTTACGGCCGGCGCCACCTCTGGTGGGAAGCGTGGGAGATCGCGGAGCCGATGGTCGCGGGGTTGCGCGCGTTGCCGGAGGTCAGCCAGGCCGAGGCCGCGGGCAGTCTGCGGCGCGGGCTGGAGACGGTCGGCGACCTCGATTTCATCGTGGCGGCCGAAAAGGTCGCGCCGGTGGTCGCCTGGTTCACCGGACTGCCGCAGGTGAAGGAAGTCACGGCCCGGGGCGAGACCAAGGCGAGCGTGCGCTTCGAGAGCGGGCTGCAGGCGGACCTGCGGATCGTGCCGGAGGAGCAGTTCGCTTTCGCGCTCCATCATTTCACCGGTTCCAAGGACCACAACGTGCAGATGCGCCAGCGGGCGCTCGCGCGCGGGCTGAGCCTGAGCGAGTGGGGCCTGGTGCCGACCGATGACAGAGAACTGACAACAGCGGACGGAGAGCGGAAAACGGTGAAGGCGGTGGTGGCGGAACGTTCGCTAAGCTCCAAGGACCAAGCTCCAACCTCCAAGTCAGGAAAGGCAGGGGACAAGGGACGGGTGACAGTGGTCAGCACGGAGAAGGATCTTTTCAAGGCGCTAGGGCTGCACTTTATTCCGCCGGAACTGCGCGAGGGGCTCGGCGAGATCGAGGTTGCGGAAAAGGGCGAACTGCCGCGGCTGGTCGAGCTGGCGGATCTGCGCGGGGCGTTTCACAACCACACGACCGCCTCGGACGGCCGCAGCACGCTCGCCGAGATGGTCGGGGCGGCGGAGGCGCTGGGCTGGGAGTACTTCGGCCTGGCCGACCATTCCAAGTCGAGCTACCAGGCGAACGGGCTGAGCGAGGAACGCCTGCTGGCTCAGGTGGACGAGATCAGGGCGCTCAACGCCAGCCGTCGCTTCAAGACGCATGTCTTTGCCGGCGTGGAATGCGACATCCTGACGGACGGCCGGCTCGACTACGAGGACCCGGTCCTGGCGAAGCTCGATTACATCGTGGCCTCGGTGCACAACGCGTTTGCGCAGGATGAGGAAAAGATGACGGCGCGCATCATCCGCGCCGTGGAGAATCCGCACACCACCATGCTCGGGCACCTGACCGGGCGGCTGCTGCTCCGCCGCGAGGGTTATCAGGTCAATGCGACCAAGGTGATCGATGCCGCGATTGCGAATCACGTCATCATCGAGCTCAACGCGAGCCCGTGGCGCATGGACATGGACTGGCGGCACTGGCGCAAGGCGGCGGAGCGCGGACTGCTCTGCTCAATCAACCCGGACGCGCACGAGACCGGCGGGCTCGCGCACGTCCGCGCCGGTATCAACGCCGCGCGCAAGGGCTGGCTGACGCGCGAAAATGTCTTGAACACCCGTTCGCTGGCACAGGTGACGAAGTATCTGGCGGGGCGAAAAGGGTAGGGAACGCCAGTGGTGATTTGATTTCAGGCTACATCGTTATGGTAGGGCGCGGACTCCGTTCCGCGCCGGGCACAAGGACGGGTTCACGACAGCAAGGACCTTCCCGGTGGTGACGGAGTCACCGCCCTACCGTAGCAGGCCGACACCAGCGCGCATGAGGTCCGTTCCTACCTTCCGCCGCGGCCGAACAGGGCGACGGGCACGGTGGCGAGGAGGATCTTCAGGTCGAGCCAGAGCGACCAGTTGTCGATGTAGGCGAGGTCGAGGCGGACCCAGTCGGTGAAGTCGGCGATGTCGTTGCGGCCGCTGATCTGCCAGAGGCAGGTGAGGCCGGGCTTGACGCTCAATCGCCGCCGGTGGGTGTCGCTGTCGAAGCGCTTGACCTCCTCGACGGGCAGCGGCCGCGGGCCGACCAGGCTCATTTCCCCCCGTACCACGTTCCAGAGTTGGGGCAGCTCATCGAGGCTGTGACGCCGCAGGAAGCGGCCGGCCGGGGTCACGCGGGGATCGTCGCTCACCTTGAAGACGGGGCCGCGCATCTCGTTGCGGGACGCGAGATCGGCCTGGCGCTGCTCGGCGTCCACGGCCATCGAGCGGAACTTGAACATGGCGAAGGGCCGGCCGTTCAAGCCCGCGCGGGTCTGCCGGTAGAGCACGGGGCCGGCCGACGTGAGCCGGATGACAAGCGCGATCAGCCCCAGCAGGGGCGAGAGCAGCACCAGCAGCAGCGCTCCGCCCGCATAGTCGAAGGCCTGCTTGACTGCGAGGGCCGTGGGCGAGGCGGACTGGGCGCGGAAGAAAAACACGGCCTCGCCCCCGAACTGATCGATCGTAACCCGCGACGAGGGCAGGGCGAACAGGCCCGGGCGGACCAGCACCTCCACGCCCTCGTGCGCGCAGGCGAGCAGGACGCGTGAGGCCTGCGCCCGGTCAACGCCCGCGAGGTTGAGGATCACAACGTTGATCGTCCGGTCGTGCAGGAGACGGACGAATTCCTCGGGAGACTGCAGCGCCGGATCGAACTCCCCGGAGTCCTCGATCGCCGCCTGCTCGACCCGGGTCAGCGCCTCCCGCAGCAGGCGGTTTTCCTCCTGCGTGCCCACCCAGAGCACCCGGCGCCGGAACTGGGCTTGGGCGAAAGCGCGGGTGTCGAGCCATGCGGTGAGCTCATGTCGGACGTAGACGAGCACGCCCCCGATCGAGCCGACGAGGATGATCACGGAGCGTGCGAGCTGCTCCCGCAGGACGAAGAGGAAAAGGATCAAGCCGACGACCGTCAGCATGCATCCGCGGAGGATACTGAAGAACGCCCCAAGCCGGGTGGTCGGCCGGGGTGGCGCATAAAATCCCTGGCTTGCCATCATCAATGGCCCCAGCGCCGCCACGACGGGCAGCAGCCAGAGATAGTCGCCGACCGGCTGAAGATCCGGCAGGTCGAACCAGGGGAACGTGGCGCGGAGGTAATACGCGGCGAGCAGCGCCAGGGCGAACAGGCCGCCGTCGAGGACCTGGCGGAAGCGGGTGCGCGTGCGCTGGGAGTGGGTGATCACGGGTTATGATTCACGGCTCGCTGCAGATCGGTCATCAACCAAGGGATGGGTCGGGGACCTGGCAGGTTTCCAGTCCCACGCCGGCCCATTAGAAATTCTTGACGTACACGACGTTGTTTTCGTCGACGAACGTGAGGCTGTCGGTCTGGACATCGACCAGACGGAGGTTGAGGGAGCGATCGACGATGTCATTCATCCGGTAGACGTGGTCGTTCATCAGGACTTTGCTCTCGGCCCCCGAGGACCGGATGCCCGCGACCTTGATGGCGTCGACAAAAGTCTGGATGCGCAGATCGGGCCTGGCATCGCCGGTCGGGACGGGCAGCGGGACGGAAGGCGGCAGGCGGCCGGACGAGGCGGTGGTGGACCGTGGGGCCGTCGCGAGCGGGGCGGCGGGCTTCGGGGCCGTCGCGACGATATCCGGAACCGGTTCGGGAGATTTTGGCGCGGGAGTGGCGATGGGTGCGGCGACCACCGGGGAGGCGGTCGTGGCGCTGGCCGTATTGGCGGCGGCAGGGGCGGCCGCGGCCTTGGCCTGCGACAGGGCCGGCGCGGCGGGCCGGAGCAGGAAGACCGTGGTCACGACCGCCAGGGACACCACCACCGCCGCGCCCGCAACGACCCACACGATGGGCTGGGTGGCCGGTGAACGGCTGTGGCGGCTGATTCCGCCGCCAGAAGAAGGGGCCGCGGACTCCGAGGTGCGCGCCCTCTGCGCTTTTTTCAGGGCTTCGGAGATGAGGCTCATGGGGACGGAGGTGAGGGCGCGGTGGTCATTGGCCGGAGGGCAGGGACCATGAACGATCGCAGGTTAACAGCGATAAATTTCCCGGTCTCCGGCGGCTTCGGGCAAATCTCATGACGTGAGCTTGTCCACGTCCTTGAGCGCGCGCCGCACATCCCAATAAGTGACCTAGTCGGACTCGCGGACAAAGGCGGAGAGCAGGGCCTTGTCGCAAAGATTATTGACCATGCGCGGGATCCCGCCGCTGCCGCGGTGGATCGCGCGGAGCGCCCACTTGGTGAAGGTCGGCCAGCCGTTGCTGCCCGCGAGCGTGAGACGGTGCTGGATGTAATGGACGACATCGGTGTGCGAGAGCGGGTGCAGCTCATAGTGGACCAGGATGCGCTGCCGGAGCTGGCGCAGGTCCTCGCGGGCCAGCACGGCCTTGAGCTCGGGCTGGCCGAGGAGCACGATCTGGAGAAGCTTCTGCTTGTCGGTTTCCAGGTTCGAGAGGAGGCGGATCTGCTCCAGCACCTCGACCTTGAGGTTCTGGGCCTCGTCGATGATGAGGACGATGTCCCGGCCGCGGTCGATGCGCTCGAGCAGCACGCGGTTCATCTGGGCGACGAGGTCCACCTGGCTGCGGGCGAGCTTGGTTTCCCCGAGATCGGTGAGGATCGCCTTGAGCATCTGCGTCTCGCTGACGCGGGGATTGAGGATGAGCGCGGTGTCGAAGCGCGCCGGGTCGAGTTCGCTGAGGAAGCGCCGGCAAATCGTGGTTTTGCCGCAGCCCACCTCGCCGACCAGCACGATGAACCCCTTCTTTTCCTGCACGCCGAACTTCAGGTGCTGGAGGGCGTCCTGGTGGGTCGGGCTCAGGTAAAGGAATTTCGGGTCGGGGGTGATGTTGAACGGCATCTCCTTGAACCCGTAGAAGCTCTGATACATGCGGACCTCGAGGTAGCGTGGCATCCGCGAAAACGCACGCCAAAATCGTGGCGGAGCCGTGAACGGCGCCGGTTTGAAATCTCCTTTACTCGCGGGCCGCCCGCCGCGTCTCATGGATTCCGTCCCTGCCGTGAATTTACGACGTCTCATCGTTGGCCTTTATTTTGCCGTGTTCGTGGGCCTCGGCCTGGCCTCGGCCGCCTTTTTCTGGCGGACCCGCGCCGAGTACAATCGCTTCCGCCAGGTCGAGGCCGAGAACCAGCGCCTTTTGACTGAGACGGAGGCGAAACTGGCGGAGCAGGAGCGCATCCTCGACCGCCTCCGCCATGATCCGGCCTACGTCGAGAAAATCATCCGTCAGCAGCTCGGCTACGCCCGGCCGGATCAATTCATCTTCCGGTTTGAGCACTGAGGCCGGGCAGGGCCGGTCGGGCGTTTGCAGTCCCGGCTTCGGCCGGAATCCGAAAACCCTTCCAGCTGAAGCCGGGACCAAAAACGGGGAAGGTGTATTTTGAAGTTTGGCATGCGCCTGCGGGCACGCTGGAGTATTTTCCGATTCCATTGACCGCCGCATGACCAGTCACCCGCTCATCGAACAATTCACCCGCGCCGGACAGGCGCAGGTTTTTATTTTTTTCAACCAGCTGGCGCCGGATGCGCAGCGCCGCCTGCTGGCCGAGGCCGCGGAGATCGACCTCGCCGAGGTTGAGCGGCTCAACCGCACGCTGGTGCTGGGCCGCGCCGCGGCGGGCGTAAACCTCGACGGGCTGGCGCCGGCACCCTATGAGCCGCTGCCGGAAAAGGGCGGCCGGGCGGCGGACTGGGCGAAGGCGCACGCCACCGGCGAGGCGGCGCTGCGGGCCGGCCGCGTCGCGGCGTTCACCGTCGCGGGCGGACAGGGCACGCGCCTCGGCTATGACGGGCCAAAGGGCACGTTTCGCGTGACGCCGGTGAAGCAGAAGCCGCTCTTCCAGGTGTTCGCGGAGAAGATCCTGGCCGCGGGGCGGCGTTACGGGCGCCCGCTGCACTGGTTCATCATGACGAGCCACCAGAACCACGCGGCGACGGAGGCGTTCCTGGCGGAGAACAAATATTTCGGCCTGGATCGCGGCCGGGTGCATTGCTTCCGCCAGGGCCGGATGCCGGCGGTGGGTTTCGACGGGAAAATCCTCCTCGAGTCGGCGTCCTCGATCGCGCTTTCGCCGGACGGACACGGTGGCTCGCTGCGGGCGCTCGACCGGAGTGGCTCGCTCGACCTGATGCAGGGCGAGGGAATCGACATGCTCAGTTTCTTCCAGGTCGACAATCCCCTGGTGCGCTGCATCGACGCGGCGTTTCTCGGCTGGCACGAGGTGAGCGGCTCGGAGATGACGAGCAAGATGGTGCCGAAGGCCTATCCGGAAGAGAAGGTCGGGCACTTCTGCCGGCAGGACGGCAAGGTCGTGGTGATTGAATACTCCGACCTGCCGGCGGCGACGCAGCGGGAAACCGATGCGGGCGGCCACCTGCGCTATGTGGCGGGCAGCATCGCGATCCATGTGCTCGACCGGGAGTTTGTGCGACGCGTGGTGCGCGGGGGGGCGGAGGCGGCGCTGCCGTTCCACCGGGCCGATAAAAAAATCGCGACGATCGACGCGGACGGAAACCCGGTGAAGCCGGTGAAGGCCAACGGCGTGAAGTTCGAGATGTTTGTCTTCGACGCGCTGCCCTTCGCCCGAAATGCCATCGTGATCGAAACCGCGCGCGCAGACGACTTCTCGCCGGTGAAGAACGCTGAGGGCGCGGATTCGCCGCAGACGTGCCGTGACGACCAGCTGCGGCAGTTTGGGCGCTGGCTCAAGGCCAGCGGGGTGTCGGTCGCGACCGACGCGACGGGCCTGCCGGCGCAGGCAATCGAGGTCTCGCCGCTCTTTGGCTACGACGAGGATTCGTTTGCCGAATCCTGGGGAAAACTACCGGTAAAACCGGAGGTCGTGGAGGGGCTGTACTTAGGGTGAATGGATGGGCTCCGTATGGGACGTATGGGGCTGATGGGAGGCATGGGACTTATCTTAAAAACCATTCTGTATATTTCGTTTATTCTATCTAAAACCGATCCATGACCACGCTCGACTCCATCAAGGCTGCCGCCGGCGCGGGCCGGCTTATGCCTGCCGCTGCCGACAATCTGGCTGTATTTCTCGGCGCTAAACTGCCCGCTTGGGCGCAGACGAGCATCGAGGAACTGGTGGCCCGGCAGGCGTGGCCCGAGCTCAACGACCGGTTTTACCGGTATCTGGAGTTTGGCACCGGCGGCATGCGCGGCCGGACGATCGGGGCTGTCACGGCGGCGCCGGAAACAGGCACCCTGAGCGCGCTCGGATCGCCGGAGCACGCCGCCATCGGCAGCAACATGCTGAACGATTTCACGCTGATCCGGGCGGTGATGGGCCTTTTCCGTTACACCGCAAAATATCTCGCGGCCCAGGATGTCAGGGCGAAGCCGCGCCTCGTGATTGCCCACGATGTGCGCCATTTTTCGCGTCATTTCTGCGAGCTGGCGGCCTCGACCTGGACCCGGCTGGGCGGCGAGGCCTTCATCTTCGACGGTCCGCGGTCCACGCCCCAGCTCAGCTTCAGCGTGCGCTGGCTCAAGGCCCACGCCGGCGTGGTCATCACCGCCAGCCACAATCCGCCGCACGACAACGGTTTCAAGGCCTACTTCGGGGACGGGGCCCAGGTGGTGCCGCCGCACGACAAGGGCATTGTCGACGAAGTCAACGCCGTGCCGCTTGGCGACAGCGCCGCATTTCTCGACCCAAGCCTCGCCGGCGTGACGACGCTCAAGCGTGACGCGGATGACGCCTATCTCGCGGTGGCCACGCAGGCGGCGATCGATCCGGAAATCTTCAAGCAGGCCAAGCTGAAGGTCGTTTACACCAACATCCACGGGACCGGCGGGATCGTCTCCGTTCCACTGCTGCTGCACGCGAAATGCGAAGTCCATGAAGTGCAGTCCCAGGTCGCGTTTGACCCGCGCTTTCCCACGGTGAAGTCACCCAATCCCGAGAACGCCGCAGCCTTGGCGCTGGCGGTCGCGCTGGCGGAGGAACGGAGCTGCGACGTGGTGCTCGCGACCGATCCCGATGCCGACCGCATGGGCGTGGCGGTCCGCAACCGGGCGGGCCGGATGGAGCTGCTCACCGGCAACCAGATCGGCGCGCTGCTGGCGGAATACCGCCTGACCAAGTACAAGGAACGCGGCTGGATCCCGGCCGGCGGGTCGCCGCAGGTGTGCATCATCAAGACCTTCGTGACGACGCAGCTGCAGGACGCCATCGGCCGCGGCCACGGCGTGAAGGTCATCAACACGCTGACCGGCTTCAAATGGATCGCCGCGAAAATGGGCGGCTATGAGGCCCGCCTGCGGAGCGCGATGGGGCCGGACTTCGCCTATGAGGCGGTGCCGTTTGCCGAGCGGGCGAAGCTGCTGATGCAGCACAGCACGTTCTACGCGTTCGGCTGCGAGGAAAGCTACGGCTACCTGCCGAACGACTACGTGCGCGACAAGGACGGCAACGCCGCCTGCCTGATGTTCGCCGAGCTGTGCGCCTGGGTGAAGAGCCGCGGGCTCACCGTGCCGGAGTACCTCGACGAGGTTTACCTGCGCTACGGCTTCTACCTAGAGGGCGTGATCAATATCTACTACGAGGGCGCGAGCGGCAACGCGAAGATCAAGCGCATCCTGGACACCTACAGGGCGAATCCGCCCAAGGCGTTTGGCGACGTGGCGGTGACCAAGTTCCAGGATTTCGGCCGGGAGAAAATCTCCGATGCGGATGGCGAGACTATTCCGGCGCAGGACCTCTACATCGTCACGTTGGCCAACGGCTACAGCTTCGCCGCCCGCGGCAGCGGCACGGAGCCGAAGATGAAGTTCTACCTCTTCGCGAACGAGCAGGTCGCCAGTGCCGCTGCATTGCCGGCCGTGAAGGCCCGGGTGAAGGCGACGCTCGACGGCCTGAGCAAACTCATCGAGGCGGAGGCGAAGACACGGGCGGAAGGGTAGGCGTCCGCAACGCAGCCTGCCGTCGCTGAAGCTATGGCCGGCAGGCCGGGTAGGCGTGTCTCCGATATTTTTTCGGTTTGTTGCAAGATCGCGCTGTCAGCAGGCGTTTCATGATGGAGCGGCGACCTCCTTTTCACGTCCATAGCTTAGCATGCGGTCTGCTGTAGTCAGGCATGCAGACTCGCTCCCTTTTCAGGATCTTCTTTGCGGTCGGTCTTTTTCCGGCTCTCGCGATTGCTGTGACGGCCGCCCCGGCCAGCCGCAAGGTGATCATCGACCAGGATGCCTTCGGACCGGGCGGGCCCAATCTCCAGCCGATTCTGATGGTCATCCAGTCGCCGGACGTCGAGGTGCTGGGCATTACCATCGAGAGCGGCGACGGCTGGCAGAAGGAAAATGTCGCCCACACGCTGCGCATGCTCGAATTGATCGGGCGCACCGACATTCCCGTGGTGGCGGGGGCGACTTATCCCCTGGTGAACACCGAGGAGGAAACCCGCCGGTGGGAGAAAATTTACGGCAAGCTGGCCTACAAGGGCGCCTGGATGGAGGAATGGCCGGACTACAATACCGTCAATCGCACGCGCTATCACGCGGCGGACGTGGTGCCACCGCTGGAGGAGGGCGAGCCGGCGACCAAGCCCGCGGCGGAAACGGCGGCCGATTTCCTCGTGCGCGAGGTGCGGGTATTTCCGGGGGAAGTGACGATCCTCGCGATGGGGCCCTTCACCAACCTAGCGCTGGCGGCCCGGCTCGACGACGGCTTTGCCGCGCGGGCGAAGGAGCTGGTGATCATGGGCGGCAGCTTCAATCCACGCGCACCGCAACTCGACGAGTTCGCCATGCAGTTCATCCACAGCCCGCGCGTAGAGTTCAACAGCCGCTGGGATCCGGAGGCGGCGAAAATCATGCTGCATGCCGGCTGGAAAAAAATCACCGCGGTGCCGACCGACGCCACCACGGCGACGAAGCTCACGCCCGAACTGATGCGCCGGGCCACGGCGGCCACGACCCCGGTGGCCCAGTACGCCGCGCGCTACGCGCAGCCGGGTTTCCCCATGTGGGATGAAGTCGCGGCGGGGATCTGGCTGAAGCCGGAACTGGTCCGGCACAGCGAGGGGCTGGCGATGGACATCGAGATCGACCACGGGGCGAACTACGGCGCCACGCTCAGCTGGCCCGCCGGAAAGGGGCCGGGCCTGGGTGAACCGGACGTGGCGGCAGTGCTGGAGATCGATGTGCCGGGACTCGAGGCGCTGTTTGTGGAATGCCTCACACGGCCGGGCGCGGCGAAATAAAAGCCGCGATGCCATGCGGTCTGGTCTCAGGCGGATTCTTTAGTTGTCGGAGCCTCCTTGCAGGCGATGAGCAACACGGACCGACCGAAAATCGCCTGCAAGCAGGCTCCGACAGGAGAGAAGGATTAAAGCAGCAGCAGCGAGGGGCGCTCGAGCAGCTCTTTCAGGGCGGCGAGGTAGGTCGCGCCGGTGGCGCCGTCGACGGCGCGGTGGTCGCAGGAGAGGGTGAGGTTCATGCGCTGGCCGACGACGATCTGGTCGTTCTTCACCACGGGCTTTTTCACGGTCGCCCCGACGGCGAGGATGGCCGCGTTGGGCGGGTTGATGATGGCGCAGAAACGGTCGATGCCCATCATGCCGAGGTTGGTGACGCAGAAGGTGCCGCCGGTGAACTCGGCCGGAGTGAGTTTCTTGTCCTTGGCGCGCTTGGCGAGCGCCTTGGCCTCGGTGCTGATGGCGAGGAGAGTCTTGGTGTTCGTGCTGCGAATCACGGGGGTGATGAGGCCGTCCTCGATCGCGACGGCAAACGACACATGGACGGCGCCGTGGTGGCGGATGGCGTTGTTTTCCCAGGAGGTGTTGACGACGGGCACGCGCACTAGCGCCTCGGCGGCGGCCTTCAGGATGAAGTCGTTGACCGAGAGCTTCACACCGTCCTTCTCGAGGGCGGCGTTGAGCTGGGCGCGGAGCTCGAGCAGCGGGGCGGCGTCGATCTCGAGATCGAGATAGAAATGCGGGATGGTGGACTTCGCCTCGACCAGGCGCCGGGCGATGGTCGCACGCATGTTCGAGACCGGGACGAGCTTGCCTTCCGCGGGGATGGGGGACGATGCGACGGGGGACGGGGGATTTGTGACGGGAGACAGGGGACGGGAGACAGGGGACGGGGCGCCGGCCTTTTCCGCGGCGAGGACATCGGCGCGCACGATGCGTCCGCCGGGACCGCTGCCCGTGATGGTCGCGAGATCAACGCCCTTTTCCTCGGCGAGCTTGCGGGCGAGGGGGGAGACCTTCACGCGACTGCCGGGTGCCGGCACAGGCGATGGAGCGGCGACCTCCCGGTCGCCGGAGGGACGCGACGGGGACGTCGCGGCTCCAGAGCGAGGAGTCAGGGCTGCAACTGCGGCTGGTGCAGCAGCAGGAGCTGCGGGAGCGGCCTTGGGTGCCGCTCCGGGTGCATCAACTGTTTCACCCGGCTTGCCGATGGCGCAGAGCGCGGTGCCGATTTCCACCTGGGCGCCGGCGGGAGCGAAAATCTTCAGCAACGTGCCGGCGAAGAAGCACTCGAGCTCCATCGTGGCCTTGTCGGTCTCGACCTCGGCGAGCATGTCGCCGGCCTTGACGGCGTCGCCTTCCTTTTTCAGCCATTTGACCAGCGTGCCCACCGTCATGGTGTCGCTGAGTTTCGGCATGTCGATGATGTTGGCCATGGGTGCGAGTCGGGTGACAGGGGTCAGGAGAAAGTGGACGGAAAGAAGGATTCTGAAATTCCGAATCGGCGGGCTTATGCCAGCGCCTCGATGGCGGCCTTGATGATGCGCTGGGGGTTGGGGAGCTGCTCGGTCTCGACCGGCGGGCTGTAGATGGCGGGCGCGTCAACGGTCGCGAGGCGGTGGATCGGGGCATCGAGGTGGTCGAATGCTTCCCGCTGGATCATGTAGGCGAGCTGCGAACCGACGCTGGCGAAGGGCTTCTGCTCCTCGACAATCAGGACCCGGTTGGTCTTGGCCACGGAGGCGAGGACAGTGTCGATATCGAGGGGACGGATGCAGCGGAGGTCGACGATCTCGACGGAGACATCATGTTCCTTCTCGAGGATTTCCGCGGCCTTGAGCGAATGGATGACGCAGCGGCCGTACGTGACGATGGTGAGGTCGGTACCCTCGCGCTTCACCTCGGCCTTGCCGAGGGGAATGAGATATTCGGCCTCGGGTACCTCGCCCTTGTCACCGTAGAGGATGGTGTTCTCAAGGAAGAAGACCGGGTCGTTGTCGCGGATGGCGGACTTGAGCAGTCCCTTGGCGTCGTAGGGCGTGGCGGGGACGACGACCTTCACGCCGGGGTGGTTGGCGAGGACGTTTTCCGGCGTGTGCGAGTGGGTGGCGCCGACATTCGTGCCGCCGTTGGCCGGCCCGCGAATGACGATGGGGCAGTTGATCTGGCCCCCGGACATATAGCGGACGTTGGCGGCGTTGTTCAGGATCTGGTCGAACGCGACGGAGTAAAAGCTCCAGAACATGAGCTCCATCACGGGCCGGATACCGAGCATCGAGGCGCCGAGGCCCATGCCGATGAAGCCGGCCTCGCTGATGGGGGTGTCGACGATGCGTTTGGGGCCAAACTTCTCGAGCAGGCCCTCGGTGACCTTGTAGGCGCCGTTGAACTGGGCGACTTCCTCGCCGAGGACGACGACGTTGGCATCGCGCTGAAGTTCTTCGGCGAGCGCATGGCGGATGGCTTCGCGGTAGGTGATCAAAGGCATGAGGCGTGAGGCGTAAGGTGTGAGGTCAGTCGAAAAAGAGGCGGCCCTGGGATTTGCGCTCGGCGGGATTGTCGGCCTCCCAGTAAACATCCTTCTGGATGTCGTCGACGGTGGGGAAGGGACTGGCCTCCGAAAAGTCGATCGAGACATCGGCCTCGGTGCGGGCCTCGGTGTCGATCTTCTCGATCAGGGCCGCGTCCAGCACGCCCTCGGCGGTGAGCTTGTCCTGGAAAACCTGGATCGGATCCTTGGTGCGACGGTACTCCTCGATCTCGGCCCGGGTGCGATAGGTGTTGTCGGGATCGGCGACGGAGTGGCCGCGATAACGGTACGTGCGAATCTCCACCACGGCGGGCTTGGATTCCTCGCGGGCGGCACGGAGGAACTTGTCCATGGTGGCGCGGACCTCGTAAACATCGTGACCGTCGCACTGGCCCCATGCCATGTGGTAGCCCTCGGCCCGCTTGGCGAGGTCGCCGGCGGACGAGCGCTCCTGGCTGGTGCCCATGGAGTAGCCGTTGTTCTCGATCACAAAGACGACCGGCAGCTGCCAGAGCGCGGCGAGATTGTAGGCTTCATGCACGGCACCCTGATTCACGGCGCCGTCGCCCATGAACGTCATCGCGGCGCCCTTCAGGCCCTTGTACTTGATCGCGTAGGCAAGGCCGGTGCCGAGGGGAACCTGGCCGCCGACAATGCCGTGGCCGCCCCAGTAATTGCGGGACGGGTCGAAATAGTGCATCGAGCCGCCCTTGCCCTTGGAGCAGCCGGTGGCCTTGCCATAGAGCTCGGCCATGAGGGGTTTCGTGTCCATGCCGACGGCGATGGCGTGGCCGTGGTCACGATAGGCGGTGATCACGTGGTCGTCCTTGCCCATCAACGAGCAGCAGCCGACGGCGACCGCCTCCTGGCCAATATAGAGGTGAAGGAAACCACCGATCTTCTTGCCGGCCTGGTAGGCGCGCAGGCTGCGCTCCTCGAAGCGGCGGATGCGCACCATCTTGCGATAGAGCTCGATTTTGTCTTCGCGGGACAGGCTGGCGTTGACGGGCGCGCGGCCATGGCCGGCGTCCTTGGCGGTGCTGTCGGCCTTCTTTTCGGCGGTGGCGCTCGGTTTCTTGCTCACGGGAAGAGGATTTTCACGGTTAAAGGGTAAAGTGTTCGTCGGAAGTTTCGGAAATCAAGCGTTGTTTGGGGCTAAAGCAGGCAGCTGGCATGCCAGCATTGTCACGGTTTTGGAGTCACGGGACGATCTCCGGCGTGATTTGCTCGATTTCGACGCGCAGCGCCTGTCCCGGGGCGCAGTCGGCGCGAAGGGCGACAAAGCGGTCGCGATAGCGGTCATAGATCGGCCAGAGCGCGGTGCGGTCAGTCTCGGGAATCGGCAGCTGGTCGATTGCCGCGCGCGAAAAAAAACCGAACCGACCCTCGCTGATGGCTGGGGGAAGCGCCGGGATCGGGCGCCGCGCGCGGAAAAGGAACAGGAGCCAGTGCGACTGGCCCTCGTAGGCCTTCTCGGCAATCATGGCGAAAAGGTGCAGGTCGGCCACGGCGAGCGCGAAGCCGGTTTCCTCGTGCGTCTCGCGCACTGCGCACTCAAACGGCGATTCACCGATGCCGGTTTCCAGTTTGCCGCCGATGGGACTCCAGACGCCGAGGTTGGGCGGCTTGGCGCGGAGCATGAGCAGTTGTTCGCCGGCGGCGTTTTCGAGGAAAACGAGCACGGCGATCTTATGGGCGAGGGCGGAGGTCATGCGGTGGTCAGGTTCGCCGAGGCCATGGAGCGGGCGAACGGAATTTGAGCGTGACGCACTCCGACGACCGGACAACGATTTTTCCGCATCCATCCCGCATGAGTTTTCGCCCAGTGAATTTAAAGTCCGTCGCGATCGCAGGGGTGATCCTTGCTGCGTTTCCGGCATGGCTTTTCGCGCAATCCCAGACGGAAACGAAGATCAGGCTCATGTCCGATGCCCTCGCGGCCCGCGACCACGGCGATCTGGCGGCGGCCAAGGGCAAGCTCGAGGCGCTCCAGGCGATTGCACCCAACGATCCCAACGTGCGCCGGATCCTGGCGGAGGTCACCGCCCGGCTCGAAAATCCACCAGCCGCACCCGTAACTCCTGTGCCGGCTCAGGCGGTTCAGTTCCCGCCGGAACCCGCATCCGTCGTGCCTGCACCGGCGGGTCCCGCGGTCCTGGCGACAGCGGCGGTGCCGACCGAACGTCCCCCGGCCCAGCCCGCCGCAGGCCGGGTACTGATGCCTACGGTCCACGAAGAAAAACCCGACGGACCGGTTGGGCCCGAGGCCGGGCCTAGGCCGAAGGCCAGCCCGGAAGCGACGGCCGCGGCCGCGGCGGCGGAAGCGCTCCTGCACGCGGATGACGACCGTCTGGGGACCTTGGTGGCCTACGTCCAGGCCCAGCGCGCCCTGGCGCGGACGCAGGCCCGGGAAAAAAATTACGCGGCGGCGATCGCGACGCTGGATTCCGCCTTGGAGGAACTGGAAAAACTCCCCAGCGATCTGAGGGCGGAGCGCGCCGAATATGTGCGCAAGGCCAAGGAGGCGGCCGCGGCTGAAACAGGGGTGAGGTTGCGCCATCACCGCTGATCGGCGGATCAAGCGGCGGAAGTGCCGGGGGGCGGTGCAGGCTGACTATTTCGGTCCTTTCGCAGTTTGCTGAAAGATTGGGCCCGGGCGGGACGTTTCCTTTGGAAACAATCGTAACGCCGAAACATTGCCTCCGCCCATGCCCTTCAACCTGCCCTTATTGCCCGCTCCCCTCCGGTCCCGGATCATCGTCGTCGATTGCGGCGCGCGTCATGTTGCCTGGGGACGGTTTATGCGGGGCGGGGGAGGCCGGCTGGTGCTCGAGCGATGGGCCTTCGCCACGCACGAGGCGGGTTCGCATCCGGATGCAAGCTGGGCCGACCATACCGGCCGGGCCCTCGCAGCGCTGGTGGCCCGGGAAGAACCGGGTGGGGCCTGCCGGCTGGCGCTGGCCGGTCACCACACGCTCGTGAAATTTGTCCGCCTGCCCGTAGCTGGAAAAAACGAGCGGGCCGGGATGATCGACTTCGAGGCCCGGCAGAGCATTCCACTCCCGCTGGAGCAGGTGGTGTGGAATCACCTCCCCGTGGTCGACAACGGCTCGGAGATGAAATTCATGCTGGCCGCGGTGAAGCGGGATCTCGCGGGCGCAATCACCGGCGCGGCGGAAGCGGCAGGCTTGCGCCTGTCCCAGATGGTACCCTCCGGGCTCACCTTGCTGAGTGCGTTCCGGTACAGTCACCCCGGGGAATGCAACGACGTGCTGGTGGTCGAGGTTGGCGCGCGATCGACGCACCTGGTGTTCATGGAACGCGAGGGTTTTTTCATCCGCACCTTTTCGCTGGGAGGCGACTTCGTCACCCAGGCGGCGGCTGACGAATTGCAGGTCGATTTCACGACGGCGGAGGCGCTGAAAATCGAGGTTCTCTCCGGCCGGCCCGGCTCGGCCGTGGAAGTGTTGCAATACGACGCCGTGCGGCGCGCCTGCGCCCGCTTTGCCGAGCGCCTGCACCTTGAGATTGTCCGCTCGACCATCCGGTACCGCTGTCATTCCGGCGCGGCCCAGCCATCGGCCGTCTACCTGTGCGGCGGCGGCTCGTTGATTCCCGAGCTCCCACTCCTGCTGGCGGAACAGCTCGCGTTGCGGGTGGTGCGATTCGATCCCCTGCGCAAGGTCGAGCTGGCCCCATCGGCGCGGGAGGGCAGTGCGTCATCCGGACCCATGCTGGCGGGCCTCATTGGCCTTGGCACCAGCCTGGTGGATGGCCGCTGGCCGGGGCTGAACCTGTTGCCCCCGGCGATGGTGAAGGCGCAGGCGGCCCGCCGCCGTCAACCCGTTTTGATTGGCGCCGCGCTGCTGGCAACCTTGGCCCCCCTGCCGGTCGTCTGGGCGGAACAGCGTGTGGCCCGTGCGACTGAGGCGGCATCCGCGGCGGTTGAGCGCCGTCTGATTCCGCTCCGGGCCATCGCCGCGCGCAACGGGCACAATCTGGTCCAGATGAGGGAAATCCAACGCGGATCGATGGCACCCGGCGGATTCTTGAGGCGAAATCCAACTGGGCCGCCTTCTTCAATGACCTGCAGGCACGTCTTGCCATGACCGGGGATGTCTGGCTCGAAAGGCTTCAGGTCGTGCCTCCGGTGGATGACGGCGGGCGCGCGCCGGCGGGGCCGGTTCCTGCGGCGGCGCGTCTCATCCTGAGTGGACGGATGCTCGATCGAAGTATGATCACCGCAAAGGTCGGCGCCGGCTCCTACAGTCGGGTCGCGGATCTTTTGCAGCTGCTCCGGCATTCGCCATTCGTCGCGGCGGTCGAAAACGAACGCTTCAACGGGCGGGAGGCGGACATTTTGCACTTTGACGCCACCCTTGTGATGCACGCGGCCAAGTTGTTCTGAACGATCCCGGTCATGCGGCGTTTTCCCGGAAATTCATTTTTTGCGCTCGCATTGGTCGTGCTTGCCGTGGTGTTCGTGGCGGAGATCCGTGCGGTCTTCACGATCCGGAATGGAATCGCGCGCGCCCGGGCGCGAGGGGAACACCGGCTGCGCGAGCTGAAACAATTTCAAACGACCGCACCGGCTGCGACCGCGGAAAATGCCATGGCCATCGAGGAGGACGTCGGCCGTGCGGGGCAGGCACTGGCTGCTCTTCAGTCCGATTTGACCATGCGGAACCGTGTCGCTGCCGGCTGGGCGGGTGTTCCAGTGCCGGCAGATCGCTGGGAGGCTTTTCTCGATCTGTCGGAGTTTGTCGAGAGGACCCGCGAGCGTGCCGCCCGGGCCGGTGTCGGCTTGAAACCCGACGAGCGCTTTGGCTTTTCCGCTTACGCCACGGAGGGACCGGAAGCGGGCATGATCCCGGCTGTCTTTCGCCAGAGGCTGGTGGTGGAGGCGCTCATGGAAGGGTTGTTCGATTCCCAGCCCTTCCGGCTGCTCTCGATCCAGCGTGAAACGCCTCTGCTGGCAGGGGCCCAGCCTTCCTCTCCAAGCCGCATGCCCGCGGCCCGGACAGGCGCGCGCCCGGCAGATCTGTTTTCGATGGAACCGCGTCTTTCCTCCCGGGTGCCCGGAGTGGCGGATGCGACAGCCTTCCGCCTGGCTTTTGTCGGCACTACGGGGGTTTTGCGCAGGTTTCTGAACCGGCTTTCGCGCTTGGAGCTGCCGGTGGTGGTGCGCTGCGTTGAGGTTGAGCCTGCCACTGGTCCCGATTCCGCCCCCGTGGAACCGATCGCTTCCGGCCTGAATTCCCTCACGCCCGCTGCGGAGTCATCGGTGGATGCCGCAGAAAATTTGGTGCCGGTTGCGTCACCCGCATTTTCAAAATTCACGGTGACCGTTGAATCTATCGAATTCGCGTTCGCCAGTGGATTGTCATCCCGGGACGAGGCCGCCTATCCCGCGACTTGAACTGCCATGCGCACCCTTAAGCACCGGGAAGGAATCCTGCCGATCATCGCGCTGTTAATGGTATTAGTGGGCGCGGGCTGGGCCTGGTGGCGATTGTCCCGGATTTTCGCGTTGGCTGCGCTCCATCCTGACGCTGGCGGGGCGGAGGGCGGCTATCGGCCGGTTCATTGGGACCACGCGACCGTGCAAGCGGAGGAGTGGTCGACACCCATGGCGCAAACGGCCGGGCCGGACTGGACCTTCGAGGTTTTCGCGCCTCCGGCGATTAGTTATGATGTCACGAAGGGTGAGTATACCGTCACTTCCCCCGATGCTGATCGAACTGGTGCAGAAAAAAATTCCGGACCCACGGAGGACCCGGTAATCGAGGAACCGTTTCCCCTTAAACTCGTCGGATTTCTCGGCAGTGAGGGGCGCTATTTCGGAACGTTCGAAAACGTGCGGTCGAAGGAGCATTTTCTTGCCCGCGCCGGGCAGCATCTGCCTGCACTCGGGCTGGCCATCAAGGAGTTCGAGGTGAGAAAAGAGGGCCTCGACTTGCCCGACGGAATAGGGTTTGGCGGGCTGGTCGCGACCGCCGTCGTGCGTGACAACCAAACCGGTGTGGAGACCATCCTGACCGACCGGGTTCGTGGTTCGGCGGAGCGTTCAACTGATTCAGTTGATGGATCTGGCAGATTAAAGTCGGACGAGGACGGCCCTGCCAGGAATGCAGACGTCAATCCTGAGGAGGCCCGGGGTCCGGGACGCGCCCGCGGCATCGGGCCGGATGCGAATGATGCTCTCCCCGCCGACCGCAAAACCTTTGACCCACAACCGTGAAACGACGCGGGCCCCAACTATGAACCAGATCATTTATCCTAACGGAATTTTCCTTCTCCTGGCACTGTTGGCGATCGGTCATGCCTCTATGGCCAAGGCGGATTCCGACTCCGGCCAGCTATCTGGAAGCGCCCGACATGAAAGCGCGGGGGACCGGCCATCGTCGGGCAAGGATGGATCGCGGACTGACGCCAACAAACCGCCGGCACGGGAGGGCACCCGTAACCAAATGCTCATGGAGGTAAGCCGCAGTTGGGAGCCTTCCGGTCCGCAAACGAGATCCGGTCGTGAGGCCATTGCATTGCCACCGGTTGGGCCAATCGTGCAAAAACTTGACCTCATCACGCTTCCGAATGTCAGCTTCACAAATGTGGAGCTGGGTCGCGTGGTCAGTACCCTCAGCGCGGCTTCCGTGGAGTTCGACCCCGCAGAATCGGGGTCCAAGGGCGTGAATATTGTCTTGGTCGATCCTTCCGGGAAGTCCCCCGTCATCAGCATTGCCCTCCGCAACCTCTCGCTGAAACGCGTGCTCGACCTCGTGGCCGAGTCGGCAGGCTATCAATATGAGGTGCAGGCCGACACGGTGATCATGCGCCCGGGCGGCGAAACGTCATCGCTTGAAACCGCTTATTTCCCCGTGTCCCGCTCGACGGTCATTCGCACGACCGGGCTGGACGGCGCGGCAGGTGCGGGTGCGGCAAAACGAGCAACGGGCTCGGCTGCGGAGACATTCCTGCCCGGAACCGAGGCCGCCGCGCTCAAGGCCTTTCTCCAGCAGGCGGGTGTGAACTTTGACGCCACGCCGGGGAGCAGCCTCGCCTACGATGGCTCGGGCGTCTACGCCACCCACACGGTACGAAACCTGGAGCGGATTCGGGGCATCCTGTCGCGTTACAGCGAAGTGCGCCAGGTGGCCATCGAGGCCAAGTTCATGGAAGTGCAGGACGGCGTGCTCGATGAGCTGGGCGTCAGTTGGAACATCGCCCGGCGCGGATTGCCCCGCCTCAACCCGGAAACGGGTGCGCCGGTGCTCGATGCCAATGGCCGGCAGATTTTCCTGCCGCAGGAAATCTATGACACCGCGGGCAGCAACCGGACTCTTTCGCAGGCTTTCAGCGGGTCGCAGTCGTCCAACGCCATCATCATTGATGGCAAACCCGTCGCCGGCACCCAGGCGCCGCGTCTTCCCGGCAGTGTTTCACTCGGGGACGGTGCCACGGCCCTCGCCAATATCACGGGCACTGTGGGAGAATTTGACGTGAACGCCGTGATCCGGGCGCTCGCGCAAAAACAGGGCACGGATCTCCTGAGCGCACCGCGCGTCACGGTCCTGTCGGGTCATCCCGCCACCATCACGGTCGCGCAGGAAATGCGTTACCCACAGAGCTACGGCGAGATTCAAAGCCAGGTCGGCTCGACGGCGGGCGGCGGGGCGGGGGGCAGCGGCTCGGCGGGGGTCACCATCACGGCGGGCACGCCGCAGGATTTCGCGACACGCAATATCGGCGTGGAGCTGCGGTGCACGCCGACGGTCGAGGAGGATGGCTACAGCATCAGCCTCGACCTCAATCCGAAGGTCACCGAGTTCGAGGGATTTGTGGAGTATGGGGGGCCCAGCCTGGCCATCTCGGCCGGCACCTCGGTCACGGTTCCGCCGGGTTTCTACCAGCCGATCTTCTCGGTGCGCGAGGTCGCCACGAAGGTTACGATCTGGGACGGCGCGACGCTCGTCATGGGCGGCCTGACGCGCGAGGAGGTCAAGCAGGTGGAGGACCGGGTGCCGGTATTGGGCAGCATTCCGCTGATTGGGCGCCTATTTCGGTCGAAAGGGGAAAGTTCGCAGAAGCGGAATCTGCTGATTTTTGTGACGGCCAGCCTGGTGAACCCCGGCGGTGCGCCTCTCCGGCCGGGCGACACGGCAACGGCGGTGGTCGAAGGTCCCGACGCCCGGGTATTTTCCAAAGTCGGACCGGTCGAGACCGACCGGTAATTCAGGTCACGTAGCGGGCCTGTGCTTCAGCGAATGAAGCACCATTCGAAGGGTGCCAACCCGCGTTTTATTCTTCGCTGGCCCCGCACCCGGCTAACCGTTTGTTTCACCTCATGGCGAAATGGCTCCTCGTGGATGGATTCAACCTGGTTTACCGCTGCTTTTTCGCGATTCCCGAGCTGACGCGTTCCGACGGTTTGCCGACGAATGCGCTGCATGGATGGGTGAAATCGCTCTGGATGCTCACCGACCAGGAGAAGCCGGACGGCACGCTGGTCTTTTTTGACTTGGGGGGGGCCCAGGACCGGCTGGCGTTGCATCCGGAATACAAGGCGCAACGCGAGGAAATGCCCGAGGCGCTGGTGAAACAATTGCCGCACATCAAGGCGCTCACCCGGGCCATGGGGTTTGTGGGTATCGAGCAGGATGGCGTGGAAAGCGATGACCTGCTGGCCTCGGAGGCGGTGTCTCTCCGGCGAGCCGGACACGACGTGTTGATTGTCAGCTCCGACAAGGACTTCGCGCAGATCGTGGACGAACGCATCAAGATCATGCTTCCGCCTCCCTCGGCCAACCCGAAGCTCGGCTGGCGTCGGATGGATGCGTTGGGCGTCGGGGAGAAGTTCGGGGTCCCACCGGCACAGATCCCCGATTACCTCGCCCTGGTCGGGGACACGTCGGACAATATTCCAGGAATTGCCGGAGTCGGCCCGAAAACCGCCGCGAAATGGCTGGGAGAATTCGGCAGCGTCGAGGGTGTGATCGCCCATGCGGGTGAATTGAAACCGGAACGGTTTCGTGAGGCGGTCACCGGAAGCGCCGATCGGCTGCGCCTGAACCTGAAGCTCACGACCCTCAACCTCGGCCTGCCGGCGATCGCGACAGGAAAGACCGGGCCGGATCCGGCGGAGCTTTTCCGCCTGTTGGAGGAACTGGAAATGAAGTCGAGTCTGACTGAGGCACGCACCCGCTACAGTGGACAGGCGGAACTCTTCTAGGATGACTCGCGCACGGGAGGCATCACGAATTTCCACTCAAGCCAGCCTTGCCATCAGCCGGCTGGCTCACGATAACTGCCGGAGGATCTACCATGGATAACAAAGAAATGATGCAACGTCTCACCGACAAAGTGGGGCGGGAAAAAGCAATCGAGCTGGTGCTCCAAGCCTACAACACGGAGCTCGTCACCACATGGTTGAGCCGGCTCGAGCCCGGAAAACCCCTCGGCGGGCCCAAGCGGCACGACCATCTGGGCGATGCCCTCCGGCGGGTCGTCGAGGTTTGCGAACTGACTGTTGGCTCCTTGGGCCGATAAATCAGTTCCAAGGGCTGCCCGTTGGTCGGGCTGCGACCGGCTGGGAACGGCACGGCGCCACGGAACTCAGTCCTATGGTTTGTCGGGCTCGAAGATATAGCCCACGCCATGCACGGTACGGAAGGCATCGAGTGAGATACCATGCTTGTTGAAAAGTTCACGTACCTTGACGATATACTGGTCGAGAGAGCGGCTTTTGACGTCGGCGTGCAATCCCCACACCGCGTGGATCAGCGCCTTGCGGGTGATGACCGAGCCCTTGTTGGCGTCGAGATAGGCGAGGATGCCGAGCTCCTTCCGGCCCAGTTTGACCACGGCGCCATCCGGAAAATCGATCTCCAGGCGCTCGGGCGTGATCTTGGCCCCGCAGAACGCAAAGGGCGCGTCGAGGGTGCGGATGTTCTTGGCCACATTGAAATCGGCCTTGGTCTCGGCCCGGCGCAAAACAGCCCGGATCCGGGCGACGAGCTCCGCATAGCTGAAGGGCTTCGTGATGTAATCATCGCCGCCCATGTCGAGACCCTTGACCTTGTTGGATTCGATCGCGTTGCCCGTGAGGAAAATGGTTGGAATGGAAATGTCGTTGGTTTTCAGCTCCTCCATCAGGGCGAAGCCCGACTGGTCGGGCAGGTTGATGTCCAGCAGCATCAGGTTCGCGAAATTGCGCTTGAGAAATTTCAGCGCCAGCGCGGAACGATCGTAAACCTGCGACTGCATGCCGGCCTCCTCGAGGTGGATGCTGATGACTTTGGCCAGTTCATACTCGTCTTCGACGACAAGAATCAGGGGTTTCGGTGAGGCGCGCATGAGGAAGCGACGTAAACGCAGGGCCTTTTTTACAATTATCGCCATGTCTGTCAAAGGAATCCGCGGACCCGGGGTGCGGGGCCGCTACTGCAACGGCGGGAGATTCCCGGACGGGGGCCGGCAGGAAATTGCTTGAAGGCCTGTGCCGCGGCGTGTCCCTTGGCCGCGTGCCTGAAAAACCTCCGCTTTTGATGCTCGGTCTGCCGAAAGGCAGCCTCGAGGACTCGACGAAAAACCTGTTTGCCAAGGCGGGTTGGAAAATTTCCACGAACGCGCGCAGCTACCGTCCGTCGATTGACGACCCGGAACTCGATGGCCGGTTCGTGCGCGCCCAGGAGGTCAGCCGGTACGTGGAGCACGGATTTTTCGACTGCGGCCTCACCGGGAGCGACTGGATCCAGGAAAACGAATCCGACGTGGTCGAGGTGTGCGACCTGATCTACAGCAAGGTTTCCGCGCAGAAATCCCGCTGGGTGCTGTGCGTGCCCGAGTCGTCGCCGATCACGAGCGCCGCCGGGCTCGCGGGCAAACGCGTGGCCACGGAACTGGTCAACACGACGAAGCGTTATTTCAAGCAGAAGGGCGTCAAGGTCGACGTGGAGTTTTCCTGGGGCGCCACCGAGGTGAAGGTGCCGGACCTGGTCGACGCCATCGTGGACATCACCGAGACAGGCAGTTCACTCCGCGCGAACAAGCTGCGCATTGTCGACACGCTGCTGGAAACCAACACCAAGCTCATCGCCAACCGGAAGAGCTGGGCCAATCCCGCGAAGCGCCGGAAGATCGAGACGATTGCCCTGCTGCTGCGCGGTGCGCTCGAGGCAGAGACCAAGGTCGGCCTCAAGATGAACGCACCCAAGAAGGCGCTGAAGGCGATCATCAAGGCCATCCCGGCGCTGCGGAACCCGACGATCTCGCCCTTGAGTTCCGCCGACTGGATTGCGCTTGAGACGATCATCGATGAAAGTGTTGCGCGGGAAATCATCCCGCGGCTCAAGGCGCTCGGCGCCGAGGGCATCGTCGAATATCCACTCAACAAAGTCGTGTATTGAGCCGTCGCCGGTTGTGAACCGGCGCCACCCGTGCATCGTCCAACTGCCATGTCCAAAATCACCCTCGGTCTCCTCCAGCACGCCTGCTCGGCCGACCCCGCGGCCAACCTCAAGAAGACCCTGGCCCTCGCCGAGGCCGCGGCGAAAAAGGGCGCCAACATCATTTGCACCCAGGAGCTGTTCCGCTCCCAGTATTTCTGCCAGAGCGAGGATCACGCCAATTTCAAGCTCGCCGAACCCATCCCCGGGCCGAGCACCAAAGCCTTCCAGCGGATCGCGAAGAAGCATGGGGTCGTGATCATTGCCTCGCTGTTCGAGCGGCGTTCGTCGGGCCTCTACCATAACACGGCGGTGGTGATCGACGCGGACGGCTCTTTGCTCGGCATCTACCGGAAGATGCACATCCCGGACGATCCGCTCTACTACGAGAAGTTTTATTTCACGCCGGGCGACACCGGGTTTCGCGCGTGGGAAACCAAGTTCGGCAAGGTCGGCGTGCTCATCTGCTGGGACCAGTGGTATCCCGAGGGCGCGCGACTCACGGCCATGCAGGGCGCGGAGATTCTCTTTTATCCCACCGCCATCGGCTGGCATCCGAGCGAGAAGGCGGAGTACGGCGTCAATCAGCACGGGGCGTGGGAAATCATCCAGCGCAGCCACGCGGTGGCCAACGGCTGCTATGTCGCCGCCGTCAATCGGGTGGGCGTCGAGCAACCGATCGGTGGCGATGGCATCGAGTTCTGGGGCCAGAGCTTTGTGGCGGGCACGAGCGGCCAGATCATCGCCAAGGCCGGGACGAAGAAGGAGGAAATCCTTCTCGTGCCCGTCGATCTCGCCAAGGTCGACGTCACGCGCACCCACTGGCCGTTCCTGCGCGACCGCCGGATCGATGCCTACGGCGGTCTGACGAAACGCTTTCTGGATTAGGCCCGGGCCTGTCCCCGGACGGCAGCTGGTGTTTCCAGCGTGCCCGGAGGCCGTGCTGCACCTTGGATGCCCTCACAAAAAAAACAGTCCGTTGGAATCAAGACTCCCGCCGCACTCGGGTTCCGCATGCCGGCCGAGTGGGAGCCGCAGACGGCGGTCTGGCTTTCCTGGCCCCACAACCTCGCGACCTGGCCGGGCAATTTCCGGCCGATCCCGGCCAAGTTCGCCGAGATCGTCGCCCGGATCAGCTGCTTTGAGGAAGTGCGGATCAATCTTGCCCGGTCGCTGCAGCCGCGCGCCCGCTCACTGATTGCGCGCGCCGGGGCCGATCTGGCGAAGGTCACGCTTTACGATCACCCGACCAATGACGCTTGGTGCCGCGACCACGGGCCAATCTTCGTGAAGAACGACCGCACGGGGGAGATCGCGCTGACGGACTGGGATTATAACGCCTGGGGCGACAAGTATCCGCCCTACGACAAGGACAACAAAATCCCTCCGCGCATCGCCCGGGCGCTCGGCCTGCGACGTTTTGAGAAGAAGATGGTGCTCGAAGGCGGCTCGATCGACGTCAACGGCGCCGGACTGCTGCTCACCTCGGAGGCCTGCCTGCTGCACCCGAACCGGAATCCCGGGCTTAACCGGGCGCAGATCGAGCAGAACCTGCGCGATTACCTGGGGGTGGAAACCATTCTCTGGCTGGGCGACGGGATCGTCGGGGACGATACCGACGGCCATATCGATGACCTCAGCCGCTTCTTTTCGACGGACGGGATCGTCACCGTGGTCGAGCAGAATCGCCGCGACAAGAATCACGCCATCCTGGAGGAAAACCTCCGGCGCCTCCGTGCCCTGCGGACTCCGGAGGGGCGAAAGTTCAAGATCGTCGAGCTGCCGATGCCGCAGCCGCGTTCCTACAAGGGCCAGCGGCTCCCGATGAGCTATGCGAACTTTCTGGTCATCAATGGGGCCGTGCTGATGCCTGCTTTCCGGCAACCGAAGCGCGACGCCGAGGCGGCCGAAGTGCTCGGCAGCTGTTTCCCCGGGCGCGAGATCATTCCCATCGATTGCCTGGAACTTGTGTGGGGCCTGGGCACTCTCCATTGCATCTCGCAACAGCAGCCCGCCTGACCGATGAAAATTATGCGCCTCATCCTTGCCCTGCTGGTTCTGGCGCTGGCCGGATGTGAATCGATTTCGGACATGAAGGACGAAATCAAGGAGAAGCTGGCGGCCCGGGATCAGCCCCGAACTCATGTATTTGCCGCTGATTCACGCGCCACCTACGATGCGGCCCGGATCGCAGTGGACCAGATGAACTTCCGCTTCCAGCGCGGAGGACCGGCGCAGGGCGAGTTGGAGGCCATCAGCAGCGTCGATTCCAGCGAGTCCATGCGCAGTGCCCGTCAGATCACCCTGAAGGCCCGGCTGGCACCCGCGGCTGACGGTGGGACCGAGGTGAGCTTGTGGCTCCATGAGATCGTGGAGGACAATTCCAGCCAGAATGCCGGGATGGCGACAGAAACGCCCCTCCGTGACACCGCGCTGTACGAGGCTTTTTTCCGGGACCTGCAACAGGCCTTGGCGCTGCCGAAAAAGGGCTGAATTTGCGCTTGCCGACGCCGGCCTCTGTCGGCGATTCTGACCGTTCGCGGCAGTTTTATTGGTCAGGCCGGCGTCCGCCGCGATGCTCCCGCCGGTCTTCCCGTCAGTCCAACAGTCAACCCACGGTCCCGCTTTCGGCGGGATCACCTCCAGTCAACGGTTGCTCCGGAGCAGGCGCCCGCCGGCTGGGTTCACGCATATGAGTTCAGATACCAGTTCAATCATGAACGAGCTGCTCGCGCAGTCATCCTTCGACAAGCTGAAGGAAGGCTCCATCGTCCCGGGCACCATCACAGAAATCCGCCAGAACGAGGTCGTTGTCGACATCGGTGGCAAGTCCGAGGGCGTCGTTCCCGCCTCCGAATTCATCGACCTCGGCGAGCTCCAGATCGGCTCCCAGATCGAGGTCATGCTCGAGAAGCTCGAGGACAAGAACGGCAATCCCGTCATCTCCTTCGACCTCGCCGAGCAGAAGAAGAATTGGGACAACATCCTCACCAAGTTTCCCGAGGGCTCCATCGCGACCGGCCGCGTCAAGGCAAAGGTCAAGGGTGGCCTCATCGTCAGCATTGGCGTCGACGCGTTCATGCCGGCCTCGCACATCGACGTGCAGCCGCCCAAGAACCTCGACCAGTACGTGGGCCAGACCTACGACTTCAAGGTCCTCAAGATCAACCTCGAGCGCCAGAACGTCGTCCTCTCCCGCCGCGAGCTCATCGAGGAGCAGCGCACGCAGAAGCGTCGCAACCTGCTCGACTCGATCCAGCCCGGCCAGGTCCGCAAGGGCATCGTCAAGAACATCACCGATTTCGGCGCGTTCATCGACCTCGACGGCATGGACGGCCTCCTCCACATCACCGACATGAGCTGGGGCCGCATCTCGCACCCCTCCGAGATGCTCAAGCAGGGCGAGGAGGTCCAGGTCATGATCATCGAGGTGAATCGCGAGAAAGAGCGCGTTTCCCTCGGTCTCAAGCAGACCACGAAGAATCCGTGGGACGAGATCGACCGGAAGTTCCCGGTCGGCGCCAAGGTCCATGGCAAGGTCGTCAACCTCGTGCCCTACGGCGCATTCGTCGAGATCGAGCCCGGCGTCGAAGGCCTCGTGCACATCACGGAGATGTCCTGGACGAAGCGCATCACCAAGCCCTCCGAGCTGCTCAAGGTCGGTCAGGAGCTCGATGCGGTGGTTCTCGGCATCCAGAAGGAGGAGCAGAAGATCTCCCTCGGCTTGCGCCAGTTGGAGCCGAACCCGTGGGACATGGTCCGCCACAACTATCCGATGGGCGCCCGTGTCCGCGGCAAGGTGCGCAACATGACCACCTACGGCGCCTTCATCGAGCTCGAGGAGGGTATCGACGGCATGGTTCACGTCTCCGACATGAGCTGGACCCGGAAGGTCAACCACCCGAGCGAAGTGCTGAAGAAGGGCGACGAGGTCGACGCGATCGTGCTCGACGTCGATCCCAACCAGCAGCGCATCAGCCTCGGCATGAAGCAGCTCGCGACCGATCCGTGGAGCGACATTGACGCCCACTTCCGCATCGGCGACGTGGTCACAGGCGCGGTCACCAAGATCACTTCCTTCGGCGCCTTCGTGGAGCTCAAGGACGGCATCGACGGCCTCGTGCACATCTCGCAGATCAGCGAGGATCGCATCGAGAAGATCAAGGACGTGCTCAAGCCTGGCCAGCAGGTCACGGCGCGGGTCATCAAGATCGACCGAGACGAGCGCCGCCTGGGCCTCTCGATCAAGGCCGCCAACTACAACGCCGACCAGCTCGCGGCCGAGACCTCGGCCTACGAGGCGCTCAACCGCGACGGCGCGAACGACATGATGAACCTCGGCGACATCCTCGACGAGGCCTCGAAAAAGGAATAATCCGTCGACGTTCTCGTTTCACTTCCAGGGCGCCCGGTGCAAACCGGGCGCCTTTTTTGTGTTCTTGGCTCAAGGCCCTGGCAGGGCTGGTGGGACCGGGCGGGTCAGGTAATCGTACAGGCTGCACAGCTCGTAATAAAAAAGCCGGTGGGCCTTCACCTTTCCGATGGGGGTGTCAAAGGTCTGCATCTGTTCACCGTCGTAGGCGAGAATCACGACCTTGTCCTGCAACGTTCCTCGCGGCGTTGTGCCGCGCAAAAGATCCAGCAGCGCGACGTAGGCAAGATTGTCCTCTTTTGGCCAGGGAAGGTGCACCCGGTTTTTCGCATCGAGGGGCAGCGCCGGGCCCTTGAACCGCAGGGAACGGTTGGGCTCGATTTCAACCTTCCCTCCCAGCATGAGCTCTAGGGTGGCGAGATAAAGGGAAGGGACGGTCTGCCCGCGGTAGAGCTCAAGCACTGGGGCGGGATTCAGGTCGTCGATGAAGCCCACCGCCGTCGCCGTGTCCGCGAACGAAGTAAGAGGCAACCAGCCATTCGTTCCGGCTAGGGCCGCACCGGGAGCGAGGCTGAGGTCTGTCCGGATGAAACGCGGTGCGAGCGGATTGGGCTTGAGCTCGGTTTCATCGATTCGCGCCTGCAGCACGACGGGTACCTTGCCGGCCTTCAGCGTCGCGGTCAGTCGCTCATCGCCCTCCTTCGTGCGGGGTTGGTCGAGGAAAAACTTGATCACGATCGCCCTGGCTCCGTCGTGCTCGATGACTTCGATCGCGTGGGCGAGCTGGCCGCGGTCGAGCGGAAAGCCGCCGAGTTCCTTCTCGGCCGCGTGGTCCACCATGACGATTTCCACCGGCCGGGCCAGAAGAGGGGATGCGGCCAGGGCGAAGAGGAGGAGGGACCACCGCAGCATGGAAACTGCTGATACCATCCTGCGGCGGTAAGGCCAGCGTGGTTTTGTCTCCAGGGTGTCCGATGCAAACCGGGCGCCCTTTTTTGCCCGTGGGAAGGCAATCGCGGAAGCGCGAAAGGGCGGAAATACGGAATCGGGCGGCCTGGCTTCTTTTCCGTGCTTCCGCCTTTTCGCGCTTTGTCCGTCTAGAATCAGGCTCAGACCTTAACCGCGAACAATTCCGGATGCATGTTGCCGTCGGCGACCTTGTTGACGGTGCCGGTCATCATGATGGAGAAATTATCGCCGATCTCGATGCCGATGGTGCCGCCGGGCATGTGCACGGTTACGCTGCGGTCGACGAGGCCGAGCTTGTGGGCGACGGCGGCCGCGGCGCTGGAACTGCTGCCCGAGGCGAGGGTGTAGCCGGCGCCGCGCTCCCAGATCTCGATGCGGATGTTCTTCCGGTCGATCACCTGGAGGAACTGCACGTTGGTCTTGCGCGGAAAGTTCGGGTGCGTCTCCAGATGGGGCCCGTACCTGTGCGCGAGTTCGGGCGAAATCTCCTGCAGCGGAAGGACGCAGTGCGGGTTGCCAATCGTCGCGGCGCAAAAGGTGAATTCGCGGTCGAGCACCTTGATCTTTTCATTGATGACCTCACGCGGAGCGCCCGTGACGGGAATCTTCGCGCTCTCGAAGCTTACGCTGCCCATCGCCACGGTGATCAGGCGGCCGTTTTCCTTGATCACCGACTGCACATGGCCGCCGGGGGTCTCGATGGTGAAGGTCGGGTTCTTCACGAGGCCTTGGTCCCAGAGGAAGCGGGAGAAGATGCGGAGGCCGTTGCCGGATTTCTCGGCCTCGGAGCCGTCGGGGTTGAAGATGCGCAGGCCGAACTCGCTCTTTTGCGAGGGCAGCGGGCCCCACAGGATGCCGTCGGAACCGACGCCAAAGTTGCGGTGGCAGATGACGCGGATCTGCCCGACCGTGGGGGCGGGCGACCACGAGGGAAAGTCAGCCGGATTGAGGACGATGTAGTCGTTGCCGAGGGCGTGGTATTTGTGGAAGCGCATGAGACGAAGTGATGATTGCCCATGGACCACGCGGAAGACACGGAAATTTTTTGCCGCGGATTACACGGATTGACGCGGATAGGAAGCACCGCGAGCGATGCTCAAAGCACTAGCCTGCTGAGAGTCGATTTTCCTCGGACCGCGTCGCTCGTCGCATGCCCCATGACAAGCTAAGAGCCCTGAGCCGGTCGAAGGGTTAAGCCGACTCCTACGTAATGCCACTTACTTGGCGGCAGCGGCCACGGCCTGGGTGCTGTAGCCGAAGAGTCGGCGCTTCTTGATGGCGGCGGCGACGGATTCCGGGACCATCGATTCCCATGTCGGGTCACCTTCCTTGATGCGACGGAGCGCATCGCGCGAGAAGATGTGAAGGATGCTCTGGTCGAAGCCCACGATGCAGTCGATGTAGTGGTTCTCGAGCAGGTGATTGTAGAGATTGCGCAGGTGCTCGACCACATGGACGTTCTTTGCATTGATGAGGATCTTGACGGGGGAGGACGGGGAACCGTTGCTCGGTGCGTCGACGGTCTGCCCGGTGCTGAGGTAGCGGTCATAGGCCTCCTGCCGCATGGGGTAGATGTAGAGCTTGACGGCGTTGCGAAAGAGCCGGCCGAACGACTCGAGGATGCCACCCTCGAGGTTGTCGTAGTATTTCTCGTTGAAGATCTCGAGGAGGTTGTTGATGCCCATCGCCACGCCGATCATCTCCTTGGTGTAACGGCGGAAGTAGGAGGTGAGGCGGAAATACTCCGAGTAATTCGAGATCAGGACATTGAAGCCGATGTCGCCGAGGATATCGACCCGGGCGAGGAAGTCCTGCGCGTCGAGTTCGCCGGCGGCGAGGAGGTTGTTCATGGTGATCTCCATGAGCACGACGACTTCCTTGCCCTTGACCTGCGGCTCCTGCACGAACTGGGCGGTGGCGCAGTTGAGCATGTCGACGTTGACATGGGTGACCGGACGGAAGCTGCCGCGCTCGACGAGGATCGCCTTCTTGTAGAGCACCTCGGAAGGCTGAAGCACCTCGCCGCTCGGGCCGAACATCACCGCGTTCGTGAGACCGAAATGCACGAGGTGCAGGGACATCAGGCGGTTGTCGACACTGGGGAAGGCCGGTCCGCTGAACTTCAGCATGTCGACTTCGATGCGGTCGGAGCTGAGGCCATCAAGCAGGGACTCGACCAGCTTCTTGGGCGAGTCGCGGTAGTAGAAGGCGCCATAGATCAGGTTGGTGCCCACGATCCCGAGCGCCTGCTGCTGGAGGACGTTCTCCTTGTCCCACATGCGCACATGCAGCACGATCTCGCTGGGCGGGCCGCCGGGGTCGGACTGGAAGCGGATACCCATCCAGCCGTGGGCCTCGTTGGTCCCCTTGAAATTCTTGGCCGAGACGGTGTCCGCGAAGACGAAGAACGTGGATCGGTCGCCGCGCTGGGACGCCAGCCGCTCGATCAGCAGCTGGTATTCGTGGTCGAGCATCAGGGCGAGACGCTCGCGCGACACATAGCGCGGGGCCTTGCCATAGATGGCATCGCTGAACGCCATATCATAGGCCGAGATCGACTTGGCAATGGTGCCCGAGGCCCCTCCGGCTTGGAAAAACACCCGGGCGACCTCCTGGCCGGCGCCAATCTCGGCGAACGTGCCGTATTGGGCCTCATTGAGGTTGATCGTGAGGGCCTTGCGGTTGGTGGTGAGGAGTTCTTTTTGCTCGCTCATGCGTCGGGTGTGATAATGGCAACTACGTAACACCAATCGTGCCAAAAAGGGAAGCGCGGGCGTGTGACGATTTCACTCCGGATGCTATATCGGCGTGTTTTCCACTGGCTGAAAGGGGGAAAGGCGCTAGGGTGCGCGGACATGAAGAATTTCTTCACTTCGATGCTGGGCGCACTGGCGGCACTGGTGATCTTCGCGCTTGGCGGCGCGGTGCTGTTTCTGGGGCTGCTCGGGCTGATCGCCGCGTTGGGCAGGGACAAGGCCCCGGCCCTCGAGCGCGGCGCCTATGTGGTGTACGATCTCTCGTCCAACATCACCGATGCGCCTCCGCCGATCGACTTCGGGATGTTCACGGGCGACCGCAACAAGACGCTCCAGCTCCGGACGGTTACGCGTGCCCTGCGGGCGGCCGCCCATGACAGCCGTATTGCCGGTGTCTTTCTGAAGGGCTCCGTGGTGCCGCTCGATTATGGCTCGGGCTACGCGGCGCTGAGGGAAGTGCGGGCGGCCCTGGCGGAGGTGCGCGCCGCGGGCAAACCCATCCATGCCTACCTGACGAATGCCACGACGCGGGACATGTATCTGGCATCCACGGCGACGGATCTCACGCTCGATCCCTACGGCATGATCGTGATGCCGGGCCTGGCGTCCGAGCCCATGTTCTATACGGGCGCGTTCGAGAAATACGGCGTGGGCGTGCAGGTCACGCGCGTCGGAAAATACAAGTCCTTCGTCGAGCCCTTCACGCGCAAGGACATGAGCCCGGAGAATCGCGAGCAGACCCAGAAATTGCTGAACGACATCTGGGGAAGCCTCCTGGCGGAAATCGCCCAAAGCCGCGGCCTCACGCCGGAGAAGCTGCAGTCGGTCGTCGATGCCGAGGGTATCATCCGTCCCGAGGTCGCCCAGGCGGCAAAACTGGTCGACCGCACCGCCTATCTCGACGAAGTCATCAACGACCTGAAGAAGCAGACCGGGCGGGCGTCGTCGAAGGAAACCTTCAAGCAGATCCCACTGGCGAACTATGCGAAGATTGCGCGCGAGCCGGCGGAGAAGGATTCCGGCGCCGACAAGACCAAGGCCGCGGGCCGGGGAAGCATCGCCCTGGTCTATGCGGAAGGCGACATCGTGGACGGCGAGGGCGACATGAACGAAATTGGCGGGACAAAATTTGCGCGAGAGCTGCGTGAGTTGCGGCAGGACAAGGACGTCAAGGCCGTGGTCCTGCGCGTCAACAGCCCGGGGGGCAGCGCCCCGGCCTCCGAGGCCATCCAGCGGGAAATCCGGCTGACCAAGCAGGTGAAACCCGTGATCGTTTCGATGGGCTCTTATGCCGCCTCGGGCGGCTATTGGATTTCCACCTATGGGGACTACATTTTTGCGGAGCCCACGACGATCACGGGCTCCATCGGCGTTTTTGGCATCCAGTTTGACGTGAAGAAGCTCGCCAATGATTTCGGCATCACGTTTGACAGCGTGAAGACGGGCAAGTTTGCCGATGCCATCACCATCACGCGGCCCAAGACCGACGAGGAGCTGGCTGTTTTCCAGCGGTTGGTGGACTGGATTTACGGGGAGTTTGTCACCAAGGTGGCCGAGTCGAGAAAGTTGAAGCGGCCCTTTGTCGAGGATATCGCGCAGGGCCGGGTGTGGTCCGGAGCAGAGGCGAAAAAACTCGGCCTGGTCGACGAGATCGGCGGATTGGATGCCGCCATGGCCTATGCGGCCAAGAAAGCTGAACTGGGCGGGAATTACGATGTCACCGAATATCCGCGGAAAAAGGATCTCTCCGAGGTCATTTCCGATTTTCTCGACGACATGAAAAACGCCGGCGGGGCCCACGCCAGCACCAGCGTCGTCGGGCAGGTCATGCAGCGCGTCACGACCGAGTTGAAGGCTTTGAAATCCTTCAACGAACCCTCGGGGCTTTACGCGCGCATGCCGCTTGATCTTGCCATCCACTGACACCGCCATGCCCGAAACCCAACTGCTCGCCCGGGATTGTCCCGCCACGGCCATTCCGGCCGGTGACGCGGTCCGGCTGCCGGCCGGCACCGAGGTGTTCATCACGCAGACCCTTGGCGGGAATGTGACGGTGCGGACCGATCAAGGCCTCTTCCGGATCGCGCGCGAGGAGGCTGGAGCCATTGATGGCTACGCGCCGCATGAAGGCGGCCCGGCAACCGACCCGGGCCAAACGGACTTCAGCGAGCAGGCGGTCTGGGAGGCGTTGAAAACGTGTTTCGATCCGGAGATCCCCGTCAATATTGTCGATCTGGGCTTGGTCTACGATCTCGCCATTGAGCAGGCTCCCGCCGGAGGACATACCATCGACGTCAAGATGACCCTCACGGCACCGGGCTGCGGAATGGGCCCGGTCATCGCCGAGGATGCGCGCCAGAAAATCGCGGCCCTGCCGACCGTCGAGTCGGCAAAGGTGCACATCGTGTGGGACCCGGTCTGGACGCCACAGATGATTTCAGCGGAAGGGCGCAAGAAGCTTGGGCTGGAGTAGGGCGAATACGGCCCGACCGGGGCTTGCCCCGGTAAATTGTCCGATCCGCCACAAGTCGCGCGCGGAATGTGCGATTACGCCGTGATCGTTTCCAGCGAACAGCCGTCAGTCACGACGCTGGGGGTCTCACAATTGGGCCGCGCGATTACGCCGGGGTACGGTTCCACGGAAAATTCCCGGGTGGGCTCGGCCAGCAGGTGCCGATCGCAAATGGAGAAAAGGTCCTTCTCCGTCTCCGTCCGGCGCATGTCGTGCAGGAACGCCCCAGCGGCATCGACGCCCTGACCGACGAAGTTGAGGTACTTTTTCATCTTGTTCACGTGGGCCCGCTCCGGAAGACCGGCCACCTGGGTCGCATGGAAAAGGTGGTCGATGTAACCGTGCACGTCCGCGAGCGAGATCCGCGTGATGGCCTGGCCGGCAAATTTTTCACGACACTGGCGGAAGATCCAGGGATTGCGGATCGCATGGCGCCCGATCATCACGCCGGCGGCACCGGTGGCGGCCAGGATCGACGAGGCGCGGACGGCGGAGGTGACATTGCCGTTGGCGAGGACGGGACAGCGGGCCCGCCCGACCGCCCGGGCGATGAAATCGTAATGGACCTCGTTGCGGTACATTTCCTTCACCGTACGGCCATGCACGCTGAGCAGGTCGACGCGGTGCTCGTTCACGAGATCGACGATGCGATCAAAGTTGTCCGTGGTATCGAAGCCGATGCGCATCTTGACGGTAAAAAGACCCGGCACCGCCGCACGGAGCGTGGCGAAGATCTCGGCGATCCGCCCGGGCTCGCGCAGCAGGCCGCCCCCGACATTCTTTTTATAGACCTTCGGGGCAGGGCAGCCAAGGTTGAGGTCGATGCCGGCGACGGGATGCCGGAGCAATTCGGCGGCGGTGCGCTCGAGATGGTGCAGGTCCTCGCCGATCAGCTGGGCAAAGACCGGCCGGCCGGTGTCGTTTTCGTCGAGCGAGCGCAGGATATGTTTTTCCGGACGCGACTGCGCATGAACCCGGAAAAATTCCGTGAAGAAATAGTCGGGCGCGCCGTAGCGGGCGATCACGCGCATGAACGCGAGATCGGTCACGTCCTGCATCGGGGCGAGCGCGGTCAATGATCCTCCGGCCTGCTGGCCGGGAGGCAGCCGGCCCGGGCCAGTCAAAACGGAACGCAGCTGTTCCATCGGATTCACTCCTCGGCGGACTCCTCGCCCTCCTCGGCCTGCTGCTTGAGCACGCGGTCCAGAAATTCGGTCATATCCTCCACCGCATCGTAAACCGCCCGGGCGGCGAAGATCGGGCGCTTCTGCTGCAGGGCGAGCACGATGGAATCGCTGGGTCGCGCGTCGAGCTCGACGATTTTCTTCCCGAGCTCGTTTTCCATCGAGAGGATGATCCGGGCGAAAAACGTGCCGTTGTTGACGTCATTGATCACGATGTGGTCAAGCTTGGCGCCGAAGCCAAGCAACAGGCTGCCGATCAGGTCGTGCGTGAGCGGACGCTCCCGTTTCACGCCATTGAGGGTCGCCTGGATGGCATTGCCCACGAAATGATCGACGGAGATGACAAAAGTCTTCTCGTCGGTGCCCAGGAACACGGCGCAGCTGCTGGAGTGAGGCATCACTCCCTTGATCGTGACCGCGACGACGTCGTTTTGCATGGCGCGAAAAATGTGCGGGATAGCCCCCCAAAGCGCAAGCTGGGCGAGACCGGGCCGGATCCCGCGGGCCGGAGGGCTGCCGAGCTAGAAGCCGGCGAGGCTGATGCCCCAGGTTTTTGCCTGCGTGATCACGGCGGGCTTGTCGAGGACGATGACCTTTCCGGCTTCAAGCGCCGCGGCGGCCAGGCCGGCCTCGCGCATGGTCTCCAGCGTGCGCAGACCGAAACAGGGAACGTCGAAGCGGTAGTCCTGGCTGGGCTTCACGGCCTTGACGAAAAGGGCGTGGTCGGTCTTCAGGCCGCCGGCACGCCGGAGCATTTCATCGGTGCCCTCGTAAGCCTCGACCGCGAGCACGGTGCCCTTGCGCACGACACAGCCCTGGCCGATGTCGAGCCGGGCACATTCGCGGGCAATATGGATCCCATGGTCCATATACTCCGCCTCGACGGGGAATTTGCGGCCCGTCATGCAATCCAGCGAGGCCAGGTGGTCGTCCAGAAAGGCGCGCGCGTCCAGCAGGTGGACGCCAATGGCCTCGATCTCGACGGCGATGGCGCCAAAGATCGTCTCGGCATTGCGGCGCTTGAGCGAAAAGAGAATTTTCGCGGCCTTGAGGTCAGGATGCAGTCCCTTGAAAAGCCGGCGCGGGGAGATCTGGCCGGCCATGATGGCATACCCGGCGTCAAAGCGCTCAAGGCTGCGGAGCATCCGGCCGAGCTGCCCGACCAAAAGGGTCGTACGCTCCGCCTCGGGGAACGAGGCGATGAGCTCGGGGGCCGTTTCCTCCTCGAAGGCAATCAGCCGGAGCGGGACACCCGCCTGGCGGATGGCCTGGGCGGTAAGCTGTGGATAGATGCCTTGGCCGGCAATGAGGGCCACTGGGCGGTCGGAATGGTACTTGCCGGGAAGGAAGGCGGAAAGCTCAGGCACGGAAGGGAGGATTGCCGAGCGCGGCAACGGACTGAAGCCGTAAATTTACCACGGATAATCACGGGCCGGGTCGCGTGAAACCATGCCCTCATCACCCCTAGGTCTGGGCGCCGTAGTATTTCTTGTAACTGCGGTAATAACGATAGTTCGAGTAGTACTCGATGCGCCGGGGGGAGAGGCCGTTGAGCACAACGCCGAGGATTTCATTTCGGCCGCTCCGGAGCGCCTTGATGTACATGCGAATGTGCTTCCGATAGGCCCGGTTGAAACGGCACACGTAAATCACTTCGTCCGTGCGCTCGGCAATGAGGAGGCTGTCGGTGACCGCCCCGAGGGGCGGCGAGTCGACCACCACGAGATCGTACTCGCGCTTGAGCTGCTGAATCAGCTGGCCGAAGGCCGGACTTTCAAGAATCCCGGTCGGGCTCTTGGAGCGGCCGCCGGAGCAAAGCAGGGAGAGGTTTTCGCCCACCTTGATGATGCCGAGGGTGGCGTGCCGGAGATCTTCAATACCGACCAGGGCTGCCAGTTTACCTCGGCCGAGTTTACCCAGCCGCTGCTCGCCCTTGGCGTGAAGCTCTCGATGGATGGCAAAGGTCGTTGCCTGGACA
>CAIKHO010000008.1 GCA_903827245.1 uncultured Opitutia bacterium
ATCCAATGGCTCGGTTTCGAGCAAAGCAGCCTGGTCTACACGAAGCAGGCCCGCGAAACGGGCCGTTCGAAATGGACCTTGACCAAGCGCATCAAGCTCTCGATCGACTGGGTGGTGGGGTTTTCATATTTTCCCATCCGCTTCATGTCGGCGATCGGCCTCTTCTTTGCGTGCGCCGGCTTTCTTTACGCCCTTTTCCTGATCGTACGCCGGTTTGTTTTCGTGGTGCCGGTCGAGGGCTGGACTTCGCTCATCAGCGTGGTGCTGATCACCTCGGGGGTCCAGCTCGTCATGCTCGGCGTGCTCGGGGAGTATCTCTGGCGGTCATTTGACGCCAGCCGGCAGCGGCCGCGTTTCATCATCGAGCGCCGCCGCGGATTTTAGGCCGGGTACGGGGGGATTTCAGCCGCGTCCCAGCCTGAACAGGCCCGCGGCGATCAAGCTGATCCAGGCGCCGAGGCTGAGGAAGTAGCTCAAGCGCAGGCTCAGCGGCCCGGGGTAGGTCAACGTCACCTGATTTTTTCCGGATCCGACTGGCAGCATGACCAATCCATTGGGGGAACGGGCGATCGCCACATTCTTCCCGTTGGTGACGGCGTGGTAGCCCTCGATGAAGATGCGCGGCGTTTCAAGCCAAGCGGGCGCGGGTGAGATCACGGTGGCGCGATAAGGCGTCCAGCTTTCCACGACTACAGGCAGCTGAGTCGGATCGTATTCCATGAGCGCGAAGCGGCCAAAATCACCAATATCGTACTCGACGGTGGAGTTTGATGAAAATTGCACCGTGAGCTTTTCTGTCTGGCTTGAACTGCTTCTGAGGGAGAGGAATCGCTTGCTAGTCGGCAATGCACCGAAGGCGGTGGATGGTTGACTGAGTGCAAAGCCGAATCCGGCGTCGGGGAGGTAATACTCGGAGACGAGCGTGGAACCGGTGATCAGCAACGAGCCCGATAATTCGGGGTGGGCCAATTCGAGCCGGAGTGCGTAATGCCGTCCCGGTTCGATCGGCAGGGCGGCAAAGAGCTCATAGAAGGTCGGCCGGGAAGCATAGCGACGGGCCGTCACTTCACCTTCGTCACGAATGATCGCCGTTCCGGCAGCCAAGGCTCCGTAATTGGAGGCGATTTCACGGAATGTCTCCGGCTCAAGGAGGCGATTCTCCCAGACCGGATCGACATAACTGTTGGAAAAATAGGACGGTAGAACGGGGAAGGGATTGTAGGCGTAGCGGGTGAGAGTCCGGTTTTGGGGAAGATGCGAGGTGGCCGACTCGGCGGCGGAGGCGGTACTGTTGCTGCCGCCGCGCACAAACGGCAGTGCCTGCGAGCCGGACCAGGCCAACGCGACGAGTAACAGGCCGGCGACGAGGAGGTGCAGTCCAAGCCGCCGATTGGGGATGGCGGTCAAGGCCGTATATCCGAGGAAGACGGCCATGATGGCCAGCAGAACGTAAAAGCGCTGCATCGGCCAGCTGAAGGTAATATTACAGACGGCCTGGGGCAGCAGGAGCCAAAGGTTGCTGGCGACATGCGGAATTGGCAGCAGGAGCAGGAGCAACAGGCCGATCCCGAGCACCAGAGCGAGACGAAATGCGCTTGGTCGAAACAGGGTTATGGCGCCGCCCGCGATGAGAATAACCCAAAGGCTCCATCCCAGTTGATAGTCAGACAGCAGATTGGCACCCTCGCTGACTGGCAGCAGGGCGCCTGGATAGGCGCTCTCGAGCGAACGCACAATTAAAAGCGGTTCTGCAGTCAAAGCCGGCAGATGCAGGGTAAGCGCGGAGACAAACACGCTGATGGTCAGGGCAAGAAAAAGCGCCGTTCCGGCGAGCCAGCCTTGCCAGACGCGCACGTTTCCTCCCTCGCGGATGAGCCGGAGCATCTGACTCACCCCGGCGATGACCGTGGCCCAGAAGGCAATGGGAGGATGGCACCACCAAGCGGCGGCCAACACGGCGGCCAAAAAGCAAACACTCGACGTATCCTGGTGCTGGAAAGTGCGCCAGATGCCGAGCATCACCAGCGGCAGATAGGGCAGCGCACAGATGCTAAGGAAAAGATAGCCGGTGTAGACCGGCGCGAGCACCGCCGGTGAACTGACAAAAAGTAGTGCCAGCAGGCACGCCATCCAGCGACCATTCTTTTCGATGGCCACCAAGGACGCATAGGTGGCGAAGGCGGCCGCCTGCAGGGAAAAAAACAGGGTGAGGTTGACCAAGCCGAAAAATGACAGCGTGTGCACGGTCAGCAAATCCAGGATTCCGGCGACATGCTGGAGATAGGGAGCGAAGCGCACTGGGCTGACCGCGCCGTTGAAGGCAAAATCAGACTGGCCGACAAAGACCGGAAATACTCCCGCGCGCCATTGGGTGACGAAGTCGGCCACCATATTGCCATACCAGTAGGCATCGCCGCTCCCGATTTTGCTGTTGGTGAGCAGGGGAAAGCCAAGCAACACCCCGCCGCAGGCGAGCAACATCCAACGCAATGGTTCCAAAGGGGCGGCGACCACCCGCCGCCGCCAGTGGTGGTGGGCCAGGTGGAGCAGGATTTGCAGGGGTGTGCCCACGGCCACTACCGTCGCGAAGGCCATCCGGCCCAGGTCGATCTGCAGATAGTTGAATGCTCCTGGAAAAAGCAAAATTGCGCAGGAGCCGGCCGCCATGTTTTTGACGACGAGATGGCGCGTCGTTCCCTGCGGTGGACGGGTGTAACCGAGCCAGACCATATGAAACAGGACCACTCCGCCCGCCAAAATGGCGGCCGTTTGCCAGTCCTGGCCACTCCCGAGCCAATAGCCGTCGACAAAGGCGAGGATCAAGCCGTACAGGAGCGCGTCGGCAAGCAGCAGGGACCAGGCAATCCGGCCGGATTTTTCGGCCTGCGCGGCCCATGCCAGCAGTCGGGAAAGCTGGCTCGGAATGGTTCTCATGCCGGAGGGCACCGCCAGTCATCCCCGGCCGATCCCCGTCGACCCAATAGTTCCTTGTCATTCATTGGCGGCATCTTTTACGATGATGATTCCTCCATGATTTTTTTCAAATCCCATCGGATGCTTCTGGCCGGCGCTCTCGTGCTGGGCCTTTCGTTGACGGCGTGCTCACGCCTCCTGCCCCCGCGCAAGGGTGAGGCCGGTTCTTTTGAACTCGTGCTTGATACACGGCGTGTGGCGTCCCCGGCATTGGAGAATTGCTTTATCCCGGGTGTGTTTCCAGGTGTGACCAGGCTGCCGGTGGTGTTCACCGGCAAGATTCCACCCAACGCGGTCTTTACCAGTGTCAGCCACGATGTCGTGATCAAGGAGGGCAACATGAAGGTGCTTGAGGCGGTCATCGAGGACAACCAGGTGTTCCTCAAATTTGCGGTGGCGACGCCGGAGGAATTCAGCAGCTACCATGTTATGGTGCATGCGAAATACGAGTATCACTGGTGATCGGCCGGGAGGCAGTCAGCCCGGCAGGGGATCCGTCCGGATTTTTTTGTACGCCCATGCGGTCGCCAATGAAATCCAGCCCAGCAGGCTGAGAAAATAAGCCAGGCGGAGCGGGGCCGGGCCCACATAGGAGAGTTCAACCTGGCTCACGCCGGCGGGAACGGGAAGCATGACGAGTGAATCTGGAGACTTGGACACCTCGACCACTTGGCCATTGACGAGGGCGCGATAGCCATTGGTGAAGATCCGGGGGGTTTCGAGGAAGGC
>CAIKHO010000009.1 GCA_903827245.1 uncultured Opitutia bacterium
CAACCTCCCACCAACTCAAACGGGGAGCGGGGGAGGAGCTTCGCCCCTCCCCCTGCACCCCCTCCCTTAAATCTAACTTAATTTACCCGATCCGCTGTCCAACGGACGGGGTCCACCTCAATCCGTTCTCGGCATCTCCGAACTTAATACTGCAATGCATAACTCAAGGTTAGGACCATGGGCGGCAATTGAGTATGATCCCGCCCTGTAGCGAGAGGTACATGTCTGAGTTAGCCTCGGCGTGAAATCTGGAAAAAAATCAATTTTCGCGCGAATACACCCTAGCTAGATTCCCCGCTCATTTCCCCCCTCCCCACCCCCTTTTCTATAGGCTATCTGCCGAGCAGACGCTCGACGGCGCAAAGGACGTCTAACCTTACGGCGAACATCTACACCGAGATGGCCAGCGAGACCATCGATTCAGAGCTAAAAAAGCTCCCGTGGATCACCAAGGACGGAATCCAAAGTACCCCAGTCGACCACGCACCAAAACACGCACTAAAATCCGGCGCTCCCGGTCATTCGTTGTCAGACCCTGTCAAAGTGGAAGATGACGCCGACGCACCTAAGTACCTCAATTCACCAATGAAGCGGCGCATCCTGGCATCACTGGACACGATCCGTCAAAATCTCGAAATGGTGGACGCTACAGGACTCGAACCTGTGACCCCGTGCGTGTGAAGCACGTGCTCTAACCAACTGAGCTAAGCGTCCAAAATGGAGGGGCGAACGTGAAGCGCCGACGAGGACGAATCAATCCTGTTTTCAGGCCTCGGATTATTGGCCACGAAAAGACACGAAATGATACGAAAAAAGGCCCTGGAGGTTTGGTTTCGAACTCTCAATTCCTTCCGAGCGGTTCCTTTCGCGTCATTTCGTGCCTCTTTGTGGCAAAAAAATGCCGAACTTCTGGGTCTGCTATTTTCGGGTAACGACCGGCTTCTTCCGGCGGGGGAAGAGTGTCCGGCAGATTTCGCACGCCGTGCCGTCGCAGCAGTGGGCGGTGCAGTGCTCGCGGCCGTAGTAGATGATCCGCAGATGCAGCTGGTTCCAGTGCTCGCGCGGAAAAAGTTTTTTCAAGTCGCGCTCGGTCTCCACGACGCTGCGGCCGCTCGTGAGCTTCCAGCGCTGGGCGAGGCGGTGGATGTGCGTGTCCACCGGGAACGCCGGCACGCCGAAGGCCTGCGCCATCACCACACTCGCCGTCTTGTGTCCCACCCCGGGCAGCGCCTCCAGCTCCGCGAACGTCCGCGGCACCGCGCCGCCATGGCGCTCCAGCAGCAGGCGCGACAGCCCGGCGATCGCCTTCGCCTTCTGCGGTGACAGCCCGCAGGGGCGGATGATGCGCTGGATCTCCGCCACCGGCACCTGCGTCATCTTTTCCGGCGTGTCCGCGCGGGCGAATAGCTCCGGCGTCACCAGGTTGACGCGTTTGTCCGTGCACTGCGCCGACAGCAACACCGACACGAGGAGCGTATACGCGTCCTTGTGGTCCAGCGGCACCGGGGTCTCCGGGTAGAGTTCCGCCAGCCGCCGGTCGATGGTGGCGGCGCGTTCGGTCTTGGTCATGCCAGGAATTGTTTCGTGCAGAGGCGCAGGGGCGCAAAGCAGAAACCACGGGGTTTTGGCCACCAAAAGGCACAAGATGACACGAAAAAATCCGGATGTTTTGGATTCAAACCCTCAATCCTTCCGAACGGTTCCTATCGTGTCGTTTTGTGCCTTTTCTCGGCTAAAAATTCCGAATCTTTGCGCCTCGGTGCCTCGGCACGAAACCTTTCCGAGGTCTTAAATCGCGGTTGCGCGCCTTCCGTCCTCACCTACCGTTGTCGCCAAACATGTCCACGCTTCGCGACCTTCTCGCCCCGTCCGACACCTTTGCCCGCCGCCACACCGGCGACAGCGCCGCCGACACCGCTGCCCTGCTCGCCTTGCTGGGCTACCCGTCGCTCGACGCCCTGATCGACACCGCCGTGCCGCCCCAGATCCGCCGCGGCGCGCTCAACCTGCCCGCTGCCGCCAGTGAGAGCACCGCCTTGGCCGAGCTGCGCGGCCTCGCCAGCCAGAATCAGGTTTTCCGGAGCGTCATCGGGCTGGGCTACTACGACACGTTCACCCCCGGCGTCATCCAGCGCACCATCCTGGAGAACCCGGGCTGGTACACCGCCTATACGCCCTACCAAGCCGAGATTTCCCAGGGCCGTCTCGAGGCGCTGCTCAACTTCCAGACGCTCGTCACCGACCTCACCGGACTCGAGATTGCCAACGCCTCCATGCTCGACGAGGGCACCGCCGCCGCCGAGGCCATGATGATGTGCCACCGCCTCAAGGAGGGCGACACCGACGCCCATCGCGTGTTCTTCGTCTCCGAACAATGCCACCCGCAGACCATCGACATCGTCCGGACGCGCGCCAAGCCGCTCGGCATCGAGGTCGTCACCGGCGACCACCGCTCCTGGCAGCCCGTCGCCAACTGCTTCGGCGTGCTCGTGCAGTATCCCGACACCACCGGCTCGATCCACGATTTCGAAAAATTCTTCGCCGCCGCCCATGCCGCGGGCGCGTTCACCATCGTCGCCACCGACCTGCTCGCGCTCACGCTGCTGCGTGCCCCGGGTGAGTTCGGCGCCGACGTCGCCGTCGGCTCCGCCCAGCGTTTCGGCGTGCCCCTCGGCTTCGGCGGCCCGCACGCCGGCTTCCTCGCCACCAAGGACGCCTTCAAGCGCCAGATGCCCGGACGCCTCGTGGGGGTTTCCAAAGACGCCCAAGGTGACCCCGCGATGCGCCTCGCCCTCGGCACCCGCGAGCAGCACATCCGCCGCGACAAGGCCACCTCCAACATCTGCACGGCCCAGGTGCTCCTCGCCGTCATGGCCTCGATGTACGCTGTCTACCACGGCCCCGAGGGCCTCAAGCGCATTGCCCGCCGCATCCACGCGCTCACCAGTCTCCTCGCCCAAGCCCTCGCCGCGACCGGCGCCAAGGTCAATGGCGAGCCGGTCTTCGATACGCTCACCATTGGCAACGTCGCCGCCGCCCGCGTCCACGCCGCCGCCGAGGCGAAAAAATTCAACCTCCGCCGTATCGACGACTACACCGTCGCCCTCTCCCTGGATGAAACGACCCGTGTCGAGGACGTGCAGACCATCCTTTCCTTCTTCAGCGAATCGGCGACGCTCACTTCCCAGCTCTCGACTCTCGACGCTCAGCTCTCGACTTTCCCCGCGCCCCACGCGCGGAAATCCTCTTTCCTCGCTGCCGCCGTCTTCAACAAATACCATACCGAGCACGAGATGCTCCGCTACATCAAGCGGCTCGAGGCGAAGGACCTTTCGCTCTGCCACTCGATGATCTCCCTCGGCTCGTGCACGATGAAGCTCAACGCCACGAGCGAGATGTTCCCGGTGTCCTGGCCCGAGTTCGGCCGGCTCCATCCTTTCGCGCCATCGGAACAAACGCGCGGCTACCTGAAGTTGTTCAAGGACCTCGAGACCTGGCTCGGCGAGATCACCGGCTTTGCCGCCGTCTCCCTCCAGCCCAACGCCGGCTCGCAGGGCGAATACGCCGGCCTGCTCGTCATCCGCGCCTTCCACGAGTCGCGCGGCGAGGGCCGGCGCAATGTCTGCCTCATCCCGACCAGCGCCCACGGCACCAATCCCGCCAGCGCCGCGATGTGCGGCTTCAAGGTCGTCCCCGTCGCCTGCGACACCAACGGCAACATCGACGTCGCCGACCTCACCGCCAAGACCGCCGCCCATGCGACCGACCTCGCCGCGCTCATGGTGACCTACCCGTCCACCCACGGCGTGTTCGAGAGCACGATCAAGAACATCTGCGCCACGATCCACACCCACGGCGGGCAAGTCTACATGGATGGCGCCAACATGAACGCGCAGGTCGGCCTCACGTCACCCGGCCACATCGGCGCGGACGTCTGCCACCTCAACCTGCACAAGACCTTCTGCATTCCCCACGGCGGCGGCGGCCCCGGCATGGGCCCGATTGGCGTAGCCGCGCACCTCGCCCCCTTCCTCCCCGGACATCCAATCGTCCGACCCGTCAACCTGTCCCCCGTCGCTGGTCACCTGGGCGCCGTCTCGGCGGCGCCGTACGGCAGCGCTAGCATCCTCCTCATCTCCTGGATGTACATCCGCATGATGGGCCCCGACGGCCTCACCGAGGCCACGAAAGTCGCCATCCTCAACGCCAACTACGTCGCCAAGCGCCTGGAAAAGTTCTTCCCCGTGCTCTACCGCGGCAACGCGGGGCTCATCGCCCACGAGTGCATCGTGGATCTCCGCGGCTGGAAGAAGCACGGCGTCGAGGTCGAGGATGCCGCCAAGCGCCTGATGGACTATAACTATCACGCGCCGACCATGTCGTTCCCCGTCCCCGGCACGTTCATGATCGAGCCGACCGAGAGCGAGGCGAAGAGCGAGCTCGACCGTTTCTGCGACGCGCTGATCTCGATCCACGGCGAGATGCAGGCGGTCGCCCACGGCGAGGCCGACAAGGCCAACAACCCGCTCAAGCACGCCCCGCACACCGCCAAGGTCGTGTGCCGCGACGACTGGGACCGCCCCTACTCGCGCGAGCTCGCCGCCTTCCCCTCCCCCGCCACCCGCGCCAGCAAGTTCTGGCCCGCCGTCGGCCGCGTCGACAACGTCTACGGCGACCGCAACCTCGTCTGCTCCTGCGTCGGGATGGAAGCGTACGCGGAGCCGAGCTCCGCGAGTTGAAAGTTTCCGGTTGAAGGTTGAAAGAAGCCCTGGCCGCAGGGGTTCGGATTTTGGCCACAGATGGCGCAGACCGATCCCAAATAAAAGCTCCCGGTATCCGTACCCATCATTGTCATCCGTGGCTAAAAAATCCGTGGTTTGTGCTTCGCAGCCTAAACCAGCCACGTCTTTAGCGTGGTGATTCGCGGAAACGACGCCGGCAGCTTCTTCCAGCTGTCTCCGTCGTCCTTCGAGTAAAAAATCTCCCCGCCGGTCGTGCCCATGTAAATGCCGGCCGGCGTAAGCGGGTCGGACGTCATCGCGTCGCGCAGCACGCCGACATAGTGCTCCTTCTGCGGCAGCCCCTTCGTCAGCGCCCGCCACGTGCGCCCGAGGTCGCGCGAGCGCCACACTTTCAGCGCGCCGCCGGGCACGATGCGGTTGTCGCCACCGATCAGCGGCACCACGAATAGGCCGCCGCCCGTCGTCGCCGCCAGCGGGAAACCAAAGTCATGCGGCAGCCCCGCCGAGATCCGCGTCCACGCATCGCCGGCGTTCTCCGAAACGAACACGCCGCCGTGGAACTGCATCGCCAGCCGGCCGGGCCGCGCCGGGTCGAGCACCAGCTTGTGCACGCAGCGGCCCATGTCGGGATCCTTGATGAACTCGGGCGCGACATTGGGCAGGCCTTCGTTGCAAAGCTTCCACGTCTCGCCAGCGTCATCGCTGCGGAACACGCCGACCGCCGAGATGCGGCCCCGTCAGCTTCCACGCGGAGCGCTTTTCGTCCGTATGATAGAGAAACACGCCCTTCACCGTGCCGATCAGCAGCACGAGTTTCTTGCGCGCGGGGACTTTCTTCTTCGCAGGCACTGCCGGCTTTATGATTCCGGCCGATTTCCCGGTCGAGACGGAATTCGAGCCGGTTTCACACGGAGGCACAAAGAACACGGAGAATGATGAAATGTCTGCCAAACCCGGAAATTGGGCTTTCTCGGCGATCTCTGCGTCTCTGCGTGAAAATCCGGATGGCTCGATTCGTTTTACAGGAGGAATACCGAGGTCGGTCCGAGATCGGATCCAAACCCTCGGATCAACTTCGGTATTCCTCCTGTGGAAAAGGCTGTAATCGAACCCCGAAGGTCGGCATCCGTGCCCATCCGTGCAATCAGTGGCAAAAATTCCGGGGTTTTCCGGCTTTCAACTTTCCGCCTTCAACCTTCAACTCCGGTCCCCATGAAGCTCATCCGCCACCTTACGCCCAGCGGCCCTGCCTATGCCGCGCTCCAGCCCGACGGCTCCGCCCGTGAGATCACCGGCGACATCCTCGGCGCCTTCGCCATCACCGACCGCGTGGTCCAGCCGGGCAAGCTCCTCGCGCCGCTCGCGCCCGTGAATATTTTCTGCATCGGCCTGAACTACCGGAAGCACGCCGAGGAGGGCGGCAAGGGTCCGCCCGAGCGGCCCGTCGTATTTATCAAGCCCACCAGCACCGTCCAGAATCCCGGCGACCCCATCGAGCTTCCGCAAAAGCTCGCCAGCACCGAGGTCGACTACGAGTGCGAGCTCGCCGTCGTCATCGGCAAGCGCTGCAAGAACGCCACCAAGGCCAACGCCCTCGACTTCGTCCTCGGCTACACCTGCGCCAACGACGTCTCCGCCCGCGACTGGCAGAACCGCTTCGGCGGCAGCCAGTGGTGCCAGGGCAAGGGCTTCGATACCTTCTGCCCGCTCGGGCCTGTGCTCGTCACGCGCGACGAGATCCCCAATCCCAACGCGCTCGCGATCAAGACCGTGCTCAACGGCCAGGTCATGCAGGACTGGAACACGAGCGACATGATCTTCGATGTGCGCACCCTCATCGAGTTCCTCAGCGGCAGCAAAACCCTCCTGCCCGGCACGGTCATACTCACCGGCACGCCCCACGGCGTCGGCTTCGCCCGCAAGCCGCCGGTCTTCCTGAAACCCGGCGACAGCGTGAGCATCGAGATCGAAAAGATCGGGACCCTCACGAATCCGGTCGTGAACGAAAAGCCGTAGGCAGAGCCGCACAGCAGCCGGTGTCCCGTTGGGGCGGCGACCTCCCGGACGCCGTCCGACGCGACGGGGACGTCGCATCCCCAACCGCGACCCGCATCAGAGCCGGGTATTACAAAGCGAATGGGTTGCTCACGCGTGAGTCTTGTTCAGCCGGAACGATGCCGTTGAACCGTAGCGATCGGCGTAGCAGTCGAGGTAATGAGGCTGGGTCTGGTGACTCACCTCAAACCAGCCTCCTCACGTCGGCTGCTACAGAGAACGGCATCGTTCCGGTTAAGCGGGAGCAAAGGTGCCGATCCTCGTGTCAGGCGAAGACCCCATTCCTCCCGCTCTGGCGTCCGGCCATAGTCATCCTCCGTTTCTTCACGCGGCTCAGCCCACCCCCCATCATGAAAAATCACCATCATAACCATCCCATCCACCCCCACGCCAATGCCCCGAAGCATGAGGATATCGCCCTCTGCGCCTACCTGCAGTGGATCGACCGGGGCCAGCCCGAGAACCTGCACGAGGCCATCTGGCTCGAAGCCGAGAGGCGGCTGATCGCCAAGGGCACCTGACCGGATTCGATTCCCCAGGAGCGCATGGGGTAGCGCGGTGCTTCAGCCCGCGTCTTTTTGCCGTGGGAGTGCGGGCTAAAGCACCGCACTACTCCATGCCTTCGACGTCTCTGCTGTGGGTAGGGCTCCGTAATGACGTGAAACTGCCATAATGGCCTTCACCTCCCCGGGGTCGCTCCGGTAAACCAAGACGATGTCTCACCTGAAGTACGGTCTGATTTTCCTGCTGATGGCGTTCGTCGCCGCGTCTTCGCATGCGGCCGACGCCCCGTCGGCCACGGCCAGTCTTCCCCCCCCAAGTTCCCCTTCCCGCCAGCATACGTATGTTTTCGTCCATGGCGCCTGGGGCGGCGGCTGGCAGTGGAAAAAGGTCGACGCCCTGCTGACGGCCGACGGCCAGAAGGTCTACCGGCCCACCCTCACCGGGCTCGGCGAGCGGGTGCATCTCGCGAGCCCTGACATCAACCTCACGACGCACATCAACGACATCGTGAACTTCATCCTCTGGGAGGACCTGCATGACATCATCCTCGTCGGCCACAGCTACGGCGGGATGGTGATCGCGGGCGTGATGGACCGCGTGCCCGACCGGATCGCGCGGGCGATCTTCGTCGACGCCGTCGCGCCGAACGACGGCGAGAGCCTGAACGACGCCTTCGGCGGCGCCGTGCAGCTGGGCGCGGTCAAGGACGGTTTCATCGCCGCCAGCTGGGTGAAGCCCGGCAAACCCATCCCCTACGACGTCCCGCACCCGGCAAAAACCCTCAGCGAGCCCGTGTCGTACAAAAACCCGGACGCCCTGAAACTCCCGGTCACCTATCTTCTCACCGTCGATCCCGGCAAGAAGCCCGCTGACGACGACTTCTATAAATTCTACGAACGCGCCAGGGCCCGCGGTTGGTCCACGCTCATCATGGAAGCCGACCACAATCCCGAGTGGTTCAAGCCGAAGGAGCTCACGGGACTGCTCGAGCAGGCCGTGGATCATCCCGAAGCCCGTTAGGGACCGGGCTCGTCGGTGGCAGCGGTGGTACGATTTCGCGCAGGGGCGCAGGGAACGCAGTCCAATACCAACGTCCCGTTGGTATTGGACTTATGTCTTGCAGGGTGGCCGCCGACCTCCCGCCGTCGCTCAAGCTATGGCGGGCTGCAATGGCTTCGCGAGGGCGCCGTAGCCTTGGCGAAGGCGGCCGGGCCGCGGTGTGGCGCATCCGCCACCCGGCATCCGCCGCCCGAAGGTCGGCGGCCACCTGGGCCTACTGGCACGAATTGGCCAGTAGGCTAAAGTACAAAACCTCGCGGACGTTGGGATAAGGCATCCGACTCGATCTTTGTGTCCCCCATGCCTCCGTGTGAAATTCCAGATTCCGCGCCCAACTTCCTGCCTTGCTCCGCGACTTTGCTTCTCTGCGCGAAACCGGCCTGGAAGGATTGGCCGCCTGAAAGCGGGGCGAAGCAGGCATAAACCCCATACTCCGGCTCCGGGTTGAGGCGTAAACTTTCCACTTCAAGTTCAAGCCCACTCCCTTCCCTTTCGCCGCCCCATGAAATCGCTCCTCCGTGACACCGCCATCAGCGCCACCGCCCCTTCTCCCTCCGCCATCGCCCTGTGCGCTTTCACGCTGTGGGTTGACCACGGACGGCCGAAAAATACCAATGAGGCGATCTGGCTCGAAGCCGAAAAGCAGCTGATAGCGCGAAAGGCGTGAGGCAGGCCGCGGTGGCTCACCCGGGCAGTAAAGCGATCGGCCGCGAGCGAGGCCGGCCAATTCGTCCGAATTGGCGTCGGCGGCCACCTTGCATGGCATCATTCATAAACCCAACGGGACGCTGGCATCACCCGTAGGCACCCGCGCGAGCCTTGAGGTGCCGGGTGGTTTTGGCCCGCACGCGGCGCCAGGCTTCCCAGCCGTTCGCCAAGAGCAGCCCGGCGAGCAGGAAATAGGCGGCGCCCACCAGCTCGAATACCGCGTAACTCGCAACCGCCGTGATGACCCCGAACACCAGCTGGTCGCGGGCCCGCGGCGGCGAGGTCGGCGGATCCGTCACCATGAAGAATCCGAAGAAAAGCACGGCCTGCAGATCGGGCGTGCGATAGATCTCGGCCACCCGCGCCGGGTCGCTGAAAAAAGCGGTGAGCGTGAACAACAGGAAATACGCGCCGAGAAAGGCCAGGACCGCCGGCAGCTTGTTCACCCGGTCGGTGATGAAAATCCCGGTCGCGATCAGCACCACCAGCGCGTAGGGCGGCATGTCGGGCATCGCGCCCCACCAGTTCTGCCCCGGGCTGAAAACATAAAAGGTCGCGACCAGCGCCAGCGCCGCGGGGTTGAAGATGTTCGCGCTATGGGTTCGGAGGACGACCTTGCTCACAATGCCCACCACCGAGGTCACGGCCGCCACATGCCACGGCTCCCGCGGGCTCAGGATCATGCCCACAATCATGCCGGTGAGCAGCGCTCCGTCGGGAAAGCACCATTCATCGTCCATGTACCGGATGAGCAGCACATCCGTCGCCGCCGCCGCGATCATCGCCGCGGCCAGGCCCGGCGCCACGAGGGCGAGGCCGTTGCCGAGGCCGGCGAGCAGCGCGAGCAGGACAAAAATCAGGATCAGGAGGCTCTTGGGCTTCCGGAAAAATTTCGCGATGGCGGTCGAGGGCGTCCGCAGCGCCAGGGTCGCCGCCTTATTCATCCTGCATCCCCCCGGTCGCAAAGCGTTCCAGCGCGGGCGTAATGATCAGTCCGTCCACGTCGTGCCGCTCGAACAGGCGCAGGCCTTCCACGGGGCCCAGCACGAATGCCGCCGTCGCCAGGGCGTCCGCCACCATCGCCGCCGGGGCGACCACCGTCACGCTGGCACAGGCCGCGGCGGAGTTCCCCGTGCGCGGATCCATGAGATGGTGGCTGGAGCCGTCGCCCGGCGTGCGTCGTTCGTAGTCCCCGGAGGTGCAGACCGCGGCGTCGGATACCAGCACGGTTTCGATCAACTCCCCGGGATCGCGTGGATGCCGAATACCGACCGACCACGGCTCGCCCGCAGGATTGTTTCCGCCGAGATAGAGATCGCCCCCGGCGTAGATGGCGAAATTTTCGAACGGCTGCAGCTCGCGCGCGGCCAGGTCGATCGCAAGTCCCTTGGCCACGGCCCCAAGGTCCAGCAGGAGTGGGCGCAGCAGCGTGACCGTCCGCGCGGCCGGATCGAGACGGACATCCCGGAAGCTGACAGGCCCGGCCGCAACGACCGAGGTGTGCGAGGCCACGCCGGTGCGGTAATCGCGGTTGAAACCTGCCGCCTCCATGCGCAGCCCGACCGTCGGGTCAAAGGCGCCGTCGGTTTCCGCCGCCACGGCCAGGGCAAACTGCACGGCCTCGTACAACAGCCCGCTGACCGCTGTCGGCGTCCCGATCCGCGTGGAGAGACGGCGCAGTTCGCTGGTCTCGTCGAACCGGCTGCAGGCGCCCTCAATCCGGCGGAACCAGTCGAACGCCCGCTCCATCGCGGCTTCGCGTGCCGGGTCATCGGGCGGCTGGTCCCGGCGGCCGGGCACCTCGATGGCGACCAGGGTGCCCATCAGGGCAACGGTGTGGGCTCCCGCGGCGTTCACTTGGCCTGCTTCAGGGCCTCGCCCACCGCGTAGAAAAAGGCGTCAGAGCTTTCCGTCGCGCCGGAGACCCAATCGACGTTGTTGCTCTGGCGTTCCACCACCTCGGGCGGCAGCGCGGCGATCACGTTCTGCGAGTAGCGGGTGAAGCACTGGGCAATCGCGGAAGCCACGATCCTGCCGCCCTTGATTTCCACCGAGGCCTGCAGGTCGCCATGGCGGCAGTGGCCCCAGCCAAAGAAGATTCCGTCCTTGAAGGTGGGCGCGGCGGGTTTCGCCGCCACGGCCGGTGCAACCGGAGCTGGGGCCGCTACGACGACCGACACCGGCGGGGCCAAGGGAGCGGACGCAGCCGGGGACTCGGCCGGCACGGGCGTGGGGGCTGCCGGGACGGCCGCGACCTCAACGGGGACCACTGCCGCGGCCACCACTGGAGCGGGTTTTGAAACCGGCGGGACAATCGCCACCGCGGGCGCCGGCGCAGCGGGAGCAGGCTCGGCGGGCGGGACAACGGCGGGCGGCTGGCCCGAGCGCAACTTCGCCGGGGCGGTCGCCACTGCGGGGGCCAAGGCGACACGCGGTACCGCCGGCCGCTTCCGCTCGGAGGCAGCCAGCCGACTGGCCGCCGAGGCCGTGCGCAAAAATCCCGCGGCATACACGGCGAGCACGGCGGCCGAGCCGAGCGCGACCAAGTTGCGCCGGGCCCGCTTGCCAGGAAGATGCGCCGCCTTGGAGGCTGCGGAAGGTTCGGTCGGGTGACCTTTGGAATTCACGTGGGTGGTATCCTGGAATTGCCGGGGTTCCGGACGGCACGCACTTCAAGTGCGCACCGCGAATGAAACGGGTGACTCAGGAGGGGGATTGGGGTCGGGGAAAGCCGTTGGGCGGGGAGTAATATTTCACAAGCCAAATGCCCTTGCAGGCACACCCAAGATGACGGCCCTGCCGGCCGGGAGTTGCGCCGGAATCGTTCACCACCGAGGGACCATGCAGTTGGATCGCTTCCGGCATGTAGCAGCCGAGGTCACGAGGCTGGGTTTGGTGACTCACTTCAATCCAGCCTCCTCACGTCGGCTGCTACGTTCAACTGCATGAGTCCGGCTGAGGGTCTCCGTGGTTCAACCCGCCTAGACCGGGCGCTGGAACGACTGTGGATTCTCCCCGGCGCGCAGGGAAATCGACGCGCCCTCGAGGCCGAGTTCGAGGCACTCGAAGAAGTTGCGGACGCATTGGCCGAGCCGGTCGTCGCCGAGTCCGCCGTGCTCGACGTGGTCCACGAGCTTCCGGCCGAGGACCGCGGCACGGCTGCGCAGGATGGCAGCGGCCGGCCCGGGCGGGTTGTCATCCGAGTCCATGCAAGGCGCCAGCAACGTCACGATCTCCCCGGCAATCCGGTGCGCCTCCCCTGCGTCCGGACCCTCGCCCGGCACCGGCTCCTCCAGCAGCAGCAAGATGCGACGGGCCACCCGCCCGGCATGGGAGAGATTCAGCGGAACGTGAAAATACGGCGTGGGCTGGACCATGGGAGCCGGACGGATCCGGCGCCGGAATCCAGCCGCATCCAGCCGGTTTTGTGAAGCCCCGACCGAACCAAAACGCCTTCCCCTTGCCTCCCGCACGCGGGAGGAGTCAGACACCCGGCTCCTGACCCGGTCCGCCCGTACCTCTCGGGCGTCCGAGTCAATGGCCCGGGGCCTGACTCCTTTCGCGCGCGGGCTGCAACTGGTCCTGCAATTCCCGGACCTGCCGGTCGAACGTCGGCGGCGGGTTCGGGTTGCGGTAGAAAACACCGGTGTAAAGGGTCTGGCCGTACTCCTGCGCCAGCTCCATCGCGCGAATCCGGTTGGCCGAGTCGTGCCCCTCCGCCGCGAGCTTCCGCATCCGGACTTTCTGCGACTTCACCTGGTTCTCCGCATCGCCGAAGCTCACGCAGGGCGACTGGATGTTGACGAACGAGAAGCCGGGGTACCGGATCGCTTCCTCGATGATCGCGGTGAGCCCGTCGAGGTCGGCCGGCACGCCCTGCGCCACGAAGCCCGCGCCGTAGGCCAGCGTATAGAGCAGCGGATTCACCGGTTCCTCCATGCTGCCGTAAACGGAGGTCGGCGTCTTCGTACCGCGCGCCGAGGTCGGGGAAACCTGTCCCTTGGTGAGGCCGTAGATCTGGTTGTCCATCACGATGTAGGTGAGGTCGATGTTCCGGCGCACCGCGTGCGGAACGTGGCCGCCCCCGATGGAAAAGCCGTCGCCATCGCCGCCGGCGACCAGCACCAGGAGCTCCGGACGGGCCAGCTTGATCCCCTGCGCGATGGGCAGTGCCCGGCCGTGCACGGAATTGAAGCCGTACGCCGTGGTGTAGCCCGGGATGCGGCTGGAGCAGCCGATGCCCGACACGAAGGCGATCTCGTGCGGCGGGCGCCCGATCGCCGCCAGCGCACGGTAGATCGCGGCGGCGACCCCATAGTCGCCGCAGCCGGGACACCAGATCGGCTTCAGGTTGCTCCGGAAATCCTTCGCGGTGTAGGCCGCAGGCGCCGGTCCGCAGGTGCAGGCTTGCTCGGGGGAGATCATAGCGTGTTCATCAGGTCGTTCGGGTGCCGCCGCGATGTCCTGACCGGCTGCCGCGCCATCCCGCGAATCCGCGCCACCACGTCGGACGGTGCGATCGGATTCGCCCCGCTTTGCGCCAGGGACGCGAAATTGTCCGGCACGTCCACCCACATGCGGATGAGGCGGTGGAGCTGGCCCTGGTGCGATTGCTCGATGACCAGGCATTGCCGGAGCGACGCGAAAAACTCCCGGTAAATCTCCTCCGCCACCGGATAGATCAGCGTGGGCACCAGGAGCTTCACCTCGAGTCCTTCCGACCGGGCCGTGCGCAGGGCCTCGAGCGCAATGCCCGCCACGCTGCCCCAGCTGATCAGCCCGATGGTCGCATCCGCATCGCCCTCGATCATGAACAGGTCGCGGCGGTCCTTCAGCGGGTTAAGCTTGTTCAGCCGCTTGTCGTTCATCCGCGCATGCATCCCGCCGCTTGCGGTCGGCGCGCCATGCTCGTCGTGCTCGATCCCCGCGGCCAGGTAGTTGCCGCCCTTCATCCCCGGGTGGCTGATCGGGCTGATGCCCGAGTCGGTCAGCCGGAAACGCGTGTAGCCTTCGAGTTCCGCCGCGGTCGGGACCAGGCGGTCGAGCACCTCAAATCGCGTGAGATCGACGGCCTCGATCACTTCCTTGCGCTGGGCGATCTCCTGGTCGGAAAGCACGATGACAGGGGTCTGATAGCGCTCGGCGATGTTGAAGGCCTCGACGGTGACCGCAAAGGTGTCGGCCACACCGGTCGGTGCGAGGATCGGCCGGACGCTGTCGCCGTGTGCCGAGAACGCCGCCGCGAACAGATCCGCCTGCTCGCGCTTGGTCGGCATGCCGGTTGAAGGGCCGCCGCGCTGAACGTCGACGCACACGAGCGGCAGCTCGGCCACGCTGGCCAGGCCGAGCACCTCGGTCTTGAGTGAAAGTCCCGGGCCCGACGTGGCGGTCATCGCCTTCTTCCCGGCGAAGGACGCCCCGACGGCGGCCGCGATGCTGGCAATCTCATCCTCACCCTGCAGCACGACGCCGCCGTGCTTCCAGATGTCGCGCTGCAAGTGCTGCATGATCTCCGTAGCCGGCGTGATCGGGTAGCCGCCAAAGAACGTGCAGCCCGCGAACAGCGCCGCCTGCGCGCACATCTCGTTCCCGTCGGTGACAATCCGCCGGGTGGCCGTCGCGTGCGGCGGATCGAGCCGGTATTCCGAACCGAGCGGCTGCGCAGCAGCATAGTCGAGGCCGGCGGCAAACGCGCGCTCGTTGCCCTGCAGGACCGCGTCGCCCTTGGCGGCGAGCTTCCTGCGCAGGCCGGCGAGGATGCCTTCCCGCGGAAGGCCGAACCAGCCGGCCAGCAACCCCAGCACGACGGAGTTCTTCGCCTGCTGTGTGCCGGCCGTCTTCCGGGCCAGTTCCTCGATCGGGACCGCGAGGGACACCGCGGGCTCCACGGACCCCAGCGGCAGGGCGTCGGGCGCGACACCGGTCTTCTGCTCGTAAATCACCACGGTCCTTTCCCCGACGGGCAGTTCGCCGCCGAAGCGCAGGAAGTCGTCCCAATTGAGGGCCACCGCCACGTCGAGCACGCCACCGGGGTTGGCCACCGGGACGGTCGCGACGCGCAGACGGCAGGACGATTCGCCGCCGCGGATCTGCGAGCCGAAGCTCTTGGTCAGGATCGCAAAATATCCCTCCTTGGCCAAGGCGCCGATCAATGACTCACCGGCGGAGACGATACCGTCGCCGCCGGCGCCCGCCATGCCGATGACCAGGTCGTTCACGACTCAGGACTCCCCCCATCGTCGCCGATGGATCCGGTCGCGCAACCCGCCATGATTTCCTCGACCTGCGCGATCTCATCGGCGGTCCGGGGCTGGCGGCAGAGGACCGACATGCCGGTCTCTTCGTTGCGGGAGAAGAATTGCGGTGAGGTCGCGCGGCACTGGTCGCAGTCGATGCAGGTCGCATCGACGTAAAACAGGCCGGGGGCGTTGTCGGGGAGCCGTTCAGTGAGGGTCGCCATGGTGGTTGGGGAGGGTTGAGCAAAGCCAATCTAGCCTCACCGCGGCTTTGCTACTCACCACATCTTGGCCAACACTGTTCATTTGTTGGCCGGGATCGACGATGGCGGCATCGCCGCGCCCCAAGGTGTCACGGCCTGGCGTGATCGCGGCTGTGCCGCCGCAGGAAGGGCGATCGCTTGCGGTCCTCGTTGGTGCCACCCCAGTGTCCCTCGCATGAAGAAGACCCATGTCCCTTCGCTGCCCGAGGAATGTCTGGCGTCGCCCAAGGGCAAGTATCGCTCGTTCGTGAAGAACATCTCGCTCGCGCTCGGCGGCAAGAAGGACATCGGCGCATGGGGCGGCGGCCATCCCTTCGACCTGCAGTGGCGCCGGGTGCCGCCCGGCGCGGCGGTCTGCCCGCTCCATGCCCACACCGTGCAGTGGGAGCTGTTCGTCGTCCTGTCCGGCACCGCCACCGTGCGGATCGGACGCCAGAAAACCATCGTGCGGGCGGGCGACGCCTTCGTCCAACCGCCCGGCACCGCGCACCAGATCATCAACACCGGGAAGCGCGACTTTGTCTTCCAGGTGATTGCGGACAACCCGCCGGCCGACAGCACGTGGTACCCGGACTCGAAAAAGTGGATGATGAAGCCGCAACGCCGGGTCTTCCGCATGGCCGAGGTGGACTACAACGACGGCGAGGAGTGAGCACTCCGTCGACGGTTGCCAAGGCTATGGCTGATGGTCGGCGGCCACCACTAGTCCAGCACGAGTGCAATCTGCACGCCCGGGCCGTGCACCCCCTCGATCAGGATGCCCTCGACATCGGCGGTCTTCGAGGGACCCGTGCACCAGATGATGTTCGGGTCGTCGCCCAGGGCGGCAATCGCCTGCGGCAGGTCGACGAAAAGTTCGGCCCGCGAAAACACCGCCACGTGCACCCACGGCGTGAGGGCCGCGAGGCGGTGCGAGGTCGAACGGTCCTTCAGGATGACCGTGCCCAATTCCGCGATGCCGCCGGCCGCGCGGGTAATGCCAAAGGCGTAGTCGTCGACCCGCGTGCGGTCGTACACCGTCTCGACCTCGAACTCCGGGCCGAAATGCGGCGCGAGCCGGGGCCAGAGCGCGGGGTCGCAGTAGCCGTGCAGCCATTTCCCTTCGCGCAGCTGTTTCACCAGCGCGGGAATGTCGGTGAGCGCCGTTCCGTTCACGCCGCGCAGGCGGTCGGCGAACACCGCGAGCGGGTCACGGTTGGCCAGCAGCTGCCGGAGCACGGCGATCTCGGTGTCGTAGGCGGGCAGCGCGGCCCGCTCGGTCAGCGGCGCGAGCGCGGAGCGCACGCGGCCGAGGATGGCTTCACGGTCGTCACTCATGTCTTGGGCGGGCGGTTATGCAGCCATTTGCGGAATTCGCCCCCGCGCCACGGCGGCAGGGTGCGCTTGGCCTCCCAGGCCCGGAGCGCGGGCACGGGCACCAGCTTCGTCGGCAGGTAATTCATGAGCCGGCCGCCGATCAGCGAGGCCTTCCAGGCCAGTGGCTGTGACGCCAGCAGGGCCCACGCGCCCATCGGCGGCGTGCCGGGGGACGACAGGCCCTCCTGCTTGCCCTTGTCGCGAAGGCGCAGCAGCAGGTCGGGAATGGGAATGTTGACCGGGCAGACTTCCTGGCACGCGCCGCAGAGGCTCGAGGCCTTCGGCAGGTCCGCCTTTTCCTTGAAACGGTCGCCCATCAGCAGCGGCGACAGCACCGCCCCGACCGGGCCCGGGTACACGCTGCGATAGGCATGGCCGCTTGCCTGGCGGTAAACGGGGCAGACATTGAGGCACGCGCCGCAGCGGATGCAACGGAGGATGTCACGGCAGTCGCTCGCGAGCACTTCCGTGCGGCCGTTGTCGACGAGGATGACATGCATCTCCTCGGGGCCGTCGGGCTGGGTCGCGGACTTCGGCCCGCTGATGAACTCGGTGTAGACCGTGAGGTCCTGCGCGGTGCCGCTGCGTGCGAGCAGGTTCAGGAGCAGCGCGAGGTCGCGATCGCGCGGCACGATCTTCTCGATGCCGACCATCGCGATGTGGCACTTCGTGGCGGCGAGGCAAAAGCGGGAGTTGCCCTCGTTCGTCACGAGCACGAGGCGTCCGCTCTCGGCGGAAATGAAGTTGCCGCCCGTGAGGCCGACATCGGCCTCAAGGTACTTGTGGCGGAGGAACTGCCGCGCGCGGCGGGTGATCGTCTGCGGGTCGTCGTTGTAGGCCCCGAGGCCGTTCTTCTCGAAAGAGGTCGCGATCTCGCGGCGATTCTTGTGGATGATCGGCTTGACGATGTGCGAGGGGTGGTCGTGGTCGATCTGGACGATGAACTCGCCGAGGTCGGTCTCGAGCGCCTCCATCCCGTGCTTCTCGAGGAAATGCGCCAACTCGGTCTCCTCGCTGACCATGGTCTTGGCCTTGACCATCTTCGTCGCCCCGCGCGCCCGCATGATCTTCAGCACGGTTTCGTTGGCGGCGTCGGCGGTCGCGGCCCAATGGACGATCACGCCATTCGCCTTCAGCTTCGCCTCCACGGCGGGCAGGTAGGTGTCGAGGTTCTCGATGACGTGCTGCTTCACCTGGCCGGCCAGCACCCGGAGGCGGTTCGGGTCGGGATACTCGTCGAACAGCAGCTTGGTGCGCTTCTCGTGGCCCTTCTTCGAGCCGTCATAGACCGCAGCCCGCGTGTCGGCGCGGAGCTCGGCGGCAAACTGGTCGATCTGTTGAAACTTCATTGGTGTTACTTGTAGGAGCGGCTTTACGCCGCGAATGGCGTTGCTGATCGCGGCGTAAAGCCGCTCCTACAGCTAAAGGTCAGATCAGCCCCCCGTTTTTCAAGGCGTCGCGCAGCACCTGGGCGAGGTGCATGTTCTTGAGCGGCTGCCCTTCCTTCTCGGCCAGCCCTCCCATGTGCATGAGGCAGCTCATGTCGCCCGACACGAGGATGTCCGGCTTCGCCGCGCGCACGTGATCGAGCTTCAGGTTGCCCATGGCGGTGGAGATGTTCGGGAACGACACGGAGAACGTGCCGCCGAAGCCGCAGCACTGTTCGCCCTCGCCGAATTCGACGACCTTCAGCCCGGCGATCGAGGCGAACAGGGTGGAGGCGGCCGCGCTGCTCGCCGTGCCCCGCGTATGGCACGAGCGGTGGAAAGCGATGGTCGAGTCGAACCGGCCCGGCCAGGTCTTCACGCCGAGGCCATTGACGATGAAGTCGCCCAGCTCCCAGGCACGTTTGCCGAGGGACTCGACCGCAGGGAGATCAGGCTCCTTTTCAAATTCCAGCGGTGCGCCGTGGAACAGCATCGCCGCGCAGGAGCCGGAGGGGACGATCACCGGCTCGTCGCCGGCAAAGGTCTTCACGGTGTGGCGCACGACCTTGCGCGACGCCGGCCAGTCGCCACCGTTGAAGGCCGGCTGGCCGCAGCAGGTCTGGGCCTCCGGAAAGCCGACGGTGCAGCCGAGGTGCTCCAGCACCTGGACGGTGGCCTTGGCCACGTCGTCGTAAAAGGCGTCGCAAAGGCAGGTCGCCATGAGCTGTACGCGCCGGCCGGTGAGGGGAAGTCGCTCGGTGTTGAGCATGGTGAGGATCGCGATTCAACGCTGCGTCGCCCCCCAAGGCTTGCAAACGAAAACACCGGATCATGAAAATTTGGTAGATTTCACCCCGCCCCGTTTTCATCCTGCCTCTCCCCCGCCATGCCCTCCACCGTTTACTCCGCCGCCATCGACCTCGGCGCAACCAGCGGCCGCGTCATCCTCGGCGCCTGGTCCAAAAACCGCCTCACCCTCACCGAGGCGCACCGTTTCCCCAACGCCTTCCGCTCCCTCGGCACCCACGACTATTGGGAGATCGGCACGCTCTGGCACGAGGTGCAGACCGGCCTGCGCAAGGCCGCTGCCGCCCTGCCGCGCGGCGCGCGGCTCGCCTCCGTCGGTGTCGACACCTGGGGCGTGGACTACGCACTGGTCAATGACACCGGCCGGCTGGTCTTTCCGGTGCACGCCTACCGGGACGCCCGCACCCAGCCGGGCCTCAAGCACCTCGCCAACACCCGCGCCGCGCTCGAGCGCATCTACGCGGCCACCGGCATCCCGAATGTTTTCTACAACACCAGCCTGCAGCTCGAGGAGGTCGTGGCCCACTGCCCGGCCGTCGCCGACCTCGCCACCCGCTGCCTTTTCCTGCCGGACTACCTGAATTTCCTCCTCTCCGGCCGGATGGAGAACGAGCTCACCGTCGCCAGCACGTCGCAGCTGCTCGATGTGCACACAACCGACTGGTCACGCCCGACCCTCGATCACTTCCACCTGCCGCCGCAGTGGTTCACGAAGCCCGTCCTCACCGGCACCAAGCTGGGCCGCGTGCGCGGCCTGCCCGAGCTCGCCGGCACGCAGGTGATCGTGGTGCCCGGCCACGACACCGCGTGCGCCTACGATGCGATGCCGGCGTCGCCCGACGGCACCGACCTGTACATCAGCTCCGGCACCTGGTCGCTCGTCGGGTTTGAAAGCGACAAACCCCTGCTCGGACCCGAGGCGCTTGCCGCCCGCATCGCCAACGAACGCATCGGCGACGGCCGCTACCGGCCGCTCACGAATGTGATCGGCCTCTGGATGCTCGAGGGCCTCATGAAGGATTTCAGCGCGCGTCCGCAGAGCGACCGTGAATGGGCTGCGCTCATCGCCGCCGCCGAGAAGCTGCCGGCGGCCAAGGCCCCGCTCGACATGGCCGACCCGGCTTTTGCCAACCCTCCGTCGATGAAGGCCGCGGTCGACGCCCAGTTGAAAAAACGAAAGCTCCCCGCGCCCAAAAATCTCGCGGCCTATACCCGTCTGGTCTGCGACTCGCTGGGCCACGGCCACGCCGGCGCGATGCGGGCGTTCGAGCGCATGTCCGGGCGCACGTTCCAGCGTATCCTCATGGTTGGCGGCGGCTCGAAGAACCGCCTCCTCTGCCAGGCCACGGCGGACGCCGCCGGCATCCCGGTCGTATCGTTCAACCTCGAGGGCACCGCCGTGGGCAACCTCGCCCGCCAGCTCATTGCCCTCGGCGCGGTGAAGGATCTCGCGACCTTCCGCTCCCACCTGGGCGCGACCCTGCAGCAGAAAATCTATACCCCGCGTTCGTAGCAGCCGAGGTGACTAGGCTGTGATGGGGGCCATCGTTTGCGATGGGCCAATTCGAATCGGTTTCGCGCAGAGGCGCAGGGACGCGGAGAAAGGCAATTGGGCAACAAGCACAGAGTGATTCGCCGATTGATCTCTGCGTCCTCCGTGCCTCTGAGTGAAATTCCGGGTTCCGAGTCCAACCTCCTGCCCTGCTCTGCGGCTTCGCGCCTCTGCGCGAACCATCCCCTCACCGGGCCGTCAGTTCCTTCAGCCGCGCATAAAGCCGTCCCAGCCGCGGCATCGCCAATCCCGCCGCCTGCGCGCGACGCAGCGGCTCGCCCCAGATCGCCTCGACCTCGACTTCGCGGCCCGCGAGATGATCCACGGCGCTCGACGGCCGGTACGGACCCATGGGGCGCGTCACATCGATCTGCGACTGGATGAACTTTTCCGGGATGAAAAAGCCCAGTCGCCCGGCGGCTCCGGCCACCTCGTCCATCAAGCCGCGCAGCTCGGCCGTCAGCGCGGCATCGGCCAGCACGTCCTCGACCGTGATCCCATGCTCGAGCGTGAGGCCATTAAAGGGGATGTTCCAGACCAGCTTCCGCCAGCGCGCCTCGGCCAGGCTGTCCACCGGCCGGCAGTCCACGCCGGCACCGGTGAAAAGCGCCGCCAGCGCCCGCGTGCGGTCCAGCACCGGCCGCCCGAATTCACCGAGCGTGAGCACGCCCGGCGAGTGATAGCCAGTGACCTCACCCGGCGCCGTGCGCATGATCGAGATGAAGCACAGCCCGCCCAGCACGCGCTCCGCGCCGACCAGTGCCGCCATGAACTCGTCGCTGCCCAGGCCGTTCTGCAGCGTGAGGACCATCGTGTCCGGCCCGAGCAGGGGCGGCAGCAGCCGTGCGAGTTCGCCGTTGGCCGTGGTCTTGAGGGTGATGACCACAACATCGACCGGACCGATTTCCCCGGTGGTTGCGAAGGCCGCGACCTGCGGCAGCCGCCGCACCCCGTCCTTCTCCCGCAGCGTCAGCCCGTGCGAACGCACCGCGGCCAAGTCGCCGCGCATGAGGAAGCGCACATCCGCGCCCGCCAGCGCCAGCCGGGCCCCATAGTAAGTGCCGATCGCACCCGAGCCGACGATGGCGATCGAGGGATTCATTTCCCCGCGGATTACGCGGATTGGCGCGGATGGGGAAACATAAATCCGCGTTTATCCGCGCAATCCGCGGGGAGGATCGGCTCAGCGCAGGAAGGCGTCGTGCAGGCCGCCGTCGACGGCGAGGACCTGGCCGCAGGTCTTGCTGAGGCGGTCGCTCACGAGGACAAAGTACGCCTCGGCCTGGTCGGCGGGCGTGATCGGCGACTTCGTCAGCGTGCGGTCGGCATAGAACTGCGCGAGCTTGTTCACCAGCGAAGCCGTCTCCTCCTTCTCGGTGTAGGGGATGTTGTATTTCGCCAGCGAACCGATGACGCGGTCGCGCGGGAACATCGCGCTGCCGTGGACCACCGTGGCGGGCGCGACGCCGTTGACGCGGATGAGCGGGGCGAGCTCGATCGCCATTTCGCCCACGAGGTGGTTGGCCGCAGCCTTGGAGGCGTCGTACGCCATGGAGCCTTTTTTCGCCACCGTCGCATTCGCCGAGGTGGTGAGGACGTAGGTGCCCTTGAGGCCCTGCTCGCGCCAGGTCCTGGCCGCCTCGTCGCCGACGAGGTAACCGCCGGTGACGTTGATCGCAAAGGTGAGCGCCCACTTGTCGTCCGGGATGTGACCGGTCGTGTCGGTCGGCACGAAGATGCCGGCGGTGACGCAGATCGAGTCAAAGCCGCCATAGGCCAGGGCGACGTCGTCGAGCATGCGCCGGATGCTGGCACGGTCGGTGATGTTGGCGGCGAGCCCGAGCGCCGGGCCGCAGGCGGACAGGCCGGTGCCAGCCACGCCGATGCCGACACCATATTTGTCGGTGATTTCCTTGGCAGTGGCCTTAGCCGCGGCCTCGTTGAGATCGACGCACACGAGGTGAGCGCCCTCCTTCACCAGCCGGTGGGCCGTTTCCTTGCCGATGCCCGAGCCAGCGCCGATCACGATGACGACCTGGCGCGCGAGCTCCTTCTCGGCCGGCATGCGCTTGAGCTTCGCCTCCTCCAGCAGCCAGTACTCGATGTCGAAGGCCTCCTGCTGCGGGAGCGCGATGTACTTGTCGATGGCCTCGGCGCCGCGCATGACCTCGACGGCGCAGTTGTAGAACTCGGCGGTGACGCGCGACTCGGACTTGTCCTTGCCCCAGGCGATCATGCCGAGGCCGGGGATGAGCACGACCGTCGGGTTCGGGTCGCGCATCGCGGGCGAGTTTGGGTGTTTGCACTTGGCGTAGTAGTCCGCGTAGTCCTTGCGGTAGGCCTTGAGGCCGGCGGCCAGTTTCTTCTTCAGCGCCGCGGCATCCTCGGACTGCGGATTCCATTCGACGTAGAGCGGCTTGATCTTGGTGCGGAGGAAATGGTCGGGGCACGAGGTGCCGAGCTCGGCGAGGCGGGGGGCGTCCTTCGAGTTCACGAAGCGCAGGATCTTCTCGTCGTCCTGCACGGTGCCGATGAAGCGCTTCTGCTGGGAAACCTGGCCGCGCAGCCACGGAAGGATCGCGGCGAGGGCGGCGCGGCGCTCGGTGGGGGCGAGCGTCTGGTATTTTGCCCCGCCGAAGGCCGCGGCGTCGCCGCCCTTCGCGGCGTACTTCTCCTCGATGTAGGCGGAGGCCCGCTCGATGAAGTCGAGCGTGGCAGCGTAGCACTCCTTTTCATCGTCCGCCCACGAGATGAAACCATGCTGGCCCATCATGATGGCGCGGATCTTCGGGTTCTTTTTCTCGATCTTCTCCATGGCGAGCCCGAGCTCGAAGCCCGGCCGCATCCACGGCACGTAGGCCATCTCGCCACCGAAGATCTGCTTCGTGAGCTTTTCGCAGTTGGCCGACGCCGCGATCGCGATGATCGCGTTCGGGTGCATGTGGTCGACGTGCTTGCCGGTGAGAAACGAGTGGAGCGGCGTGTCGATCGAGGAGGCGCGAGGATTGAGGTTGAACGTGGTGTGGAAATACATGCCCACCATGTCGTCCTCGGCCGGGGACTTCAGGCCCTTGTCCTTGCGCGAAGCGTAGAGCTTCTGGAGGGCAAGGAGCTTGTCCTGGTAGAGCGACGAAAAGTTTTCGCGCAGGCTCGTGCGCAGGTCGCCGCCGGAGCCCTTGACCCACAGGACCTCGGTCTTCTCGCCGGTGAGCGGATCCTTCTCGACGATCTTCGCCGATGTATTGCCGCCGCCGGTGTTGGTGATGCGCTGGTCGCTGCCGAGCAGATTGGAGCGGTAGATGAGCCGGGCGACCGGGTCGAGCGACTTGGCCTTGGCGTCATCCCAGAGGAAATTTACGTAGCGGTAGGTTTTCATGAAAGAGTTCGGCCACGGATTGGGCGGCGCGGAAGATAACTAATCACAGCGGATGCAGGCCGCAAATCCAACCTCATATTGCCCCCCGGCGGGCACCGTTCAGGGCAGCAGTAGCACCTTGCCGGTCGTGGCGCGGCCCTCGAGGGCGCGGTGCGCATCAGCCGCCGCGGAGAGCGGAAAGGTGGCCCCGATGCGGACGCGCAGTCCGCCCGTCCCCACCCACCGGAAGAGTTCGCCCGCGCGCGCCTGCAGCTCCGCCGCGGTCGCGGCGTAATGGTTCAGCGTAGGACGCGTGAAATAGAGCGAGCCCTTCTGCATCAGGAGCAGCGGGGCGAATGGCGGCACCGGGCCGCTCGAGTTGCCGTAGGAAACCAACATCCCGCGCGGCCGGAGGCTGTCGAGGCTGCCGGTAAAGGTGTCCTTGCCCACCGCGTCGTAGACCACGTCCACGCCGCGACCGCCGGTGAATTGCCGCGCGGCGGTGCTGAAATTGTCGCGGGTATAAATACAAACCTCGTCCGCCCCGGCTTCACGCGCGAGCCGCGCCTTTTCGTCGGTACCCACAGTTGCGAGCACGCGAGCCCCGCGGCGTTTCGCGATCTGCACCAGCAGCAGCCCGACGCCACCCGCCGCCGCGTGTACCAGCGCCGTGTCGCCCGGCTTCAAGGGAAAGGTATCACAGGCGAGGTAATGCGCGGTCATGCCCTGCAGCAGCAAGGCCGCGGCGATGCGGGACTCCACGCCGTCCGGCACGCGCACAAGTTGGACGGCAGAAACGAGTGCCTCCGTCGCATAGGCTCCCGCAACCCTGGCCGACGCCACCTGGTCGCCGACCCGGAATTCGGTCACGCCCGAACCCACCTCAGTGATGACCCCGGCAGCCTCCGCGCCCAGGGTATACGGCAGCGTCACAGGATAGAGCCCGCTACGCTGATAGGTATCGATGAAGTTTATGCCCGCCGCCTCGACCCGCAGGCGGACCTCACCGGCGCCTGGCACCGGCAGCGGCACCTCGTCCACGCGCAGTTTTTCCGGCCCGCCCGTCTCATGGATGCGAATCGCCTGCATGGCTCAACGGGTAGCGATGCGTTTCACCGCGTCAAGGGGACGAGCCGCCGGATTTTTTAGCCACTGATTCCACAGATAGTCACCGATATCCGACCGGCCGGAATTTTCTGATCCGTCATATTTGTGCCATCGGTGGAATCAGTGGTCAAAAAATCCGATGGCCGTGGGGTCCGCGATAGCCTGTTTCTAACAGACCCCTCAAGCTCACCTTGGCTGAGACCTGAAACTCGATGTTCCAACCTGGAACATCAAGTTCGAGGTCCGGGATAACAGGTCACCCCGCCTTGACCACCTTGGCGTAGGTCTCCTGCAGCGCGCGGGCGGAGGATTGCAGGGCCTGCGCCTCCTTTGGCCATAGTTCCACTTCGACGTGGGCGAGTGCGCCGGCGCGACCGACGATCGTGGGGACGCTGATCGCGACGTTTTTCAGGCCGTAGGCGCCCTGCTGGACAGTGGAAACGGGGAGGACCTGCTTGCGGTCGAGCACGATGGCGTGGACGACCTCGGCGATGGTGAGGCCGACGGCCCAGCCGGCGCCGCCCTTGCGGCGGATGACCTCGGCGCCGCTGCCCTTGGTGCGTTCGAAAATCTGGGACTGGAAGGTCGGTGTGCAGCCGGCAACTTTCACCAGCGGCAGGCCGGCGTAGGCGGCGGACGACCACACGGGGAACATCGTGTCGCCGTGTTCGCCCAGGATAAGCGCGGTCACCTGCGTCGGAGCGAGTTTGAGCTCCTGCGCAATCAGTGAGCGGAAGCGGGCGGTGTCGAGCATCGTGCCGAGGCCGAGCACCTGTTGCCACGGTAGATTGAGCTTCGCGGCGGCGAGCTGCGTGAGGATGTCGACGGGATTGGACACCACGAACACGAGTGCGTCCTTCTTCAGGCCGGCGGCCTTGATGCTGTCGAGGATGCCGGCGAAGAGCGAAACGTTGCGGTTGATCAGGTCGAGGCGCGACTCGTCGGGCTTGCGGCGCAGGCCGGCGGTGATGACGAAGATGTCGCTGTCCTTGGCCCGCGCGTAATCGCCGGCATAGATGCGCGCGCCGCCGACCGCAGAGCTGCCGTGCATGAGGTCGAGCGCCTCGCCCTCGGCGAGGTCGGCGTTCGCATCGAGGATCTGGATTTCAGCGACGAGGCCCGCGCACTGGAGGGCGAACGCCGCGTTGGAACCGACGCGGCCGCCGCCGCCGATGATGGAGACTTTCATGTGGGACGGAATTGGGAGTTGGTAATTGGTATTTTAGTAGAGCCGGTCTTTGACCGGCCCTTGCCGAGGGCGGCCCTACTTGACGCCGAGTTGTTTCAGGATCATCCCGGCGATCTGCTGGACGACGGCCTCGACCTGCGGGTCGGCCGCGGGGGCGGATGAGCCGCCAGAGGGGGCGGGCTGGGTGACGCCGCGGGGGCGGAAATCGTTCGTGTCGCAGAGCTCGCACTCCTTCAGGCCGGAGCGCGGATCGGGCATGCCGAGCTTCTGGCGGAGGTCGATGAGCTCCTTCGCCTGGCCGCCGCTGAACCGGTGCAGGCCGCCGCCGAGGCCGGCGGCGATCCAGACGGTACGGCAGTAGGAATCGATGTTCTCCATCTTCCAGTAGGCGTCCTCGACGTCCTTGCCCCAGACGATGACGCCGTGGTTCTGCATGAGCACGGCTTGGTGCGTCTTGCCGACCTCGCCGACCTCGTCGGCGTTGGCGGGCGTGCCGGGTGTCTGGTACTTCGCGACGCCGATCTTGCCGAGGAACACCTCGGCCTCGGGGATGAGGCAGGAAGGGATGTCGACATTGGCGATGGCAAAAGCGGTCGCATGCGGCGGATGCGCGTGCACGCAGGCCTTGGCGTTCGGCTGGCGCTTCATGATGCCGAAATGCGTCTTGGCCTCGCTCGTGCGCACGCGGGCGCCGGCGAGCTGGTTGCCGTCAAGGTCGACCAGGCACATGTCCTCGGGCTTCATGAAGCCCTTGCAGATCAGCGTGGGCGTGCAGAGCGCGAGGTTGTCGCCGACGCGGATGGTGATGTTGCCGCCGTTGCCGTCGGTGTAGTCACGCTGCCAGAGGCGCCGGCCCATGTCGCAGATGCGTTCCTTCAGGACCTGCAGCGCGGGTGAGTTGAAGAACTTCTCAATCTCGGCGGGCGTCTTTGCATCGGTGCCGGGCGTCCACTTGAACTCGTAGTCGGGGATGCTGGGCGCGACGGATTTCTTGCCGCCGGACGGGGACGACGTGGCGGCCGGGCTCTTGAAGGCCGGCTTGCCGCCGCCGAAGACGTCGCGGGCGGAGGGCGTGAGGATGGCGCCGGCGGGAGGTTTTTCGCCCTTGCGGACGAGTTCCTCGGCTTCGCGGGCGGTGATGACGTTGGGCATGATGAAAGTGAGAGTGAAGGTGAGGGTGAAAGTGGCGATGCAGGCCCACTAGGCGGGCGGAGTGTAGAAAATCTCGTCGATGATCGCGGTGTTGAACGCGTCCACCGGCGTGGGGTTGTCAAAGGGCGCCGTCGCCTCCGCGCCCTCGGTGAAGCCGATGATGTGGCCCAGGTCCGCGCCGAGGTTGTCGTAGACCACGAGACTGTTGCCCTTGGCCAGCGGCAGCATGGGGGCGCCGGCGAACTGGGCCTTGCCAAACGGCTGCACGAGCAGGAAGCGGCCGCCCTTGTAGGCGGGATCCTGCTGGGAGAGGGTGACTTTCCCGATGACGTGGCCGAGGCGCATGGTCAGGCGGTCTCCTTCTCGTCGACGATCGCGAGGATCAGGTTGCGGAGCGGCGATTTCTGGTCCTTCACGTAGTTGCGCGTGTTGGAGCCATCGGTCGAGATGAGCACGCGCTGGTGCTGGCCGGCGCTCAGCGGGTCGACTGCAAGTACCGGTGCGCCCTCTTCCCGGCCCTGCTCGTCCAGCGGCTGGCAGATGACCGTGCGGCAGCCGTGCATGCTCGGATGGCACACGGTCGAGACGATCACTCCGTCGATGCGGGCAAGGATCATTTTGAGGGCAGAAGGCGGAAGGGGGAAAGATTAAGAGAAAGAGGAACGAGAAGGATTTCCCGGGCTCAGTAGATGCGGAGGTTGTCGACCATCACGCAGCGGCGGGTGCGGGTGAAGGTGCCAGGGTTCGTGATGCCCTCACCGGTCGTCGTGGCGATTGAGTAGCTGAGGTAGCCCTCGCCGCCGAGGCCGAGGCCGGCGACGGACGGGCCGTTCTTGACGAAGAGCGTGGTGTCGAGCGCGCGGGCCATGATTGTCATGTGGTCGACGTTGAGCGAGTGGATGATCGCGGAGTGCTTGTAGCCGTGCTCGGACTTCTTCGCGTACTCGATCGCCTGCTCGATGCTCTTCACCCGGATGACCGGCAGCATCGGCATCATCTGCTCCTCCATCACGAACTCGTGGTCCACGTCGGTCTCGGCGAAGAGCATCGGCGTGGCCGCGGGGGCGCTGGTGCCGGCGTGCTGGGCGAGGACGGAGGCGTCGGCGCCGACGAGCTTGCGGTTGACCGCCGCATGCGAGCAGCCGCCGGCGTCCTTGGAGAAGGTGAACGCGGCCGCGGTGAGCTTGGCGAGCTGGGCGGCGTTGAGCTGCACGGCGCCGGCGAGCTTGAGGCCGTCGATGAACTTGTCGGCGAACTGCTCGAGGACGAAGACCTGCTTCTCGCCGATGCAGAGGAGGTTGTTGTCGTAGCCGCCGCCCTGGAGGACGTCGCGCGCGGCCTTCTTCAGGCAGCCGGTGCCGTCGACGATCACGGGCGGGTTGCCCGGGCCGGCGCAGATGGCGCGCTTGCCGGACTTCATCGCGGCGTTGACGACCGCGGGGCCGCCGGTGACGCAGAGGAGACGGACGAACTCGTTCTTCGTGAGCGCGTCGAACGACTCGAGCGTCGGCTTCTCCACGGTGCAGACGAGATTCTCAATGCCGAGCGCGGCGAAGATGGCCTCGTTGTAGGCGCGAACCGCGAGCGCGGCGGAGCGGGCGCCGCCCGGGTGCGGGTTGAAGACGACGGAATTGCCGGCGGCGACGATGTTGACGATGTTGCCGCTGAGGGTCGGGACTGAGTGCGTGACCGGCAGGATGGCGCCGACGACGCCGAAGGGCGTGTGCTCCTCCATGGTGATGCCGTGGTCGCCGCTGAGACCGTAGGGCTTGATCCACTCGACGCCGGGCACGAGCTTAACGATCTGGAGCTTCTCGATCTTGTGCTCGAGGCGGCCGATCTTGGTCTCCTCGAACTCGAACTTGCCCCACTCGACCGCCTTGGCGGTGACCATCTCCTTGACGATCTCGATGACCTTGGCACGGCCGGCCATGCCCTTTTCCTTCAACTGATCGAAAGCGACGCTGGCAGCGGCGCACGCGTCCTTCACGTCCTCGAACACACCGAAGCGCGGGCCCTTGTGGGCCGGGCGCGGGGCGCTGGCGGCCGGGACGGAGGATTTCGGGGCCGGAGCCGGCGTGGGCGCAGAAGCGGGCGCAGCGACCGCGCGGCCGCCGAGACCGCGCATGACCTCTTCGACCACGGCGCGCAGCGCTGACTCATCGAGCTGAAGTGGGTTGCTCATGGAGATGGGTTTCGGATCGGGCTGGAGCTGCGACGGCCTCGTCGCTTCAGAACCGCGACGGGGACGTCGCGGCTCCAGCCTTCAGCGTCATTTCTTGGCGGGATAGATTTTGTGGTTCAGAACGTCGACGGTATCGACCAGGCCCACGACGACGGCATCGACGGGCAGGCTTTTCATGCCGGTGGCCTGCCGGGCGGAGCTGCCCTGGCAGAACAGGACGACCTCATCCAAGCCGGCGCCGAGGGTATCGACGGCGACGATCGTGTTGGCGCCCGGCCGCAACTGCGCGGGATTGGCCTCGTCAACGAGGAGCGGACGCAGCACCAGCAGCTTGCGGCCCTTCATTGCCTCGTCCTTTTTGGACGAGACGACGGAGCCGATGACACGAGCGATGAACATGGGAGACGAGGGACGAGGGGGAGGGACGAGGACCGGATCCAAGGGCGCCGCGGAGCGGGCCCCGGAGGGCGTCGGCGAGGAACGCCCCTACGATAACGGCAGGTTATTTCTTGGCGGGCGCGGCGACGGGGGCCTTGGGCAGGATGATCGCGACGTCCTCGTGCGGGCGCGGGATGACCTGCACGCTGACGACTTCACCGACCGTGCGGGCGGCCTGCGCACCGGCGTCGGTGGCGGCTTTGACGGCGGCGACGTCACCGATCACCACGGCGGTGACGAGCGCGTTGCCGACCTGTTTCATGGGACCGGCGAGGGTGACGTTGGCTGACTTCAGCATGGCGTCGACGCCGGTGACGAGCGCGGTGAGACCGCGGGTTTCGAGGAGGCCGAGGGCTTTGGAGGGCATAATGATTAGGATGGAGGGTTGCGGTTGAAAGTTCAGTTGCGCGCCGCGATGCAGCGGACGGTTTCGCGGGCGACGACGAGTTCCTCGTTCGCGGGGATCACGAAAATCTTCGCGCGCGAGCCGGCAGTGGAAATCTCGCCCTCGGCACCGCGCAGGGCATTGTTCTTCGCGGGATCGATCACGAGGCCGAGTTCCTCGAGCTGGGCGCAGAACGCGGCGCGCAGGTCGGGGTTGTTCTCGCCGATGCCGGCGGTGAACACGAGGGCGTCACAGCCGCCAAGCTCGAGCAGGAAGGCGCCGATCCAATGACGCGCCGAGTGGACCAGCACATCGAGTGCGAGCTGGGCGCGGGCGTTGCCGGTGTCGGCGGCGGCGCGGATGTCGCGCAGGTCGTTGCTGACACCGGAAAGGCCGAGCAGGCCGCTTTCCTTCGTCATCTGTCGCTCCACCTCGGCGATGGACAGGCCGAAGGTCTTCATCACGAAGGGCACCGCGGCGGAATCGAGGTCACCGACGCGGTTGTTCTGCGGGAGCCCGGACTGCGGGCTGAGGCCCATGCTGGTGCCGACCGCAACGCCGTCGCGGATGCCGGTGACGGAGCTGCTGCCCCCCAGATGGCAGGAGATGACGCGCAAGGGCCGGCCTTTGACGGATGTCGGCCCGGCCTGGTAGAGCTGACGGACGCGCTCGGCGATATCCTGGCGGCCGAGCAACTCGGCCGAGCGCTCGGCGACGAATTTGTGGCTCGCGCCATGGAAGCCGTAACGGCGCACCCCGGCCTCATGCCAAGCCTGCGGCACAGCATAACGCGTGGCAGCCTCGGGCATCCACTGGTAGAACGCCGTCTCGAACAGCGCGACGAGCGGCACGCCGGGCAGCTTCTCGCGGAAACGCTGGATGCCGGCGGCGTAGGGCGGGTTGTGGGCGGGAGCGATTTCCTTGAAGCCCTCGAGCGCGGCGATGACGCGCTCGTCGGCCGGCACGCAACCCGTGAGGTTCTTGCCGAGCACGGTCTTGAAACCCACGCCATGGAGATCGGCCGGCGTGCGGACGTGGCCCGCGGCCTTGAGTTCCGCAAGGCAGTCGTCGATCGCCTTGCCATAGTCCGTGACACGCTCGTAGCCGCCCTTCGCGAGCAACGCCGCGCCGCCGGCGCCGTCGAAACGGAACAGGCGGAACTTCAGCGAGGTCGAGCCGAGGTTGGCGACGAGGATGTTCATCGGTGAGGCCCGTAGCGGAGTCGCTTCCGGCTCCGGGCGGAACGGAAAGCCGTTCCGCTACGGATGGACGGAGACGCCCGGACGGAGAATCAGGCCGCCGGGGCCTGGTTGATCCACTTGCCGAGGATGCCGAGATCCTCGTGCGGACGCGGGATGACCTGGACGGCGACGACTTCGCCGACCTTCGAGGCGGCCTCGGCGGCGGCGTCGATGGCGGCCTTGACGGCGGCGACATCGCCCCGGAAGAACGCCGTGACGTAACCGCTGCCGACGGCCTCGTAGCCCGTCATCGTGACGCTGGCGGCCTTGAGGGCGGCGTCAGCGGCCTCGAGGAGGGCGCACAAGCCCTTTGTTTCGATCAGACCAATTGCTTCCTGTGCCATATAGAAAAGGTGTTGGGGTTAGGATTAGAGACCGACGTTGCGGAGCAGGTCGGGGTGCGGACGCGCGATGATGTGCGAGCAGATGAGCTCGCCGACGCGCTTGGCGGCCTCGGAGCCGGCCTCGACGGCCGCCTTGACGCTGCCGACGTCGCCTTTGACAACGACGGTCACAAGACCGCCGCCGATCTGAATCTGGCGAACGAGGGAAACGTTCGCCGCCTTGACCATGGCGTCGCTGGCTTCGACGCTGCCTACATAGCCTTTGGTTTCTACCATGCCGATGGAATCACTCATGATGTATTTGGTGGGTGAGGGTTAAGGGTGAGGAAATTTTATTTCAGGAGCTCGACAGGCGTATCAGGCTGCAGCGCGCAGGCATTGCCCTCGTCGGTGTCGATGTGCACCTCGAGCTTGAAGTCGGCATGCACACGCACGAGCAGGCGGTCGAAAGTCGTCGCGCACGGGCCGCCGACCTTGAGGCGCATGAAGTCGCCGCCCTTCACGCCGTAGAACGCGGCGTCGTCCGGATGCATGTGCACATGGGGCGCGGCGCGGATCACGCCCTCCTTCATCTCGAAAAATCCGTTCGGGCCCATCAGCATGCAGCCCGGCGTGCCGGCGATGTTGCCGGACTGGCGGATCGGGATGTCGAAGCCGAGGGCGATGGAATCGGTCAGCGCGAGCTCGATCTGGTTGAGGTCGCGGCACGGGCCGAGGATGCGGAGATTGGAAATGACCCGGCTGCGCGGCCCGATGAGCGTGACGGTCTCCTTCGCGGCAAACTGGTCTTTCTGGTACAGCCACTTCATCGGCGTGAGCTTGGCCCCCTTGCCGAAAAGCGCCTCGACCGCCTGCGGCGTGAGATGGCAGTGGCGCGCGCTGATATTCACCAGCAGCGGATTCGGCGCCTGGGCCGTGACCGGAAGATTCTTCCCGAGGCGCTGGTAAAGCGCCCGTCGCACGAGATGCTCGATCTCGACACGGTGAGGCAGGGGCGGGGGCAAAGACATGGCTCGATTTGGGGAGATTCGGGCTAATTGACTCCAAAAATCTTCCAAGATGTCAAGGTAGCCGTTGCATTTTATTCCAGAATCTTCCAAGTTCTTCCACAGTGATGCACCCCGAGGAACGCCAGGCCAAAATCGAAGCGTATCTTCAAAAGGCGGAATTCGCTTCCTTGGAAGAGCTTGCACAGCAGGTGGGCGTGTCGGTCTCGACCGTCCGGCGGGATGTCGCCGCCTTGGAAACCAACAAGGTGGTTCGCCGCACGCATGGCGGCGCCCGCACGCTTCAGCCGAAGACCGATGAGTTCGTTTTTAATGTCCGCGACACCCATCAGGTCGGCGAAAAGGAAGCCATCGGCGAGGCCTGCGCCGCACTGGTCGAGCCGGGCCAGAACGTGATCATCGACAGCGGCACGACGTGCTTCCACGTCGCGAAGCGGCTCGGCGACAAGGTCGCGCAGATCATTACCAACTCCCTGCCGGTCGCGAATTTCTTCTCCGCCTCCAACCGCCACGAGGTGCACCTCTCCGGCGGTGTCATCTACCCGCGCCTCGGCGTGCTGGTCGGGCCGCACGCGGTCGACACGTTTTCGCGCATGCACGCCGACGTCGCCATCCTCAGCGGCAGCGGGATCTCCGAGGACGGCATCTACAACTCGCACGCCCTGCTCGTGGACATCCAGCGGGCCATGATCGGCGGGGCCGCAAAGGTGATCTTTTGCCTCGACCACACGAAGTTCGACCGGCGCTCGACGTTTTTCCTGTCGGATTTCTCGGCGGTGGACGTGGTCGTCACCGACTCGCTCGCCCCCGAACCGGTCGTGGCCGCCCTGCGCGCCAAGGGCCTCGAGGTCGTCGTGGCGCCGGCCGGGTGATGGTAGGGCGTGGACTTCCACCTTCGCCGAGGCTACCGTGGACAGGCCGTCCGCGCCGGGCTTAAGAACAAATTCCCGACTCAAAGGACATTCCCGGCGGTGACGGAGTCACCGCCCTACCGGTTCGGGCCTCATAGCACCAAATTGTCAACCAGCCGCACCTCGTCGACCCACACGGCGATCATGAGCAGGCTCTTTCCCGGCACGATCTCGCGCATCGCCTCCATCGTGACGCTGTCGACGATCGAAACATAGATCACGCGCACGCGGCGGCGCTGGCCGATGATGTGCGTCACCTCCGCAATGAGCCGGTCCGTGCTGCGGACGCCGGAGTCCACCATCTCCTTCGCCTTGGCCAGCGCCTGCTGGACCACCGTGGCCTCTTGCCGCTGGCTGGCGGTGAGCCCGCGGGTTCGCACCCCGCAGGCGAGTCCATCGGCCTCCCGCACCGTCGGGACGAGCACCACGTCCACGCCAAACTGCAGGTCGGCGATCATCTTCCGCGCCACCGCGGCCTGCTGCACGTCCTTCTGCCCCATCACGAGGCAGTCGGGCCGGACGATATTCATCAGTTTCGCCAGGATCGTCGTCACCCCGCGGAAATGCGAGGGGCGCGAAACCCCGCACAGCGGCTTCGAATAGGCCTCCTCCGTCACGTAGCTGGAGTAGCCCCGGGGATAGATTTCCTCGACCGTCGGCAGGAACACCACGTCAACCTGGGCATCCGTGCAGACCCCGAGATCGGCCTCAGGCGTGCGCGGATAGGAGGCGACGTCCTCGCTGGGACCGAACTGAAGCGGGTTCACAAAAATCGACACCACGACGGCATCGGCGGATTTTCTGGCCTCCTGGATGAGGGCGGCATGGCCGGCGTGGAGCGCGCCCATGGTCGGCACGAGGGCGATCCGCCCGCCCTTGGCCCGGAGTTCGCGGGCGATCTGCCGCATCTCGGAAACAGTCGCGATTTTTTGCATGGGGTGCAGCGACGCGGGTCAACGTCGGGCTTGAACTAAGCCAGCCGGCCCGGCTCACTTCAAGATTTACGTCGTAAATTGTCCTTAAAGAAACCCTCGCTTCGCCTCAGCTCCGCTGAGGACGAACCCGCCACAGCCCAACGGGCGACGGCGGGTCTTTCGCTCCGCAATTCTCCACAGCGCCATTTCCCTCCTCATTTTCTCCTGACCTTACGCCCATGATCCGCATCAACGAAAACTACACCAAGCTCAAGGCTTCCTACCTCTTCAGCGACATCGCCAAGCGCGTCACCGCGTTCCAGCAGGCGAACCCGTCCAAGCCGGTCATCCGCCTGGGCATCGGCGACGTGACCGAGCCGCTGCCGCCTGTCTGCATCGAGGCGCTGCATGCCGCCACGGATGAGATGGCGAACCGTGCCACCTTCAAGGGCTACGGCCCCGAGCAGGGCTATGCCTTCCTCCGCGAGGCCATCGCCCAGCATGACTACGCGGCGCGGGGCTGCGCGATCGAGGCGGACGAGATCTTCGTCTCGGATGGCGCGAAGTGCGACTGCGGCAACATCCAGGAGATCTTCGCGACCGACATCCGCCTCGCCATTCCCGACCCGGTCTACCCGGTCTACGTCGACACCAACGTCATGGCCGGCCGCACCAGTGCGAACGTCAACGGCCGCTACGAGGGCATCACCTACCTCGAGAGCACCCCCGCCAACGGCTACGTGCCCGCCGTGCCCTCGGTCGCCACCGACCTGATCTACCTCTGCTTCCCGAACAACCCCACCGGTGCCGTCGCCACCAAGGCCCAGCTTACCGCGTGGGTGGAGTATGCGAAAAAGAACAAGGCCATCATCCTGTTCGACTCCGCCTACGAGGCCTACATCCGCGATCCGGCTATCCCCCACTCCATCTACGAGATTCCCGGCGCGCGGGATGTCGCGATCGAGTTCCGCAGCTTCTCGAAGACCGCCGGCTTCACCGGCACGCGCTGCGCCTACACCGTCGTGCCGAAGACGCTCATGGCGGCCGACGCCGCTGGCAACCCGACCCCCGTGTACGCACTCTGGAACCGCCGCCACACGACCAAGTTCAACGGCGTCGCCTATCCCATCCAGAAGGCCGCCGCCGCCATCTTCACCGCCGCCGGGCAGAAGCAGGTGAAGGACATGACGGACTTCTACCTCGGCAACGCCGCGCTCATCCGCGCCGCCATCACCAAGCTCGGCTTCTCCTGCATCGGCGGGGACAACGCCCCCTACATCTGGATCAACACGGGCCGCGACTCGTGGGAGTTCTTCGACTTGCTGCTGAGCAAGGCCAACGTCGTCTGCACGCCCGGCGCCGGCTTCGGCAAGTGCGGCGAGGGCCACGTGCGCATCAGCGCGTTCAACAGCCGCGAGAACGTCGTGACCGCACTCGACCGCATTGCCGCCGCGCTGAAGTAGGCGCGGTTTGCGTAGGGGCGTTCCTCGCGGACGCCCGATTCGCGGTCGTGAAACCGGGCGTCGTCAAGCAACGCCACTACACTATTTCTTGTCCGGCACGGCCGCCAGCACCGCGTCGCCCAAGTCGGCCGCCGCGCCGCTCAGCATCTGCGCGAGCGCCCCATAGTCCTTGCCATCCCACGCCGTTTCCCTGGCGGTGAAACTGCCATGGGCGGCGACCTCGGGCAGGGCCCCCGCTTTGTACACGTCGAACTCGGCCGCAAAACGCACCGTGCCCTTTGCCCCGCGGGTTTCCCCCTCGCAATGCACCAGCCGGATCACGACTTCGTAATCGTGGGCCGTCTCGCGCGATTCCAGGCCGTAAACCCCGGTCAGCGTCGCCAGCCGGGCGCGCAGCACGCGCCCGACTCCGAGGTCGAGCGGCTCCGCCCAGCGCACTTCGTCGATGAACTTCAATTCGTTCTGCCCGAGTCGCGTGACGAACGGCTTGTTCTGCAGATAGGCCGGCACCTCGACCCGGCGGATCATCAGTCGTGGCGCGGGCGCAATCGGCGCGGACGGTGCAGCGTCCGGGGCCGAGAGCGCATAATAGTGGATCGGGTCGACCTGGGCCGGCTGGATCGGCAGCAGCGAACAACCCGCCACCAGGAAGGCGGCGGCCAGCGACAGCAGGGCCGGACCGCGGGTGACTGCAGCGTTCAGGGAAAAATGGGCGTCCGTTTTCATGTCATCGGTCCGGTTCGATTCATTCGGGCCGCTTCTTGCCCACGAGCAGCGCGTTGGGATTGCGTTCGAGGAAATCCGCCAGCTGCTGCACCGCGGCGGCCGCGGCCGCCACTTGGCGCAGCGCGGTCGTCACCTCGTCGTTCAGCCCGTGCTGGGCCTGGATGAAGTTCTGCGCGGAGGCCGCCGCGCCGCTGAATGATTTCATCGCGGCCTCCGCCTCCTTCAGCGTCGCCTGCAGCCGCTCGCCACCGGTGTCCACCTGGGTGTCCAACTTGGCCAGCGTCACGCGCAGGGCGACGGCCGCATCATCCAGGTGCACAAAGGTCGACTTGATTTCGGGCGAGTTCGCCAGCCCGTCAATCGCCGCGCCGGTTTTCTGCCATTGCGCGACGAGCCCCTTGAGGTCGATGCCGTCGAGCTGGCGATGGGCGTCGGTCAGCACCTGCTGCGCCTGGCGGCCGAGGCCCTCGAAATCGACCTTCTTGATGTCGTTCAGGATCCCCGTGAGGTTGGTCTGGAACTCGGAGATGGCCGAGGGCACGTAGGGCACCACCAGGTATTTCGGGTCGCTGATCCGGCTGTCCGCCGGGTAATCCTTCACGCTGAGGAAATCGAGCTCCACGAACAGCAGGCCCGTCGCGAGCCCCTGCACGCCGAGCTGGGCGCGCAGCCCGCGGTCCACGAGCGTCTGCAGCTCGGCGCGGTCGGTGACATCGATGGGCGTGCCGCTCGTATCCGTGACCTTGTTCTTGCTGAATTCGCACAGCACCGCGACGACCGAGCGGTTGGTCTTCTCGTCGTAGCGCACGTTGAGGTCGGCCACGCGGCCCACGGGCACGCCGCGCAGCTTGACCGGCGCGCCGAGCGTGAGGCCGTGCACCGACTCGTCGAAATAAACCACGAACCGCTGCGGCTTGGTGAAAATATGCACTCCGCCGAAGGTCAGGATCGCGATGATCGCCAGCGCGAACGCCCCGATCACAAACATGCCGACAATGGCTGGGCTGACCTTGGTTTTCACTGGGATGGGGTTTTAGACAGAATGGATGGAATGGACAGGCCCAAAGTGGGCCGGGTCAAAGACCCGCCCTACCGTGATTCCGTAAATTTTGTTCATGCTGTCAAAGCGGCTTGTCCTCCCGGCGCAGGAACTCCGACACGCGCGGGTCGCGGCTGTTCGCCGCCAGGTCGCGCGGCCGGCCTTCCGCGATGATGCCCTGCTGGGCGCTGTCGAGCATGATCACGCGGTCGGCGATGCTGAAGATCGAGGCGAGCTCGTGCGACACCACCACGATGGTGGTGCCGAAATTCTCGCGGACCTGCAGGATCAGTTCGTCGAGCTTGCGCGAGGTCACCGGGTCGAGGCCCGCCGACGGCTCGTCGAAAAAAACGATCGCCGGGTCAAGCGCGAGGGCGCGCGCAAGTCCCGCGCGCTTTTTCATGCCGCCGCTGATCTCCGCGGGAAAGTAATCCTCGAATCCGCCCAGCCCGACCTGCCCGAGCTTCAGGGCCGCCACCTCGTCGATCTCCGCGCTGGAGAGCGAGGTGTACTCCTCGAGCGGCAACGCCACGTTCTGCCGCAGCGTGAGCGAGCTCCAGAGGGCGCCGCTCTGGAACAGCATCCCGAAGGTCTTCAGCATCCCGCGCCGCGCCACCGGGTCCGCGTCGGTGAAGGACCGCCCGAGAAACTTCACCGTGCCCGCCGTCGGCGTGTTCAGGCCCACGAGGTGGCGGAGGAGCGTGCTCTTGCCGCAGCCGGAGCCGCCGATGATGAAGAAAATCTCCCCGCGCCGGACGGTGAACGAGACGTTCTTCAGCACGACCTTGCCGTTATAGCCGCACTCGAGGTTGTTCACCTCGATGGCCGGCGCCGGATCGGAAGGGGTGGCGTCGTTCATGGCTTCAGATTCCCAGCGCGTTGAAGAGCACCGCAAAAATCGCGTCGGCGACGATCATGAGCAGGATGGCCGTGACGACCGCCGAGGTCGCCGCACGGCCCACGCCCGCCGCGCTGCGCTCGGCCTGAAGGCCCCTGAGGCAGCCCGACAGGCCGACGATCAACCCGAAGGCCACGGCCTTGATCACGCCCGCGGAGACGTCGGTGAGGTCCACCGTCGCCAGCATTTCCGCCCAGAAGGCCGTCGGCGGGATCGCCAGGAGCCCGTACGCCACGCTCATGCCGCCGAGGATGCCGAGCGCGTTCGCATAGAGCGCCAGGAGCGGCATCATCACGGCCAGCGCCAGCAACCGCGGCAGGACGAGAAACTGCACCGCCGGGATACCCAGCGTCTCGAGGGCGTCGATCTCCTCGTTCGCCTTCATGTTGCCCAGCGTCGCCGCAAATGCCGCGCCCGTGCGCCCGGCCAGCACCACCGCCGTCATCACCGCGCCCATCTCCCGCACCATCGAGAGGCCGATCAGGTCCGCCAGGTAGATGTCGCCGCCGTACTGCCGCAGCACGATCGCCCCGGTATAGGCCAGCGTGACCCCGACGAGCAGGCTGACAAGGCTCACGATCGGCAGCGCCATCGCGCCGCACTGCTGCATTTCCTCGATGCAGTCGCGCCAGCGGAACCGCCGCGGGCTCCGCACCAGCTGCACCGTGCTCAGCACGCAATCGCCGACGAAGTGGGAGATCTCCCGGGCCTTCACCAGCGTGTCCAGCGTCGCCCGCCCGACGCTGTTGAGGAAACTCTCCGACCGGTCGAAGGGCACGCTCGTCTCGTGCGACGCCGTCATCTGCGCCAGCAACGCGCGGATTTTTTCGGGCAGGGGGGAGACATCGCAATAGGCCCCGCACACGCGGCACCACTCTTGCACGGCAAAGAGGTAGAGCAGCAGCGAGGTGTCCCACACCTCGACCGCCTCCAGGCGCAGCCGCACCCGCGCGGGAGTCCGCCCGCCCAGCAGGTCCGGCCACGACGGCTGCGGCTCGGTGATCCGCCAGGCGCCCGCCAGCGTCACCTCGAGCGTGTCGCCGTCGACCGTGGCCGACGCGCGCGCGTTCCGGGTCTCGGGTTTGGCGGACATCACGCACACTTCACTCGTGACAGCGCCCGCCGCCAAACCAAATCTCCACGCCCGCCTCGCCCATGCTCCCTTTCCGCACCTTCCTCTTCGATCTCGACGGCACGCTCGTCGATCATTTCGCCGCGATCCACCGCAGCCACCGCCACACGATGATCCAGCTCGGCCTGCCGGCGCCAACCATGGCGGAGGTCCGCGCGGCCGTCGGCGGCGGGCTGGAGAACGCCATCGCCCGCCTCGCCGGCCCCGCGCTCGTCGCCCGGGCGCTGCCGATTTACCGGGAATACTGGGACCGGACCATGCTCGACGACGTGGCCCTGCTCCCGGGCGCGATGGAATTGCTCGCTGCGCTTAAGCAGCGCGGCCTCCAGTCCGCGGTCTTCACCAACAAGCACGGCCCCTCCGCCCGTCTGATTTGCACGCACCTCGGCATTGACCGCCTGCTCGACGGTGTGTTCGGCGCCATTGACACCCCTTGGTTGAAGCCCGACCGCCGGTTCACCGACTATGTGCTCGCCCAGCTCAAGGCTGACGCGAAAACCACCCTCTTCGTCGGCGACTCCCCCTACGACATCCAAGCCGCGCACAACGCCGGCCTCCCCTGCTGGTGCGTCAGCACCGGCACCCACACCGCCGCCGAGCTCCACGCCGCCGGCGCCGAGGCCGTGTATGCCAGTCTCGCCGAGATCGGCGCAGCGCTCGACATGGTTTGAAATCGACGCGAGGGGAAATCACCAAATTCCAACCTCCAAGCTCCAGTGAATTTTCAAAAACGGAAAACTCCAAAAGCCGGCGTTAGTGCTTAGCGGGTTGGCTCGATTTGAAGTTTCATTGGAGCTTGGAGGTTGGAATTTGGTGATTTCCCCTCCGATCCGCCGTCCTTATTCGTGTCATCCGTGGTTAATTCCTCCCAGCCATCGGCGACGCTCACCGGCGTAGTCGAGCGCATCATTTTCCTCAACGAGGAGAATCACTACACCATCGCGGAGTTCCGCCCGGACCCAGCCTCCGCCAAGGCTTCCACCGGCGCCAAGGCTATGGTGGACAAGACGGCGGACAAACGTCCGGCCATGGTCACCATCACGGGCGCGCTGCCTGGCGTGGAATGCGGCGAGACCCTGCATCTCTCGGGCGAGTGGACGCGGCACGCGCAGCACGGCGATCAATTCAAGGTCGCGGGATTCAAGAGCGAGTTGCCCTCGAGCGTCTACGGCATCCGCAAGTATCTCGGCAGCGGACTCGTGCCGGGCATCGGCAAGGTCTACGCCAACAAGATCGTCGATGCCTTCGGCACCGAGACCTTCCGCATCCTGAGCGAGGAATCGGCCAAACTGCGCGACGTCCCCGGCATCGGCCGGAAGCGCGCCGGCGCCATTAAGCTGGCCTGGGATGAGAAGCGCACCGAGCGCGAGCTCTACATCTTTCTCCAGACCTACGGCGTTACGCCCGGCCAGTGCGTGAAGCTCGTCACGAAATACGGCGCCCAGGCGAGGCAGGTCCTGCTGAACGAGCCCTACCGCGCGGCGCGCGAGATTGACGGCATCGGCTTCAAGACCGCCGACCGCATCGCCATTAACCTCGGCTTCGCGAACGACGCCCCGCCCCGGCTCGACGCCGGGATCATCTACGCGCTTGAGACGCTGCAGGAGGAAGGCCACACCGCCTTTCCCGAGGGCGATTTGATCGACCACTCGGCCGCCCAGCTCGAGACCGAGGCAAAGCTCGTCGCCGCGCGGATCGAGGCGCTCGTGGAAGCCAAGGCGCTGGTACGGCACCGTCCGGTTGTAGCCGGGGTCGCTGACCCCGACCCGGGCTCAGCGAGCCCGGCTACACCCCTGACCGGCTCCGCCCTCATCCAGCTCCCCCACAACGACCGCGCCGAGCAGAAGATCGCCGCGGCCGTCGCCCGGCTCAACCGCGTCGCCAGCGGTCTCCCGCCGATCAAGGCCGGCGCTGCCGTCGAGTGGGCCGAGAAAAAAGCCGGCTTTGCGTTTCACGAGCTGCAGCGCGCCGCCGTGAAAAACGCCCTCACGCACAAGCTCACGATCCTCACCGGCGGTCCCGGCACGGGCAAGACCACCATCCTCCGCGCGCTCGTCGACATCCTGAAGGCGAAGAAGGCGCGCGTTCATCTCGCCGCCCCCACCGGCCGCGCCGCGCAGCGCCTGGCCGAGACCACGGGCGGCTTCGCCTCGACGATCCACCGGCTCCTCAAGTACGACCCCGCCGGCGGCGGTTTCGTCGCCAACGAATCCTCCCCGCTCGCCACGGATTTCCTCATTCTCGACGAGGCCTCGATGCTCGACACCCGCCTCGCCGCCGCGCTCATGTCCGCCGTCCCGTCCAGGGCCCACCTCCTTCTCGTCGGCGACACCGACCAGCTCCCCAGCGTCGGCGCCGGCAACGTGTTGAAGGATCTCATCGCCTCCGGCTCTTCACTCTCGACCCTCGAGTCTCGACCCTCAATCCCTGTCACCCGTCTCTCCGTCATCTACCGCCAGAAGGACCAGAGCGGCATCGTGACGACTGCCCATGCCATCAACGCCGGCGACCCGTCGCTGCCGCCCGCGGTGAACGACGTCGCCAGCGTGCAGGTGTGGAACGACCTCACGTTTGTCGTCGCCGCCGATGCCGCCGACTGCGTCGACAAGGTCATCCAGCTCTGCACGGACTTCATCCCGCGCAAGCTCAAGTGGCCCGATCGCATCCATGATGTGCAGGTCCTCGCGCCCATGCACAAGGGCGTCGCCGGCGTGGCCAACTTCAACACCCAGCTGCAGGGCGCGTTGAATTCCGCGGCGGCCGATCGCGAGGCCGCGCCGTCGCCCAAACCCTGGACCAAGGCCCGGCCGGCTCCCGCCCTCAAGACGATTTCCGGCGAGTTCCGCGCGGGCGACAAGGTCATCCAGCTGCGCAACAACTATGACAAGAACCTCTTCAACGGCGACATCGGCACCGTGACCGCGGTGCACGCCGCCGCCGGAACGCTCGACGCCGAGTTCGACGGCGAGCGGCACGCGTTCGGCCGCGGGGACTTCGGCGACCTCGCCCTCGCCTACTGCATCAGCATCCACAAGTCGCAGGGCAGCGAATATCCCGTGGTCATCATCCCGCTGCTCAAGGCCCACTTCATGATGCTGCAGCGCAACCTGCTCTACACCGCGATCACGCGGGGCCGGAAAAAAGTCTTCCTCGTCGGCGAGCCCGCCGCCTACGCCATGGCCGTGCGCAACAGCGAATCGAAACTCCGTTGCACCCATCTGCAGGAGAAAATCCTTTCCGCGCGGCCGTAGGACATGGCTCGATGGCCGGACCGCCCCTCGGAAAACAGTTTTGGCCACTGATTTCACGGATGGGCACAAATGACCGACCTGGATCAATTCCCCTTCTCTGCAGCGTTCTGCATCCGTGCAATCTGTGCCATCAGTGGCTAAAAATCCTGAATTCCGCAGTCGGATTTGAACCACGGAGACGCAAAGGGCACCCAGCGGATATTTTACGATGCCGATCCGGCCGAAGAGATTTTCACCTGTGAGGCGAAGTACGTTTTTACCCTGGTTGCTGCCTAGCCTCTGTGCTCTTGGTGCCTTTGTGGTTTAACCAAGATAGCACTGGTCTCGGGAATCGTTTGTGCTTCTATGCCCGCGCCATGGTTATCCAAGAACAAGGATCCGCCGCCGGCCAGGGCGCCCGGGTGTTTGCGACCACGCGCTGGACGGTGGTGCTCCAGGCCGGTGGCTCAACTTCTCCCGGCAGCGCGGCGGCCCTCGATAAATTGTGCCGGGCCTATTGGTATCCGTTGTATTCGTTCGCCCGCCGCCGCGGCCTCGCGCCCCATGACGCGGAGGATCTCATCCAGTCGTTCTTTGCCTTCCTGCTGGAAAAGGACGTGATCGCGCGTGCGGACCGGGAACGCGGGCGGTTTCGCACCTTTTTGCTCAGCGCCCTGCAGAATTTCCATGCGAACGAATGCGCGCGGGCCGGCACCCAGAAACGCGGGGGCGGCCACAGCCTCGTGTCGTTCGACGAGCTCCAGGCCGAGGCCAGCTACCAGAGCGAGCCTGCCACCAACCTGACGCCCGAGCGCCTCTACGACCAGAAATGGGCGGCCAGCCTGCTCGAGCAGGTGATGCAAATCCTGCGACGGGAATATGCGGCCGCCGGCAAGGAACCCCTCTTCGAGGAGCTGCGGGGCCTGCTCTGGGGCGGCCGCGGCGACGTCAGCTACGAGGCCATCGGCCGGAAGCTCGGTACCTCCGAGGGCGCCATCAAGGTCGCGGTC
>CAIKHO010000010.1 GCA_903827245.1 uncultured Opitutia bacterium
CTCCTGCGAGATCAACAATCCGACGGTTGGTTCCGGACAGCCAGCCGCGCGTAGATTGGTCGCATAGGCCAGAATGTTTTCGGAATAAAGGCTGGACCAAACCGTGTTCGACTGCGGTCGCTGGGCGGGGCCGGCGTCGGCCGCCAGACCGTGGACGAGTACGAAGACCAATGTGAAGAAAAAGCGGCAGGCTTTCATCGAGCGGATGCAGGATCGGGGTTCTTGGCCGAACCCTCGCCGATTTCAAGCGTGTGCAATCGCTACTGGCGGAAGATGATTGTGGAGCTTCCGCCGATCGCCGGCGTCGCCGCACCTGGGGTGCCGCTGGCCGGGCGCACGGGCGGCTGGAGGGCCTGCATCCAGGAGCCGCCGTACTGCTTGTACGCCTCGAAGCCGGTTTCGCCGAGCGAAGCCGTTACCTTGGCCTTGGTTTCATCGGCGAGGGCGGCAAGTTGCTGGGTGCGAACGTCGGGCGAAAGAGTGCGGTCCATCCGCACGGCATTGGCGCGCTGCTGGATGTCCTTTTGCAATGAATAGATGTCGTTGGCGGTTTCAGGCGGGAGGTCGAGCCGGGTCACGAGCTGGCTGGTCTGGCGGTAGTTGTAGTCTTGGGCGCGGGTATAATCGGCACCGCGGTCCGGACCGAGCGCGGCAACAATCTGCTCGTTGAGCTGCTTTTGCACGTCGGCACGCGCCTTCATCTCATCCTGCGAGGGTATGGAGTACATCGGGCCGAGCTGATCACTGTATTGGTTCTGGAGCTCAAAGAGCGTGCGAAACTCTTGTTCGGTCGGATTGAACGCGGTAAGCTGGTAACGCAGCTGGCTGGCTGTGCTGCTGGTGCGGAGATCGTATTCCTCGAGTTCCTGTGGCGTGAGCGTCTTGGCGATTTCATCATGCTCGGCCTTGGTCAATTCGCGCAGCTTGGCGGTGACATCTGGCGGGGCAACGCCGGAAACCCCGGCGAAGAGGTCGCCCTGCTGCTCGTTGATGGCCTGCTTGATCCGGTTGATTGCGCCGATCTTGTCGTCGGACAATCCAGGGAACTGTCGCCGCAGGCTGGACATCGCGAGCTCCTTCGCGGCGGGGTCGGGGCCGAGCAGGTCCTTCACCGCTTGGTTCTGCTCCTTCATGATCTGCCGCAACGCCATGGCGGTCTTCGCGTCGTTGGCGGTCGGTTCCCAGAACGGGCGTTCGGCGCCTTTGCGGTCGAGGGCGGCCCGGCGCGGGGCGAACTGGATGCGGATCTGCTCCGCCATGATGGCGCGCAACATCGCGGGTGGAAATCCTTCGGCCCGGAGGCGGTCCATGAAGGCATGCAGGTCGTCGGTTTGCAGGTGGGACCAGGACGCCGGATCGACTGCCGCCGCTGCCGTGGATTTGGCGTCCGCGCCGCTGGCCCCGGCGGGATGTCCGGGAGGCATGGAGTTCGGTCTGGTCGCTTGGGCGGAGGAGAAACCGACGACAAACACAGCGGCGAGCGCGACATTGGCGGCGAGTGAGCCGACCAGCAGCAGGGAAGATGTTTTCATGGCGGCGGGTTCAGTTTGCGGGGGCCGAAGCCGGGCGCCGGGTGACGGGTAACGAGCGAAAGGAGGTCGTGTTCCCGGAGAACGTGACCGCGCCGCCGCGTTCGACATTGGCGAGCCACGCCGCGTTTTTTGTGTAGGCCGCGCCGGCAGTGGGACCGAGCGTGGAGAGGAGCTGGGCACGGGTATTCTGGGCCAGCGACTGGAGCGCGGCGCGCTTGTCATCGGTCGAGAGCGAGGTGTCGTTGAAGATGCGGTTGGATTCCTGCGAAAGGCTGTCGCGGAGATTATAGGCCTGCACGGCGGTGCCGGCGGGAAGATTCTCTCGGTCGGCCAGCTGCGAGAGCTGCTGGAAATCGCGGTCGCTGCTGCGCGCAAAATCAGCGTAGCGCTGGTCGCCGAGCGCGGTCTTGAGCTGCTCGGCGACTTGCTGCTGCACCTTGACCTGTTCGGAGTAGATGCCCGGGGCCGTGGGATAAAGCTGGTCGGCAACGGGCTGCTGGATGTTGTAGATCGTGCGAAATTCGTCAGGCGTTGCGTTGAACAGCGCGAGCGCGGGACGAAGCCGCGCGGTGACGTTGGAGTTGCGCATCTCGTAGTCGTCGAGTTCTTGCGGCGTAAGAATCTCGGCGAGGTCGGCGTGCTTTTCTTTCTCCAGCAAGGTGAGCGCTTCCCGGTCTTGAGGCAGCACGATCCCGTTCATCGCTGCCCGCACTTGGGCCGTCATCTCGGTGTAGTCCTGGTTGATCTGCTCGAGCGAGGCGATCTTCGCCGCAGGGATATCGCCGTACATCCGCCGTTGGCCCGAGGTGATTTCGCCGTCGTCGCGGAGGGCGAAATTGCCCAGCAGGTCGCGCATCTCCTTTGTTCGCTCATTCGAGAGCTTCATGGACTCCGCCATGCGCGTGGAATCCATGAACAAGGTCGGCGCAGTCTTCCAGTAAGGCGCGTTGGGATCCGGCTGCATCAGGTCGCGCATGCGCGCGGCATAGCGGCCGTTCACTTCGGCCGCGACCACCGCGCGAATGGCCCAGATGGGAAAGCCGGCGGCCTGCATCCGGGCCACGAGGTCCTTAAGGTTGCCAGAATGAAGGCTGGTCCAGAGGCCGCCGGGTGACGCCTGAGGTTTGGCCGGAGTCGAGGGTGGGACGGCGGCGGCAGCGGTCGTGTCCACTGGCGATTGGGCACCGCGGGCAAAGAAGTCACGGAAGGCGGGCGGCGCGAGCGAGGGCTCGTAGGCGAGGGCGGCGAGCAGGCCGGCATTGGCGAGCAGCGAACCGGCGAGGAGGACGGACC
>CAIKHO010000011.1 GCA_903827245.1 uncultured Opitutia bacterium
AGCCCGCGGCTTGCGTCCCAAAGCGCGGGCTGAAGCACCGCGCTACCTTGACCTCGGTCGTCAGCTTAAGGCGCGAGACCACGGCTCACTGGGACGGTTCGCCCTACCTGAACGTCGGGTAGTGTATCAGTTTGAAAATGTAGGAGCGGCTTTATGCCGCGATGGTTGGGGTCCGCCGGCGAAGCATCGCGGCGTGAAGCCGCTCCTACATCCGATCCGCGGCAAATTGATACACTACCTGAACGTCGCGCGGGTTTGCCTGTGGCCTGCCCGTCCGTTTGGTTGTCGTATCGTGAAATCCTTCACCTCCGGCCGGCCCTATTGGTGGCAATGGCCCACCGTGCTGTCGCTCGACGCTCCGGCGGTGGCGCTGCTGTGGCAGGGGCTGCTCGCGCGGGTGGCCGGGGTGGCACTGGGCTGGCCGCAGGCGCTGGTGCTAGGATCATCCGTATGGCTCGCCTACGCGGCTGACCGCTGGATCGAGGGCTGGCGGCTCGGACCCGGCCAGGTGCGCACGCAGCGGCATGCGTTCTACCAGCGCGGGCGCTGGCCCGTGGCCGCGGGCTGGTTGCTCGTGCTGACCACAGACCTGGCGATCGCGACCAGCCGCCTCTCGCACCGTGAAATCCAGGCCGGCCTCCTGCTCCTCGCGCCGGTGCTGGCCTACCTGCTGTCGCACCAGCTCATCCACCGGCATCATCGCTGGCGCGCGCCGAAGGAAGTCTGCGTGGCCGCCTTGCTGGCGAGCGGGACGGTTCTCTTCATCGCCGCCCGGCCCGATGCCGCCCTGCGCCCGCTGGCCGCGCCGCTCGCCCTCTTCGCGCTCCTCTGTTTCGCCAACTGCGCGCTCATTTCCGTCTGGGAACGGGAGGTCGACCAAACCCACGGACAGACTTCCTTCACCCTGCAATTCCGGCGTGGCGCGGCCTTCAGCCGCCGGCTGCCCTGGGCACTGGCGGCGGTCGCGGTCCTGCTCGTCGCCGCCGAGTCCGGCGCAGCCCGCGCGGCGGCCGCGTGCGCCCTCACGAGCAGCCTGCTGCTGGCGGCGGTCGACCGGGCGGAACCGCGACTGGGCTGGCAACTCGCCCGCGTGCTGGCGGATGTCGCCCTGATGACGCCGCTGGCTCCCCTGCTCGTTCTCAAGCTGCGATGAGTCCGCGCCCCGCGAGTTTCGACCGTCTGGCGGGGCTTTACCGCCCGCTGGAATTCCTCGCCTTCGGCCGCGACCTCGAGCGGGCGCGCTTTCATTTTCTCCCTCGCCTGCACGCCTGCCGCCGCATCCTCGTGCTCGGCGAGGGCGATGGCCGCTGCCTCGCCCAGCTGGTGCGGGCCGCGCCGGTGGCCCGCATTCACTGCATCGATGCCAGTGCCGCCATGCTGGCGCGGGCCGCGTCCCGGATCGCGGGCACGGAGGCGCAGGCCCGCGTGACTTTTGAGTGCAACGATATCCTGGCGGCACAGCTGCCGGCCGCCGCGTATGACGCGGTGATCACCCTCTTCTTTCTCGACTGCTTCACCACCCCGCAAGCGGAACGGGTCGTGGCGCACGTACAGGCCGTATTGCAGCCGGAGGCCTGCTGGCTGTTCGCCGATTTTGTCGTGCCGCCGCATGGGCTCGCACGATGGCGGGCGCGCGCCTGGGTCGCGCTGCTCTACGTTTTTTTCCGCTGGGAAACGGGTGTGTCAGCCCGTGCGCTGCCGCCCTCGGAGCAAATCATCCGCGACGCCGGCTTTGAGCCGGAAGCATCGCGGGAGCTGCAGGGTGGACTGCTCCGGAGCGTGATTTTTCGCCGCGGTAGGGGCGCAGCTTGATGCGCCCGGGATTAGGAATCTCCGGAGGGCGTCGGCAAGCAACGCCCCTGCGTCACATCCAAAAGGTAGGGCGGGTTATCCCTAACCCGCCGCGTTTGACTCCGACCGCGTCAAGGCGCGCCCCACCCTTACTGCAGCTTGAACGGCAAGCCCTGGTAGCGCGCGGCGAGGTCGTTGAGCGTCTGGCTGGTAGTCTGCGCTTTCACATCCGTGCCGGTCTTGATCGTCTTGGCCGCCAGGAAATTGTTCACCAGCGCGCAATAGTCGCTGTTGACCATGATGCCGAGCAGCTCGCCCGTCTTGCTCAGCACGAGGTCTCCGCGCGACGGGGCGAAGTCGCCAAAGAGGCGCTTGACCAGCCGGTTGTCGACCCGCACGTAGCCGGGCTGCGAGGCGTCGAGCTTGAAGGCGACCTCGCCGTAGCCCTTGCCTCCGCCGCTGATGAGGACGGCATCGGTGAATTTAACCGGGTCGAGCGCCGTCTGGTAGACCTTCACCCCGAGCGCGCTGACCTGCGCCGTTTCCACCGGCAGGGCCACCACGCGGGGGTCGAGCGAAAGAAAGTCGATCTCGCCCGCAGTGCTGCGATAGGCGGGCGGCTTGGAAAATTCCACCGTGACTTTTTCCCAGTCGGCGCCGGGCTCCAGCAGCGAGAAGGGCGTGTCGGCGATGTGCAGGAGCGCGTAGACCTTGACGCCGTCCGTCACGAACACCGTCTGCGCCTCCTTCTCCCGGTTGACCTGTCCGAAAAAGCTCGGGTGACTTGCGGTAAACGTGGTGCGGACACGGTTGGCGAGAAAGTCGCTGAACAGCACGTTGGCGTTGATCGGGCGGTTGTCGCGGATCTCCTTCGTTAGCTCGCCCGAGCGCTCCGCCAGCTGGCCCACGCCCTGCGCGAGCTGCACGGTCGTGGCCTGAACCTTTTCCCGCTCCTGGCGCTCGGCCTGCGCCTGCTGCTTGAACGTGTCGGCCGTCTCCTTGAGCATGATCTTTTCCTGCTCGGCCACCTTCACGGCGACGGTCAGGCCCTCGATCTTCTGCCGCGAATCCGCCTGCTGTTTCTCCAGGCTAGCCAGCGCCTGCTGCTGGCGCTCGGCCTCGGCGCGCTTCTGCTCAAGCTCGCGCTGGAGCTGGGCCAGCTGCTCCTTCGTCATGGTGGCCTCCTGCGTGGCCGCGGCGACCTTCTGCCCGAGGTCCGCGGCGGTGCGCTGGGTGACGGCAAGGGTCGACGCCAGGGTGTTCTTCTCGGTCTGCACCGTGGCGAGGTTCTGCTCGCGCGCCGCCAGGGTGGACTCGGTGGACGTCAGTTTCTGGGCCAGCTGCTCACGCGTGGCCTGCTCGTCCGTGAGCGATTGTTTCATGGCCGCGACGAGGTCCTGGTCCTTGGTCGCGGCGTTGGCCGCCAACTCGGGCACGGGCGGCCGGCGCGCGGCCGCGGGCGCGGCCTTCTCCCACCGGGTGAGCGCCAGCAGGTTCAGGAGCAGGAAGTCGCAGAGGATGAGCAGGAGGGTCTTGTTCATGGCTGCCGGGGCCCCGCGGGCGGTTGCGTTTCCATGGCCGGGATCACGCGGACATCACCGTGGAGGACGCCTGGCTTTCCAGGATGAGCGCCCGCTTGCAGGGGCGCACGTGGCGGATCTTCACGAGGGCGACGCACGTGATGCCGAAGAGGTTCGACGAATAGGCCGCGAGGAGGTTGGGCTCGATCACGCCGAGCACCTGGAGCACGAGCGCCGTGGCCGTGCCGCCGATGCCGACGTAGAGCCCGCCGTCGAAGAGGTTTTCCTCGTTTTCCATCAGCTTCAGCTTGACGAGCGAGGGGAACGACGAGTGCCCGATCTCCCGGATCTTGACCAGGCAGATGAGGTACATGGTGACCTGGAGCGCGGCGAAAAAGCCGATGGAGAGCAGGGTGGATGTGTCCATGGTGGATGCGTTTTTGACAGTGGCGGGAGGAGGGAGTTCGGAGAAGGTGACGAGCACGGGCAGGGTCGCGCGGAGCTTGAACTCGGAGGCTGGTGCGCCCTTCAACAGGAAGGGCTCCGTCACGAGGACGAGCAGGCCGGCGAGCAGCACGGCGATCACGCCGCTTTGCAGGTGGGGCAGCGTCGGCGCGAGGCCAGGCCCGGGGGAAAAGAGGGCCCGGTCGAGGCCGCGCAGCAGGCAGAAGGCCCCGAGGAGGAAACCCAGCCACTTCGCCACGAGCGCGATCCGCGGATGGAGCAGGCCGAAGGTCGCCGCCGAGCCGATCTCCGGGCCGGGGGTGCGGCTGACCGGCACCTGGCGCAGCAGCAGGAGACGCACCGCGCCCTGTCCGTCCGTCAGCGCGAGCCGCAGGTCCTCGATCCCGGCCTTGCCGTACTCAATCAGGTAGCTTGCGACCCGGTCGGCCGAGTCGGAAAAAAGCGCGGCCGTGTAGATCAGCGGCAGCTGGTCGGGCGCCACCCGCGCGAGATGGGCGTACTCGCCGACGGTCTTGGTATCCTCGGTCCGCCGCAGCAGCTCGCACAACTGGATCCAGTCGAGACGCTGGCCGAGGGAAAGCAGGTCGAGGTCGAAAGCCTCGAGTTCGCCGAGCTCCTTCTGGGCCGCGGCGGTTTCGGCGAGTCCCCGCAGTTCGCGCTGGAGCGACAGGGACAGGTGTTCCCCCTGGTAGAGCAGGGCCGAGAGCAGGATCACGGCTTCGAGCGGCTGGCCGCCCGGGAGTGTCGCCGGGACAAAACGGCCGGTCGCGGTCAGGTCCCGCGTCCTGAGGAGGGACTGCACGCCCTGCGAGCGGGAATTGGCGAGGTAGGCCCGGAGCGTCGCGCGGGCGCTTTCCGGCAGCAAAAAGGTCAGCACCGGCGTGCTCGCCGCGCGGCCCTTGCTCTCGTGGAGGTTGAACAACGGATCGAGGAACGGATCCCAGCCGCCCCAGGCCACGAGTTCCGGCTGGCGGGCGGCCAGCTTGTCGATCGCCTCCCCCAGCGCGGGGGCGCGGGGATCGCCGAAGGTGCGGGCGGTGGCGAGGACGAGGCTGGCCGGGCCGAGTTTCTCAAAGTCGACGAGGTCGCGCCCGAATGCCCCGACGGACGGCGTGCCCTCGCCCGCCGCCCGGAGCAGCGACGGGGACACCGACTTCAGGTTCACCGGCAGCGACCACGCCGCCACGACCAGAAGCAGGCCCGCGACCAGCCATGCCGCCACGGCAAAGGGGGAGCCTTTCCGGTTTGGGACGGGGTCGCTCATTGCATTCAAGTATTCAGTTGCGGAGGCTAGGAGGCAATCTAACGCTTTGGGCCTCACCGACCGATGGCGCTGCCAATTGTTCACTACAACCATCCCATCCTCCGCAAAAAGGGCGCGAAAGTCACCGTCTTCGACGACGCCCTGGCCGAATTCGCCGCGGAAATGATCGCGACCATGCACGCGGCCAACGGCATCGGCCTCGCCGCGCAGCAGGTCGGCCGCGCGTTGATGCTGTGCGTCATGGACCTGCGCGAAGCCAAGGCGGATTTCAACTGGACGCTCGACGGCGCGAAGCCACCCCTCGACCTGTTCATGCCCCTGACGCTGGCCAACCCCGTGGTGACGGTCCTGCCAGACACCACCGAGACGGTTTACGAGGAAGGCTGCCTTTCCTTCCCCGCCATCCGCGGCGATATCGCGCGGCCCGACCTGATCTCCGTGAAGTTCCAGGACGAGCGCGGCGTGCCGCACGTGCTGGTGTGTGACGACCTGCTGGCCCGCTGCGTCCAGCACGAGGTCGACCACCTCAACGGCGTGCTCTTCATCGACCGCATGGAGAAAAAAATCCGCACGGAGATCGATGAGTCCGTCAAGGCGCTGGCCAAGGCCACGCGGGACGCCGCCAAGGCCGCGAAGGCGTGACGCCGGCCAACCACCTTTCCCCCCACTCCCGCATGAGCCAAAAATCCGACGGCATGAATTACGCACCGCAGGGCAAACCCAGCCCGGTGGTCAAACCAGGTGAGTTCATCTTCGCCGCCGCCCATCTCGACCACGGCCACATCTACGGCCAGTGCAATGGCCTGCTCGAGGCCGGCGCGGAGTTGAAATGGGTCTACGATCCCGACCCGAAGAAGGTCGAGGCCTTCCAGGCGAAGTTCCCGCAGGTCCGGGTGGCGCGGGCGTTCGACGAGATCCTGGCCGACCCGGCCATCAGGCTCGTCGCCGCCGCCGCCGTACCCTGCGACCGCGCCGCATTGGGCACCCGCGTACTGGAGGCCGGCAAAGATTACTTCACGGACAAGGCGCCTTTCACCACGCTCGACCAACTCAGCGCGGCCAAGGCCGTCGTCGCGCGCACGCGGCGCAAATACGCCGTCTATTACAGCGAACGCCTGCATGTGGAGTCCGCCATGTATGCCACCGACCTCGTGCAGGCCGGGGTGATCGGCCGCGTCATCCAGGTCGTCGGCCTCGGGCCGCACCGCCTCGGCAAGGCCGGACGCCCGGCGTGGTTCTTCGAGCGCGCCAAGTACGGCGGCATCCTCTGCGACATCGGGAGCCACCAGTTCGAGCAGTTCCTGACCTTTACCGGCGCCACCGATGCAACGGTGACTCATGCCGCGGTGGCCAACTACGCCAGCCCGGACAAGCCGGAACTGGAAGACTTCGGCGAAGCCACGCTGCTCGGCAACAACGGCGCGACCAATTACGTTCGCGTGGACTGGTTCACGCCCGACGGCCTCAGCACCTGGGGCGACGGCCGCACCGTCATCCTCGGGACCAAGGGCTACATCGAGCTGCGCAAGTACGTCGATGTCGGCCGCGAGAAGACCGGCGATCACGTGTACATCGTGGACGAAAAAGGCGAGCGGCACCTCAATGTCACGGGCCAGGTCGGCTTCCGCTTCTTCGGCCAGCTCATCCTCGACTGCCTCAACGGCACCGAGCACGCGATGACGCAGGCCCATGCCTTCAAGGCCGCCGAGCTTTGTCTACGCGCCCAGCTGGCGGCGAAGCGGATCGTGACGTAGGCATTCGGTTTTCCTCAATGCCGGAGCCTGCTTGCCCGTTCGACGGGCTCAGCCGGACTCATACAGTTGAAGTCCTGTTTGCCGTGAACCATGCCGGACTGAATGGTGGCCGCCGACCCCCGGGCGGGGGCTGAAACAGCCCGCCGGCCAACCGCGCGCGGCCACCTTTGCCAAGGCTACGGTGCCCACGCGAGGCCGTTGCGGCCTGCCAAAGCTTCAGCGACGGCAGGAGGTCACGGTCCACCCCATTCCTACTGCAATGAGGCCGACTCAGCGGAACGATGCAGTTGAACCGCAGCGATCGGTGTAGCAGCCGAGGTCACGAGGCTGGGTTTGGTGACTCACCTCAAACCAGCCTCCTCACGTCGGCTGCTACCGGCGACTGCATCGTCCCGGCTCAGGGCCCCCGAGCTTGTCGTGAGTCGAACGATTGTTCCGACGTGGGGCGCTGCTCATCGCTTGCAAGCAGTCTTCTCCATGGATTCCGGGTTGCCCGGAAATTCATGCCGGCATAGACCCATCGCACCACATGGCCTCCATCTCCACGCGCACCGGCGACGACGGCACCACGAGCCTTCTGTACGGCCAGCGCGTGCCGAAGGATCACCCACAGATCGAGGCGGTCGGGGCCTTCGACGAGCTCAATGTCGCGCTCGGGGCGGCGGCGCTGCAGGGAGGGGATTCCGCCACCACCGCGCTGCTGCGCACCGTGCAGCACAACCTCGTCGCCCTCATGGGCGAGCTGGTCTGTGCGGAGGGCGACCGCCTTCGTTACGAGGAGTCGAAGCTGGCGCGGATCACCGCGACCGACCTTGAACGCCTCGACGCGGCCGTCGCGGAACTCGAGGCACGCGGCCTGAAGTTCGACGGCTGGGCAACCCCTGGGGCCAACCCGCAGTCCCTGGCGTTTGAGCAGGCCCGCGTTGTCGCCCGGCGCGCCGAGCGCCGGCTCACGTCCCTGCCCGCTAACGGGCGGACGGTGCGACCCGAACTGCGCCGGTTCGTAAACCGGCTTTCCGACCTGCTCTGGCTGCAAGCCCGCGCCGCCGAGTCGTGAGCCAAAACGTAGGGGCGTTCCTTGCGGACGCCCTGCTTGATGACCGCAAACCGGGCGAGATCGG
>CAIKHO010000012.1 GCA_903827245.1 uncultured Opitutia bacterium
AACTCACACTTGACGCAAAGCGCCAAAACCCAACTGTTGTCCGCTCGATTGATGCCCTCATCGTCTATCGGTTAGGACAGGAGATTCTCAATCTTCAAAGCGGGGTTCGATTCCCCGTGGGGGCACCATCTACAGAGCTAGTTCAGTTTAAGGGAACGGATAGGGAACAAATAGGACACCAAACTGAGCACGGCGAGTGGAAGATTCCACCCCAAGGGCCGGGAGCCCGATACGAGGCCCTGATTCGATTTAAGGGCAAATCGGAGCCATCCGAGGTACACACAGGCGCGAGGAGACTCTAACCCGTAGCGGAAATTCTGGAACTGCTTGTGGAGACGAAACATTACAAAATCGATAAATTGGAAGGCGCTCCGATTCTCAAGTCGGGAGGAGCTAGCAAGAAGTGAGCGATGAACAGCCCCCTGCCCTCCGCGCGTTACACAGATCAGATGATAAACCAGCAAACAGCACGATCCCCAGTAGAGAAAATGACCAACGCCTGCGTCTTCTCGCCCTGCCGGCGATATCGCTATTCGCTCGAGCATCGGTGGGACAACCTGATGCCGGTACGCCAGATCCTATGGATCGGCCTCAACCCTTCGACGGCCGACGAGCAGCAACTCGATCCGACGTTACGGCGGATCAAAAACTTCTCAGATGTGTGGGGCTTCAACTGCTTTGTGATGACAAACCTCTTCGCCTTTCGGGCCACGCGCCCCGAGGACATGAAGGCTACTCTCGACCCGGTGGGCCCTGAGAACGACGCGACTCTCATGCGGTTATCCCGGACATCAGAGATGGTTGTAGCCGCGTGGGGAAAGCACGGCTCCTTCTGCCAGCGCGAACGGATTGTGACAGAATTAATTCGCGCTACTTCGCCTCAGAAAATGCACTGCCTAGCCGTAAATGCAGACGGATCACCAAAGCACCCCCTCTACGTGAAGGGCGACACACTGCCGATTGAGTACGACGGTGCCCACCAACACTAGCCCATGCCAACCGAGGAGGACCTTAAGCGAGCCGCGTTGATTCTGGAAATCGCCGAGGCAATCTCGAATCAGTTTCGGACTGTCGGTCCTGTCCCACCGGAGTTTTTCCCGCTGCCGCAGAAAGGCCCCGATCCGCATTTTGCGCCTGAGCCGATCCAAGTATTACGACATGGAGAAACGCGGATTGCTCATGCTAGTACGCCTGCGTAAAGCAGGGAATCAGCGCGGGAAGGTCCTGGTACCGTACCAGAAAGCCCTGGCGGCGATCCGGAAGATGGCCAATGGCTAACCCTCGCCCATTCCTAACCTTGGCCGAGGCCGCCGAAGAAATCGGCTGCACCAGGCGGTTCCTAGAACGCAGGATTGAGGATGGGGAGTTGAGGGTGTTCAGGCCGAGCACAAGGTTGATCCGAATCCGGCGCACCGAGCTGGAGAAGTGGATCGAGCGGTATTCGTTTGGCGGGCATGACCAATAATTCACACCATTCGGAAAATCCTGTTGAAGACAAAATCGCCGACCTCCGACTAAGTCCCCGCGTGATGAGCGACTCGCATTTCCGGGAACCCAGCGTTCGGGCGAAGAGTCCGGAATCATTCACCGCCGATCAGGCATCACAAGGTGCGCTCGACCCCGAAGTCGTGCTCATGCCGAAAGTCGAGGTCACATCGCGCCGATTTGACCGGGACCTTCCCGCCGCCATTGCGAACTGGAGGCCCACCGGTCCGCAAAACCACACCAAGTTCGGCACCGGAATTCGCCAAAAAGATTTCGGCAAGGTGCGCGCGAGTGTCATGACCATCTTCTACATCCCGGTTGGCGTCGGCTTGAGCTGGTGATGCCTAGGGCGCTTTCAAAAATACTGTAGCCGGGGTCGATGACCCCGGTGCTTGGGGTCCGCGATAGAAGAATGGCAAATCCGGGGTCATCGACCCCGGCTAGAACAATTATTAAACTGTCCTAGCCTCGCCCGAATCCCTCTGGGGACGCATTAAAACTGATGCCTGACCGGCCGAGTCCAGGAGCGAGCCGGCAGGGCCGGGAGCGAACTTACTCGGAAAGGATCACCCGCGTGCCGTCGGGGTCGACGACGCTGGTCTGACGCTTGCCATCACGGGTGATGCTCATCGGCGCGGGGACGGGAAATTCACCGGATTGCGACCGGGCGGCCAGGGTTGCAAACGCCTTGGCGGCATCCGGGACCACCAGGGTGTACTGCGGAACCGAACGCGCGCCTGCGGCGTCCGGTTTCCTGTCTGCCAGCACCAACTCGACGAAGTCGGTACCATCCGGCACCTGCAACCGCGTCGCGTCGCCGACGGTCCCGATTTCCTTGAACCCCAGAATATCGCGATAGTAGCTCACCGCGGCCGGCAGATCCGCGACGACGAGGGTCGCCGAGCGCAGATGCGAGGAGATGCGGGTGGCCAGCAGATTTTTTCCCTGGTGCTGCAGCAACTGGCCCTCCGGCTCCAGCTGGGTGAGCTCAAAAGGATGTCCGTCCGGATCCCGGACTCCCATCAGCAGATCACCGATGCGGCCACGTTTCGGATCGCCGACCTTGACGCCCCGGACGATGAGGTCGTCGTGCAGCGCGGCGATGTTGTCCACCAAGAGGCCCAAATGATCGAGGTTCTCTCCGTTGGGCTTGATCTTGGACGCATCCGGGAAAAGGTAGATCACCTGGCGCTCGTTCACCTTCATGATCGCCAGCTGCAGTTTGCCATCGGGGTAGTTCAGGACATAAGGCTCCTCGAAGCCCAGATATTTTCCGTAAAAGTCCCGGACTTTTCCAATATCCCGGACCCAATAGCCGACATGATAGAGAGTCGTGATCCGGAAGTTGCGGGCGGCGCCCTCCGCCCGGAGGAGCGGACTGCAGCTCAGGACGGCGAGGAAGAAAATTAATCGAACCATGATGAGCCGCTGGTTGAAAGCAGGCGATGGAGGACCGCCCCGGTTCAAAGTGAGAATTCTTGCTTCACCTGGGCCACGAACTTCGCGACGCCTTCGCTCGAGTTCTTCGCGTAGAGCGACTCGATCGGGAGAAACCCGCGGTAACCTCCCCGGTTGATCAGGCCCTTCAGCCGCTTGAGATCAACCGGCATCGTGGTCTTGCCGGACGTGACCATCTCCTTGACCTGCCAGGAGACGGCGTACGGCATCAATTTCTCGATCTCCACATAGGGGTCGCCCTGCTGCAGACTGCCAATGTCGAGAATGACGCCGAACCATTCCGAGTTCACGGCATTGACGAGCCGGATCGTCTGGTCGGCGGTCTGCAGAAAGTCGTTATGGGGTTGAAGCCCGACGATCACACCGTGTTTGCGTCCGTAGTCCGCACACTCCTTCACGTCGCTCGCCATCCAGGCCAGCACTTCGTCAAACGTGTGCCCGGCGGGTACTTCCTTGCCCGAGAAGATGCGCAGGACGGGAGCACCCAGCTTGCTCGAGACCTCGATCCAGTTCTTGACCAACTGGACGTCCGCTTTGCGGGCCGCGGCATCCGGCGTCGTGAAATCGTTGCGCGTCCCGGTGCCGCTGATCGACACTCCGTTGACGAAGGCCGTCCGCTTCAGCGCGTAGATGTAGTCATCGTCCGGCACCTTCGGATAACCGGGCATGTAGTATCCGGTCGCGTCCAAACCATCCACGCCCTGCTCAGCGCAAAAACGGATGACGTCATGGAGGGTCATCGTGCCGTCCCGCAAGGGACCGTTGAACGAATAGGCGTTGAGCGACAGCTTGAGTTTCAGTCCGGCGGTGCGGGCCACACGGGTGTCGGCGCGTGCGACATGGGGAAGAGCCAGGGCTGCGGCCGCCGCTGCCGCCAGACCGCCCAATCCCTGCACGAAATTGCGGCGCGAGACCGGGATGGGGGTGAAGGATTTCATGTTATTTGCCATTGGGCGCAGTTGATCGTTTGCAGTGCAATTTTATCTCGTTTCCGGACTAGGATTTGAACTCGGAGAAAAGAATCGTGAAGGGTCAGGCCAGGGCGTCCCGGCAATACTTCACGCACTTCGCGATTTCGGTCATCCGGTCCGAGCCGGCGGGTATCTTGTATTCAAACTCGATCGTCGCCTGGATATTCCACCGTGTGTCCCGGAGCAGGCGCAGAAATTCGACGATGGGCGTGTCCCCCTCGCCGAAGGGGACGTTCGGTCCCATCTGCAGCTTGCGGTCCTTGACATGGACGTGGGTGATGCGCTCGTGATGCTGCTTGATGAAGGGGATCGGGGAATAGTTGTTGCCCGCGATGAAGTGCCCGAGGTCGACGTTGGCCGCATTGCGCGGCGACAGAGCGAACGCCCGCTCCCAATGCGCCGGGGTTACCGAGGTATGACCGTGATAGGCCACCCAGAGCGAATGCTTGACGCCATAGTCGCCGAGCCGCTTCAGGTCGCTCTCCTCGTGGCTGATTTCGGTAGAGATGGCGCGGGCACCGAGGGCCTTGGCGACCGTGAAGACGTAATCGAGTTCCTCGTCCGACATCTTGAAAATGCCGTCAACCTTCACGATTTCGATCAGGACCCCCGCCGACTCGTAAGTGCGGCGAAAATCCGGGACGCGCTCGGTCGGGGCCGCCAGGCGCCACCGCCGCATTTGGGCGTCGACCGACTCGACCCCCGCCGCCGCCGCCACGAGCGCCTTGGCGCCGACCAGGGACGCCGGCGCACCGAGAAACGCCTCCACGGGCTGGGTGCGCAGCTCCAGTCCGCTGATTCCAAGCTGGACGCAGCGACTCAGGACCTCGGGGCCGCTCATCTGGACGTCGGCGAAGCTGTAAGGCACGTTGAGGCCGATCTGAACGCCGGCCACCTTGGAGTTAACCTTGGGCAGAAGTGGCGTGGCGTCAGCGGCGTGGAGGCGGTTCAGGAGGCCAAGCAACCCCGAGGCGGGCAATGCAGCGAGGGCGAGTTTGGCAAATTGGCGGCGAGTTTGGGATGACATAGGGATTGGCGGGAGAGGGTAAATTTATCTTCGCGGCAAAGGGAGATCCCGCTGATGAATTCCACAATCAAACTCATTAGGCGGCGCCAGGGGAATGTTGCCGTTCTCCCGCCGGCCTGACCTCCTCCAGCTCGCAGTTCGAGAATGTGATCCTGGAGCATCTGACGTCGCGACCGGGTGCCATCGATCGATCGGGGGGATGGTCAAAAACGACCGAGGCATCGCCCCCGATCCTCGACGCGAGGTGATGGCCGACGGTCATTGCACGACGAGCTTCACCGGCCCGAGCAGTCCCGAGCCGGCGACCGCGGCTGGGGCGGGAGCGGGGGGCGGCGGGGCTCCAACGGCGCCCGGAGGGCCGCCGGCCGGACCGCCGGGCATTCCCACTCCCCGACCGCGCATGGCCGCGGGTGGAGCTGCCTGCACCTGCACCTCCAGCGTGTTCGCGCCACTCTTGAACGCGGTCGTCACGTCCCAAAGGTAGGGCGGCCACGGACTCGCCGCGAGTTCCTGGCCATTCAGGCGGACACGGGCGATTTCATGCACGTTGCCCAGGTCGAGATAGACGTGCTTGCCCGGCGGCGCGGCGGCCGGGGTGAATTCTCGCCGGTAGACGGCCGTGCCGGTGAACGCCGGGACGCCCATTTCGTCCCAGGGTTTGAGCGACCCGGTCACTTGTTTTTCGCCCAGTGTCACCGACCAGTCGCCGTCCAGATTGGCGATGGACTGGCTGGTGGAGACGGTCGGCAGCGGGCCACCGGCACCGGCGGGGAGCGCGCCGATCACGATGAAGCGCGCTTCCTGCGGCTCGAGGTCCAGTGGCACCGCCACGCGGCCGGCGGCCCGCGCGACGCCGGCCAGCGGATGGATCCTCCCATTGGTCGCATCCCACACCTGCACCTGGCCCTGGCCGACGAGCGTCGCCGTGCGCGTCAGTGCGTCCTTGGACTCGTTGAAGAAAAAATACACCTCACCGTCCTTGTAGGAACGATGGTTGTACTTGAGCGGCACGCATGCGGCGT
>CAIKHO010000013.1 GCA_903827245.1 uncultured Opitutia bacterium
AGAGGTGGATCGCGACTCGGAATCGCTTGCGATCAGTTCAATCCACCGCCCAGCCTGTGCGCCATAGCCTTGGCGACGGCGGAAGGTCGGCGGCCACCCTTCCGATCACGGCAGCACCTTGATCCGGATGTTGCGGTATTCGATCTGGTTGCGGTCGGCTTCCAGCGCCAGCTGCGCGGCCTCGGGAACCTTCAATGCAGCTTCCAGTAGCTCGCCGTTGCAGGTGCAGAGCGCGGCACCGTCCTTCACGGCGATTTCAATGGCGTTCCAATCCTGCGGCTTGAAGGCCTTGAGGCCCTTGTAAGCGTAGGTCGAGTAATCGCCGCACTGGAGCTGGACCTTGTTGAAGAAAATCCCGCTGTCGGTGTGCGCCGCCGGGCGGAACTCCAGCCGGAGCACGAAATTTTTCGGGAGGCTCTTCACCGTCCAGAGCAGGACGCGGCCCTTGGTGTTGTTTCCCTCGAGGATCCCGCCCTCCTTGACGGACCAGCGGCCATCGCCGCCATCGGTCTTCCCGTCCAGCGCGGGACCATCCTGATGCTGCCAGCCGGTGAGATCCTTGCCATTGAACAGGGCGGTAAATCCCGGCTCCGGCGCGTAATCGCCGGCGCGGGCGGCAACCGCCAGTGAACAGGCGACCAAGGCAACGCGAAGCATGGCGGGGTAATTCATGAGCGAAGGATTTCCGTGAAACCGGGCGCGGGCAAATTGGAAATGCGATGCGGCGGAAAGCCCCGAGGAGATTGGCCACTGATTACACGGATGGCGCAAATATCGGGCCTCAATCCGACCCATCTGTGCAATCCGTGCCATCTGTGGTAGAAAATCCGGGGTTCGCGCGTCCTGCGTGCTTGTCCGGCGCGTGGCACCTGACGACCGATATCCTACGCTTTTTTCGCAGTCAGTTTCATCTTCAGGGCGCGCCAGCGGGCGAGCCGCTCGGCGATGGCGACCTCGGCGCCGGAGGTCTTCGGGGTGTAGAGCGTGAGCGGTTTTTCGAGGTAATCCTGGCCGGAGACATTCTCGGCGAAGTCGTGCGAGTAGGCGTAGTCCTTCCCCTGCCCGATGCGCTTGTTTGCCTGGCCGCTCTTGCTGCGGAGCGCGGCGGGAATGGTCTGGACGGGCAACTCCTTGAGCGCGCGGTGCGCGGCGCCGAGGGCGATGGTCGCGGAATTGCTCTTCGGCGCGGTCGCGATATAGAGCGTGGCGTGCGCCAGCGTGAGCTCGGCCTCGGGCAGACCGATGAAATCGCACGCGTGGTGCGCCGCGACGGCCAGCGGCAGCGCCTGGGGATCCGCCAGGCCGACGTCCTCGCTGGCCAGGATGACCAGCCGCCGCGCGATGAAGCGCGGGTCCTCACCGCCGGCGAGCATCTTCGCCAGCCAGTACATCGCGGCATCGGGGTCGCCGCCGCGGCAGCTCTTGATGAACGCGGAGATGGTGTCGTAATGCTCGTCCTCGTCGGCGTCGTAGCGAATGCGCCGCTCGCGGGCGAAGACCTCGAGCTCGGCCGTGGTGACAACCGCGCGCTCCGGCAGGCCAAGCACCAGCACCTCGAGGGCGTTGAGCGCGCGGCGCAGGTCGCCGTCGCAGAGCACCGCGAGGTCGGCTAGGATCTTGTCGTCCGCCGTGACCCCGCGGGCCCCGAGGCCGCGTTCGACATCAACGAGTGCCGCGCGCAGCACGCCGGTGATGGCCGCGGGCGGGAGCGGCTCGAGCCGGAAAAGGTGGCTGCGGGAAAGGAGCGGCGGGTTGACGTAGAAGCCGGGGTTGTGCGTGGTGGCGCCGATCAGGCGGACGGTGCCCTCCTCGACATCGGGCAGGAGCAGGTCCTGCTGCGACTTATTGAACCGGTGCAGCTCGTCGATGAACAGGATGGTGCCGGCCTCGGGCAGGCGCCGCGCCGCGGCGAGGATCTCGCGGAGCTCGGCGACGTTGGACATGACGGCGTTGACGCGCACGAAACGGCTCTTCGTCTCATGGGCGATGGCCTCGGCGATGCTGGTCTTGCCGCTGCCGGGCGGCCCGTAGAACAGCAGCGAGCCAAACCGGTTCTGCGCCACGAGCCGCGGCAGCAGGCTGCCCGGCTTGAGAATGTGCTCCTGGCCGACGACCTCGCTCAGCCGCCGCGGCCGCATGCGCGCCGCGAGCGGCTGGCCCGCCCGGCGTAGCCCATCGGGTGAAGCGGAGTTGGTGGTCGGACGGCGTTCCGCGAATACGTATTCCCGCGACGGAGGCGGGGGTTCCTCGGCAAAGAGCGATGTTTGGTCGTCCGGCGGCATGATCGTGCTCCACCAAAGGTGCGCACGATGGATGCGGAAACAAGGGCGAAGGGAATAACCGCGACGCTCGCCACGGCTTGGTAGCAGGAAGATCCGATGGTTCCCGCATCGGAAATAGCCGAACGAAAACGATCGATTGCTGAAAGATCGTGCCGGTGACCCACGTTTCACAGACATGACCAGTCGCACCCTCGGGCACCGCGCTCCCCTGCTCTGGCTGGTCCTGCCGTTCATGGGCGGCCTGGCCGCGGGCAAGACTGCCGGCGTTGCGCCGGTGCCGTGTTTGCTGGGCTGCGCACTGGTCGCCGCCGGGCTGGCCGTGACGGCCTTGTCTCGTGCTCCGCGGCTGTGGGCGCCTGCGCTGGTGGCAGCGATGGCGCTCAGCGGCTGGGCCAGCTACGCCCTGCATCGGCAGCGCCTGCCCGTGTGGGATGGCCTGCCACCGCGCGAGGTGCGGCTGGCGCTGCGGCTGGACCGGGCATTTCCGCAGGCGGACGAAAGGAGAACAACCGGCCTCGCCACGATCGTGCGCGCCGACGGGCCCGTCCGCGAACTGTCCGGGCAGCGACTCTACTATTCCCTGGCCCTGCGCCCGGGCGAATCCGCGCCGCTGCCCTCGGCGGTCGTGCTCGCGGCAGGCGTTCTCGCCGTGCTGCCGCGCGATCCGCCAGCAGACACGTTCGACGGCTATCTCGCGAACAGCGGCATCAATTTCCGGCTTACACGCGGACGCGTCCTGCGCGAGGAGGCCGCGCCCACGGCGTACGCGCGGTTCTGCGCGAAAGCGGCCCGGCAGTTTTCCGCGATTCTTGGCCAGGGCGTGGCGATGAAGCGGCCGGAACTGACGGCCACCCTGCGGGCCATGCTGCTGGGCCAGCAGAACGAATTGAACGAAGAGCAAATCCTGCTGTTCCGGCAGAGCGGGACGATGCACATTTTCTCCATCAGCGGGCTGCACATCGCGGTCATTGCCGGCGGGTTGCAGGCGGTGCTTTCGTTGCTGCGCCTGCCGCGCGCGATGCAATTTCCGCTCGGGCTGGCCACGCTGTGGCTCTACGTGGACATCACGGGCGCAGCACCCTCGGCGGTGCGGGCGTTTGTCATGGTGGCTTTCCTGCAGTCCGCCTTCGTGCTCCGGGTGCCGTCCAACCCGGTGGCGGCGTTGACGGCGTCGGTGTTCCTCGTGCTGCTGGCCGCCCCGCTGCAAATCTTCAGCGCGAGCTTCCAGATGAGCTATGGCATCGTGGCAGCACTGCTGCTGCTCGGCCTGCCGCTGGCGGACACCTTGGAGGCAAAGTGGACCCCGTTCCGCGACCTGCCGGCGGTGACCTGGCGTTGGTGGCAGTCCGGGCTGTCGGCGGCCTGGCACTGGATCGTATCGGCCATGGCGCTCGGTCTCGCGGCGGCCCTTGTGGGTGCGGCCAGCGGGGTGCTGTTCTTCAGGCTGTTCACGCCCGGCGCGCTGCTCGTCAACCTGGCGCTGATTCCCGCGTCGTCACTGGTGATCCTGGCGGGATTCGTTTCGCTGCTCGGCGGCCTAGCGGGGCTGACCTCAGCCAGCGTGTTGTTCAACCACGCCGCGGTGCTTCTGCTGTGGGGCATCGATCGCGCGGTCCGGGAGTTTCTCCGGCTCCCCGCGATGTGGTTTGCCGCGCATTTCAACGCTCCATGGCTGGGTGCGGCGATCCTGGTGTCACTGCTGGCCCTCATGCTGGCCGGGTACCAGTTGCGCTGGGAAAAACGCTGGGGCGGCTTCTGGCCGCCCTTCGTCATGGCGGCGCTGGTGCTGGGTTTCGGCCTGAGTTACGAATGACGGGCCGGAGCGGCCATGCGCCCCGAGTTACTGGTTTCCATGTTCCGATTACTGTGCCACAGTGCGCCAATGAAAAGCTCCTACGAACTCGCGATGGAACGGCTGGCCAAGTCCGATCCCAGTGCCGGCAAGCCGCTGACGCCGGAACAGAAGGGCCGCCTCGCGGAAATCGACCGGGTCTACCAAGGCAAGCTGGCCGAACGGGAAATCTTCCTGAAAAAGCAACTCGACGATGCGTTCGTGGCGCAAAAGGCCGACGAGATCGGCAAGATCCAGCAGCAGCTCGTGAACGAAAAAGCCCGCCTGGCGGAGGAGCGCGAGGAGGAAAAAGAGCGCGTCAGGAGCGGTCGGTAGCGCGGCGCTTGGGCTCGCCGCCACCGGCGCGTCGTTCCGGGTGGGCCCGTTGCGCGTGCCCGATGTCCGCGGCCACTGACGCGGGCCCGCCGGGCTGACGCGCGAAGTCGAAATCCGCCACCACCATGTGGTGGTCGGACGCGGGCGTCGGCTGCACGCGATGGCCCGTGCAGCGCAACGGTGAGTTGAAGAAGACGTGGTCGAGCACGTAAGGCCGGCGCCGCCAGGTGACCGCAGTCTGCTGGACCGTGTCAAAACCGCAGTCGGCAAACTGCTTGATGAGGGAGTTGTGATGGCTCACGTTGAAATCACCCGTGAGGATGGTCGCACCCGGCGAGGCCACGAGCTGGTCGGCCACGAGGTTGCGCTGGAACGGATGCGTGGAACTGCTCGAGCCGAGCATGAAAAAGGCGAGCAGGTGGGTGTTGTACAGCTGAAGCTCGTGACCGAGGACGGTAGTCTTGGCGCCAATCAGCACGCGGTCCGTCGGCGTCGTCTTTTTTCCGAAAAAATCAAATTCGACCGGCGGGGACGGCACGTCGCGCCGCATCTGGCCATGCAACGGCGTGCGCGAGAATATGGCCAGGCCAATACCGAAGGGCAGTTCACGCGGGTCGGATTTCGGATAGCTGAACCAGCTGTCATAGCCCTTCAGTTCCGCACGCAGCCGCGTGTAATGGGGTGGCGGCTCAACCTGTACGCCGCCCGGGACCGCATGCTCGACCTCCTGCAACAGGATGATGTCGGCATCGTGCCGCCGGATCTCTGCAATCGTCATGTCGAGGTTGACTGGCGCGCGATCAGGATAGGCGTCATCCCACATCTGTCCAAACTGCATGTTGAACTGGAGGACGCGGAACGTGCTCATGGATGAACTTGAACCTTGGGCCTAAAGGAGCAGAACCGAACCGGGCCGGTTGCTGAAATTGACCGGCAGACCGACCGCGCTGGCCCCAAACGTTG
>CAIKHO010000014.1 GCA_903827245.1 uncultured Opitutia bacterium
CGTCATTGCCACCTGGAATCTGGTCCGCATGGCAAAATTGCTCGGCGGACCGCCTGCCCCGGCGCGGGCCTAACGCCCGCCGGGCCCGCGGTGTGCCCGCCCCCCGCGCGTCGGCCCGAAAACGCCGCGGGCCGCGCCGCTCGCGGCGCGGAAACTCTCCGCGACGCCTGAGTTCACAGCGAAAATCACAAAAAAGGGGGCAAGCTCTATCAAAACGGGGCGTTTTTCAGCAGCCTGCTAGAGGTCGATCGGTTCAAATTCGCTGACCTCCACGTCCTTCGCGCGCGACGCCACATATTGCAAAAACATGGCGCGATAATCGTCGATAATCCGGCTTTTTACCGTCTCCAGATTATCCACCGCATAACGCACTTTAAATTCATCAATGGTGCCCAAATATTTCTCCGGCCGTCGGCCATCAATATAAGTCTTTAGATATACTTTCCCATATTTCCCAATATTTGGTTTAACGACGCAGTATATCTTCAGCTCTTTCGGTGAGGCCGAGGTTTCATGCCCGATCCCAATGATTTCCGCCGCGATCTTGCGGCTCTGCGAAAACTGCTGGCGAAAAGCCGGAATGATGTGCTCGGGATTAAAGCTTTCCAGATTCCTGCCTGCCGCGAAGAGATCGCGAAACACGGTCCCGATAGCATAGGTGAACGCCGCCGCCGCCAACGGCAGCGAAGCGACACCCAGCGCGGTTCCAACCCCGGGGATCAGCTTGAGCGCAGTGGCCAGGCCCATCGATGCGATCTCTCGCGAGGCCAGACCGGCGAGGAGCGATGAGACGATTGATTGCGCTCGGTGGCGGGAAAACGGGATGCCCTGATTTTCGGCCAGTTCCGTCAGCATGCTCATTTGAATGCCAGTCACCGCCGCGAGATCGGCCAAAGGCAGCGGAATCAATCCCGCGCCGGCCGCTAGCAATACGTGCCGTCGAATGATCGCGTCGCTGCGCTCTGGGATTGAAGCTTGCACCGCACTCGATTGCGGAGGTTCGACGGAACAATGTAAAGCTCTTCAACTGGCATCTATATCGATTTTACAGAATTCACGCGCTGCACAAAACCAATTCCCCGCTGTCGCCCTATTTCTCGCTAGAAAAACCACCCAGACGTCCCTTCCTTTTGCCGTCGACGAGCGGCCGGTCGTAATCGCTACGTCGAGTCCCCACTCGGAGTCGGCTGGACAAACTGCCCTCCACGGATCAAGCGAGCCCGCGCAACCGAGCTTGCGTCGACCTCGTACGTGACCTTAACATCGATGTCGTGAACCCGCCATCCCTGCCGCCACCCGGCTCTGACCGTCACTGGACCCGGCGTGCATGGCTCGCCGCATCCTTGGGAGGACTCGCCGCCATCGGCTGCTCGCGCCAGAAAAGCATCACTGCAGCCGGCGACGAAGGGGTGATACGAATTCTGCTGCCAGCGGGCTTTTTCGACAGCCGCCAGCATGAAAATGACTCAAACCTCGTGCGTGATCAGGACTCGCCCATGAATGTGGTGGCAGAGTTTGAAGAGGAATCGGGAATTAAAATCGACATTACCTACTTCAGTTCGAGCGAAGAACTCGCTCATGCGCTGGCCAATGAAGACGCGCCTTACCATGTCGCCATGCTATCGGCTTTTGCCTCCAAGCGGTTGTACTCCTTGGGCTGGCTCGCACCGCTTTCTCCGACGGAGATTCCCAACATCCTGGGTGTAAATGCCAAACGTTTCAGATTGGCTTTCGATCCCAATCTCTCGATGACAGTGCCTTATTTTTGGAGCGCCATGGGGATTGCCTATAACATCGACTACGTCGACGGGCTACCCATGAGCTGGGGTGATTTTTTCGTCCGTAACTGGAGTCGTGACGCTACCAAACTAAACGTCGCCATTTTCGACAACGGGCCGGCTGTGCTCGCGACGACACTGATTCATCTGGGCTATTCGCCGGAGACAACCAACGCACAGGAAATCGAGGCGGCGGGCAAGCTCCTCACCGCCTCGCGGGATCGCTTCGGCTCGATTGAATTGCAAATCCGGGAGAAACTCCGGAATGGCTCGGTCCATCTGGCGCTGGCCCTGAGTGCCGACGTGGCGCATGCCACACGAGCTAACAAGCGCGTCCGTCTCGCGCTGCCCAGGGACGGATCGGTCGTCATCAGCAGTTCGCTCGTTGCCCTTCGCCCACCGTCGGAGCGTCCAGCTCTAGGTACAAACGATGCTCCCGGTGGGAATTCGACGCCCGGGCAAGCTTCGAAATTCATCGATTATCTGCTGCGCCCCGAAGTGGTGGCTAGATTGACCAATTTATCGAATTTCGCCACCACCGTGGCGGACGCCCTGCCCTCGATTTCGCACAGTATCACGCATGGTGCGGCGTATTTCTCCAACGCGAACGGCAAGGACTTTCATCTCGAACGGATCGAGACGCCAACTATGGCTGTCTACGACCGCGTCTGGCGAGAGGTCAAAAGCAAGTGGAGTTAACGATCCAGCGATCGACCGGGTGACTATCAAGGACGGTTCGCCCCGATAGTCGACTTGGGAGACCCGCTCACCGCCGTCGGGACCGCCGCCGTGGTCGGCACAGTCGGAGCCGAAGGGCTTGATGTGCCGTCGAAGAGCAGCGGCAAGTGGTCGGCGCCGCCACCAATCACAATGACTTTTGCATTGTTTGATTTCGCCAGCTCTAAGGTTGCTTCAATCCCCTTGAACCGCAGGAATTCCGGCGAAATTCCACCACCCGTAATAGTATCCTGGAAGTCGCGAATGCCCACGGCTTCGATTTTCTTGCGTTGAGCCTCCTTCTCTTCGGTCTTGATGCGATACTCCATCTCCATCGACAACTGCTGGGCTCGCAGCTTGGCCTCAATGGATGCCTCGACCGAAGGCGGCAGGTGAATGGACTCGATCAGCACATCGTCCATTTCAACGTGAAGTTCGGCGAGTTCGGCCACGACACCCTGGCTAACCGTTTGCAGAATATTGCCAGTGGACGTGTAGATTTGCTCGGGGGTGTATTGGCCGATCACCGCGCGGAATTCCGCCTCGGTTTCGTGCTTCACAATTTTTTCCGCGTAATCGGGGCCGAATCGCTGATGCAGCCAGCCAAGCTTCGTTTTTTTCGGCGCAAACCGGATGGAAACCTTCAGCCGGACATCCAGCCCATCGCTCGAGAGCGCTGTAAATTCGTCGGGGACCTGCTGCACTCGCGTCGAGTATATCGTCATCGTATTCCACGGCGCGACAATCCAGATGCCTTCGTCGTAAATCCGATCCACCACGGTCCCACCTTGAAACAGGCGGTAAAGCACCCCCGCTTCACCCGAGCCGACCTTGACTACAATCTCATTCCAATAGTACGCGGTAAAGAACGCGACTGTAAAGGCCATCACGAAGAACCAGAGCTTGTGCTCCCGCCAGGTGTCGCGGGCGTTTCTGGCCATCGTCAACGGCAGACGCCACAGCCAGCCCCACCAACGGGCCAATGCCGAGTCCGGGCTGGCGCCAGACGTGTCGGGAGAGGTAGCAGGCTCAGTCATGGGTATGGGTGCAAGGGACAAGAAAGGACCGCGGCTGACAGTGCAACATGCTAGTTAAGCGAGGACTCCACCACCGAGATCTGCCCATCCTCCATCTTCAACCGACGGTCGGCGACATGGAAATAATGCTCGTCGTGAGTGGCGGCAAAAATCGTCCGGCCCTGCCGTTTCAACTCGGGCAAAATCACCTCGTAAAATTGCCGGCGGAACTGCGGGTCTTGGTCGGCGGCCCATTCGTCGCAGACGAGCAAAGGCTTTTGCTCTAGAATAGCCACGATCAGCGCGAGCCGTTTGCGCTGCCCCGTCGAGAGTTGCAGGTGGGAAAACCGGCCTTCATAGTAGCTCGTCTTGTTGGCCAGGTCCATGTCGGCCAGATGACGGTTGAGCTGCGCATCATCAATTTCCGAGAGGCCGTACAATTGGTCGAACAGATGAAAATCGGTGAATATGATGGAAAACATATTGCGATATCGCGGCAGTGCCGCCGGGGTGACCGGCTGACCGTCGACCAGCAATTGCCCGGACCGTGCGCGGTAGAGTCCGGTAAACAATTTCAGCAAAGTGGATTTTCCGCTGCCATTGCCGCCCATCAGAAAAACAATTTCACCGGCGCGAAGCGTAAAATTAAGCGGTCCCACCGTGTAACCAGGTACGCCCGCCTCTTCCGGGTAGGTGAACACCAAATCCCGCGCCTCGATCTCACGGAACGACCACGGGGCCGGCGTTTCGCCAAAATTGACGGGGATCGCCCCGCTAAGCTCCGCGTCGAGCGTGCGCTCCATCGTCTCGATGGCATGAATCGCGGCGCTCGCCTGGGCCACGAACGGAATCACGCCGATCACCTCGAGTAACGGACCGAACGTAAAAAGAATCACCGCCGAAATCTTCATCACCACCCCGTTGTCGATCGTGGTCAGCCTGGGCAGCAAAAAGATTGTCACACCGAGCAGCGCATAGAACGCACCGTGCATGATGAGCGTGGTGGTAACGAACAGATTATTCGTGCCAACCCTCCGAGTCCGCAAATCACCGGCCAGCGGATGCAGTCGCCCTTCGTAAAAAGCGCGATTCTTCACCGCGCTCATTTTTAGCTCCTTGAACCCTGATAGCAGGTGCTGGATGTGTTCGAAAAATGTGTTCTCCACTCGGAGTGTTTCCCTCATCTGAGGCTCCGCCGCCTCCAGGCTGATACGGTAGGCGATCACCCCCACTCCGATCGCCAGCAGCGCAAGGATGAATGCCGCGATGGATAAATAAGCGATGAAACAGAACGACACGACCAGCATCACAAGCGAAGACGAGGCATTGATCGCCACGCCCGCTGTACTCGAGATCGTCTGGGACTCCTTGGTCAGCAGACTGAAAAATTGTGAGGAGCCGGCGCGCTCGAAAAAAAGAAGATCGGCTCGCCTGATCTTGTCTGTGATGCGCAGACGGAGACGCTCGACGATACTCTCAGTGAGAAGATTTGTCGCCCGGAGACTGTATCGTTTGGCCGCGAGAATTGCCGCGAGAGCCACCGTAAAAAGGAGGAGGTAACGGAGACTTGTGCCCTTATCCGTGGTTTTGGCGGCCGCCCCTAAAATGACTGTAACGATCAACCCGCTGATCGAACCGCCGAGGAGTGTGACGAGCGCAATTTTCCTTCCGGCCGGGCCAGATTCCTTTTGGAGAAAGCGGATGAATTCCATAAGTGTAAGCGACGGAGAGGGTATCAAGCTCTTCGTCGAGCACGACGCATTAAGGCAGCACGTTCACCGGACAAATCCAATCATGAAAGTGATGCCGTTGTCCGTCGGTTGCAGATCGCTGTATCCACGGTGGTCTTTTTTATCCTAAAAAAATGCCGCCTCAGCCTGCCCAAATCGTTTGGGCGATGTGCTGTCAGTCGCTTCGAGACATCAAAGGTCCTTTGTTCATGCCTCGGCGGGTACGGAATGGTCTACTTCCCAAGACCGCCAACGACCTGCTCGGCTCGATGCGTACCATGTTGATGTGAATGCGTCGTACCCGCTTGATTTTCACTGCCCCCCATTCGGAAGTCCTAAAGGTTCACAACCGCGTAGAGAGCATTCGACGGTCCCTGTCGGTCGAGGGCTGCAACGCCTCCTCACCACTCTGCGCCTGCCTAGAAAATCGAACGGAATGCGCTCGTGACCCAAGCCGGGATGCAACGCACCTGAAACATGAGATGACGTTTCGGCTCGATCCCTCCTGACGAGCAATCTGTGGTCAACGACGATCTGAATCCGGCAACGACGACAATCTGATTTCGACATTGTCGTTGAGGGGTGCCGCAACGCGGCACCTGGGGTGAAGGTGCGACGTCCCTACGTGAGGTGAGTGGTTCATGGGAAAGGGACCCAGCGAGGAAGGTGTGTCCTGCTCCGGGCGGAGGGAAGGCCCGGCTTGGCGGGCCTGACCGGAGCCCGGAGCAGGAGGAAGAACTTCGAGCCGACGCGACAATCGGCGTCTTCAGCGATCGCCGCCGGAATCAAAACGGCTCTGCCGCCGTGGGACGCCATCGCCGACCGGGTTGGCTATGATCGATGCTCTCCCATTCGGAACGTTGCAGATCAAGGCCGGCTCCAAGTTCAGCGAGGTGCGTCGAGCGGCGGCGCAAAGCGTCCAACGCAAGGGCGTGACGCTGGGTCGGCTGGCCGGCTGCGGCCGCGGCTTCGATCGCGGCGGCCAGCGCCAGCGCCTGCCGGCCAAGTGCGTCGAGCTGCGTTAGCACCCGCGCCCGCTGGCGCGCCCAGGCTTGCTGTTTGTTCGGCGCGATTCGCCTCATGCCGTTCTTCAAAGCAACCCAGGGGAGATTGTCGAGGTCCGAGCCATTCTCCCCTGGGGACGGTGGTCAGGCCGTGGGTCGCACGAGGAACCTCACGCTCCGGCCTTGGCCTTCGCCGCGTGGGCGCGATGGCTGTCGCCGTTAAACTCGAGGATCGTGGCGTGATGCACGAGCCGGTCGATGGCCGCCATCGTGGTCATCGGATCCTTGAAGATCTGATCCCACTGGCTGAAGACCAGGTTCGAGGTGATGACGACCGATTTCTTCTCGTAGCGCTCGGCGAGGAAGGTGAAGAGCACCTCCATCTCGTCGCGGGATTGCTGCACATAGCCGATGTCGTCGAGGATCACGACGTCGAAGCGCTCGAGTTTGGCGAGGGCCCCCGGCAGCTTCAGGTCGCGTTTGGCCGCCAGCAACTGCGTGACGAGTTTGAAGGTTGGGGTGAACAACACCTTCAACTGGTGCCGCTGGATCCACTCGCGACCGAGCGCGGCCACCAAGTGCGACTTGCCGCGGCCCGGCAGACCGAAGCACAGCAGATTGTCACCGCGCCGGACCAGTTCGCCCGAGAGCAGGGTCGGCAGTTGCCGGCGCACCTTGTCGGGCAGTTTTTTCTCGTCCAGGGCTTCGAGGGTCTTGCCGGACGGCAGACCCGATTCTTTCAGCTGACGTTCGACCCGCCGGCGCAGGCGTTCATTGACTTCGTTTTCCACGAGGTGGCCCAGGCAGCGGCGATAACCCCAGTTCTCCGCCTCCGCCCGGGCCATGACGTCTTCGTGCTCACGCGCCATGGTCGTCAACAACAGTGAGCGCAGCGGCCCGGCCAAAGCTCCGTGGGCACTCATGCGCTCACCTCCGCGATCAACGCGTCGTAGCTGTGCAGTTCCGGCGTAAACGCCGCCAGCACCGGCACCCCAGGCTCGCGCGCACCCAGCGCCGCCTCGATTTCCTGCGGCCACGGCACGCCCGCGGCGCGCAACACCGCCCCGAGGGCGGCGGCCACCTCGTCCTCGCCCCGTTCGGCCGCCAGCGCGAGCAGCGCAAGGTAATGCCGATCCGCTTTCGGTTCATCGGCGCGCACCAGTTCATCGTACGCTTGCCGGAACGCGGGCCGAGGGAACAGCTCCTCCCGGTAAATGTAGCCGGCGAAGGCCCCCGGCTTGCGTGCCAGCGAGGTGATGATGTGGCGGTAATCGATCCGGGCTTGATGGCCGAGGGTGCGCGGGTAACGCGCGACCTCCACGCCCTCGTGGCGCACGGCCACTTCGGCCTCGCTGATCCGCACCTGCACCATCGCTCCGATGAGTTGGGCCGGCACCGAGTAGGCGCACTGCTTCACCCGCACGGTGCTGAAACTCGAGACGCGGACACAACACTCATCCGCTTCGGGATAACGCGTCGCGGGCAGCGGCTGTAACCGTATCCGCTCCTCGGTTACTTTGACGGCGCGCAGCGCGTTCACCGCCGTGCAGACCGCCGCCACGAAGGCGGCGAACTCCGCCTCGTCGGCAAACTCGCGGGAGCCGCGCAACGTCAGATGCGTCGCCAAGCGTCGTTTCAAGTGTCCGTTGGCCGATTCGACGTCGCCGTTTTCGTGCGGGCACGACGGGTTGATCGTGCAGGCCTCCAGACCGAGATGACGGCATAACGCCAGATACTCGACGTTGAAGCCCCGTTCGCCCGTGGTGCGATTCAGCACATGCGTCGCCGTCGAACTGTGGTCGGTCTGCAACTTCGCCGTCACGCCTCCCAAAGTCCAGAGCGCGGCCTGCAACCCCACCCGCATCGACAACATCGATTCCGACCGGCACGGCACCGCCCATTCCCAATTGGAATACGGCAGCACCGCGTGACACAAAAGCTGCTCCCACTTCTGTCCGGCGATGGTCACGCCGAGTTCCGCCCCATGCGTCCAATCGAGTTGCAGGCTCTCGCCGGGCTCACGGGCCTGCGGGAAGAACACCTCTTTCGGCGGACCATGGTGTCGTCGCCAACTGAGCACCCGGCGTTGGAAGGTGCGTAGCGCGTTCTGCGCCTCGGGCGCGGCGCCACCGGCGAGCAGGTGTTCGAACACCGCTTTCGCCTCCAATTCCGGCGCGTCGTTCAGCAGTCGCTCGGCCGCCGGCCAGATTGTCGTCAACGGATCCGGCCGCCGCCGGCCGCGTCGCTTTTCCGGCTGCGGCCCCTGACCCGCGGCCACGTATTTTGCCGCCGTTTCCCGGTGCATTCCTGCCTTCATCGCCGCCGTGCCCAGCACGCCGGACTTTGCATGTTCTTTCATCAGTCGTTGGTATTGTTGCTCGGTAATCATGGGCCTGCGTAGGCCCCGAGCCTCGCCAACGACAGACCGACGACGCTCCCAAAATCTCCAGCGACAGTGCTGGTTTCAGAAGGTCGTCGGGCTGGATTCAGATTGTCGTTTCACA
>CAIKHO010000015.1 GCA_903827245.1 uncultured Opitutia bacterium
AGAACTCACCGGCCCTCATGGTACACAGAAACGTACACAAAAACGTGCACAAACGGGGGTCTCGACGGGTCGCGAGCAGTCGCCGGGTGTCATATCAGATCGAACTATACAGCCTTCTCAACCTGCTGGTACTGGCGACATTGGGCACGTACGGTCGCGTCAACACGCGACGGTACGCGCTGGTTAAAATGGTCGGGCTGGTGAGATTCGAACTCACGACCTCTTGCACCCCATGCAAGCGCGCTACCAGGCTACGCTACAGCCCGAACAAGGAAGGGTCACAAAGCGGCATGCGCCGGGCAGTGGCAAGTGCTTTTTCTCCGTGGGCAAAACCGGTGTGACTCTTTTCATTGCGCATCGTCCCTGCGGTCGGGAAATTTCATCCGTTCTCCCCGTGCCCCCTTGATTCCATGATCTTTCGCCCAACCTCCCTGACGCTCCCTCTTGTTATTGTCGCGACTCTCGCGCCCATGTCCCTCGTGGCCCAGCCGGCCGCCAACGTGATGGCCGGCGGTGGCAATGCCCCGACGGGCTATGACATGGCGCCGGAGACCCGGCTCGAGGTCGTCGAGGCCGCTGTCGCCGCCATCCCGTCGAAAATCCCCGCCGGGCCGTTCCAACCCACCTGGGAATCCCTGAAGGCAAACTATCGCGTACCCTCCTGGTTCGTGGAGGCCAAGTTCGGCCTCTTCATGCACTGGGGGCTCTACTCGGTCCCGGCCCATCACAATGAGTGGTACGAAAAGCACATGTACGGGGCCGACCGGCAATGGCACGCCGATCATTTCGGCCCGCAGGATAAATTCGGCTACAAGGACTTCATCCCGCTCTTCACCGCCGACAAGTTCGACCCCGACGCCTGGGCCGAGCTGTTCCGGAAATCCGGTGCCAAATTCGTCATCCCGACCGCCCAGCATCACGACAACTTTGCGCTCTGGGACAGCGCCGTCACCCCGTTCAACGCGAAGCAAATGGGGCCGAAACGCGACCTCATCGGCGACCTCGCGAAAGCCGTCCGCGCCAAGGGCCTGAAGTTCGGCGTGTCCAACCACGGCATCGAGAACTTCCAGTTCGTCAATCCGCCCCCCGATCTTGCCGCCGACCTCAAGTCTAAGCAGGCCGACCTCTACGATCCCCAGTGGGCCGATTTCTACCACGTCGCCGACCGCAGCGACGCCGCGTGCGAGAAGTTCCTCGTCAACTGGTTCGAGCGGAACGTCGAGCTCATCGACAAGTATCATCCCGACATGCTCTGGTTCGACAATGGCGTCGACCAGCGCTACCTCGACCCGTTGAAGCTCCGCATCGCCGCCTATTACTACAATCGCGCGAAAGCATGGGGCCAGGAGGTCTCGATCAGCACCAAGAAGGGTGCCTACGCGCCGGACAACGAGAACCTCCACACCATCGGCTCTATCATCGATTTCGAGAAGATCGGCGCCCGCTCGCCCGCCGGCATCCGCCCCGGCGTCTGGCAGGTCGACGAGCCGATCGGGTCCACCTGGGGCTACACGAGCGACATGAAGGTCTCCGGCGCGGCTCCCCTCATCGCCAAACTCGCCGACACCGTCAGCAAGAACGGCACCCTCCTCCTCAACCTCTCGCCCCGCCCGGACGGCACGATCCCGCCGGAGCAGCAGGACACGCTCCTCGACATCGGCCGCTGGCTCGACGTGAACGGCGAGGCCATCTACGCCACGCACAACTGGACCACCTTCGGCGAGGGCGGTGACCGCGGCGACACCCGCCCGAACGTCCGCTTCACGGTCAAGGGCGAGAACCTCTACGCGATCGTCATCGGCCCATGGCCTGCCCTGAGTTCCGCTGAAGGGCCCGCCGCCGAAGTCGTCATTTCATCGCTGGCCGCGGGAACGGCGACCGGTGGCGCGATCGGAAAGGTAAGCCTGCTCGGCGGCAGCGATCGCCTGGAGTTTACGCGTACGCCGGACGGTCTCAGGGTGAAATTACCCGCGGAGGCTCCGTGCAAGTACGCGTATGTCCTCCGGATTACCGGCCTGAAGATGAACGCCCCGACTTGGACCGCATCGGGGAATCCGGAGTAACGCCGGCAGCGGCACGCGGGGGCGCCACCGCGTTTGGCTCTATCGGTATTTAATCACCTGCAGAACGACTCGACGCATTGGGTCAACGCGTTCCGCCCGGCAAAATCGCGCGTTCTACTCGGCGACCCGCAGTCCGCGATAATGCACACGGTAGTGCGTGCCCAGTTGGACATCCGCCGGGTTCTTGATGTCCTTGGCTTCCACCCGCCACGCCAGGTAATCGCGCCCGCTCGGCACGATCCTTTCGGCCTGGCAGAAGATGAAATGCGGCGTATCGGCCGGCACCAGGAGCGCGAATGCGCCGTTGGCGTCCGTCTTCGTGCGAACGATGGGCTTGGGCAGCTCGACCGGGTCGATCTCGCCGTCAAACGCCTTCAGGGCCGAGAGCGGAAAGACATAGACGTCGATCCCGCCGAATTTGTAGGTGCCCGCCACCTTGGTCACCGGGTCGATGGTTGGGACCGAGACCAGCCCCTTATAGGCGATCGGCGCCTTGCCGCCGGCATCCGCCGCCGTTGCGGCCGGCCGCGGGAGAGGCGGGTGTTTGATCTCATACTGTCCGCGCGCGATGATCGCCGCCTTCTGGCTGTCCGCGATGTCGACGTACCGGATCGGGTCCGCACCTCCGGCGTGCTTCAACACGACAAACGTCCGCTCCCAGCGCACCACAGTCACATGGTGCAGCACGGCCCCGTTGCGCAACTGCACGTCGCCCGGCACCGGCGGGGGAGGCTCGGCCTCGGTCTCATCCGCGGCCGGCAGGCAGGGTGCGGTCAATATCAGCGCCACCGGCAACAGCCACATGGGTGCTCTCATGGTGGCATCCCAGCCCATCGCCGCCGGACCGGCAATTCGCAAAATTGCGAAGGGCGTCAAAAAACGGCCAAAATCGGTCGTGGTATAATTTCGCGCAGCGATGCAAAGCCGCGGGGAAAGGCCATTTTTAAACGGAGGACACCGAGTGGTTACGGATCACCGATATCGTATGCTCTCATTGGGCGGCATTATTTTGAGTGTCATTGGGTCCGTAATTCGCTTTGACAGTGCGTCGACGGGACGGTTGGGCACCTCAAAGGGCTAAATTCGGACAAACAAGAACCAGATGAACGACCAGCAACAGGCGTGGGCAGCGAAGCGTAAGATGGGCCGGACAAGGTTTGTTGTGGTCTACGGAATCATCTTTTGGGCTATTCCTGTGGGCGTCATCATGAACCTTATCACCGGCTGGCTGGACGGGTTCTCGGCAAGCAGGATCATCACCTCGGCTATTATTTGGCCAATTACCGGCATCGTGTTCGGCGCGATCATGTGGAAAAAGGCGGAGAAGTCGTGACCAGATTGTCGAAGGACTCGCCTTTTTCTCTTCTTTCGCCCGCAGCGCCGCGCTCAACTTGCGGGGATGATCGTTTTTGGGGCGTAAGACACAAAAGCAGCGCCGCCAGTCCGGCTGCGACAAGCCCGATGGTGAGGATACGTGCTGATTTCATAGATTTTCTTTGCCCAAGGTTGAAGTTAACCACGAGGGCCAAAGGCCAAAACCTGCTCCGAACGTTCGAGATCTTTTTCGTCCACCATGAGTCGCACCCCATTGGTGAGTTGAAGAAAAGGCTGGGTCCCTCCGCAATCATCAGACGAAACCAAGGCTTGGATGCCTTCTGATTCCAATTTGGTTCGGGCAACTTGCGCGTCCATGTCGTTTCCAAACACCCGCAGAAGTTTCATCGGGATGGTGGATTAGCCTTGTCGGGCAGAAGCGAGGGATAGCTGGTATTTCTCAAAGAAGAATTTATGGCGCACTCGGCGTGGTCGGACTTGGAGTGACGATTGTCGGCACGACTGGAATCTGGGGTCGGCATAAGAAGGTGCCGAACTAGTCAAAGCCAACGGCACCGAGCGGCTGTGGTTCACCATCACCCTCTCCACGAGAAATCGGTCAAAAGGGGGTTCAGGTGCCCAAAGCTGTCCTTTCCGAAAACGACAGCGAAGGCCCGGCAGTCATTGTTTTCAGAGGAGAAAGGTCGAAAGAGAACGGCTTTGTCCAAACCTGTCCAACCGCCGTTTTGGTGCCCGGAGAGGGGCTCGAACCCACACGCCTTTAGAGGGCGACGGATTTTGAGTCCGTTGCGTCTACCAATTCCGCCATCCGGGCTAATAACGACTTACAAAACTAACCGACTTTCAAAACAGCACCATTGCCATTTTATTGACAGATACACGAGCATTTGCGAACATAAGCGCATGAGGACATCAACGCCGAGGGTCGCAAAATATCATGGATCAGAAACATCGAAATACGTCGTGGAGGGTCTCCGCGTCAATGGAAAGCGAACACGAAAATTCTTCAAGAAACGGCGGGCCGCTGATGCTTGGCTGAGGAAGACCCTCGCCCGGCTGCGCAAGGAGGGCGAGAGCGCCATCCACATGCCCGAGCAATTGCGCGTAGATGCCGCTTCCTGTGCCGAGAGGCTCAAACCCTACGGCAAGACCATTGCCGACGCTACAGAGCACTTTCTGGCCTACCTAGCCACTGTCTCGCGCAGTTGCTCGGTTTCGGACCTCATAATCGAGTTCAACGCGGCCAAGCGGCAGGACGGGGCATCAAAACGCTACCTGCAAGACCTTCGCAATCGTCTGGACACCTTTGCTGCGGACTTCGGCGCGATGAAGGTGGGCGAGATTCTGCCCAGCCAGATCGACGATTGGCTGCGGGGTCTAAAGGTGGCAGCACAGACCCGGAACAATTTCCGCCGGATTCTGCACGTGCTCTTTCAGTTCGCCGTCATGCGCGGCTATGCGGCTACCAACGCGGTTGCCGGCACGGCCAAGGCCAGGGCAGTGCGCGGGGCTCCGGGAATATTCACGCCGGCACAGATGCACACGATTCTGGAGAAGGCCCCCCGTGATTTCGTCCCTTATCTTGCCATTGGTGCATTCGCCGGCCTGCGGTCGGCAGAAATTGAGCGGCTTGATTGGTCTGAAATCGACCTCGCCGGGAAGCTAATCCACGTCGCGGCCGAAAAATCAAAGAGTGCGCAGCGCCGGTTGGTTACCGTCAGCGACAATCTTGCTGCTTGGCTTGCCCCGCACGTGCAGAAGTCGGGGCCGGTCATAGACCCCAACGGGGTCAGGGATAAGCGGGAGAAGACATGTAAAGCCGCTGAAATCGAATGGCCCTCAAACGCCCTGCGGCACTCGTTCGCTTCCTATCATTTGGCCAATTCCAAGAACGCGGCAGCGACCGCAGCCGAGCTAGGCCACGCCTCGCCCGTCATGCTCTATCAGCATTACCGCGAGCTAGTCCGCCCGGATGCCGCAGCTCAATGGTGGCAGGTGATGCCGCCGGCAGACTACGGCAACGTCGTAGCGTTTGGAGCGGAGGTGGCCAGTGCCTAAACGATTTCGATCCATTCCGGGAGCCAGAGGTACGGGTGATCCCGACCATCCAGACGAGTTCAACCTGCCGACGGAACAACGTTTTCTTGCTGCCGAATGCGCCGACCTAGCGAGCCGGAAGAAAAACACGGATAGTTCAATTGAAGAGAAGAAAATGCGAGTCGCCCGGAAACTGTTGGATGCGTCACTCTTTTTGACGAGGTACCAGAAGGTTCCTCGAACGCAGAATTGAAGACGGCGAGTTGACCGTTTTCAGACCCAGTAGGCGGCTGGTACGGATCAAAAGGAGCGAACTCGACCGCTGGATTGAAAGCTATAGCGCAAAGCGAGGTGCGCCGTGATCCGGTACAAGCGGCTGCGCCGCGTCAGTAAATCGGGTGTTCACACCGCAATAATGGGCAATGCGGATGCCCCGCCTGCCGCTCGCGTTTCGGCCGCAAATGCAATTCTTGACCGTGGATGGGGCAAACCTGCCCAGGCAATTACGGGACCGGAAGGAAAAGGGCCGCAGGAGATCGTTGTTCGTTGGCAATCCACCGAGAGCGCTGCATCGCAGACCTGCTAACAGGGGAATATCAGGGGGCGGTTTTCCATCTGGCTCGACCAAGCTGGTCTTCGCCTGTCGGAATTCCGGGTGCTCTGTCGTTGGTGGCGGGTTGCAGAGCAGGAAGGGGTCTGCTGGCGGCATGCGAGAACTACCGCCAGCTTCAAGCGAACATAACCAATTATTTGAGCCCAAAATCGGACACAAATTTGTCCTTCAGTCGCTTCACAACCAGACGGGCCGCCTCTTCGGGTGTATTGACCACCCAGCCGGAAAACTCCCATCCACCCTTGTAGTTGTAATCAGCTGTCCAAAGCCGTTCGTCGTCCACCGATTTCAAGACGATGATCATTGTGCTGTTTTGCCAAACAAAGGTTGTGCCAGTGGTTACGGTCGCAGCCGTCGCGGTTGCAGTCGCCGCCCCGACATAGCCGCCGGCAGTATACCAACCCGACTCTGAGCCGTGCACCTCACCCGTGCCAACCGAAGAGCCGATAAAGGCACTTTGGCTTGAGCTTACAAAGGTAATTTCCATTTTGCCCGTGTAAGGCTCTTTCTCGCGCAACGGCAGTGCGTCGCCAAATTGAGCGAAGGCAAATTCGTAAACCATCTTGTCCAGAACTGGATTCCCGGTGCGGACCAAAAGCTGATAACGCTGAGCATTTCGGATCGTCGCCAGCGAGTTAATAGGTTTGGAGGTCTCCACCGACGAACAAGCAGAGAAAATCACTGCCAAAAACAACGGGATCAAAATGAACGGCCGCGAATTCATTGTAAGGAGTTAACGGTGGAGCATTTCTTAAGAAGCGCATTTCCGCAGAACGACGCACCCGCCAGAGAGCAACTTTTGATTACTAATGCGAACCTCCTACTCGGGCAAATTTAATCTGTGTCAAATATCGCGTGCTTTCCCGTGTCGAAAATTAGTTAGCTACTGTCTTA
>CAIKHO010000016.1 GCA_903827245.1 uncultured Opitutia bacterium
GTGGCGGCCAGACGGCGGACGCGAAGAAGGATGGGCAAAGTGGCGGTGGCGGAGGTGGCCAGCAGTCGGCCAGTAGCTCCAAGACAGGTGGCGGTGGCGGCGATGCACAAGGCGGGGCGATGGGCGGACCGCAGGGTATCCAGGTGGGCCAGTTGCTCGGCGATGGCCAAGGGACGGCCCAGGGTCAGCAGGGGGCGCAGACCGGTGGCGGCAGCAACAAGCCGCAGCAGGTCGCCCTCGGCGACAAAGCCATGCAAATCAATCAGGCTCCCCCCACGCCCGGCGTGGTGGGAGCGCAGGTCGCCGATCCCATGACCAGGCCGGCGGATGCGAAAATGGGCACCGGCGCGGGCGGCCCCGGCGGCGACAATACCAATCGCGGATCAGAAAAAGGGCGGACCATGCCCAAGGGGCTGTGAGAAATTCCATATTTCCCGGCAAATGAAAACGCGGCGCTTTGTCCTGGTTTTACTCGGACTTTTTTCTCTCTCGTGCTTGGCGCGCGCGACTACCTTGATCTATCCGGTGGAGGCCATTGATGACCTCTGGAAACTCCCGGAGACCGAATTTCGCGACAAGTACGCGGGCATCAATGTCACCAATCTCAGTGTCAGTGACGAGGGCTGGTACGTGCGCTACCGGCACGAGAACCTGACCTATTTTTTCGGCCCGCTCGCCGTCCGGGACGAGGCGCAGAAAAAAATGTGGGAGCTCGAAGCGGTGCGCGACGCCGCGTTGAAAACCCGTCCGGCGCTGGCCAACAGCCAGATTGATTTCGTGAAGTTCACCTACTCCGGGGTCTACGGCGCGCGAGGCAACACCCCGTACACGGGCAAGGGCGGCCAGGGGGGCAAGGACGGTTCCGGCACCCAGCAGGATGGCTCGGGCAAGGATGGCCAGGGCAGCGACAAGACCGGCTCCGGCAAAGATGGCTCGGGCAAGGACGGCTCCGGGGGCAGCAGCGACAAACCGGGTGGAAACGGCAGTGGTGCAGGGCAGGGCGACATGGCGGGAGTGCAGCTGGCCGGGCTCGACGGAGGCCAAGGTGGCCAGGGCGGACAACAAGGCCAGGGAGCCAACTCCACCGGCAGCCAAAACGGGCAGCAGTATGGGACTGACGGCCAGAACGGGCAGAACGCGGGGCAATCAGGTCAATCCGGGACCGGAGGCAGTTCGAGCTCGGGCAGCAGTGGACAAAGCGGACAGCAGGGTGGGCAGCAAGGTGGCCAACAGGGCAGCCAGGGATCAAGTCAGGCCAGCTCAGGCGGCCAGTCCGGCAGCCAGCAAGGCGGAGGCCAGAGCGGCGGACAATCCGGTGGACAACAGGGTGGCCAGTCCGGCAGTCAATCTGGCGGCCAGAGTGGCGGCTCCTCGGGCCAGGGCGGAGGAAGCAATCCCCTGCAGTTGATCGTGGGCCTGTTTCGCTCGATTCTCGGACTCTGAACCGAGAGCTTGTAGGAGCCTGCTTGCAGGCGATGAGCAACGTAGGCTGACCGGAAATCGCCTGCAAGCAGGCTCCTACAAAAAGCATGCCGGCTCAGAGATCCTGCAGCGCGATGAACGCCCCGCCATGTTCGTAGCAGACCGTGCGCATGAGATTGGCGAACTTCAGGCCGGTGTTGCCCATGGAAAATTGGTACTGGATCGTCGTGGGAAAGCCGATGGCATTGATGACCACCCTCCGGTTGCCCTTCTCATCGACGGGATTGAGCTCGTCGAGCCGCTTGATGACCGGGTCGGCCGTGTCGATGAACTCGTCGCCGAAAACGTAGATACCCATCTTCATCTTTTCGTTGCCCGGCTCGTAGAGCGTGCGCATGGCGCGGAGCATGCCGGGAACGGGGCTGCTGATCGTCTCCTGGTTGTAATGACGAAGCGTGCGCTTGATGAGATCACGGGTCTCGGTCGTATCGGCGAGCCAGCCGGACCGGTTGTTTCCGAGAATGAAGCGCCCGTCGGCGTCGAGCACCTGGATCCCGTCGACCGAGGGATAGACATCGAGCACCTCGTCGATCTTGCGGATGGCGATGCCCCAGAGACCGTCCGTGTTCGGGTCGCGCATGCTGCCCGAGGTATCGATGATGAAGACGATATAATTGCTGCCCACGGGCACGCCGATGGGCAGGGGCTTGACGTTGGGGAGCACCATCTCGGGCTTCTTCTGGCGGGCGGCGATTTCCTTCTTCAACTCATCGATGTCGACCAGGAGCGCCTTCTGGCCGCGTTTTTCATTTTGCAGCTGCCCTTCCAGTTCGTCGATCAGCGCGTGGATCGAGTCGTTTTTCAGGCGGGCATCCACGACAAGGTTGGTGATGCGCGCGTTGGACCTTTCGAGGTCCTCCTTGGTCGAGTGGATCCGAGCCAAGGCCGCGATGCGCTCGGCGAGAATGCGCCGCAGGCTGGCGAGGGTCTCCTCCTTGGCCTTGTCCTGGGTGCTCACACTGAGGACGAAGATCAGGATGATGGCGCCAAAACCGCAGCAAATGCAGTCGAGGAAGGCCAGGCTGAACACCGTGGTGGGGCGGCGGCGGATCATGTGTCGGGCCAGGATTTGGCGGGGCTGACCAGGGCTCCCTTGCTGGCGTTGGCCAGTTCCCAGTAGAGCCCGGGGGCGGCGGGATCGCCGTTCATGGGCATCAGGATGGTGCTGACCGGAATGCGCTGCGGCAGCTGGCGGACCGCGGCCTCGAAAAATTTCACGCGCAACTGTTGGTCGACGTCGCCGTCGCTGGGCATGGAATCGCTCTGGGTGGGCAGGCCATCGGTGAAGAGCACGATGCTCTCCGGCAGGTGTTTCATGTAACGGATCGTGGTGAAGGCCCGCTCGAGGTTGGCGCCGCCTTGGGGCACGACGGCGTGCAGCTTGTTCACGACCTCTTGGATCGCCTGGCGGTCGTCAGTGCTGTACCACTCATCCGACCGGCCGGGCAGCACCGGGACGGTTTCATCGTTGAAAAACATGACTTGGAAACGGGTGTGGGGATCCAGCGTGGCGATCATCCACTCGAGCCCGTGCAGCGTGCGCTGCCACTTGGGCGCCTCGCGTTTTTTCACGTCCGAATCCGCCAGGTGGCTGGCCGCGGCATCGATGGTGTCATCCAGCATGCTGCCTGACGTCCGCACCATGAAGAGAATGTAATCGCCCCGGAGCTTGACGCCCGTGAGGTACTGGCGGCGATCGGTGTTGGGGATCGGCAACGGCGCCGCCTTTTCATCCGTGGGCAGGGCCTTCTTCTCGCCCAGCAGGGTCGCGAGGGCGTCCTTCATCGCGCCGGTCTGCTGCAGCATGAGGAGCAGTTCTTTCTGGCGATCCGTCAGTTTGAGCTGGTCCTGCGTGTTTTTCGCATTGATGTCCTGCAACTCGACCTGCGCGGCGGCCAGCGCCCGGGCGATGCGGTCAACCTCCTGCTGGCTCATCGCCACGTCGCTTTCCATGTGGCGGACACGGGACTGGGCATCCTCCAGGCTCTCCTTGTCCATGGCGGACTTTTGGGGAATCGTGAGGATGAACACGAGGATCATGGCCCCAAAGCCGCAGCAAATGCAGTCAAGGAACGCCAGGCTGAACACCTCCGTTTCGCGACGCTTGGAGGCGATCATGACTGGCGAAGATTAAGGGAATCAGGCACGGGAAGCACCCGAGCCGGCCAAGTGGACAAAGAGCACCTCGGCGGCATGGGCCCCGCTGCGGATGACCATGTGATCGCCGGCCTCGACCACGGTTCGGAGGAGCGATTGGGCGCCCGTGGCTCCGGCCGGCGGCGGGGCCGTGTCGACAAACCAGAGCCGGCCACCCTCGCGTACCAGTTGAACAAGGCAGTCGCCGGCGGCATTGAAGACCTCGGGCAGCACGACGTCCGCGCACGCGCTGGCGGCACCGAGGGTGAGGCTGCCGTTGCCGCCCAGGATGTGGCCGATGCCGTCGATCACCGCATGCGTCGGCATCGGGCGCGGATCGGGCAGCGGCGCCCGATGCAGGCGGGCCTCCCAAGGTGCGCCGACAGCCCGGCGGGCGTCGCCGGCCGGAACGGACGTTTCCACCGCGACATCGGCAAGGTCGGCCGGTACGGAGAGGCGTTTCTCGCCGATGCAGGCGGCGCCGGCCGCAGCCGCTCCACGGGGCAGGCGCAACAGCCGGCCGAAGCCCGCGGAACGCAAGCGGGTCTCCAGGCCGGGCAGCCAGGCGGCGCGATCAGTCAGCGCGATGGTACAGGCTTCGGGGCCATGGGAAGAGCCGGGAACAAAAAGCTGCAACGCGTGGACGAGGGCAGTCACAAAGCCCTGGGCGTCCGCCACAAACTGCTCGTGCTTGACCAACATTTCATAGTTGCGGTTGGCGGTATTAACCTGGAAGCGGCACTCGGCCTCTCCACCCAACAGGAAATCCTTGGTCTGGCGGTAGAAGGTCTGCTCGATGCGGCCGTCGGCCAGGATGTCAAAGGCCGTGTGCCGCAGGAAGCGGTTGCCCATCGTGCCGTTGAGATGCTTGAGCAGCTGGGCGAAGCCCGATTGCGGGAGATGGATGAATTTTTTCCGCTCCAATTGCGTTCCGGTCGTCAGAAGCGTAAATTCTGCGCCGTGCAGATGGACATCCAAGACGACCACCGGGAGGCTGGGATTGAAGCCGCCGGCCCGCGGATCGCAGAGCGATGCGCAAGCCATGTCGATGATCCCGGCCAGCGGCAGCTTGAGCTCGCCCGCCATGCCGAGGAGGAGCCCGACCTTCTCCTCTTCCGTCGTGATATCCTTCAGGTAGGAACCGGGAACGGCCAGGACCACCTTTTGTACCGATCCGGCCAGTGTCGCCAATTGCCGGGAGAAATCGCTGAGAAAGAGATAGGCCAGCTCGGAAAACGAGGCCGGCTTGCCGGCGACCGCCAGCGGCGACGGTTCGTGGGCCAGCTTCAACAGGAAGGTGTTTACCACGCTCCGGGGCTGCACGAACCAGACGTCCTCGGCCGCGCGGCCGAAATGGAATTTCCGCCCGTCGTGATAGGCAAAACCGGGCCAGTCGGGGCTGCCTGCGGCACCGGTGCCGAGCAGTGCCGGGTCGTTCATTTCCGCCGACGCCACCTGCAGGCCCGCGTCGCAAAGTTCAATGCCGAGTGTTGCCATGGCGGATCAGGCTCCGTTCAGGAATACACGTCGCTGGTCTCGTCCCGGGTCGGAACCTTCATGACATCGATCAGCTTGTCGCGGCAGTGGGTCTGGGTCTCGATGATGAAGGCTTCCTGCCGCGACTGCACGACGTGCAGGCAATACATCAGGACGATGCACAGGGCGAGGCCGACAAACGTCGAGTTGAAGGCGAGGCCGAGGTTCTGGGTCACCGGCGAGATGTCGCCGTGAATCGCGACTTCCGCGAAGGAGAGGGCGCCGCCGATGCCGCGTACCGTGCCGATGAAGCCGATGGCGGGAATGGCCCACGCGATGTAACGGACGAGCGAGAGGGTGGAGTCGAGTTGGTCGGCCGCGAGTTCGGCGCGCTCCCGGACCGCATTGGCGGCGTCCCGCACGGAGTTCGTGGCGTGCAGCCGGTGCAAGGCCGCGAGCATGCACTCAGGCAGCAGGCGCTCACGCCAGCGCGGCTCGCGCTCGATCGTGGATTTGAGTTCCTTGTAGCGGTCGAGCGCGTCCTCCGGGATGATGCGCTCGCCGGGCTGGACCCGGACAAAGTCGTGCTTGAAGAGCGCCCGCTCGCGGCTGATCTGCATGAACTTGTACCCAAGCACGATCAGGCCCCAGAGACAGAAGGTAATTTCCCACTCGGGCTCGTGATCCTTGATGATGATGTAAATCGGCCGCTCCTGCATGATCTTCATGTCGCCCTGCGCGGCCATCACGCGCCGCTTGAGCATGAACTCGTCGGCGTTGGGCGTCACGTAATACGCGTAGAAGGTCATGACCGCCAGGATCGAGACCAGCAGGCCGACATTCGGCACGAGGAACTCGAGGGAAAGAAAGCCCTTGTTGCGCGAGATCATTTTTGGGGATGGTTCGTTGGATCGGAGGTGGTGATCGCCCGGTGCCCGGTTCGGACAGCAACCCGGGCGGCTGGCTCCATCGGCTTGTTTTTGCCGCCCGGCTGCATCAGTAGATGCATATGCATTTGATTTGATAAAAAAAACGATCTCCCCTTATTTAACGCGAGTCTAAAGTGGCAGCACCAACCACCTTTTAACCCAACCCCATGGCGCCAACATTCGTCGCAGTGAAACCGCAACCCGCGCTGAAAAAAATCATCTGCCTTGGCGCGGCCCTCGCCGTCGCCGGCCTGGCCGGTTGTTCCTCCGGCGTGGCACCATCCTCGACCGTCAGCGGCGCAGGCAAGGGCGCGGCGATCGGCGGACTGGGGGGCGCCGTCATCGGCAATAACAGCAGCATGGGCACGGGGGCCGGCCTGGTGGGGGGCGCGGCGGCCGGCGCGCTGGTCGGCGGTATCATCGGCATGGTGCAGGATGCCAAGGACCGCAAGGAGCAGGACCGGCTCTCACAGGAGCGGGCGTACCAGCAGGAGCGGGCCCGGAAGCTCCAGGACGAGGCCAAGCAAAAGGCAGCCATGGACGAGGAGCTTTCGATTGCGCAGGGCTTTCAAATTTCCGACCTGGAACTGGGCGAAGCGCAGAAGCGCGAGGCCGTCGCGAACGAGCAGCTCAAGGCTCTCCGGGAGGAACGGGCGGCCGCCATGGCGCGGAAGAAGGCGCTGGACGACGCGCACGATCACACTCTCGCAGCCGAAGCGGAAATCGCCCGGCTGCAGGAAGAGCTGGCCCGCCTGAAGGGCGAGGGCACCGGACCCAAGGCCACGGGAACGGGAAGTGCGGCTGCCGCCGCCGGGACGGCGGCGGGTCCGGGCCCGTAGTTTGCCCGGCCACACCCAGCCACCCGCCGTTCGCTTCATGAGGGGAGTGAGTTTTAACCCAAGCCGAATTTAAACACCGCCTTTCATGCTCCCTGCAGCCCGCCGACGTTTTTTGCAGGCCATCGCGGTCGCAGCTGTGGCCGTCGCTTGGACGGGATGTGCCAATACGTATGCGGTCAAGGTTGATGCCATCGCCAAGGACAAGGCGAAGGAAGCCTCCTCTTACCGGATAAAAAACAAGAATGCATCACTGCCGGAGGACAACCTGCGGTACAAGGAGGCGACCAATTACGTGAAAACCGCCTTGTCCGGCCGGGGATTGTACGAGGCTCCCCCCGATGTGGTTCCGGACATCATCGTGGAACTGGATTACGGCATCGCCCCTCCCAGTGTCCGTATGGAGGAAACCTCGGTGCCGGTCTATTCCCAGACTGGCGGCGGAGTCAGTTACACGCCGATGCCGGTAACGGACCCGAAGGGCAACGTGACCATGCGCACGGTGCCGGTATACGAGCCGACCCACTCGGAGCTGGTCGGCTACCGTGACGTGATCACGCCCGTGGCGATCTACGAAAAGTACCTTCACATCAGCGCACGCGAAAACCGGGAAAAGAGCGAAGGGAAGGCGCCCGCGGAAATCTGGAGCGTGAACACGAGTCTGGAAGACGAGAGCAAGGACCTCCGGAAATATCTGCCGTTGCTGGCGTCGGCCTCGATGGAATCCATCGGCACGGACACCGGCAGCCAGAAGACGATCAAGCTCAAGGAAAGCGACCAGAATGTCGGCTTCGTGAAAAAGGGGATGTGACCGCCGGCCGGCAGAGCAGGAACGGCCCGCAATAATTCTCCTATGAAGAGACTGTAGCGGCGGCAGGGAGACAGCCTCGTTATATCAATATCCCGTTGGTTTTGGACTTATGTCTTTGCAGGGTGGCCTACTGGTATGAATTGGCCAGTAGGCTAAAGTACAAAACCTGGCGGACGTTGGTATTAGGCCGATTGTTGCCGTCAGTGACGGACTTTAAAAGGTGCGATGCCTCAGTCGGGACGACTCTTCTGACAGGTGGCACCGAGGTCACGAGGCTGGATTGAAGTAGAGGGCCCAACCCAGCCTCGTGACCTCGGCTGCTACGTTCGGCTGCGAGTCCGGCTCAGGCGACGGGGCGGAGCTTGATCAGCAGGTCCTTGCTCTCGACCGTGTCGCCCAGGGCGATGTGCAACTCAGCGACCACACCGTCGCACGGTGCATAGACGGTCGTCTGCATTTTCATGGCCTCCATCATTAGCAGCTTGTCGCCCTTCGCGACCTTGGTGCCGACGGAGACGGCAAGGGTGGCGACCAGGCCGGGAATCGGCGCGGCCACCTGGCTCGCATCGCCGAGGTCGGCCTTGGGTCGGGCCTTGGTCTTCGGCGCGACCGACCGGTCGAGGATGAACGCCTCGCGCACGATGCCGTTGAGCTCGTAGTTGACCGTGCGGCGTCCGTCCTTGTCCGGGGTGCTGACCGAGATGAGGCGCACGATGAGGATCTTGCCTTCCTCGATGCTGATCGAGATTTCCTCACCGACCTTGAGCCCGTAGAAAAACGCGGGCGTGGGCAGGACGCCCACGTCGCCGAAGGACTGCTGGTGGCGGGTGAAGTCGGCGAAGACCTGCGGGTACATCAGGTGCGAATAGAGATCGTCCTCGGTCGCGGGACGGCGGAGCTTTTCCGCGAGTTCCTGCCGGGCCTTCGTGAGATCAAGGGCGGGGGCCGCCTTGCCGGGACGCGATTTGCGGCGCCGCAGCGAGGCGTCGTATTTCGCCCGGGCTTCGGTGAAACGCTTTTCGCCCAGGATGACGCGCCAGACCTGCACCGGCCAGCCGCCCTCGGGCCAGCCGAGACCGCCCATCATCATGTCGATCACGCTCTCGGGAAACGGCATCGAGCCGGCCTCGAGGTTGACGACGTCGGCGGGCTTGATGCCGCGGCTGAAAAGGAAAAGGGCCATGTCACCCACGACCTTGGAGGAGGGCGTGACCTTCACGATGTCGCCGAAGAGCTGGTTCACCTCGGCATAGGTGCGGGCGATCTCGGGCCAGCGGTGGGCCACACCCATCGAGGCGGCCTGCTCCTTGAGGTTGGTGTATTGCCCGCCGGGCATCTCGTGCAGGTAGACCTCCGCCGAGCCGGTGCGCGGCGCGGTGTCGAACGGGGCGTAAAATGTGCGCACCTGCTCCCAGTAATCGGAGAGCTCGTTGAGCGCCTCGAGATCGAGTCCCGTCGCCCGCGGGGTGTGCTGGAGTGCGGCGACGAGGGAATTGAGGTTCGGCTGGGCGGTGCTGCCGGACATCGAGGCAAGCGCGAGGTCGGCGACGTCGACCCCGGCATCGGCGGCGCGCAGCACACTGGCCGCGGCGATGCCGCTGGTGTCGTGCGTATGAAAATGAACGGGCAGGCCGATCTCCTCCTTGAGCGTCTTGACCAGTTTTTGCGCGGCATAGGGGCGGCAGAGGCCGGCCATGTCCTTGATCGCGAGGAAATGCGCGCCCATGCGCTCGAGCTCCTTCGCGAGGCGCACGTAGTATTTCAGCGAGAACTTGTCCCGCCGCGGATCGAGGATGTCGCCCGTGTAGCAGATCGCCGCCTCGCAGACCGCGTGGGTTTCCTGCACGGCGTCCATGGCGACGCGGAGATTCGGCAGATAGTTGAGCGAGTCGAAGACGCGGAAGATATCCATGCCGCTCTCGGCCGAATGCTTGACGAAGCCGGCCACGACGTTGTCGGGATAATTGGTATAACCGACCGCATTGGCCCCGCGGAACAGCATCTGGAAGCAGATGTTCGGCACGCGGGCCCTGAGCTGGCGCAGGCGCTCCCACGGGTCCTCGTTGAGGAAACGCATCGCGGTGTCGAAGGTGGCGCCGCCCCACATCTCGAGGGAAAACAGCCCGGGCGCGCGGTGCGCGACGGCGTCGGCGCAGGCGAGCATGTCATAGCTTCGCACGCGCGTCGCCATCAGGGACTGGTGGGCATCGCGCCAGGTCGTGTCGGTGACGAGCAGGCGCTTCTGCGCGAGCGTCCAGGCGGCGAATTTTTTCGGCCCGAGCTCGAGCAGCAGCTGGCGCGTGCCGTCGGGCGGCGCCACGCGGCGGTCGTAGGCGGGCGAAACCGCGGTGCCGAAGGGCTTTTCCGGACGGTAGCCCTTGGCGTGGGGATTGCCGTTCACGATCACATTGCCGAGGAAATTGAGCAGCCGGGTGGCGCGGTCGCGACGCGGCTTGAAGGTGAAGAGCTCGGGCGTCGTGTCGATCAGGGTCGTGGTGGCCTGGCCGCTGCAGAACTGGGGGTGCGTGATGACGTTCTCAAGGAAGGGGATGTTGGTCTTGACCCCGCGGATGCGGAATTCGCTCAGGGCGCGGCGCATCCGGTTGAGGGCGATCTCGTAGCTCTGGCCGCTGACGATCATCTTCACGAGCAGGGAGTCGTAGAACGGCGTGATGACGGCGCCGGAGTAACCCATGCCGCCGTCGAGCCGGATGCCGAAACCGCCGGGGGAGCGGTAGGCGAGGATGCGGCCGTAGTCGGGGATGAACTTGTTCTCCGGGTCCTCGGTGGTGATGCGGGCCTGGATGGCGTAGCCGATGCGGGGCACGTCGGCCTGGCGTGGCATGCCGACCTCGGGCGAGTGGAGCGGGTAGCCCTGCGCGATCAGGATCTGGGCGCGGACGAGGTCGAGCCCGGTGATGACCTCGGTGACGGTGTGCTCGACCTGGATGCGGGGGTTCATCTCGATGAAGAACCACTCATGGCGCTCGAGGTCGTAGAGAAATTCGATCGTGCCGGCGTTGTCGTAGCGCACGGCCCGGGCCATGCGCGCAGCCGCTTCGCAGAGTTCCTGAACGATCTGGTCGGGCAGGCCGAAGCTGGGGGCGACCTCGACGACCTTCTGGTGCCGGCGCTGCACGGAGCAATCGCGCTCGTGGAGGTGGATGACGTTGCCGTGCTGGTCGCCAAGGATCTGCACCTCGATGTGCTTGGCGCGCGGGATGTATTTCTCGAGGAAGACGGCGGAATTGCCGAACGCCCGCTCGGCCTCGCCCTGGGCCTCGTCGAGCAGGTCGGAGAGGTCGCCGGCCTTGTGCACGATGCGCATGCCGCGGCCGCCGCCGCCGAACGCGGCCTTAATGATGAGGGGGAAGCCGATCGCCTTGGCAACCTTCAGGGCCTCGGCGCGGTCGGTGACCGGTTCCTCGGTGCCGGGCAGGGTGGGGACGCCGATCTTTTGCGCGAGGGCGCGGGCGGCGGTCTTGTCGCCCATCATGTCGAGCAGCTCGGGCCGGGGCCCAACAAAGACGATGCCGGCCTTCTGGCAGGCGCGGGCAAAGCCGGCGTTTTCCGAGAGGAAGCCGTAGCCGGGATGGATGGCGTCCACACCCTTTTCCTTCGCGATGCCCACGATGCTCTCAATGTCGAGGTAGGCGGCGACCGGCCCCTTGCCCTGGCCGACCTGATAGGCTTCGTCGGCCTTGTAGCGGTGGATGCTGAGGCGGTCCTCCTGTGCGTAAATCGCGACCGTGCGCAGGTCGAGCTCGGTGCCGGCGCGGAAAATGCGCACGGCGATCTCACTGCGGTTGGCGGCCATCAATTTCTTGATGGCTCGTGCGGGCGGGGCGGAGGGGGTTGGGTCGGGGGTCATTAACTGCGAAACGTGCGATTTAGGGGGATTCGGGCCGGAGGCAAAGGAGATTCGATGCCACGGACAATATTCGATGGGCAAGCCGACGGGCGGAGACGGCGCCGTGCTGTTGTTCCCGCGATCGACCCGGAGGCCGAACAGTCTCCTGTTGCTTTTGCGGGTCGTGGTACCGTTTGAGATCAATTCCTCCAAGCCGGTTTCGCGCAGAGGCGCAAAGCCGCGGAGTATGGCGGGAGGTCGGGGTCGAAATTCGGAATTTCACCCCGAGGCACGAAGGACGCAGAAATCAATCATCGGCTAACGACTCCGTGTCCTCCGTGCCTCTGTGTGGAAATTGCACCACTGGCCTTTTGCGGTGCATTTCGCCGGCAACGGAACAGCCTGCCATTCGTCAGGCCCAGACCCCACTTTGAATCAAGGCCCGCGACTTTTGCTGCCGGCGTGGGCCCAGCAACCTCCCCATGACCAAAACTATTTTCCATCGTATCCTGATTGCCGCGGCACTCCCCGCCTTCCTGCTGCCGCTCGTCCGGGGTGATGTCGCCGTCAACTGGCTCGGGCAGAAAGCCCCGGCGGTGACGGGTGGCGTGAGTTTCGGCGTGCCGTTTGCCCGCGGGGCGATGCCGAAGAACCAATCCTTCACGTTGACGACGGCCGACGGGAAAAGCCTGCCCGTCCAGACTTGGCCGCTCGCGTACTGGCCGGACGGTACGCTGAAATGGGAAGGGGTCGCCACGGTGGCCGGCCCGGATAACACCGGCGTTTTCACGGTCAAGCCGGGCCCATCGGCCGGGATGGAAGGCCAGCCGGTAGTGCGAGTGACCAACAGCGATACGACCTACGCGATCGACACGGGACGCATCCAGGTCCGCATTCCCAAGTGGGGATCGACGCTGATCGATTCGATCGTCATCGCCGGGCGCGAAGTGGCGCGCAAGGGCGAGCTGGTTTGCATCCTGCAGGACGGCCCGGACGCCGAGGCGGCCGACACCCCGGCGCCGCGCGAGAAATATGCGACCAAGGTCGTGAACGTCACGATGGAGCAGTCGGGCCCGGTGCGGGCGGTGGTGAAAATCGAGGGCGTGCATCGCGGCCTGAAGAGCAACCGGGAATGGCTGCCCTTCACTGTGCGGCTGTATTTTTACGCCGGGCAGGAGTCGATCCGGATGGTGCACACCGTCATCTACGACGGCGACCAGGAGAAGGATTTCATTCGCGGCCTCGGCGTCGTCTTTGCCGTGCCCATGCGCGAGGAGATTCAAAACCGCCACGTGCGCTTCTCTGGTGAGAACGACGGCCTGTGGGCCGAGCCGGTCCAGCCGATGAAGGGGCGCGACGGACGTTTCGTCGGCGATCCGCAGACCGGCGCGGATGTTTATCCCCTGCAGGCGGAGGGCAAACGCGTGCCCAATCGCGGACAGGTCAACGCGCGCAGCCAAGGCTGGCTGGCCGATTGGGCGGTGTGGGACGACTTCAAACTCGTGCAGCCGAATGCCGATGGCTTCACTGTGGTGAAGCGCACCAATCCCGCGAGCGTCTGGCTGCCCGCGGGCGGGGGCCATCGGGCCTCCGGGCTGGTTTTCGCGGGTGATGTGAGCGGAGGGCTCGCGGTCAGTTTGAAAAATTTCTGGCAGTCCTACCCGGCGTCGCTCGAGGTGCACCACGCCGGCCGGGGCGAGGCCGAGCTCTATGTGTGGATGTGGTCGCCGGATGCGCCCGGCATGGACATGCGGCACTATGACACCCGCGCCCACGGGTTGCAGGCCGTGTACGAGGATGTGCAGCAGGGCCTGAGCACGGCGACGGGTGTGGCGCGCACCAGCGAGCTCATGCTTTTTCCGTCCGCGGCGGTGCCCTCGAAGGAGGACACTGCGAAGATGGCCCGGACCGGCGCGGAGCCCCCGGTGATGGTCTGCACGCCGCAAGCCCTCCACGAGGCCCAGGCCTTTGGCATCTGGGGCCTCGAGGATCGCTCGACGCCGGCCAAGCGCGCGATCGAGGAGCGGCTCGATGCCACGCTCAATTTCTACCTGACGCAGCCCGACCAGCGGCGCTGGTATGGCTTCTGGGACTTCGGCGACGTCATGCACTCCTACGACAACGAGCGCCACGTCTGGCGCTACGACCTCGGCGGCATGGCGTGGGACAACTCCGAGCTCGGGACCGACATGTGGATCTGGTACAGCTTCCTGCACACCGGCCGCGCGGATGTGTTCCGCATGGCCGAGGCGATGTCGCGGCAGACCGGGGAGGTCTCTGTTTATCATCTGGGCCCGATGGCCGGGCTGGGTTCGCGGCATGCGGTTCGCCATTGGGGCGACGGCGCCAAGGAGGCCCGCATCAGCCAGGCCGGTTATCACCGGTTCTATTATTACCTGACGACGGACGAGCGCACGGGCGACGTCATGCGCGACGTCCTCAACTCCGATTACAAGACCGTGCAGTTCGATCCCATGCGCGAGGCGCAGCCCATCACGGCGCGCGAGAAGGCGATCGCCCCGACCCGGGTGCGCCTGGGGCCCGACTGGCTGGCCTTCATCGGCAACTGGATGACCGAATGGGAGCGCACCGGCGACACGAAGTGGCGCGACAAGATCCTCGCCGGTGTGGAGAGCATGTCCACGATGCCCCTCGGCATGCGCACCGGGCGCAACCTCGTGATGGGATACGATCCCGCGACGGGAAGACTCTACCAATTGGACGATCAGGCCGGCACCTACAATCTCGCCACCATCATGGGCGGCGCCGAAGTCGCATTCCAGGTCAGCCAGATGATCGACGATCCCCGCTGGGACAAACTCTGGCTCCAGTACTGCCGTCTCTACAGCGCGCCGAAGGAAATGATCATCCAGGACATGAAGACGGGGACCGAAGGAATGGACGGATCGTATGCGCGCGACGGTCGCCTGGCCGGGTGGGTTTATTACAAGACGGGCAACGAGGCTTTCAAGCAGGTGGCCTTGAATGCGCTTGAGGACCACGGCCGGGGCGGACGGGGAGGGGGCGGTGGCGCGCTCCGCCATGTGGAAGGACCCGCGGTACTCAACCCGGTGGACGAAGGGCTGGGCGGCACCAATGGCGCGGCGCAAAACGGATTGGAGACCATCACCATGCTGGGTTTTGTCGGCGCCTATCTGCCGGCTGAGCTTCCGCCGCCCCCCCCGTCAGCTGACGGTCGCGGTGGCCGTGGTGGCCAAGCAGGGCGAGGCGCCCGGGGCGGACCCCAGACGCCGCCACCCGCCGCAAAGGAGTGATCATCCCTGCGGCAAGCCAGGGCGCAATGAGGCAAAGAAGGTATTTTGGAGTTCGGATTTTTGGCCTTTTCACTCCCCGTGCGGCGAACCGTGTTTATTGGAGCAGCGACCGGGAGGTCGCTGCTCCAACACCGAACCATAAACAGGGTTTAAACATACATCCTGATATCAACTGACGATGCCTCCGGTGTTTTCTTCAAATTGCAGCAGCCTGCTGACTGGCGCGCTTCTAACCGCCTTGATGGCCGCTGGGCCGCTGAGGGGATCGGATCCAAAGCCGGGCCCGAATGCTGCGCGCCCCATGTTTGTCGAAGACTTCGAGTCCGGCCGGATCGATCCAAACATCTGGTCGATTGACGCGACCGGCGGGAATGTCGTGGCCATTCAGACCGACAGGGCCGCGCACGGCCGCTTTGCGCTCAAGGTGAGTTGCCCGGCGCCGGCCAACAAAACCTGGGCGTTTCTCAGCACCAGCCATCTCCCTGCCGCGCTGAAACAGCATCAGTTCGGCCGGGTCTACATGTACGTCACGCCCAAGCCGCCGGCCCGCCATACGATCTTCATCACGAGCGGCACACCAGGATTTCCCTTCAATACCTTCGAGGAGGTTGCGACGGCGAACGCCCGCTGGCAGCTCACCTGGGTCCGCCTGCGGCCGGCCGGGAACGAGGAGGATTATCATTCCGCCGGGTCCATCCCGCTCGAACGCTGGTTTTGTCTGGAATGGGAATTCAACGACAATCCCAATCACGCCTCGATCTGGGTCGATGGAAAGCCGGTCTTTGACTCGGGCTTTGTCTCCAAGAGCAGCGGCGCGACAGCCAATCTGGTCGGCGGCTTCACGGACCTGGCGCTCGGTTTCCGCCTTTGGGGTGCGGCACCGGAGGCCTTTGATGTTTATTACGACGACATCGCCGTCGACACCAAGCCGATCGGTCCGATCGAGACAAAGCCGCTGGAAAAGTAAGACGGGGAAGAATTATTTCGCGCAGAGGCACAGTGGCGCAGAGCCAACCGATCGGAAGATCCAATCGACGGTGATTGTCCGACCTGCAGCGATTGAATACGGGGTTCCCGACCCAGCGCCATTGCGTCTCTGCGCGAGATCAATGGGAGGTTATCAAACGCACAACCGTGGTAAGGAGCGCTGATTGACGCAACGTCGTGAATCTGGCGTGCTGCCGCTCCGCCCCATGCAAACACCGTCCGCCGTCCGCGTCTGGACCGAGGATCTGAACATCCCGACCTACCTCCCGTGCGAACCGGACAAAAACCCGATGTTCGTGGAGAAGCGGGTCTACCAGGGCAGCAGCGGCAAGGTCTATCCGCTGCCGTTCACCGACCGGATTGCGGGGCATAAAATCGATCGGCTGTGGCGCGGCATCTGGCTCGAAAACGATTTCATCCGGGTGCTCGTTCTGCCGGAGATCGGCGGCCGCGTGCATATCCTGCAGGATAAAACCAACGACTATGATGCTATCTATCGCCAGGAGGTGATCAAGCCGGCTCTGGTCGGGCTCGCGGGTCCGTGGATCAGCGGCGGCATCGAGTTCAACTGGCCGCAGCATCACCGGCCGGCGACCTTCATGCCCGTCGATTGGAGCATCGAGGAGCACGCGGACGGCTCCCGCACGGTCTGGTGCAGCGACCACGACCCGATGGCGCGGATGAAGGGCATGCACGGCATCTGTGTTCATCCCGGCAAGGCCTGGCTGGAGGTGAAGGTCCGAGCCTGCAACCGGACGCCGCTCATGCAGACGTTCCTATGGTGGGCCAACGTCGCGACGCGCGTCCATGAGGGCTACCAGTCATTTTTCCCGCCGGACGTCCATGGCGTGGCCGACCATGCCAAGCGGGCGATGAGCGAGTACCCGCTCTGCCGCGGATCTTATTACGGCGTGGATTACGGCCGGCGCGCGCGCGAGGGCGTGCCGGCAGACGAGCAGCCGACGCGTTATCGGCCGCTCGCGGGATGCGCGCCCAACGACCTGTCGTGGTACGCGAACATTCCCACGCCCTGCTCGTACATGGCGATCGGCTCGCAGGAGGATTTCTTCGGCGGTTACGACCATCACCGTGAGGCGGGATTGATCCATGTCGCAGACCACCACATAGCGCCGGGCAAGAAACAGTGGACGTGGGGCAACCACGCCTTCGGCTATGCATGGGATCGCAACCTCACGGATCCTGATCAGACGGGCGAATGCGCGCCCTATATCGAGCTGATGGCGGGCGTCTTTACTGACAACCAACCGGATTTTTCGTTTCTGATGCCGGGAGAAACCAAGACGTGGAGCCAGCATTGGTATCCCATCCAGAAGATCGGCCCCGCGCAAAAGGCGAACCTCGAGGCGGCCCTCAGTCTGCGCGTGGCCAACGGCCGGGTGCGCGTGGGCGTGTCCGCGGCGGTGTGCCTGCATGCGGCGGTCGTCCGCCTCAAGGCGGGCAACCGGGCGCTGGGCGAGTGGAGCTGCGACCTCGCCCCGGGACTTCCCTTGGTGGCGGAGGTTGAGCTGCCGGCCCGAACGAGGGAAGGCAGCCTGCGCCTTTCGGTGAGTGCGAGTGATGGGCGAGAGATCATCGCGTATCAGCCGGCGCCGCCCCTAAGGACGCGCGACGCGGTACCGCCGCCGGCCACCGAGCCGACGCTGCCCAATGACGTTGCGACCAACGAGGAGCTTTATCTCACCGGCCTGCATCTCGAGCAGTACCGTCATGCCACACGCGCACCGGAGATCTACTGGCGCGAGGCGGTTCGCCGCGATCCCTCTGATTCCCGCTGCCTTAATGCGCTCGGTCGCTGGCATCTCCGCCGCGGGGAGTTCGCGCTGGCGGAACGGCTTTTCCGCGCAGCCGTCACGCATCTCACCCGGCTCAATCCCAACCCCTTTGATGGCGAACCCAGCTACAACCTGGGCTTGGCGTTGCGCCACTTGGGCCGGGAGGACGAGGCCTATGGCGAATTATACAAGGCCGTCTGGAATCACGCCTGGCAGGCGGCCGGCTACCATGCGCTGGCTGAAATTGACTGCCGCCGGCACGACTGGAGCACGGCCCTTGACCATCTCGACCGGGCGTTGCGGGCGAATGCCGACAACATCCGGGCGCGCAATCTCCGGGCCCTCGTGTTGCGCCAGCTCGGGCGCGTTGTTGAAGCCGAGGCGCAGCTGCAGTCCGCCGTCGCACTCGACCCCCTCGACTGGTGGGCCCGTCATCTCCTTGCCGAACCGCTCTCCTGCGACACCCAGGTGCGGTTCGACCTTGCGCTGGACTATGCGCGCTCCGGCTTCTTCGCCGATGCACTGAAAGTCCTGGCGGACGCCCGACCGGAACCCGTCTCGGGCACGGCCCCGATGCTGGAGTATTACCGCGCCTGGCTTTGTCACCTATTGGGTGACAAAGCCAGCCGCCGTCGGCACCTCACGGCAGCCGCCAAGGCCGGTCCGGACTATTGTTTTCCGTCGCGGGCGGAGGAGATCGCGATCTTGAAGCAGGCCATGGCCGGGAACCCGCGGGATGCGCGGGCACCGTATTACCTGGGCAATCTCCTTTATGACCGGCGGCGGCACGCGGAGGCGATCCGGCTCTGGGAGAAATCCGCCCGGTGGGACGGGGCCTTTTCGATTGTCTGGCGGAATCTCGGGATCGGCTATTTCAACGTCGCGAAACAGCCGCGGAAGGCACGCGCGGCCTACGACCGGGCCGTGCGGGCGAATCCCGGCGATGCACGGCTGGTGTACGAGCGTGACCAGCTATGGAAACGCCTGGGCGTTTCGCCGGCGGTGCGGCTGAAGGAACTCGAGCGACGGATTCCGCTCGTGAACCGGCGCGACGATCTTTCGCTCGAACTGTGCGCACTTTATAACCAGACCGGACAGCCGGCGAAGGCGCGGACGATCCTGTCCGCGCGCCAGTTCCAGCCTTGGGAAGGCGGGGAGGGCGTGGCACTAGCACAGCATGTGCGCACGCATCTCGCGCTGGGCCGGAGGGCGCTGCAGAGCGGTTCCGCCCCTGAGGCCCGCACCCTGTTCGAGCGCGCGCTGGGTTCGCCGGCGAACCTCGGCGAGGCCAGGCATCTGCTGGCGAACCAGAGCGACGTTCATTTCTGGCTCGGCGAGGCCGCTGCGGCGGCGGGAAACCGGGATGCCGCCCGGCGCCACTGGAAAGTTGCGGCGGCCTTCAAGGGCGATTTTCAAGCAATGCGGGTCCATGCTTTTTCCGAACTGACCTACGCTTCGGCCCTCGCGCTGGAGCGCCTGGGGCGGCGGGAGGCGTCGCGCAAACTATTGCGGGGGCTGCTGGCCTACGCGCGGAAGCTGGCCCGGACACCCGCGAAGATCGACTACTTTGCCACGTCACTGCCCACGATGCTGGTGTTCGACGATGATCTGCAGCGACGGCAGACTGTCACCTCAACTTTTCTGGAGGCACAGGCCAGGCTTGGGCTGGGCCAGCGCACGATGGCCGTGAAACTGTTGCGCCGGACGCTGCGGCTTGACCCGAGCCACGCCTTGGCGGCGGATTTGCTCGGTGGCTTTGGCAAAATCCGCGCCAAGCCTTGATGTTTTCATTTCCCATTCCTTTGTAGTCCCGGCTTGCGAGCGAGTCCCCGTGGAAGGCATGCTTTCAATCTCCAACCCCTCGATTATGCCCCCTGAAAAATTTCGGCGTGCCACCGGCTGCTCCCTTCTCGCCATTCTCCTCGGCTCGGTTTCGCTCCTCGCCCAGGACCGTCCTGTCTCGCTGGCCGGCGACTGGCGTTTCGCGCTCGATCGCGGCGACGCCGGCGTGAAGGAGCAGTGGTTCAATCGTGACCTCACGGACAAGATCAAGCTGCCCGGCATTCTCCAGGCGCAGGGTTACGGCGATGACATCAGCCCGGCCACGCCGTGGGTGACCACGCTCGGCGATGCGTGGTGGAAGCTCCAGCCGGCCGCCCTGCGGGATCATTTTTCGCAGCCCGGTCATGTCGAGGTACCTTTCATCGCCCAGCCCCCACGGCATTACCTCGGGGCGGCGTGGTACCAGCGCGATCTCGTGATTCCCGTCGCCTGGAAAAGTCATCGGGAGGTACTGTTCCTCGAGCGCGCACACTGGGAAACCACCGTCTGGATCGATGACCAGCCCTACGCTTCGAACAACAGCCTCGTTGCCCCGCATGTCACGGATCTCGGCGTGCTCACGCCCGGCAAGCACCGCCTCAGCATCCGCATCGACAACCGGCAGATCGTGCGCGATCCCGCCAACGACGGGCACGGGGTCGACTCGCACAGCGTCTCCGACTCCCTCGGCGCCACCTGGAACGGCATCGTTGGCCGCATCGAACTGGCCGCGACCAACCCGGTGTGGATCGATGACGTGCAGGCGTTTCCCGATGTCGCGAAGAAGTCGGTGCGCCTCAAGGTGAAGATCGCCAGCCTCACGTCGCAGCCTGGCTCGGGCACGCTGTCGGCTGGATCCACGTCCCTCGCGGTGACGTGGCAGGGCACCGGCGGCGAGGCCGAGCTCGAGGTGGCGCTTGGGGCCGACACACCGCTATGGGATGAATTTCACCCCAACCTCCAGCAGCTGAAGGTCACGCTCAACGGCACGGAAGTGGATGAGGCGAGGAGCGTCGCCTTCGGGCTTCGGGAAGTCACGCATGACGACAAGACCCTCCTGATCAACGGCCATGCCGTGAATCTGCGCACCACGCATTCCGGCGGCGATTTCCCACTCACGGGCTATCCGGCGACCGATGTCCCGTCGTGGAAAAAAATCTTCGAGGTCTGCAAAAATTACGGCCTGAACGGCATGCGCTTCCACTCCTGGTGCCCGCCGGATGCCGCGTTCACGGCCGCCGACGAGCTGGGTTTCTACCTGCAGCCGGAGTGCGGCATGTGGAGCCCGTTCAACCCCGGCAGCGTTTACACCAAGCTGCTCGAGGACGAAACCGCACGGCTGCTGAAAGCCTTTGGCAACCATCCCTCCTTCATCCTGCTCTCGCCGAGCAACGAGCCGTCCGGACGTTATCAGCTGGTCACGCCCAAGTGGGCGGCCGCCTGGTATGAAAAGGACAACCGCCGGCTCTATTCCGCCGGCACCGGCTGGAGCGATCCGGCGCAGGTGAACGGGGGAGCCCAGTTTGCCGCCCTCGTGCGCTTTGGCGGCGGGGAGTTGCGCAACACCTCCGGCTGGTTCGGCAAGGACTACCGCGCCGCGCTGGAGACCGCGCATATTCCCGTGCTCGCGCACGAAGTGGGGCAGTGGTGCGCCTATCCCGACTTCGACGTGATCAAGGAGTTCACGGGCTACCTGCGCCCGAGCAATTACGACATCTTCAAGTACATCGCGGAGCAGGAGGGTGTGCTCGACCAGAATCACGCGCTCGCGCAGGCCTCCGGGCGCTTCCAGCTCGCCTGCTACAAGGAGGAGATCGAGGCCAATCTGCGCACGCCCGGCCTCGCGGGCTACCAGTTGCTCGACCTGCACGATTACCTCGGCCAGGGCACAGCGTTGATCGGGCTGGTCGATGCGTTCTGGACGCCGAAAAGCTACGTGACGGCCGCCGAGTTCCGACGCTTCAACGGCACGACGGTGCCATTGGCCCGCCTCGCCAAGCGCATTTATACCACGGCGGACAGTTTCAGTTCGGACGTCGAGATCTACCACTTTGGCGAGAAGCCGATCCCACAGGCCCAACCCTATTGGAAGATTCTCGATGCCGCGGGCCGCACGGCTGCGCAAGGTGGATGGCCGGCCCGCGACATACCGATCGGCAAGAACATCCCCCTCGGCCAGGTCGCGGCGGACTTGGCGAAGCTCAGGGCGCCGGCCGCCTACCGGCTGGTGGTCGGCCTGCAGGGCACCGCGATCGAAAACGACTGGAATTTCTGGCTCTACCCGGCGCAGGTGGACCCGGCGGTCCCGTCGGGTGTGCTGCTGACGGACGATTGGGCGGCCGCCGAAAAGTCCCTCGCGGCCGGCGGCAAGGTGCTGTTCACCCCGCGCGCGGTGGATCTCGATCCGGCGCGGAGCCCGCCGATGAAGAACGTGCCGGTCTTCTGGAACATCCAGATGACGGTCCGTCCCCCGCGCAATCCGACGGCGAGGTTCGATGCGATGCTGGGCCTGCTCTGCGAGCCACGGCACCCGGCGCTGGCGGGCTTTCCCACGGAGGCAAACTGTGACTGGCAGTGGACCCCGGTCATCAACGACGTGAAGTCGATCAACCTCGCCGGCGCGCCGCGCGAGTTGAAGCCCATCGTGGCCGCCATCGATGACTGGAACCGCAACTGGCGGCTCGGGGTGATCTTCGAGTGCAAAGTCGGCCCGGGCAATCTGCTCGTCTCGGCCATCAATCTCCAGGACCCGAATGCCGCGGCCGGGGTGCAGCAGCTGAGACGCTCGCTGCTCGACTACATGGCGGGCGGCAAATTCCGGCCAGAGACCAGCCTCAAGCTGGAGGACGTGCGCAAGCTCTGGACCGCGCCCGCGGCCGCGCCCGTTCCGGCATCAGGCCCCCGCTCGCTCGATCCGGATCTGGACGATGGCTCCGGGCGTCCGGCAGCAGCAAAAAAAATCTAGGCCGGAACAATGAGTTGAAGTCCTGTTTCGCTATGAAACATGCCGGACTTAAAGGTGGCCGCCGACCTCCGGGCGGCGGTAGGGGCGTTGCCTGACGACGCCCGGGCGCAGTCAAGCTGCGCCCCTCCGTAAAACCAAATTGCACGCAAGCCAACCGTGCCCGGAGGTCACGGTCCACCTCGATCCAACTGCATGAGCCCGGCTAGGCGGCCTAACCCGAGCGAACTTCTTCCGATCGCTGCTGGACGTGCCGATGGTTACGGGGACGCAAGAAACGGCAGGCGCGGCATTGCGCCGCGCCTGCCGCGCGATTTCTAGCGATTCTGCTGATGCACGGCGACCAGGTCGTGACGAGCGTCCATCGGGGCGGGTGTGCTTGTGAGCCAGATCAGGGTGCAAAACACCCCGACGCAGCACAGAACAAAGACCGGTTCCGCCAGTGAGCGCCCGAGCGAATGCCGGGGCCCCTGGGAGCTGAGAGAGTAATATGTTTTCATGCGCCCATTTTAATCCCATTGGGTGCGCACGGGTAGTTAAGGCCTCCGGCATACCTGCTAAGAAAACATCAATTCAACCCCGAAATGGCGGCCCACTGCGCAGTCAGGGGCCCGGTGAGCGTGCAGCAACCGGTCGCGAAGGAAGCCGCGGCCGCTATTTCCTGGCGTCGGGTGTGGCGGGGCGAGCGAACTCGATCTTGGCGACCAGATCGAGCAGGCGCTGGCGCAGCAGTTCGTCCTCCTCGGCGGTGGTCCGCTTGGTGCCCGACCGCTCGAGCACGTGCTCGGCGAGCTCGGAACTGATGACGAAGATGTAGCCGGACTTCACGAACACGAGGTTGCCTCGCTTGGCCACGACCGACTTGGGGTCGGCACTCGCCAGCGCTGCGCGCCCCGCGAACACCGAGCCGCCGGGGAGCAGCGTGTAGGTCAGAAGCGTGCCATCGTTGAGCGAGGGGAGAAACCGGGCGCTTTCGATGCTGGCCCCCTCGTAGCGGCGGAGGAAATCCGGCATGACAAAATTCGTGAAGAAGTAGACGAGGTAGTCCTTCGGTCCGCGGGTGCTCAATTCCCAGCGCTGGGTCGCGTCCTGCGCGAAGGCCGCGATGCTGACGTGGAGGGAAAAGTCGTCCTCGAACGTCACGACATTTTCCGTGTCCGTCACCGAGCCGCCGAGATCCGGCAGCACGGGCACCGGCACCTTGAACACGCCCGTGGGAGAAATATAGGTGCCGCCCTCCACCTTGCCGGTCAGCGGCGGAGCCGCCGCCGCCGGCTGCGCCTGCAGGCCGGGCGTCATGGCCAGAAGGCAGAGGGCACAGAGCGACAGCCGTTTCATGCAAAAATTATTTATGGAGGTGGGACACGTTTTCAAGCGGCGGGTTGCACGCCGGATGCCAGTTTGATCCAAAGGTGAACGGGGATTTCCTCGGGCCGGCTTTGCGCGCTGAATCCTTCGACTTTCAGGACCGCCAGCCAGTCCGCGGCACCGGCGGCGACCTGGTTGCGGAGCAGGGCGCCGATCTGCTTGCGCCGTTGCTGGAAGCAGGCGCGGATGATTTTTTTCACGGGAGCGGGAAAGACAAATGGCGCGGACTTGCGCACAAGGTGCAGGAGGTAGGATTCGATCTTGGGCTGCGGATAAAAGCAGCCGGCGGCGACCTTGTGACCGGGAGCGATGTCATAGGCCGCCTGCAGAAAGATGGAGATGGAACCGAAAAGCTTGGTGCCCGGACTGGCCGCGTAGCGCTGGGCGGCCTCCCGCTGCAGCATCAGGACGAGCCGCGAGGGCAGCGGACCGGCGAGAATGGCGTCCATCCAGGGCGTGGAGATCGCGTAGGGCAGGTTGGCCACGATCTTGAAATCGGGCAGTGTCCCGGAGCCCGCTCGCGCAGCACCCAGTCCGGCGATGGGTTGGTCCATCGCATCCGCCTCCAGCAAATGGAGTCGTTCCGGAAACCGCGCGCCGAGCGTCGCGGCAAGGTGTTCATGGAGCACGCGGTCCTTCTCAACCGCCCAGACCTCCGCGCCCGCCTCCAGCAGCGCCGTGGTGAGCGTGCCGAGCCCGGGCCCAACCTCCACCACGGTGTCACCGGCGGATACCGCGGCCAGCTCCAGGGACTTCCGGACGATATTGCCGTCGACGAGAAAGTTCTGGCCGAGAAACCGCTTGGGCTGGTGGCCCAGCTGGGCGAGCAGGTCGCGCGTGGCCGTGGGCGAGAGCGGCATGGTTCAGGGCGCGCGGCCCTCGTCGACCTCGTAATAGTCGAAAAACGTGAGGAGGTCGGTCCGGTGGGCGAGGCCGCTGCCGGCCTTGTTCTGCTCGAGCGCCGCCGTGGCCTCGTCCCGCCAGCCGCGCTTGGCGGCGAAGCCGTTCCAGATCAGCACGTCGATGTCGTCGATCCCCCGTCCATGCAGCTGGCACCACGCCAGGATTTCCTCGTCGGTCCCGCCGGACAGGACGCGAGTCTTCAGCGCCTCATAGTCGATGCGCAGGAATCGGCAGAGCCGCCCGTCGAAACCCTTGCCGAGATATTCGTGATGGTCGCCATGGAGCTCGCCCCGGGCATGCAGGCGGATCTTGTCGAGCGTGCGGGCGAAGAAATACAGGCCGCCCACCTTGATGAATGCGCTGACAGGTCGTTGCTTCATGGTGAAAATCATCCGCGGCGAAAATCGGCGACCAGCGCGGCCGGGTCGGGCGCCCGCATGAGCGCCTCGCCGACCAGGATGGCGTGGGCGCCGGCGGCCCGGACGCGGGCGGCGTCGGCCCCGGTGGAAATACCGCTTTCGCTGACGGCAATGACATTGGCCGGAAACTGCGGAATGAGGCGCTCGCTCAGGGCGAGGTCCGTCTTGAAGATGGCGAGGTCCCGGTTGTTCACGCCGATGATCCGGGCGCCGTGGCCGACGGCCCGGGCCAGGTCGGCCTCGTTATGCACCTCGAACAGACTGTCGAGGCCGGCCGCCTGCGCGGCGGCAAACAAGGCGGTGATCGCCGCGTCGTCCAGGGCCCGGACAATGATGAGGATCGCGCTCGCCCCGGCCTCGCGCGCCTGTCGCACCTGCACTGGATGAACCATGAAGTCCTTGCGCAGGCAGGGGACAGCCGGCGGTTCGCTGCGGAAAAGCGCGGTGACCTCGACCAGGTCGTCGAGGCCGCCGCCGAAGTATTTTTCATCGGTCAGCACCGAAAGGGCGCTGGCGCCGGCAGAGCGGTATCGCTCCGCCTGGCGGTCGGCAGGCATGCCGAGGGCGATGGCCCCGGCCGAGGGCGAACGCCGCTTGATCTCAGCGATCACAGCCAGCCGGCCATCGTCGCGCCGCAAGGCCGAGGCGAATGACGGCGGCCGTGGCAGCTTGGCGTTCAGTTCGGCCAGTTCAGCCACGGAAACCGGGCGGACCAGAGCGGCGATCTCCTGCCGCTTCCAGGCCATGATTTCGGTGAGCTTGTCGGACATGGATCAATACGAAATACACGAAATCCACGAAAACCAGATCAGAATGGGGCGATCGATTTCACCGGTGAACCGGCAGTGGCGCCACAGTCCCCGCTGTCGCGCTGATTTTTTGGTGTATTTAGTGTATTTCGTGCGTTCTCCTCTGCGCATGAGTGCGATCGACGATCTGCGGCAGACCATCGCGCGGCTGCGTGGGCCCGGGGGCTGCCCGTGGGACCAGGAACAGACCCACGCCACGCTCGTGCGCTGCCTGATTGACGAGGTGAGCGAGCTCATCGACACCATCGACCGGCTGGACCTGCCGCACATGCGGGAGGAACTGGGCGACGTCCTGATCCAGGTCGTGTTTCACGCGCAGCTGGCGGAGGAGGCCGGACACTTCGACCTCGAGGCGGTGGCGCGCGAGGTGAACGAAAAACTGATCCGCCGCCACCCGCATGTCTTTGGCGAGGGCCGGCTCGATACCTCCGAGCAGGTCCTGGTGCAATGGGAGCAGATCAAGGCCCTGGAGAAAAAGAACGGGCTGCCCCCCTCGCAGGTCTTCAAGGATCTCCCGCCGCGCCTGCCCGCGCTGATGTTCGCCGAGGCAGTCTGGAAGCAGATCGAAAAAAAACAGCTGCCCGCGGACGGCGCGGTGGACAACGCCCAGGTGCAGGCACTCGGACGACACCTGACCGTGGACACCCTCGGACGGATGCTGTTCGAGATCACCGCGGCCAGTCGCGCTCAAGGCCTTGACCCCGAGGGCGCGCTGCGGCTGCACACGGCGAAGGTGATGGAGCAGGTCAAGCGGAACCTGGAGGCGGCCGGCCAACTTTCCCGTGCCCAGCCGGCCTAGAAGCGTCCGGGTGCCCGGGTCCGTCACCTCAGCCTGGTGGGTGCCCTTTGCAGATTTCCTCGCGAAGGAGCGGCGTTATTCGCGCTACACCTTGCGCAATTACCACCAGGCGTTCGACGATTTCTACCGCTGGCTGCAAGCGCGAGGGGCGTGGGAACGCGGCTTCGAGGCGCTGACACCCCGCGACCTGCGGGACTGGGTCATCGAGCGCCAGCGCGGGCTGGACGGCCTGCCGCGGCTCGACCGGCGCACGCTGCACAACCATGCGTCCGCGCTCCGGGCGTTTTTCAAGTACTGGGCGAGGCATGGACGCGTGCAGCGCAATCCGCTGGCGGGCATGCCGCTGCCGAAGCTGGAGAAACGTCTCCCGCAATTCCTGACCGAGGAGCAAATGAAGGCGCTGTTGACCGGGCCGCAGCGTCTCCTTGAAAATCAGGGCATCGATGCTTTTACCGCCTGGCGTGACCGGCTGGTGATGGAGCTGCTCTATGGCGGCGGACTGCGGGTGAGCGAGCTGGTCAACCTGAACCACGGGGACATCGACCCGGAATCCGGCGTCGCGCGGGTGCTGGGCAAGGGCCGGAAGGAACGGCTTTGCCCGCTGGGCCAGGTGGCCGCCGCGGTGCTCCGTAAATTTCGCAACGAGTTCACCCGGGAGGCTGGTCCGGCTGCGCCAGTGGTGATCAATCCCAACCAAAGCCGCATGACCGTGCGTGCCGTGCAGCTCATGCTCAAGCGTTACCTCGCCCTGGCCGAGCTGCCGCTCGACCTGACGCCGCACAAGTTGCGGCACAGTTACGCCACCCACCTCCTGAATGCCGGCGCCGACCTGCGCCTCGTGCAGGAGTTGCTCGGCCACGCCAGCCTGGCGAGCACGCAGATCTACACGCACGTGAGTATCGCCCGGTTGAAGGACATCTACAACCACGCCCATCCGCGGGCGTGAGGCGGACACCAGCCTGACGGCGACCGGGAGGTCGCCGCTCCATCGCCGTAAACAGCCTCGTGACCTCGACTGCTACCTTCGAACGGACTCAACGCGGCAGATCCACCCGGCGGGCGGAGTTGTTGCCGGGGGCGTCATAGAGCAGGATTTCCACCGAGGTGGCATCCGCGACCCGGGACACCGGGATTTCCAAGCTGAAGGACTCCTCCTGCCCGTCCAGAATACCGTCGACCGGCTGCTCCACGGTTTCATGGACGCCGTTGTTGAAATTGAATTCCGCACCCGAGAGAAGGGAAAGCGCATCCCGGCCATGGACGGTCAGGCGCAGGCTTCCGGCCTCACGCTGGACCGTGGCCTCGAGAATGGCGGGCGGTGTGCGGTCGACGACCAGGTCATCCGTTTCAAAGGTGGTAGTCAGGCGGTCGGGGGCCAGGCGTGGAGCCTGTTCGCTGGCCACGAGGCGGGTGAAATATACACCCTCGGGGAGATGGGAGGTGTCGAACTGCGCATAGGAATCGTGCGAGGCCACGGCCAGGTCCGTCCAGGCCGTGTCGCCGTCCCGACGCAGCGAAAAGGTATACGTCAGGTTATCGCCATCGGCATCGCTGATCGTCCAGAGCACGATCTGTATGCCGGTTTGCGGCACAATCTGGCTGCTGAGGAAGGAGCTCTTCTTTTTGTCGTCGGGACTGTCGCCGCCCGGGGAAGATCCCCGGCCGAGCAGCTGCGCGAGCGACACCACAGTCGACGCGGGCGAGTCCGGGGCCGGGATCAGGCCGTAGTTCGGTGACACCACGCGAAAGTCCACCAGCACCGGCCGATGATTCTGGGGCAGGTGAAACAACGTGGCCTTGTCGATCTCCGGTGCACCCGTGGCCGAACCCGCGAGTTGCACCCGCAGCTTCAAATACCGTCCGCGCAATGCTTCGCCGTGCCAGCCCCCGTCGCCGGTGGCGAGCGTGGACCAGCCGGACCAACCCTCGATCTCGTCGCTGCCGAAGTTGGTGTTCAATGCCAGCGTAAGCCGGGACGGATCAATCTCGCGCAGGCGGTTGAAACGCACCGCGCCAAGCGCACCCGGCGTGCCGAGGTCAAGGCGGCGGGTCTCGGCCGATCGTGGGCCGGTGGCCGAAAAATCGAGCAACGCGAATCCAGGGGCGTTGTTCTTTATCAGGAGAAAGCGGCCGGCCGAGGCATCCGTGGGGGCGAGGCCGTTGAGCTGCGCCGCCGCGCTGCCGGCGAAGGTGAGGCTGGTGCGCGTCGCGAGGTCATATCCGAGGACTTCGCCGGAGTCGCCGCCTGCGATCAGCAGCGTGTCGCCCCGGCGGGCCAGCCGGTAAAAAGCGAGATTGGCGCGGGTCACGAGGGTCTCGGGGAATCCGTTCGCCGGAAACCAGGCAAGGGTGCTGCGCCCGGAAAACTTATCCGCTGACGGCGGGGTAATGATCAGTTCCATCGCCGGTGGCTCAGGGGCGGCCGGTGCGCCCGGGCCGGCCGGCGCTTTCGGACGGTTGATGCGGGCCTCGCCGGTGCTGCCCGCAAACACGAGCGTAGCGTAGAGATCGCCGTTGGGTTGCGGGAGAAGATCCGTGACCTCTGCGTCGCGGTTTTCCTGCAGGATCGCCGGGGCGCCGCCGTCGCGCGGGAAGGCGTAGATGTTTCCCTTGGGCGCGGAGCCCGCAATCACGCGGCCGTCAGGCAGGCGGACGACACGGCGGATATTGCGGTCGCGAATCTCGCCGAAGAGGGTGATGCCATGATCGGCGAGCATCCGGGTGTCCGGCGTCTTGTCGGCCACAATTCCGCCCGCGGCGAACTTGGCCGGATCAAGCCGGTAGAGACGGCCGGGATTGCCGGTCGCAACGAGGACCGTCTTGTCGTCCAGCACGAGCAGGTCAAAAATCGAGTCCACCGGCAGTGTCACGCGGGCCACCGGCTTGCCGTCCCGCAAAAGGTACAGCCCGCCGCGCGGCGAGGTGCCGGCGAGAAGGGTGCCGTCGGACAGGCGGCGCAGGGCGAACACGTGCGGGTCGTCCAGCTTGACGACGTCACGCGTGGCATAGGAGGAACGGGTCGCATCGAGGGTGACCTCAAAAATCCTCCCGTCGGGCCCGGTGCCGACGAGCCATTTGCCGGCGTCGCCGGAAGGCTCGAGGCTCCAGAGCAGGTCGGCGGGGGCGGCGCCTTCCAGTTCGGTCAGCACCGGGCCTGCAACCAGGCGGCCGTCGGCCCGGGTCGCCAGTCCCTTGAGGCTGCGGCTCGGTACATCGCGGTAAAAATCGATTTCAAACTTCTTGGAGAGCGGATCGGCGCGAAGCAGGCCGGTGAAGCCGGCGCACAGGACGAGAAGGAAGGCAGGATTCCGCAGCGTGGAAGGAAAGGGCATGGGATTGGAAGTGCGCGCCGCACGGACCGGCGCGCGGTGCGCTATTCCACGACCTGCAGCGGGCGCACCAGCTGGGCCGGGACGAGTTTTCCGGGCAGCAGATGCTTCTCCCACAGCGGCACAAAGGTGTCGCGCTTCTGGTAGCGGGCTTCATCGGCGCCCCGCGCGATGCGCTCGAAGGAGCCCGGCAGATCCGGCGTCGCCGCGGTCTGGTCGGTGAAAACCGGCGTCTTCTCGACCACGACGAGGTACAGGCCGTCGGTATGGCGGTCGTCATTCAGGGCAGTGAGGTAGGCATCGAAGCTGCGGAGCTGGGCCGCCGGGATGGTCCGGGAATGCCCGGTCAATTCATCCAGCACGCGCCCGGGGGCGAGCACGACGTCGAGCGTCCGGCCCGTCCAGTCCGGGCTGATCGCGAGCGGGACGATCTCGCGATGGCTTTCGCCCTGCCAGTCACGCCAGGCGACGGTCGCCTGGATGGTCTCGCCCGCGCGCGCCGTGGTGCGGGAGAGTTGAAAGCTGTCGAGGACCGCGGACGGATTTTGCGCGAGCGCCTCGACCGTGAACTTCACATGATCGGGGAAGGTTTTTTCGTAGGGATTCTGGAGATTGGCCGACAGGCTCTGGACGAAGTCGCCGAGACCCTGGGCGAACGCCTGCGGGCCGGCATAAAGCGTCTCGCTCGCCAAGGCCTGCCCGGCGGGAAAGGCCACGTCGCTGGTCAGGCGGAATCCCTCGGACAAGCCGGCCTCGTTGGAGCTGAGGATGGCCTGGGTCACGCCCGCCGCGACGACCGCGGGTGTGAGCTGGGCTTGGCGGACGACGGAAAAATGCAGCGTGCGGGTTTCGTGATGGGAGGAGGTGACGGCCACTTCCACCGGGATCATCGCAGGCCCGGCGCCCAAGGTGCCGGCGATCGCGGACAGGCGGTCCTGGGCAATGGTACCGATGACCGCGCCCGTGTTGGCCACCTTGATCGACTGCAGGTTTGAGGGAAGAATGGTGACGATCTCCGCCTCGCACATGGGAAGATCCACATCGCCCAGTGCGAGCAAGGGATGGCCGAACGCCGTCACGCGCTTTCCCTCAATCCGCGAAACCGTGCCGGTGCCGGCGAGCGTGATATCGCCCGTGGAAAGGGCGACGGAGACGGCGGACCCGGGGACGAGCGGGGTGCTGGCGGTGACGGAAGACACGGCGCCGGTTTCGCTGCCACCGAGCGCACTCGTACCGAGACCGAGCGCGGCGAAGCGCGGGGCGAACAGTTCCGCCACGGCGGGACTCAAGCCGCTGAAAGTGAAGACCGGCTGAAGGGGCTGATAGCCTGAACCCGACGTCAAAGTCGCGGAAGAAGCGGCGACAGACCGGGAGGAGCCTACGCGTGATTGCACCTCGGCGAGATCGGCCGCCGGGGTAAACCCGGCATAGTGGACGGTCTCGAAGCGCTGCACCTGGTAGCTCAGGGCGCCGGCCAGGCGGCCATCGATGTAGAGCGGGCTGCCGCTCATGCCCGCGACGGCGCCCATGTTCTGGACGCGCGGATCATTGAGCTCGCAGATGATCATCGCCTTGCCTGGGCCGATGGCATTCTGGACGACACCGGTGACCTCGACGGCAAACGGCTCGGGCTGCCGGCCGCGAAATACGGTCCAGACTTCGCCTTTCATGCCGGGCTTGAGCTCGGAAAGGGGAAATAACGGCGCGTCCACCGGCTGGTCCGCCGCGCGCAACGCGGAGATATCCATGAAGACTGCGACGAAACCGCAAAGGACGCCGGCGAAAATCGCCCGGCATGGGGCGGTTGGTGTCTTCTGGCGAAAAAAAATCATAGTTCCTTGATGGCGCCGGTCATGACTTCACAGGCGCGGGCGATGGCGGATCCCTCGTGGGCGGTGCTCAGGAAAACTGTCTCATAGGCGCTGGGAGGCAAGTAGACACCGTCGCGCAGGCAGGCGTGGAAAAACCGGGCGAAGAGCTTCGCGTCAGCCTGCAGGGCGGTGGCATAGTCCCTGACGGGTGTGGACGTGAAAAAGATACTTAACATCGAGCCGAATTGGGGGACCTGAACGGGCAGGCCCTTGGCGCGCGCGGCAGACAGCACCGCGTCGCGCAACTGGCTGCCGAGCCGGTCGAGGCGGGCGTAGGGATCTTGTTCCTCCAGCAGCCGCAGGCCCGCGATGCCGGCGGCCATGGCGAGCGGGTTCCCGCTCAGGGTACCGGCCTGGTAGACGGGCCCGAGGGGCGCCAGCTGGTCCATGATGTCGGCGCGCCCGCCGAACGCTCCCACCGGAAGGCCGCCCCCGATGATTTTGCCGAGGCAGGTAAGGTCGGGCTCGATTTTTTCGACGGCCTGGACGCCGCCGGCAGAAATCCGGAAGCCAGTCATCACCTCGTCGAAAATCAGCACGGCGCCGTGGGCGGTGCACGCCGCACGCAAGTGGAGCAGGTATCCGGGCTCCGCGCGGATGAATCCGACATTGCCCATGTAAGGCTCGACGATGACACCGGCGATCTTGCCCGGGTTGGCGGCGAAGGCGGCGTCGAGCGCGGCGGGATCGTTGAACGGCAGCACGATCGTTTCCTGGGCAAACGCGGCGGGGATGCCGGCGCTGTCGGGATGCCCGTGCGTGAGGGCGCCCGAGCCCGCCTTGATGAGCAGCGAGTCCGAGTGGCCGTGATAGCAGCCGGAAAACTTGATCAGCTTGTCGCGCCCGGTGAAGCCGCGCGCGAGCCGGACGGCCGACATGGTCGCCTCGGTGCCGCTGTTGCACATGCGCACCTTTCGGATCGAGGGCACCAGGCGCACAATCAGCTCCGCCATCTCGACCTCGTAGGGATTGGGGGTGCCGAAGGACGTGCCGCTTTCGAGGGCGGTGGCGATGGCCGCGCGGATCCGCGGGTGGTTGTGCCCGTGGATGGCCGGCCCCCAGGTGCAGACGAAATCGATCAGCTCGCGGTCATCGGCGGTGATGAGCGTCGCGCCATGCGCCGCCTTCACGAAGAACGGCGCTCCGCCGACGGAGCGAAAGGCCCGCACGGGCGAGTTTACACCACCGGGGATGAGCTGTTTGGCGCGGGCGAAGAGGGAGTCGGAGATTGGGTTTAGCACGGTGAAAGATCTGGTTAACGAAGTCCACGGTCGCCGATGCACAGCAGGTTTCCCTCGGGATCCTTGCCGTTGCAGAAAGTCGAATGCGGCGTCCGGTGAATGGCGCCGAGCCGGAGGCCGCGACGCTCCAGCAGGGCCTTGGTCTTGGCGACGTGTTTCACGCCGAAGACAATCTTGGCCGCCGCACGGCGAAAATCGACCGTTTTCGACGCTTGGTGCAGCGCGATGTTGCACCCGCCCGCGCCGAGCTCGATCCAGCCCTTCTCCGGCGGAGCGACCGGCTTGAGCTCGAAGACGCGCTGGTAAAACTCGGCGGTTTTCTCGATGTTTTTGACGTAGAGGACGATGCGTGTGACCGGTGCCAGCATGGGATTCAGCTCACGTACTTCTGCACAATGGGGATCCGGCGGCCGACGCCGAAAGCGAGGGGAGTGATCTTCAATCCAGGCGCGGCCTGCTTCCGCTTGTATTCGTTCAGATCGACCTTGCGGACGACGTCCTTCACGACGGCCTCGGCAAAACCTTGCGCGATCAGGTCGCGGGAAGACAGCCCCTCCTCGACATAGCCCTTCAGGATGGCGTCGAGCACATCGTAGGGCGGCAGACTGTCCTGGTCGATCTGGTCCGGCCGCAACTCGGCGCTGGGCGGCTTGTCGATGCTGGACTGGGGGATGGGCGGTGTGCGGCCCGCCCGGCGCGCGTCGGCGTTGATCCAGTTGGCGAGGGCGTAGACCTGGGTCTTGAACAGGTCGGAGATGACCGCCAGGCCGCCGGCCATGTCGCCGTACAAGGTGCAGTAGCCGACTGCGATTTCGCTCTTGTTACCAGTGGTGAGGAGCAGCGCCGCGAACTTGTTGGAGAGAGCCATCATGATCACGCCACGCACCCGCGCCTGGATATTTTCCTCGGTGACGTCAGGCCGGTGGCCGCTGAAGATCGGGCCGAGCGTCTGCTCGAAGGCGGAGACCGCGGCGGTGATGGGAATGGTCTCGAAGCGAATGCCGAGGTTTTCCGCGAGGATGCGGGCGTCGTCCCGGGAGTGCTGGGACGAGATCAGCGAAGGCTGGGAAACCCCGATGACATTTTCCGGGCCAAAGGCGGCCGCGGCAATCACACCGACGACGGCGGAATCGATTCCGCCGGAAAGGGCGATCAGGGCGCGCTTGAAGCCGCATTTGCGGGCGTAGTCGCGCAGGCCCAGGGTGAGCGCGGCAAAGATGTCCGCCATCTCGGGCTGGTCGAAGGAGGGATGCAGGAGCGAAGGAACGGCCACGGCAGGTGCGGCCACCGTCCCGGGGCCGGTCGCGAGGATCTCCACGACCCGCAACTCCTCGGCAAAGGCGGCCAGGCCGGCCGTGATCCGGCCCGTGGCATCGCTCACCAGCGAACGACCGTCAAAGACCAGTTCGTCATCGCCGCCCACGGCATTGACGTAGGCGAGGGGGCAGCCGAGCAGCTTGGCCGCATCGGTCACGAGCGTCTGGCGCACACCGCCCTTGTCATTATTCCAGGGGCTGGCCGAAAGATTGACCACGAGGTCGCATTTCTGGCCGGCGAGCTGCCGCACCGGGTCCAGCCCGTGATAGAGCCGCCGCGTGCTGATCATGGGATGCGTCCAGATGTCCTCGCAGATGGTGATGCCGATGCGCAGGCCGGCATGGGTCACGACCGTGGGCTGCGGCGCGGGCTCGAAATACCGGTCCTCGTCGAACACATCATAGGTCGGCAACAGGCACTTGGCAGCGACCGAGACAATCCGTCCGCGATGGCAGAAGGCGGCGGCATTGTAGTAGGGCCGGCCGCGGCCGGACGGATTCGTTTCAACCGTGCCCACTAGCGCCGGTACCTCGCCGATCGCGGCGGCGATCGTGCGCATCGACTCCTCGACATCGGGCACGAAGCGGCGCTTGAACAAAAGATCCCGCGGGGGGTAGCCGCAGACGATCAGCTCGGGGTAAACCACCAGTTCGGCGCCGACCGCCACCAGGGCGTCATAGGCGGCGAGGATGAGCCGGCGGTTGCCGGCGAGGTCTCCGACGGTGGGGTTGAGCTGGGCGAGGCCGATGCGCATGAAAGTGAGGGGCCGGAAAACGTGAACGTCTTTATGCGACCTGACAACTCGCAAGGCTTGCGCTGGTCCGGGCCGGCAGGATTTGCTGTCGTTTTCTCATGCGATCCAAACTCCCTTATCTGGCGCTGCTGGGACTGATGACAGCGTTGACCAAGACGGTGGCTGGCGCCAGCGAGGCCGCCGCCCTCACGCTGGAGGACGCGTTGCGCTCGGCCGAACAGGTGAACACGGGCGTACTGCTCGGCCGCGAGGGCGTGGCCCAGGCCCAGGAACAAGCCAACCAGACGCGCGCCGGTGTGCTGCCCAATGTGGGCCTGAGCGCGCAGCAGCGGCGGACGTCCGCGGTCACCATCGCGAATAACACCGCGGTCGCCGGTGCGGCGGCAAATCGCTTTGATGGCAACCTGACGGGCAGTTTCGATATCCTTAACCCCCAGCAGCTGTCCGCGCTGCGCGCCGCACACACGGGGGTTGACGTGGCGGGATTTGACTATCGCACGAGCATCCAGGTCGCGCTGACGAGCGTGGCGCAGACGTATTTCACCCATCTCCGCGACCTTCACCGCATCCCGCTGCTCGACGACACGGTGTCACGGGCGCGCCAGCTGCTCGACCTCGCGGTCAACCAGCTCTCGGCCGGGGTCGCGACGCAAATTGACGTCACGCGGGCCAAGTCGGAGCTCGCCCAGGCCGAGCAGGCCCGCCTGCAGCAGGATACCGTGGTCTACCAAAGCGAGCTGGCGCTGAAACGCCTGCTCAACCTCGAAACCGCGGGTACCTTGCAGCTGGCGGATTTCACGGTCCGCCGGGCCGCCGCCGGGGAGTATGCGGCCGCGGACGAGCAGGCGGCTTACCGGCAGCGAGCCGATTGGCTGTCGGCCCAAAAGGCGCTGGAGCGCGCGAAGCTCGACGTGCGCACAGCGCGTCTCGAGCGACTGCCAGACTTGTCGCTGGCGGGCCAGTACGGCTATACAGGGACGGAATTCGACGACGGCGGCAAGCAGACGGGCTGGTTTGCCGGCGCGATTGTGTCCGTCCCGGTGTTCAACGGCTTGAGGACCGGCGCCGACCGCCGGCTCGCCCTGTCCCGGCAGCGGGCGCAGGAATACCGGCTGCGGGACCTCGAGCTCCAGATTTCGGCCGAGATCCGGCTGGCGCTGCAGGATGCCGGCTCGCGCTTCCGCCAGATCGCCGTGGCGGAGACGGGACTGCAACTCGGCCAGGAAGAACTGCGACTGGCCCGCGTGCGCTTCGAGCAGGGCGTGGCCGACAACCGCGAGGTCATCGACGCCCAGAACACCCTCGCCCTGGCCAGCGACAACTACAACGAGGCCATCTACCAGTATAACCTCAGTCGGCTGGAGCTGGCGCGGGTCCGGGGCGATGTGCGGGGCATCCTGGCGGAAAAGACGGAATGAGCGGATCCCCGCGCCTGATCCTGGCCTCGGCTTCGCCCCGGCGGCGCGAACTTCTGGTGAGCCTCGGCGTGGCCTTTGAGGTCATCCCCGCCGAGGTCGTCGAGCACGAGGATCCGGCCTCCGACCCGCGCCTGATGGTCGCTCACAACGCCGCCTTGAAGGCGGACTGGGTGGCCGCGCGGCACCCCGAAGCCTTGGTTCTCGGTGCCGACACCACCGTCTTCATCGATGGAACTGTGCTCAACAAACCGGCCGATTTGGCGGAGGCGCGGGCGATGCTCCGTCGCCTGAGCGGCCGCATCCATACGGTCTTCACCGGCCTGGCGCTGAGGCGATCAATCGACGGCGTGCGGGTGGATGAAGGGGTCGCGAGCGAGGTGACCTTCAAGGCGCTGCAGGAGGACGATATCACCCGGTACCTCGCGCTCGTGCACGTGCTGGACAAGGCCGGCGCCTATGCGATCCAGGAGTATGGGGACCTCATTGTGGCCGGCCGCTCCGGCTCGCTGAGCAACATTATCGGGCTGCCGCTCGAAACGACGAAACAAATTTTGACGAGATGCGGTCTGACCGCTACCTTCCCGCCTCAACCGCCAGCATGAGTTCCGTCCTATCCGCACCACCCGAACGCCCGCGCCGGCGCATGGCCGTGCCGCGGTTTTCCAAGGACCCCGATGTCCGGTCCGTCCAGGTGGGCGTGGTCGCGACGATCATCATTCACCTGCTGCTCCTGCTCCTGATGCCCGAGATGTTCCGGAACGACATGACCGGCATTGTGCGGCCGACCACTGCCAAGCCGCAGTTCAACATCGAGATCGCCCCCGAGACCTTCACGCAGCCGAAGCCGCCCGATCCGTTCAAGTTTGTGGAGACGAATCCGGACGCGCCGGACAACCCACCCGACAAGACCAATAATTTCGGCGCGCAGAACCAGCAGGTGGCGCAGGAAAAGCCCACGCCTGACAGCAAGAGCGACCGGCCGGCCATCGAGGGCCAGAAGGACATCCAGTCGACGCAGATCGTGGACGGGCGCCTGATGCAGCCGAATACGCCGAAGGATGCGGCCCCTCCCGTGGTGACTCCGCCGGCCACACAGACGGTGGAGGCGCCCAAGCGGGAGCAGGATCCGCTGACCGGCTTTGAAAAGGCCACCGGCGAGAGCAAAGATAGCATCGGCACCAACGTCGCCAAGGTGCCCGAGCGGGCCGAGGACGTGCCGGAAAAGGTCGAGGGCGCAAAGGATGCGCCCTTGGTCCAGGGCGCCACGGCGACGACCATCAATATCGACCCCAAGCGGCCCCAACCCCGGCCCCAACTCGTCAAGAATGTCCGCCCGGCCATCTTCCAGGAAAACAAGATCGGCACGATGAACATCGGCCCGGTGGCCTACGACGCCAAGTGGAGCAACTACGGCAAGTACCTCCAGACGATGATCGAGGCCATCCAGGCGCGCTGGGACGATTTGATCGCGGCCAGCCGGCACTATCCCCAGCAGGGCAGCCGCGTGAGCGTAACTTTCGTCATCGATTCGGAGGGCAAGATCGCCACCATCCGCACTGTCGACGGGGACGCGGGCGAGCTGGCGACCAACTGGTGCGTGACGGCGATCAGCCCCAGCCAGGATTTTTCCTACGGCGTCTGGACCGACGACATGAAGGCGCTGCTTGGCGAAAAGCAGGAGCTCACCTTCACCTTCCTTTATCGGTGAGCGGGCCCACCGAGAATTTCTGGACGACGCTGCCGCTGGGCCGTGGGGTGCAGGTTCTCAATCGTGACGCCAACGGGGTCGCGGCCCTGGCCAAGCCCGCCGGCGTCCTCTCCCATCCCAACGAGCCCGGTGACGAGCCCCGGTCGTTGCTTCAGGCGCGCTATGACCTGGACACGGAAACCTACGAGTGGGCCGGTGCGGGCCAGGCGCCGCACCGCCTGCATCTGCTGAACCGGCTGGATTCGGCGACGTCGGGCGTGATCCTCGCCTGCGCCGACGCAGGACTGGCCCGCGAGATCCGCGCCCAGTTCAAGCGCAAGCAGGTGCACAAAATTTACCACGCCCTGGTCTTCGGCCATCCGGCCCTGTCCCGGCAGCTGTGGCGGGACCGTCTGGCGGTCGTCAAACGCGGCGAAAAAATCCGCACGACCGCCGGCGGCCATGTGCCGGCGGAATGTGAAATGACCGTCATCCGCGCAGGAGGAAAGGAGTCGGGCCTGACCCTCATCCGCCTCGCGCCGCGCACCGGCCGGAGCCACCAGCTCCGGGTGCAGTGCGCCCGGCACGGGCTGCCGATCGTCGGTGACCAGACGTACGGGGACTTCGCCCGCAACCGTGAATTTGCCCGGCTCGCGGGGATGAAGCGGATGTTCCTGCATTCCCAGGGAACCGATTTCGAGTACGAGCACGGCGGCAAAAAATTTACCTTTGCCGCCCACGCCCCATTGCCGCTGGAATTCCAGCAGTTCCTTTAAGAGGCCGCAGCCGGAAGGCCCCGAAGTTTTCTCTTCGCCCCGTTTTGTTCACCCTGCCGGCATAACCCCCGTATGATCCTCCCCAAATCCAACCGTCTCACCCCTGCCCAGCTCACCGAGGTCACATCGATCGTCGCGGAATTCGGCTGCACCATCCAGCCGATCATCGGCGCCGTCCGGACAATCTACGCCATCGTCGGTGACGAGCGGGACGATCTCATGATCAACCGGCTGGAAGGTTTGGATTACATCGACCGGATCGACCGCATCCAGTCCCCGTTCAAGCTGATGGACAAGCGCTCGGACCTGGCCAGCCATCGCATTTCCCTCGGTGGGGTTACGCTCGGCGAGGAACTCCTCGTGATCGCCGGGCAGTGCACCATCGATCCGAAGAACCCCAATTACTTTTACGAGACCGCCGCAGCAGTGAAGGAGGCGGGCGCGCACGTCATCCGCGGCGGCGTGTGGAAGCCGCGGACTAACCCTTACTCCTTCCAGGGCGACACCAAGTCGCTCGACATCCTCATGGAAGGCCACCGGCGCACCGGCCTGCCAGTCGACGCCGAGGTGATGGACGAGCAGCAGCTGCAGCTCGCGCTGGCGGCCGGCGTGCACCTGCTGCAGGTCGGCGCCCGCAACGCCCTGAATTACTCGCTGCTCCGCGCCATCGGCCGCGCGGTGGCCGAGCGCGACACGGTCGTGCTCCTCAAGCGCGGCCTGCACATGGGGTCGCTCAGTGAGTTCATCTCGGCTGCCGAATACATCGCCGCCTTCGGCAACCCGAATATCATCCTGTGCCCGCGCGGCACCGCCCCGACGCTCGATGGGTACCGCAGTCATCCCGACGAGAGCATCACGCCGTTGCTGAAGGAGAAGACTTGGGCGCCCGTCGTGGTGGATCCATCCCACTCGGTCGGCAAGGCCGTCTACGTGCCGGCCTGCGCACTGGCCGCTGTGGCTTACGGAGCCGACGGCCTCTGCATCGAGGCGCATGTCAGCCCAAGTCACGGCATCGGTGACGATCCCAAGCAAGCACTGACGCCCGAGGTGCTCGCCGACACGATTGTCCGGGCGAAACAGGTCTGGGAGTTGGCTCACAAAGTGAAGACTGGAAATTCTTGACGATGTGGCCACATGTGGCCACAAGGAGAGGATGAAGGCAAAACGAGGACAAAAAGCACCCGGCAAGACGGCCAAAAGCTGGCTGGCGAGCGAGGCCGCGGCGGCGTACGGCAAACAAACGGAGGTCAGCGTGCGGGAGGCGAAGGATAATCTGTCCGACCTCCTGGAGCGCGCCGCCAACGGCGAGGAGATCGTCATCACCAGCGACGGCAAGCCGAAGGCGACGCTGAGCCGTTACCGGCCGAAACTGACGGGCAAACCCTTCAAGCCGAATTGGGAACTCCTGCGCTCAATGCCCATGACTTCTGACTCGACCGAATTGATCCGGAAGATGCGGGACGAAGGTTACTGAGCGACGGGCATGTATCTTGATTCCTCGATCCTGGTTAAGCTCTTTGTCCGCGAACCGGATTCCGAAAAGTGCGCCAGCACCGTGGCCGGAGCGGTGCTGGTGTCCTCGGAACTGGCCTATGGCGAATTGTGGTCGGCCCTGCTGCAGAAGGAAAAGGCCGGCCAGCTGACGCCGGAACTACGGGCGGCGGCGTGGGCCGACTTCATCCTGCGACTGGAGGAGGAGAGCATCCGGCTGCTGCACCTTGATGTGACGAGCATTCGGGCGGCGGTCGAGATCATGACCGAAGTGCATCCCTATGTGAGCTTGCGCACCCTCGATGCGATTCATCTCGCCGCCATGCGAAGCCTGGAAGGCCAGTATCTTTATTCCGCCGACAAACGCATGAAGGCGGCAGCGCGCTTTCTGGAGTTTCCGGTGGTTGAATGACGCGGTCCGACGCCGTCTACGGGCGTCTAAGAATTGTGCAGCCGGGGTCGGCGACCTCGGCTACAGCACATTTGAAACAGCCCTAGAGCAAATTCAACTGCGAGTCGTCGACGGGCGCCACGGTGATCTTCTTCCTGGGCCGGGTTTGGGGCGCCGGGACGGAAACGCTGGCGTCATCGCTTTCCAGCTTGGAGAGGATGACCTTGGCGCGCTCGATCACGGCCGGCGGCAGGCCGGCGAGGCGCGCCACCTGGATGCCGTAGCTCCGGTCGGCCGCGCCGGGCACGACGCGGCGGACAAAGACGATGTCGTCGTTCCATTCCTTCACCGCGACGGAGAAGTTGCGCAGCCGCGGCAGGTGCTTCTCGAGCTGCGTGAGCTCCTGGTAGTGCGTGGCGAACAGGGTGCGTGGACCCAACTCCGGATTCTGATGCAAGTGCTCGACCACGGCCCAGGCGATGCTGAGGCCGTCGTAGGTCGATGTCCCGCGGCCGATCTCGTCGAGGATGATCAGGGAACGGACCGTGGCGTTGTTGAGGATGTTGGCGGTCTCGTTCATTTCCACCATGAACGTGGAGTTGCCGCGCGCGAGGTCGTCGCTGGCCCCGACGCGGGAGAATATCCGATCGACGAGGCCGACCCGGCAGGACTGCGCCGGAACCCAGCAGCCGACCTGCGCCAGCAGCGTGATCAACGCCACCTGGCGGATGTAGGTAGATTTGCCGGCCATGTTCGGTCCGGTGATCAGGGCGATCTGTGCATCGTCGCACGCGAGGAGGGTGTCGTTCGGCACAAACGCGTGGCTCATGCCGCGCGCCAGGGTGGCGTCGGGAGATTTCAACACCTGCTCCACCACCGGATGCCGCCCGCCCACAATCTCCAGGACGTCTCCTTCATCGAGGACCGGACGGCAATATTCCCAATCGCGCGCCAGTGCCGCCCAGCCAGCCAGCACATCGAGCTCGGCGAGCGCATCGGCCGTCCCGGTGAGGGCGAGCGATTCGTCCAGCACGGCAGCGACCAGCGCGTTGAACAGCTCGAGCTCGCGGGCGAGGGAGTTTTCCTCGGCGTGGAAAATTTCCTTTTCCTTCAGCTTGAGTGCCTCGGTGACGTACCGCTCGCCGCCCACGGTGGTCTGGCGCCGCACGTAGTCGGCGGGGACGAGGTGCAGGTTGGCCTTCGTGACCTCGATGTAATAACCGAAGTTATTCGTGAACCTGACCTTCAGGCTGCGGATGCCGGTGCGTTCCTGCTCGGTGCGTTCCAGGTCGGCCAGCCAGTTCTTGTTGCCGCTCGTAAGCGTGCGCATGCGATCGAGCTCGGTATCGTAGCCTGGACGGATGAAATTTCCGTCGTTGAGGTCTGCCGGGAGCTCGTCGGCCAGGGCATGCTTGAGCAAGTCGCGCAGGCCGGGCAGTTCGGCGAGACGCGGGCGGTAGTCCGCCGCGAATTGGCCCCCCAGGTCCGCCAGTTCGGTTTGCAGCGCGGGCAGCTGGGCGAGGGTGTCCCTGATTCCGCCGAGCTCGCGAGGGTTGCGCAGGCGGTTTTGCAGCCGGCCGAGGATGCGCGGAATGTCCCGCACCTGCCCGAGAAGTTCGCGGAGGGCCGCCAGGCGTGATGGTTGGACCAACAGTTCTCCGACCATCGTCTGCCGGCGGTTGATCTCCGGCAGGTCGAGGGTGGGGGAGGCCAGCCATCGCTCGAGCAGGCGGGCACCGGCGGAGGTCGTTGTGCGGTTGATGGCGCCAAGCAGCGAGCCGTCGCGGGTGCCGCGGCTGGAGGAAAAAATCTCGAGGTTGCGCAGGGTGGCGGGGTCGAGCAGCAGGGTGCGTGCGCTGCGGTATTCCTGCAGGCCGCGGAGGTTCTCAGGTTTCGCGCACAGATTTTCCGTCGCGTAATAGACCAAGGCGCCGGCCGGCCCGAGCGCCGGGTGCGAGTGGGCGAGGCCAAATCCCTGCAGGTTTAGCACGCCCAGCGTGTCGATCACCGTCTTGGCACCGGTCGCGGTGTCGTAGTGGTAGCCGGCGAGTTCGGTGCTAAGCCGGGCGGTGCAGAAGGCGTGGAGCGCGTGGGTCTCCGCCCGTTCGTGGGGGGCGGCCTGCCAGCGGGCGAGGTCGCCCTCGATCACGAGGATTTCGGCGGGATCGAGCGCGGTGAGAACGGGAAGGAGGTTGGCGACGAGCGGATCGGTCGCGACCTTGAACTCGCCGGTGGACAGGTCGAGCCACGCTGCATGCAGGCCGGCGCCGTCGAGGGCGACGGCGCAGAGGTAGTGGTTGCGCGCGGCATCGAGCTGGCTGGCGGCCAGGGTCGTGCCCGGGCTGAGGATGCGCGTGAGCTGGCGCCGGACGAGTTTGCCGGCCGTGGCCGGCTCGGCCTGGTCGCAGATGGCGACCTTCTTGCCGGCGGCGAGGAGCTTGTTGACGTAGGTGTCGAGCGCGTGGGCGGGGAGGCCGGCCATCGGGTGCTCCTGGCGCTTCGTCAGGGTGAGCCCGAGCAGCTGCGACGCGACCATGGCATCGTCGAAGAACATCTCGAAGAAATCGCCGAGCCGGAACAGTAGGAGCGTATCGCGCGGCAGGCCGCGCCGCACCTCGAAGTACTGCTGCATCATGGGCGTAAGCTTCGCTTCCGACATTGGAGAGAGGAGTCAGGATTCAGGCGACAGAGGGGGCAAGCCTGCGCTGAATTACCAGGCACCAGTCGCGAATTTTTTTGGCCATGAAAAAGCGCGAAATGACACAAAAATATAAATCCGGATGGTATTATTTTCATGCCATTTCGTGCTTTTTCGTGGCCAAAACTCCGATCTCGGAATGAACACCCCGCTCGCATGATTTCTACTGGCTCCTGCCTCCGGTCTCCTGTCTCCTGCCGCGGTGATCCTCTTTCATCGCGACCTCGGCGAGGCGGGGAAACCGCCGCTGGTCATCCTGCACGGTTTCCTGGGTTCCTCGCGCAACTGGCAGACGGCGGGGCGCGATCTGGCGGAAAACTTTCATGTTTTCGCCCTGGACCTGCGGAATCACGGCGGGTCGCCGCATGAGGACGAGATGACCTATGAGGCGATGACGGCCGACGTCCTCGCATGGCTCGATGGCCAGGGATTTCCGCGGGTCAGCCTGCTGGGCCACAGCATGGGCGGAAAGGTCGCCATGCAGCTGGCCTGCCGTCACCCGGAACGCGTGGAGCGGCTGATCGTCGTGGATATCGCGCCCAAGGATTACCACTGGCCGGAGCGCCGGGAGGAATTCACGGCCATGAACGAACTCGACCTCACGCACCTCGCCTCGCGGGCCGAGGCCGAGCGGCAGTTCGAATCCCGCGTGCCCGACTGGGCGATGCGAAAATTTCTCCTGACCAACCTCGACCGCGGGCCCGGCGAATCATGGCGCTGGCAGATCAATCTGCCCGTACTTACCGCGGCGATCGGGAATTTGGAAAAAAACTCCCTCGAGCCGGATGATCGGTTTGCCGGACCGACACTCTTCGTCACTGGCGGCAAATCGCGCTATATCAGGCCGAAGGACGCCGGCGAAATCAGGCGGCACTTTCCTGCCGCTATGATCGAAACCATCGCAGAGGCAGGTCACAACCCGCACATGGAGACGCGGGAGGCATTTGTCCGGGCGGCACTGGCAGCGAATCAATCAGGCGTCTAGGTCGACCAGGAGCTTTGCCGTTCAAAGGGCCGCGGATCTCACGAAGCGCCTTACCTCCGGAGGCGCCGAGAACTGGGCGAGCACATAGAATGACATCTTTCCCGTGGTTTCCCACCTCCAAGGCGCCAAAATCAGATCGGGTCCAATATAGACAGGGTGTCACCGTTACCCATGTGCACTGCCTCCGTGTGGCCGATCGCTCCCTTTTACTTTTCGAGCGACAAGTCGGAGACTGAAGCGGAAACCGTCGCCGCCTTCCGTAACGCCAGTACATCCTCTTTCTCATTAAAATCCCCGAGTGTGCGCTGCACCGAAAACCCTTGCTCTTGACCCGGCTTAATCGTGCCTGGCACACGGGCAAAGTCAGATGCGACATCGATTAAGTTTCCGGCTTTATCGCGCATGATCATTACGAGTTGAACGTTCGAAACGGCGACGTTGCTGTCATTCCTGAGGATGCCAATCACACGCTCCATGTTCTTCGTCTGGCCCGCCACGATCTTCGTCTCCTTGATCGCAAGCTTATCGCGCACGGAAAGTTTTTCGTCGTCCGTCTTCAGAGTTGGGCCGGAACTGAAACCGGCTTTGAACCCCGCGGCCACCGAACTTGAGGCCCCCTGAATAATTGTCTCGAGGCGTGTCTTCCCGCTGCCGTCCTTCTTCTGAACCGACTCATCAATCTTGGACAGGACAGCTTCAAGTTGGGTACCGGCAAAATTCACCGCGGTCTGCCTTAACATAAAGCCGGTGCCAACGATGGCCGCCGCAACGATGAGGGCAGGGAGGGTATTATTACTCATGGTTCGAACCTGATGTTGGTAATCATGGCCGGGTTCATTTTATAAGTCACGTCCTTGCTCAAGCAGGTTTGAACGCCCGCTTCCATCAATGAGCACCCACTTGCGCTCTACTTGGGCGTCTCCTACAAATGAACGATTCCGGTTCAGCCCCGGCGGGTCCAGATGCGCAATGATGCCAGCATAAAATCTTCCAGTGCCGTGGCGACGTTGAGGTTCAGGCGCAGGAGTCCGGCGGCGTGCTCCAGCTTTTCCACGGCGGCGATCAGGGCGCGCCGGCCGGTTTCAGCCTGCTGGGTCATGAGCCCGGGCAACGCATGGTTGCGCGTAGCAAGCTCGATCTCGGCGAAGAGCCGGGCGCGCAGGCCGTTGGCGATGCCGGTTTCGATCGCGACCTGCTCGTCCTCGTCGAGGTCGGACGGAAGTTTTTCCTTCTGCTGCTTCCACACCTCGTCCGTGGCGAAATCGAGCACCGCGGTAAAGCGCGCCACCAGGCCGTAGAGCGTGAAAATGTGATCGGCCACGGCGCGTTTGTCCGGCGAGCCGGCCCCGAGGCGGCCCAGCCAGGCGCGGTAGTCGTCCAGCCAGGCGGGCCAGCTGTCAACGGCCAAGGCGGTGGTGGTCGAGGGAAAGCGAAAGTTCAGCACGCGGCTGCGGATCGTCGGCAGCAAGGCGTAGGGCCGGGTGGTGAGGAGCAGCAGGGTGGTGCGGGCCGGCGGTTCCTCGAGGGTCTTCAGGAAGGCGTTGGACGACTCGGTGTTCATCCGGTCCGCCTCATAGATAATGGCGACCTTTTGCGGCGCGACGGCCGGCGTCACATACAGCTTGGGCAGAAATTCGCGCATCGATCCCGGCTCGGGCGAGGCGGATTTGCCGATGGGAATGATCCTGGTTTTGCCCTTGGGCCGCAGATCGAGGTAGTCGGGGTGTTCCTTGACCGGAAAGCGGGCAGGGGAGTCGGGTGTGTTCAGCAGGCGGTCCGCGATCGCATGGGCCACGCCGACCAACATGCCAAGGTCGTCCCCCTGCAAGAGAAGGCTGTGCGACAGGCGCCGGCGGGCGATGGCCTGCTCAATGACCGCGACGGCCGGGGTGCCGGCGAGAGCGGAGGGCCAGGGGAGGGCGGCGGTCATGGACAGGGGCGGCGCAGCCGCAGGCGCGCTCAAGCGAGCCGCGCCTTGACCGCCGTCCAGATTTTCTTGGCCACGGCATCCTCGCCCGCGTTGCCTTCCACGACAATGAAGCGCTGGGGCATGCCCTTCGCGAGCAGCAGGTAGCCCTCGCGCACCTTGTTGTAGAAATCGACGTTCTCGCGCTCCATGCGGTCCGGTAGGTCGGAGGCGCGCTGTTTGAGCCGCGCGAGGCTGACCTTGGTCGGCACGTCGATGACAATGGTGACATCCGGCATCACGTTGCCGACGGCGAAGCGGTTGATCTGGTTGACCGGGTCGAGCGCGAGATTGCGACCGATGCCCTGGTAGACGGTGGAGGAATCGAGGAAACGGTCGCTCAATACGATCGCGCCGCGAGCCAGCGCAGGCGCGATGACCTCGCGCACCAGCTGGGCGCGGGCGGCGGTGAACAGCAGCAGCTCGGTCTCGGCGCACATCTCGTCACCCTTGGAATTATGGACGATGATGTTGCGGATCTGCTCGCCGATCTCGGTGCCGCCCGGTTCGCGCACGGTCAGGACCTCGCGATGGGTTTTCTGGAGGTGGGCGGCGAGGCGGGCGATCTGGGTGGACTTGCCGCTGCCTTCCGAGCCTTCGAAGGAAATGAGTTTGCCGGTGGTTTTGGACTTGAGTGGCATGGTTGCGACCACGATTTCGTGCGGATTAGAGGCGGTTGGCGAGAAAAGTTTCTAGTTCGTCCAGGCTGGGGCTACGGGCCGTGCGGACATAATACCCAGAAGTCCCAACCCCGAGGCCCAGGCAGGCGGAAGGAGAGAGGCCGAGGAGTTGCCCGGTCGCAAAGCCGGCGTTGAAGTGATCCCCCGCGCCGGTGGTGATAAGCGGTTGCGCCAGGTACGGACCGGGCATCCAAAAGGTATCGCCGCCCGTCGCGCAGGCGGCCGCGGCCGTCAGGTGGATCACCACCGTCGTGACCGGTAGTTTTTGGCCGATGGCGAGCGCCATGGCGCGGACCGCCGGCTCATCCTCGCCCGCCATACCCAGCCCGAGTGCGGCGGACACGGCGTGGGCCTCCTTCAGGTTAAGCCCCAGCGTGACGCGGCCGGATGCCCCGAAGCGCGCGATGGCGGCGAGCGCGGCGCGGAGATCCGCGGCGGAACGTTTTTCGGGATCGGCGAGGTCGAAGAAGAAAAGCCGGTCGCGGTCCGGCAGCAGCGGCAGCACGCGGTCGGCAAAGGCCGTGTAGATCGCGGTCATGTTCGGCACCATCGTCCAGTTCAGCAGCGCCACCAGATCCGCCGTGCCTACCTCCTGCACCAGCTCCGCCTCGCCCATCGCCGTACAGATGCGCTCGTAGGTGACCTCATCGAGGCTGCGCATGATGCCGAGCATGAGCTTGCCGTCGGTGAACTCGATGGCCGTGGTCCGGGCCGGATCGCAGAGGGAAACCAACCGCGCCGCCCCGGCGAGCGGCGAAAACACCGGGTGGATTTGTGACTGGCCGAACGCACCGATGCAGGTGAGATGGCATCCGTTGGCGAGGAGGGCGCCGGCCATGATGGGTCCGTTGCCGCCCAGTTTTTCCCAGCGGGGGTGAAGCTCGAGGTTGGTGCTCTTGCCCGCGGCGCCGAGGATGCGCCGGCCGAATTCCGTGATCGTCGGGATGGGCGTGAAATCCTCGCCGGCGGCCCGCCGCTGGCCGACGGGCGTCACGATGGTGTCCACAAACCCGTCGAGGCCGACGACCGCCTTCCGCGGGCCGGCCGTGGCGCGCCGGGCGCGGAGTTCCTCGAGGGTGCGGGTGAAGGGCATGGCGGGGCGGGGTGCGTCAGGAAAAAATCGCGCGGCGGCCGCCGCAACGAGATTCTTGGCCCGGCGGGGCAATTTCCGTTGAACGCCTCCGTCAAACTCTCCAACTCTGGTCATCATGCCTGTGCCGCTCACGCTCGCGCCCGTTCTCGCCGTCACCAACGTCGTCCAGGTCTTCGCCGGCGCCGACCACATCGGCCAGATCATCACCGGGCTGCTCGGCGTGTTCAGCATCATCGCCTGGGCCATCATGTGGGGAAAGCACCGCGACCTGAAGGAACTGCGCCGGCTCAACCTGATCTTCGAGTCCCAGCTCCGCAACGAGCGCTCGCTGCTCGACCAGCCCGAGGCGGCGCGCAACCAGCGCGACATTCCCTACGCGGACCTGTTCGCCGACGCGGTCGAGGCCTACTGGCGGGCGGCGGCCATCGGCAAGGAACGGGGCTCGACCGACACCCGCGCCCGCCTCGAGCATGCCGAGAACGCCCTGCAGCGGGCGTTGGCGCGGCAGACGCTGCGCTATGAATCCAGCATGGTCTTTCTCGCCTCCATCGTCTCTGGTGCCCCTTTTCTCGGGCTGCTCGGCACGGTCTGGGGCGTGATGACCGCCTTCAGCGATGCCGCGGCCCGGGGCTCGGCCGACATCATCACGCTGGCCCCCGGCGTGGCGGGGGCGCTGCTCACCACCATCGCCGGCCTGCTGGTCGCCATCCCGTCGGTCTTCGGCTACAATTATCTGTTCGCCTGCACCAAGCGCCTGATCACCGAGCTGGAAAATTTCGCCAGCTCGCTGGCGGATCGCATCGAACTGGAGAGCAAGTGATGACGCGCGCCCCATCAACCGATCAGGCGCCACGCGTAGCCGGGCCGGCCTGATTTCACCGCGGCCAGACCAACGACTTTCCCATGGCGAGAACCTTCCGACGTCAGCGCACCGGCCAGCCGATCGCGGAGCTGAACGTCACCAACCTCATCGACCTCGGGTTCATGCTGCTGATCATCTTCATGATCACGGCGCCGCTCATCAAGCCGGAGCAGACGATCCCGGTCAATCTGCCGTCCGAATCGAAGAGCCCGCAGGCCAAGCCGGATCCCGCCACGAAGTTTGAAACCGTCACGGTGAAGGCCGACGGTACCTACCTGCTGGGCACCCAGGCGCTCTCGCTGGCGCAGCTCTCGCGGGAGTTTGCGAACTTCGCACTCCAGCCCAAGCCGCCGGTCTTCCGCTTGCGAATGGATGCCAAATCGACGGCCCAGCAGTATGTCGCCGTGCTGGCGGAAATGGAGAAGCACCACCTCTCCCGCATCAGCATCGATACACAGATCCAAAACTAAGGCGGAGCGATGCCATTGAAACTCAGCCATCAATGTAGCAGCCAAGGTAACGAGGCTGGGTTTGGTGACCCACCTCAAACCAGCCTCCTCACGTCGGCTGCTACCGGCGACTGCATCGTTGCTGCTAAGGATCGGCCCCTTTGCCCGTTTATATCCGCATGAGTACCGCCATGGCCGACCGTTATCCCAATGCTGTTCTCGCCTCCTCGCTGATCCACGGCGCGGTGATCGCCTTGTTGTTGCTCATGACCTATGTCGTGCACCGCCAGGTGAAGGAGAGCCCGCATATTTTTGAGCTGGTCGCAGGGGAGGGTGACAACTACGGCGCCAAGGAAGCTCCGGCCCTGGGCATCGCGGGCGGACTCAAGGTGCCGGCGACCGAGGCGCCGAAACCGGCGGAGCCCGCGCCCATTGAACCGGCCGCGCCGGTCCCGGCCCCTTTGGAGGCGGTGGTGCCGCCGAAACCCAAGCCGGCCGATCCCGCGGCCAAGATCGGGACACTCGTCAGGAACATCGAAAAAAAGAGCGACCGGGCGGTAAAAAAGGTCCAGGCGGATGCGGAGAAGCAGCGCAAGCTGACGAAGGAACAGTTCGACCAGCAGAACAAGAGCAAGGCGGCGGTCACGTCCAAGAATTCGGCCGCCGGGATGAAGATCACGAAAGTGGACAGCGAGGGCATCGCCAAGGGCGTCGTCGGGGGCTCCACCGCCAACACCACCGGCGGCGCCGGCGGCAAGGCGCTGGTGCGGGAGGACGGCGATGTGCTTGACGCCTATTTCTCGCTGCTCAAGCAGAGGTTAAAGTCCGCCTTCGAGCCGCCGCCCGGGCTGAGCGACACCCTGGTGGCCAGCGTGGAGGTGCGCAGCAATTCCGACGGCACCCTGTCACGCGCCCGGATCACGAAATCATCGGGCAGCGCGGAGTTCGACCGTGCCGTGCTGGATGCGATCACCCACACCCAGATGCCGGCCCGTCCGGATGGGCGCAGCGAAACGATCAGCTTCCCGTTCACCATGCGGGAGAAGGATGCCGAGTGAAAAAGTCCTTGCGTTCGCGCCGGGAACTTTGATTTTTCAACCCTTCCGGCAGTTGGCACGGGCTCTTAGCTCAGTTGGTAGAGCGCCTCAATGGCATTGAGGAGGTCAGCGGTTCGAACCCGCTAGGGTCCACCAC
>CAIKHO010000017.1 GCA_903827245.1 uncultured Opitutia bacterium
CACGAACAGCGACTCGTCGTAAAACACGGTCCAGAGAAAAATGCGCCGGCAGCAGCGGGCGAGCAGGGCGAGCACCTCGACCGGCTCGACCATGTGGTAGAGAAACGCGCAGGCGAAGCCGACATCGAAGGTCTGCGTGGTCGTGCGCAGATAGCTGACGGCATCACCCAGCAGGAAGTGGCAGCGGGGAATATCGAGCACTTCCTTGGCGACCAGGCACTTCATGTAGGCCCGGGCGTTGGCCTCGATGGCTGTGATCTCCTTGGCGCCCAGCCGGGCGAGTGCATAGGTGTGCCCGGCCTCGAGGGGGCCGAGTTCGAGGACCGTTTGTCCCGAGAACCCCTGTCCGGATAACTCCCGCAGGGTATCGTCCGCCCAGGTCATCCGGGGATCCTCGAACAGCGGCACCGTGCCGGCCTGCACCGCCGGACCGCCGGCCGGGAAACGCGAGGCCCATTCCCCGGCGAACAGATCGATGGCATTTTGCGGCGTGGGCGGAGTGAGGACGAACGGGCGCTCGGTGAGGATGGTCGGCATATGGGCCAGGAGACCGAGCCTGCTGGCGCCGCCGGGGCAACGCTATCCGAAAATGGAGTTTGCGGTGATCGACTGAAGGTGCGGCTTCATGCCGCGATAGCCCGGCCGGCACAGCCAATCTCACAGCGTAAAACTGCTCCCGCAGGTTTCAAACGGAGTGCCCGGCTTTGCGTCATTGCTGCTCTGCGCGAGACTTGTCCAGAGTGACATTGTTTTGACGATGGGAGTGCCGATGGCATTGATGCCGGCCGCATGAACGAGTCACGTCGCGACTACAAAACCGTCTGGACCGGCCTCTCGGGCTCGATGGAGGACGCCTATTTGTTTGTTTCCGGCTATACCGACGAGGAGAAATTCCACAGCGCGTCGGAGGACACGCTGGGAATCCTGCTCGAGACCGTGGGCCTGCGCGAAGCCGACGTGGTGTTGGAGATTGGCTGCGGCGTCGGGCGCGTCGGCACCGTGATCTCGCCCTTCGTCAAGGAATGGATCGGCTGCGACGTCTCGCCGAACATGCTCCGTCACGCCCGCCACCGGTTGATCGGACTCGACAATGTCCGCTTCCAGGAGATTTCCGGCTATGATCTCAAGCCGATCGCCGATGCCTCGGTCGATGTCGTTTACACCACGGTGGTCTTCATGCACCTGGAGGAATGGGACCGCTACGCCTACGTGCTGGAAGCGCTGCGCGTGCTGAGGCCGGGCGGCCGTTTTTATTGCGACAACATGAATCTAGCCAGTGACGAGGGCTGGGCCGTGTTCGAGGAGGGCTTGAAGCTGATCCGGGCCAAACGTCCGCCGCAGATCTCGAAGTTCTCGACCGTGCCGGAATTTGAAACCTACCTGCAGCGCGCCGGCTTCACGGACATCCACGTGGCGACCCGGCCGATGTGGGTCTACGGCTGGGGAACGAAGCCCCGGGCGGTTAGGGCGTGACCGGAGCGAGCCTCCCGGGGCCTGCTTGCTTCGTTCTTTGAACCGACCAAACCGAGAAAGAGAACGAGAAAGATTTCTTCGGACCGCAGGCGGCACGGTCAGGCGTGTGCGGTCCGCGGGGGCGCAGCCAAGGAAAAGTCGTTCAGCTCGAGCGTGAGGTTCGGATTGTAGGCCGGGTCGGCCGTCAGGGCCGGGCCCCAGCGCAGCAGCATCGTCTCAACCTCGCGACGGAAACGGTCCTCCTTCTCGGGCGTGTTATCGGTGCCGCGGGTCGCGGACTCGTGGTGATACAGCTCGGCGAACGGCGTCCAGAGATTGCGATAGCCGGCGGCCTGCACCTTCAGGCAGAAATCGATGTCGTTGAACGCGACGGCGAGCTCCTTTTCGTCCAGCCCGCCGACCTGTTCGTAAACGGCCTTGCGGATGACCAGGCAGGCGGCGGTCACGGCGGAATAGTTCTGGACCAGGCGGGCGCGGTTGAACTTGCCCTCCGTGCCGCGCGGGAAATCGCGGAACGCATGCCCGGCGACGCCGCCGACGCCGATGACGGCCCCGGCGTGCTGGATCGTGTCGTTCGGATAATAGAGCATAGCCCCGACGCAACCGATCTCCGGGCGAAGCGCCTGGGCAGCCATCTCGTCGAGCCAGCCGGGCTCGATCACCTCTAGGTCGTTGTTGAGCAGTCCGACAAGTTCACCCGTCGCCTGCTTGACAGCGAAATTGTTGATGGCGGAGTAATTGAAGGGTGCATCGTAGCGCAGCACCCGGGCCGAGTGCTGGCGGTCCTGCTTGGCCCCGCGCGGCGTCAGCAGGGGATGGGTGCCGTCGGCGAGGGTTTTCAGGTAGGCGACCGTGGCGGGATCGTCCGAGCCATTGTCGACCACGAGCACTTCGAAATTTGGGTAAGCGGTCTTTTCCAGGATGCTGTCGACGCAGCGCTGCAGGAAGCGGAGGCCGTTCCGCGTGGGAATGACCAGCGAGACGAGCGGCGGGCGGGCGGGCAGTGGATACTTCACGCGCCAGTGATCGCCCGGTACGGGCAGGAGCTCCACCGGCTGGCCGGTCCGTGCAAAATGATCGGTCAGCGCCCGGCGGGCAGCCTCGAGCGGGTAATTTTTTTCGCTCAGCATGAGCGCCGTGGAACCGGGAATCGCCCGCCAGTGATAGAGGATTTTCGGGATATGGCGGATGCGGGAGGGATCCATGCGCTCGACGACCCGCAGGGCGAGGTCCCAATCCTGGCTGCCCTCGTAGCCCTGGCGGAAGCCACCGGCCGATCGGACGACCGCGGTGCGATAAACGGATAGGTGGGAAGTGTAATTCTGGCTGCGGAAGAGATCCGGCAGGAAGTCAGGCTTGAAATACGGCTCATGGCGGCGGCCGTCCTCGTCGATCTTGTCCTCGTCGCTGTAGATGTAGTCCGTCTCCGGCTTGGCCTCCAGCAGGGCAGCAATCTCGAACAGGGCGTGGGGCGCGAACTCGTCGTCGTGGTCGAGGAGCGCCACAAACTCGCCGGTGGCGAGCTCGAGGGCGGAATTGGAGGCGGCGGAAATGTGGCCGTTCTTCTCCCGGAAGGCGACCTTGATGCGGCGGTCCTGGCGCGCGTATTCCTCGAGCAGGGGGCGGAGGTGGGCCTGGGGCGAGGCATCGTCGGCGATGCAGAGTTCCCAGTGAGGGTAGGACTGCTCGCGCACGGACTCGATGGCCCGGCGCAACCAGCGCTCGGATGTGTTGTAGACCGGCATCAGCACGGAAATCATAACCCGACGGGAAAAGCGCTCCGCGCGTTCACGCTGGGCCTGAAGGACCTCGGGGGAGTGCTGGTCGTAGACCTCGATCCATTTCTCATACTGGGTGAGGTCGAGCGGGCCCCGACCTTCGCCGATCAGCAGGTCGGTGCGGAAGAAGCGGTGCCACCGGCCCTGCTCGTCGCACGCCTCCAGCTCGAGCAGCTGGTCGGCGGGCGTGAACTCGATCTCGATGCGCCAGCCGCAGTACTCGGCCTGCGGCTTGCCGCGCATGGACGCGAGCACATCGAGGCGCTTGTAGCCATAGACGCCCTCAACCGTGCGGGTGTTCAGCACCGCCCGGACCGCACCGAGCTTGCTGCCGTCCTCCGTGAGGCACCAGCCGCGCAACACCGCCTGGCGCGGCGGCAGGCTCCAGCTCTGCGGGTGGTCGACGCTGTATAACAGGTTCAGTTCGTGCCCCGCGAACGCATGGGCCGGTGCCGGCAGCTCCGGAACGGCGCCGTTCGGTCCGGGCTGAACCGCAGGCGCGGGAGCTGCAGGCTTGGGCGGCGCGCGGAAGGGATCGACCAGGTACCGGCGGAGAAGCCGCAGCGGCGCGGTGGCCTGCCAGGAAAAACTGCGCTGCATCATCGCGATCTTGGCCTCGCGCGCGCGGAGAGCGTGGGCCTGGGTGGTGCACTGTCCGTCGAGCTCGGCGAGTCGGCGCTGCATGGTGTTGCGCAGGTTCTCCAGGTTCGCGGCGTGGAGCTGGGTCGAGGAAAGCTTGGTGTCGAGCGCGGCCAGCTGGCGGCGGCTTGAGGCGAGAAGTTTTTCGCTGATGCCGAGACGGTTCTCATTCCGCTTCAGGTCGGCCCGGGCTTCCGTCACCACCTTTTCAAGATTCGCGACATGCTGTCGTGTCAGCCCATGGTTCTTTTCGAGGTTGTCGGCGTGCTGGCGGGCCAGCTCCAGGGCCCGCTCGAGTGCACGGAGCTGCTTGTCGGCGACGGCGAGGCGGTTGTCGGCGTCAGCCACGCGCTCCGCCAGTGCCGCCTGCGGGGAGGAGGATGCCTCGGCCGCGCGCTCCAACTGGACCAGCTGGTCGGCGAGGGATTCGAGCTGCGCGGCCAACTCGGCAGCCGGCGAGCCGGCGGGCAACGCTGCGGCCTGCCGGCGCAGGACCTGGGGCAGGAGGGAAATCTCGCTGATCGCCCCCTGGCGCAGGGCGCCCCAGTCGGCGAGGGACGGGCGGGCATGTGCGATCTGGTAGAAATTCTCGAGCGAAGAGGTGTTGGCGGCCAGGTCGAAGTGCTGGCGGGCAAAGGCCGCACCCGCGGCGCCGAGCCTGGCTGCGAGGGCCGAATCGGCGAAAATCCGCTGGCAGAGGCCGGCCATCTCTTCGGGAGAACCGGTGGTGAGGAAAAGGGCCTCGCGGCCGTCCTTCATCTGGCCGGCGATGTTCGTATTCGGCAAGATCACGGGCCGGCCACTCGCCAGAAACTCCGGCAACTTGGACGGCAGGCGGTAGTCATTGAAGGGACCGGCCCGACCGGGCTGCACCAGCACGTCGGCGAGGGCCAGCAGGCGGGGCAGCAGGGCCTTGTCCACGAAACCGAGGTCGAGCACGATGGGCCGGTGGTCGAAGCCCACGCTGTCGAGAAAGCCCGGCGTCGTCAGGCCGGTGCGCACCAGCCGGGTGGGCGTGCCCCGCTGGTTGAGCAGCAGGACGGCCACGTACAGTTCGCGCAACTCGGCCTCATTGGCGAAGGTCGTGCCGCCCGTGAAGACGATGACCTTCTCGTTGTCGCGCAGGCCGAGCTGTTGGCGCAGGGCCGGATCGGCCGGCTGGGGACGATACTGCGTGAAATCCACCCCGGGCGGCAGCAGCTGCACGGGCACATAGGAGGGCACAAAGCGACGGAGGCTCTCGACAATGACGGTCACGCCATCGGCGATGCGCAGGAGATTCTGGTGCCGCCAGGGATGGGGCAGGCCGTCCACGAGGAGCGCGGCCAATTCCGCCGGGGCCGCGGCCCGCAACTCGGCCAGCGTCTTTCCCGTGAAACGTTCGAGGAGGAATTCCTCGTTGTCCTCCAAATGCACGATCACCCGGGCCGGAACCGGCAGCAGGCGCTGGTAGGCCAGCACGAATTTTCTAACCACCTCGCGCGGGGTCCAGGCGTGGATGACATCGGCCGGGCGTCCGTCCGGGAACAGTCCGGGCCTAGCCAGCACCTCGGCAAAGGAGGCCGGGACAAAGAGCGGGCCGGGAATGACGGACAGGGTTTCCTTACCCGCCGGCACGGCGACCACACAGGCGTGGCCCCGGGCGCACAGCACGTTGGCGAAACCACTGATGTGATTCAGGCTGTTGGTGGTGAAATCGCCGTAATTGACGAAGAGGATGTTCACGCGGCGGGCGGAGAATGGGGGAGGGCTGGAATAAAAAAACAGACTTCCGCATGGTGCAGAAGTCTGTCGGGAAACGCGACTGCGGAGTTACAACTTGAAGCCGGCGTCGGTGGAGTCCTTCAGGAACATTTTGACGGTGTCGAGCGACACCGCCGCGAGGTCGAGGCCGAGCATCTTGGCCGCCTTCGCAAGAATGTCATGCGGCACCGTGATGATGGCGCAGCCGGCCTCCTCGGCCTGGAAGAGGTTGAGGACTTCGCGGGTGCTGGCCCAGAGCAGCTCGGCCTTCGCGTGGCCCTCGAGCAGGACGCCGCAGGCGCGCATGAGCGGGACGGGATCGACCCCGGTGTCGGCAATGCGGCCGGCGAAAACGGAGACAACCGAAGGCACCTTGGGATTGAGCGCGTCGGCGACGCCGCGGACCTGCGAGAGCGTGAGGAGGGCGGTGACGTTGAGCTTCACGCCCTGCTGGCCGAGTTCCCTGATCAAGGGCAGGCAGGATTCACCCTTCGAGTTGGTGATCGGGATCTTGGTGTAAACATTCGGGGCCCAGCCGGTGATCTTCATGGCCTGGCGCTTCATGTCGGCGATGTCGTCGGTGAAAACCTCCAGTGAGATCGGCTTGGCGGTGACGGTCTGCAGGATGTCCTTGGCGAAGGCCTCATAGTCCTTGATCCCGGCCTTCTTCATGAGGCTCGGATTGGTGGTCAGGCCCTTGATGTAGGGCTTGGCATAGAGCTCGAGAATGCCGGCCTTGTCGGCGCCATCGGCATAGATTTGAACCTTGAGATCGTTGAGGGTCTTCATGTGGGTGTGGCCGGAATTGAGGTTTCCGGGTCAGGGATGGGCAAGGATAATACGGGCGGCCTCGGCGAAGGATTTCACGGTGAAGTCAGGGATGGCGCGCAACCCCTCGTCGTATCCGAAGTCGATGAAAACGGTGCGCACCCCGGCGCGCCGGCCGCAATCAATGTCGCGCCAGCGGTCCCCGACCATCCACGAGCGGGCGAGGTCGAGCCCGAGATCGCGGGCGGCATCGAGCAGCATGCCGGGCTCGGGCTTGCGACGGCGCGAATCCTCGCCGCGGCCCGGGTCGTAGCAGACTTCGACCCGGTCGATCTCGGGGACGAGCGAGCGGAGCCGGGCGTGCATCGTCTCGACCACGGACTGGGATTGGTCGCCACGGCCGACATCGGGCTGGTTGGTGGTGACGACCAACGCATAGCCGGCGGCCTTCAAATCGCGGCACGCGGCCGGGACATCGGCGAAAAGCTGAAACTCATCGATCGTTTTCGGAGGATAGGGCTTGCCCGCGCGCACCACCTGAAGGTTCAGGGTGCCATCGCGGTCCAGAAATACGGCGGGGCGAAGCGGCATGATGGCTCCAGGGCGGAACTGGGCGGGTCCGAGACCCGCCCTACGGACGATACGCCGTCACGGCTTGGCCGCGACGACGGATTCCCATTTGGTCTGGTTGATCTTCACATCGGGGTGCGAAACCCAGAGATGCCAGATCACGGCCTGGAAGGCTTCGCTGTGGGGCGTGACGTTGTTCGGGTTGACCGTGGGGACGATCACGCAGGCGTCGGCCACCTTGGCGGTGTAGCCGCCGTCCTTGCCGACGATGCCGATGATGCGCGCGCCGACCTGCTTCGCGAGTTGGAGGGCGGAAATAAAACCGGGCGAAACATTTTTTTCCAAGTTGCCGCCGCCGACCGAGAGGATGAGCACGGCGTCCTTGCTGTTGAGGCGGGAGCCGCGGAGCCACTCGACGAAGACACTGGCCCAGCCATCGTCATTGGTGCGGGCGGTGAGCTCCGAGACGTTGTCGGTCGGGGCGTAGACCTCGAGGCCGGCGATCTTGCGGAAATCGTTCACGGCATGGGAGGCATTGGCCGCGCTGCCGCCGACGCCAAGGATGAAGAGCCGGCCGCCGCGGGTGCGCACGCCGACGAGTTCCCTGACGCATTTCTCGCAGTCCTCCGGGTTGATCTTGGCGACGATCTCGGCGGTTTCCTTCAGGTGCTGGATGGAATAGGACATGGGCGGGTGATGCTGGGGTGAAAGTGAGAGGGAAGGTGGAGTGCCGGGCGAGACGGGGTCTCGTCGTCCCGGGAGATCAGGCGCGAGGCCAGCGACGATCAAGACATTTTGCGGGTGCGGAGCAGGGCGTCGAGTTCGTTCAGGCCGGCGTGCGAACCGATTTCATAGAAGCGTTCCGCGATTTCATAACCGGCGAGCTGCTTTTCGCCGACCAGCTTCTTATAGACGTCGGCCAGGTCCACCACGGCGTCGCGCGGCCATCCGTCGAGGGCGCGGGCCTTGAGCAGGCCGAGACCATAGTCGATGTGATGCATCTGCGGCACCTTGTGCTTCTTGTCGTAGACCCTGATCTCATTGCCGGAAAACCAGACATTGCTGGCGTCGTAGAGCTCGTGGTTCTCGTAAACCGTCATCAGCCCGAGTTTGCCGGATTTGAGGAAAAAGTCGCCAATCCCGAGGTAGTCGATCGGCAGGTAGCTGTCGCCATAGAGCACGTAGAAGGCGTCGCCGAGTTTCGGCAGCGCCTGGATGAGCGCGCCGCCGGTGCCAAGCAGCTTGGGTCCGTCAAAGGAGTACTCGATCTGCACGCCCCACTTGGAACCGTCACCATAGAGCTCGACGATTTTCTCGCCGAGGTAGCCCACGCAGAGGACGAGCCGGGTGAGCCCGGCCTTTTTCAGAAGGCGGAGCTGGTGAGAAAAAAAGGGCTCGCCTGCGACCTCAATGAGGAGCTTGGGGACCTTTTCCGTGATGGGACGGAGCCGGGTGGCGAGGCCGCCGGCGAGGAGGGCGACGGGCAGGGTGGAAGGGTCGTGGGTCACAGGCGCTCGGCGATGACGAGGAATTGTTTGCCCAGTAGCGGCCAGTCGAACGGCAGGGCAAGATAGAGACGAACGAGTACACCGGGATAATCCGGGGCGTTGACCGTGGAGTAAGGCGGGAAACGCGGATGGGATTCCCGCACCCGGTAGCCATTGGTCTCAAGGGCCTCGCCCAGCGATTGCTCGGTCAGGCAGAGAAAATGGTCCCAAAAATCCCAGTAGGCGCCTTGGACATACTTGATGTTGGGACCGAGCGCGATGAGGCTCCCGCCGGGGCGCAGGCAGCGCGCGGCCTCACGCAGGGTCTGGCGCAGGGCGAGCTTGTCGGGCAGGTGCTCGAAAAAATTGCTCGTGAACACGACATCGAGCGAGGCATCGGGGAGGGCCCAAGGGTGCGAGCAATCCTGCGCCAGGAACTCAACGTCCGGCGCGAGGTGCGCGCGCGACTCGGGATTGAGATCCATGCCCAGCTTGCGCCGGCACTTGACGTGATTGATGAACTCCCCGTAGCCGCAACCGAGATCGAGGACCACGGCATCGGGGCGGACATACTGTTGGAAAAATCCGGTGGTCAGCGTCTGCCAGAGGCGCTGGCGGTAGGCGAGCCGGCGGTCGAAACGCCGCTTGTAGATGCCCTGCAGCTCCTGCGGGTCCTTGATGCTGTGCGCCATGCAATTCCGATCCTGGATGATCCGGTGCGGGAGGAGACGGCTCAGTTTTGCGTGACGACCTTGGTGCCTTCAAAATCGAAGCGGAAGCGCACCTCGGTGAGGCCCTTCTCGCGCATCGCGTGGCGGAGCCGGGTCTTGTCGCCGGCATAGAACATCAGGAAACCGCCACCGCCGGCGCCGATCAGCTTGCCGCCCAGCGCCCCGTTGGCCATGGCATGATCGTACCAGTCGTTGATATGGGCGTTGCTCATGCCGGTGCTGCGGGCCTTTTTCCGCTGCCAGTGCACATCCATCAGGCGCGCGAACTCCGCCAGGTTGCCGGTCTCGAGGGCCTCGAGCGACTTGTACCCGAGCTCCTTGGTGAAATGCAGGTTGTCGAGCATCGCCCGGTCATTGCTTTTGGACTTGTCGTTCTGGTCCTTGAG
>CAIKHO010000018.1 GCA_903827245.1 uncultured Opitutia bacterium
AGCCAGCGGCGCACCGGGTGGAGTGCTGTCAGGCACATGTAGCATATGCCCCCCGAAAACGCGGCCGTTACGAGCACCGTCAGGTGCTGCACCGCCACCGGGGTTAGGGCGCGCGCAGTCAAAATATCGAGCCCGATGCCGAAGTCCTGATAATAGGGTGCAAGTCGGATCGGGTTGATCGAACCGTCAGACATGAATTCACTTTGTCCCACCAGCACGGGAAACACGCCCGCCCGCGCCTGTTGCAATGCGTCAATCATGGCGTAGCCATACCAGCGCCCGTCACTGCCCCCAAAAAAATCGGAGGTGATGAATGGCCGGAATAGCCAAAGGGCGAGGACCGGAAATGACACCAACCTAATCTCCTCTGTCCATTGAGGAGCACCCGTTCCCTCAGTCCGTGCTTTCGCCAATGCCCGGAAGGCGACTGCAAGATTGGTGCCGGCCCAAAGCACATAGGCGCCCCGTGCTGGGGAAATGCCAGTCCAGCCAGCCCGGCCCAGCAGACAGACAAGCAACCACACCCCCACGATGATACTGACAAAGCCGAGCCAGCGCATCAGCCCGCTCAGATGGTCGGTCAGCGAGGCCTGAACCCATACAACCAAGCCGCCGCCCGCCACCAGCACGGCAAGTCCACGGGGATCAGGCCAGCTCTCATGCAAAAAAACGTCCGACACCAAAAGGACCAGTGTGAACAACATCAGTTGCACTCCAGCCGAGAAAATACGTCCGAATGAAGTGCGCGCCATGGTCGCTTGGCGGTAGCAGAAACCATCTCCGGTTCAACTGCCTTTGCGACCCATTGTTCTCCGGTCGGCTGAATCTTGGCAAAAGTAGGCTTGAGGTGTCAGCCTCCTTCGCAACTCTGCTGGACTCCCCGGCCAGATGCCTGCGGGCAAGTTCCATCCAACCCATAGTTAATGACGCGACTTTCCCGATTATTTGCGAGGTCCCGCCTGTTTCTGGCCAAGGCGCGGCAACTCTGGCTTTTCCCCTTCTCGTTAGTCCTCGCCGATTTCCTGCTGGCGGGGATCGTATTCGTGATCGGCGGCCTGTTTTGGCTGGAACGCGCACTGCCCCTGAATGATTTGGCCGGCATGGCGCTGATCATCCTGACGTGTCACGGGCTGGCCCTTACGTACGTCCCGCGCCAGCCCAATCGGCCGGGCTTGCTGCTGGGCAAAATTCTTTTGGGCAATTTGGCGGCCATGGCGGCATACTGTGCGTTACATGACCAGTTTCCCCATGCGGTCGGTCGCGCTACTTTTACCGGTTTTCTGATGGTTTTAACCCCATTGCAGGCCGGTCTGCATCTTTGGTACCGGCGGGAAGACCAACCCACGCCGAGTCTCGCACTGGAGCCTCTGCGCTGGATGATGCTTGCGGCCCTCCTGCTGGTCTTGCACCGGCCCTTGTTGACCGCGGGCTCCATCGGTGCGGGCGATGCCTACTGGTACACCATCATGACAGCGGATTTCGTCTCGCAATGGCGCGCCGGAATTTTCCCGGTTTTTGCCGGCCAAAGCGAATTTGCCTTCAACGGCACGATCAGCCCGTTGCGTATTGCACCCGGCCTCCAGCATCTGGCCGGAGTAGTCGACCTGGCGACTGTGCATAGCCTCCCATTTCACGGCATTTTAAACCTGACACTGCTTGCATCTTACGTTGGTGGCGGACTGATCTGCTACGGCTGCCTGCGCGCGATCGAACCACGGACTCCCTGGCTCGCGCTGGTCCTCAGCCTGCTTTTCAGCGCTTGTCCCGGTGTGATTGCGCTTGCCTATGCCGGTGACCTTTTCATGAGCGTCACCACCCTGCCCTTCGTGCCATTGCTGCTCTATGGAGCATGGCGCACGCTGACCAAAGAGGACTTGGGGGGCCTTTTGATCATGGTGGCCGCGGCGGCCGCACTCTGGTACTGCCATCCACCCATCGCGCTTTGGGGCACGATCCTGGCCGCCAGCACCCAGCTTGTACGGCTCGGTCGTGATGGCCGCAACCTGGCAGCATGGCGGCACTGGTTCATCGGCGCCTGCTGCTTCGGAGTTTTAAGTTTCTATTGTTTCTTTTCTGTGGAAACGCTTGGGATCCCGAGCTACCCGATTTACCGGCCCATTTTGATTGAGAATCTGACGAACGCCTTTCCCGCCGCCCTTCTGCCTGTCAGCACCACCCTGATTGCACTGAGCGATTATCAACTGGGCTGGGCGCTCTGGGGCGCATTGCTGGCCGGAGCCATCGGCCTGCTGTTTGCGCGTCCACGCCTGCCGGCCTTGGGGATTTTTTGTGCCGTGCTCGTGCTGCTCGCCTTTCTGCTGCCCATCCCATGGCTGCTGAACAAGCTCTGGATGTCCATGCCCCAGTCAGTCTGCGACATCACCTCCATGTGGCCCATGCAGCGTTTTTACGTTTTGCTGGCTGCGCTCGCGGCTTTTCTGGCTCTCACCACGCTGGGGCCTCTCGCTGCCCGCCATCGCTATTGGGGGGCGTTGATCTTGTCGGCTTTTTTGCTGGGTGCCGTCTGGTCGGGAATCGAAGCCTTGAAATTCCATCGGCATGCGTTTCCCGGAACGACTCAGCCGGCGCAAGCGGCCCAGCAATTGCTGCCCCAAAACCGGATTCTCACCCGCTACTCCTTTAATTTTTTCCGCGATACCCCCCCCTATTTTTCGCACAGCTTCATCGATCCACAACTGCCCAACCGCCTGCTCGCGCCCGGCACGTTCGCCGAACTGGCATCGAATCGCACTGGCATCGAAACTGGTTCGGCCCTCGGACCCGTTCTGGCGGAAGGACCCTTGATTGCCGACCCTGCCACGGCCACCACATTGGTTTTAAGGCCGGACTTCAGACTGGAACCCCACCGCCGCTACACACTTAAAATCGATTTCGAGCATCCTGAGTTCGTTGGCGGCCTCGCCCTTCGCGGGGAACGCATGTCCCGTATGTACTGGTTGCCCAATTCGGGCTATGACACAAAGACGATCAGCCCTTCCCGCGCCTTCGGCGCCCTACCCGGCCAGCAACGAAGCCTGACGCTTTGGACGGACCGGGATGTTGCCGAGGAAATCAATCTGCAGTTTTTTTTCACCGGCGAGCATCCATCTGAGACCGTCACAGAATTCGCCCGATACGAGTTCAGGGAGTTTGATCCGGCCAAACTGCCGGTCGTGGTAGAAAAGTGGGCGCCCTATCAGGCCCGGGTCACAGCCCCGGTCTCCGCCTTCCTCGAAACCCCCCGGATCTTCACCAATGGCTATCGCGCCCTCGTCAATGGCCAAGTGGTCGAGGTGTCCAAGTCTCCAGATTCACTCGTCATGCTTCCCGTTCCCGCCGGCGTGAGCCAGGTTGAACTCTCCTAT
>CAIKHO010000019.1 GCA_903827245.1 uncultured Opitutia bacterium
CAATACCTAGTCGAGGTCGGGATTCCCGTGCTAACTTAATCAATCCTCCCAAAGACGCTTCCGCCTTCGTTTGAGATATGGCCATCGGGCCAGACATCGACAGGAAGGATAAATTCGTCGGTGGTGATGGCATCTTCGTAGTCTCGCTGCCCATCGAGAAATTCTTGGATCCGAGTCAGCTGAATATCGGCGATATCGCGCTGGGCATCCAACTCGGTAGCAAAAATTACTGGGTAGCGCGTCTCGTCGTAGCAAGCGGGCATCGTGCCTTGAAAGAATGTGGGCATGAAGATCGCATATCCGGAACGGATGGGGCGTGGGGATTGAGGCATCGGCTGAGCTTAGCCGGTTGGTGACTATGATGCCACGGACTAGAAGTAGCATTTTCGGGCGGTCGAGCATGTTGCATCCGACACACCCCGGCGCGTGGCGCCACCCCTCTTGTTAGAGGGGAGGGAAGGACGATCAGCCTGCTGGCGTGAGCAGGCTTGTAGCGGCGGGCACGTGTCCGCAGGGTGCCGGATTGCCGGAATGCTCCCATGACGCCTGCCGCACCGCCTGTCTCCCTCGTTTACCGCATCGATTCCCACAACCGCATCACGTGGGTCAATGACGCATGGGCGACCTTCGCCCACGGCAATGAAGGCGGGTCGGTGCTGCCGGTGCGGGTGCTCGGGAAGAACCTGTTCGATTGCATGACCGATGACCGCCTGCAGGCTCTTTACGCAGTCATCCTCAAGCGCGTGCGCACCGGCGTGACCGTGGAGTTTAATTTCCGGTGCGATGCCCCGGACCGGCGGCGGGAGTTTGCCATGACCGTCCGGCCGCAACCTGATTTCGGCGTGGAGTTCACCTCGACCATGACCCGCGAGGAGGTGCGGACGTCGGTGCCGCTGCTCGAGTCTGGACGCCCGCGGACCCGGGCCCTGCTGCCAGTGTGCTCCTGGTGCCAGAAGGTCGCGACGCCCGACGGGAAGTGGCTGCCGGTGGAGGAGGCGGTGAACGTGCTGCGCCTCGTCGAGGCCGAGGAGCTGCCGGACATCACTCACGGGATCTGCGAGGCCTGCCTCGGCGAGATGCTGGCGAAGCTGCAGAAGATGTGACGATCGTGGCCTTGGCGCGGACTGAGGCCGGAATTTTTGGCCACCGATTTCACTGATTGCACAAATGCCGGAGGCTTCAATCCGTGTCCACTTGTCCGGCGAAGCTTTGGCGAAGTCGGATCTGTGCAATCCGTGGCAAAAAAATCCGCATGGGAAGGCTGAGGCGGGGTAGAGTATCAGTTTGAAGCTGTAGGAGCGGCTTTATGTAGCGACGGTTGGGGTCCGCCGAGCGAAGCATCGCGGCGTGAAGCCGCCCACCATCTGATCTTCGGCAAATTGATACACCACCTGCCATCGGTGACGGCAGGAATAGCAGGGGAAAGCCTGTCATTTCTATTAATGACAGGTTATATATTGCTTAAATGAAAAATAAGCAGTTTATAACATGCATGAAAACTGAGGTCGATGAGGTTCCAGGCCGGGGACTTGACCCGTGGCTTGGGCCGTTGCGGCAGGCGCAGACTGCGGCCTTGCGGCCGGCCCGCGGATGGCTGCGCGCGGTGCGCGACGCGGTTGGCTTGAGCCAGGAAGACGTCGCAAAGAAACTCGGGACGAAGCGACAGTCCTACGCCCAATTGGAGACCGCGGAAGAGCGCGGAGCCATCAGCCTCGCCTCACTGCAACGGGCGGCCGAAGCGATGGACTGCGAACTGGTCTATTTTGTCGTGCCGCGTGAAACCATCGCGCGCAGTTACAGCGAGCTGGCGCAAATCCACGACCCGAAGTTCAAGCCTTCGCCGGCGGGCGGGCATTCGGTGGCGCTCGAGGGCGGGGCGGTCGCTGACCTCATGCCCAAGCGGAAGTCACCCGGATGGGATTGGCGCGGAGCCGAAGGTCTCCGGCTGGAGTGAGGCTTGCGTTGGTCGGACCGGCTTCAGCCGGTTCCGGAAATCCGGCTGGAGCCGGGACCACGAATGTGGCGCGAAAGGCGCAAAAAAGCCCCGGCCGCGAGGCCGGGGCTTTGGAGAAAATCGCGGCAAAAAGCCGCTCCTACGGGGGTTACTTCTTCGAGTCAGCAACCGCAGCTTGCGCGGCCGCCAGGCGGGCCACCGGGACGCGGAATGGGCTGCACGACACGTAGGTCAGGCCGAGTTTGTGGCAGAACTTCACCGAGTCGGGGTCGCCGCCGTGTTCGCCGCAGATGCCGAGCTTGATGTTCGGGCGGGTCTTCCGGCCCTTCTCGATCGCGATCTGCATCAGCTGGCCCACGCCGGTCTGGTCGATCGAGGCGAAGGGGTTCTTCTTCATGATCTCGGACTCCTGGTAGGCGCCGAGGAAGCTGCCGGAGTCGTCGCGCGACATGCCGAGGCAGGTCTGCGTGAGGTCGTTCGTGCCGAAGCTGAAGAACTCGGCGGTATGCGCGATCTCGTCGGCCGTGAGCGCGCCGCGCGGGATCTCGATCATGGTGCCGACGCTGTAGGCGATCTTCACCTTCTTCTCGGCCTGGACCTTGGCGGCGACCTCGTGGACGACGGCGACCTGGAGATCGAGCTCCTTCTTGAAGCCGACGAGAGGGATCATGATCTCGGGCTTGGCCTTGAAGCCCTGCTTCGTGGCATCGGCGGCGGCCTCGAGGACGGCGCGGGCCTGCATGGCGGTGATCTCGGGGTACTTGATGCCGAGGCGGCAGCCGCGGAAGCCGAGCATGGGATTGAACTCATGGAGCTCGTGGACGCGGTGCTCGATCTTCTTCACGTCGATGCCGAGCTTGGCCGCGAGGGCGGCCTGCTGCTCCGCCGAGTTCGGGAGGAACTCATGGAGCGGGGGATCGAGGAAGCGGATGGTGGCCGGAAAGCCCTTCAGCGCCTTGAAGATGCCGAAGAAATCCTCGCGCTGGTAGGGCAGGAGCTTGGCGAGGGCCTTCTCGCGGTCGGCGAGGTTGTCGGCGAGGATCATCTCGCGCATGGCGTCGATGCGGTCGCCCTCGAAGAACATGTGCTCGGTGCGGGTGAGGCCGATGCCGACGGCGCCGAACGCGATGGCGTTGGCGGTCTGCTCGGGCGTGTCGGCGTTGGTGCGTACGGAGAGCTTGGTGGCCTGCGCGCACCACTTCATGAGCTGGGTGAAGCTCTTGAACTTCTCCGACGCCTGCGCGGCCTTGTCGCCGTGGATGAGGCCGGCGATGATCTCGGAGGGAGCGGTCGGGATCTGGCCGGCGTAGACGGTGCCGGCGGTGCCGTCGATCGAGAGGAAGTCACCCTCGGCGAACGTCTGGCCGGCGACCGTCACGGTCTTCTTGTCGTAGTCGACCTGGAGCGACGCGGCGCCGCAGACGCAGACCTTGCCCATCTGGCGGGCGACGAGGGCGGCGTGCGAGGAGACCCCGCCGCGGGCGGTGAGGATGCCCTCGGCGGCGATCATGCCGCGGAGATCCTCGGGGGAGGTCTCGACGCGGACGAGGAGGACCTTTTCGCCCTTCTCGGCGGCGATGACGGCGCGATCGGCGTTGAAGTAGATCTTGCCGGTGGCGGCGCCGGGACCGGCGGGAAGGCCGTTGGCGATGACCGTGGCCTTCTTCACCGCGGCGAGATCGAAGATCGGGGCGAGAAGCTGGTCGAGCTGGTCGGCGGGGTTGCGCGTGATGGCGGTCTTCCAGTCGATGAGCTTCTCCTTGACCATATCGATGGAGAACTTGAGCGCGGCGGCGGCGGTGCGCTTGCCGTTGCGCGTCTGGAGCATGAACAGCTTCCCCTCCTGGATCGTGAATTCGATGTCCTGCACATCCTTGAAGTGCTTCTCGAGCGTCGCGCGGACCTTGAGGAGCTCGGCGTAGGACTTGGGCATCTGGTCCTTGAGCTTGAGGACGGGCTCGGGCGTGCGGACGCCGGCGACGACGTCCTCGCCCTGGGCGTTGATG
>CAIKHO010000020.1 GCA_903827245.1 uncultured Opitutia bacterium
CTAGATAGAGCGGAATAGCGCGGCTCACACGGCCGGGAATGTCACTGATTTGCATTCGTATCCCTCCTGAGGAAGTATCAGGCCGGGCAAAGCTGCTTCCAAGGCAGGCAACCACGACTGCTCCGGTGGCCTTGGGCGGCCGGAGCAAAGCTGCGACTGTAGAAGCGCGCAGCCAGAGCGGGCCGTCGACGTTCTTCGTGAACAGGCTCGAAGAGGAGATCATCAGCGTGCTCGCCGTCGATTGCAGCGCCGCGAGCAGGCAGGCAATCATCAGGCCCACCAGCCCGAAACCCAGGCCGCCCAGCAAGTCCCGCGTCGCGTGGCCCCACACGAGGTCGGAATCCTGGATCTCCCGGCCGTAAAGCGCGAAGCAGAGCATGCCGAGGAATCCCCACATCACGGAGCAGTAGCGCTTCATCATGGTGCCCGTGGTGAAACCGATGCTCGCCGTCAACTCGTCGCGCGCGGAGGCGTTGGCCGTGAGCTGGTTCGACTGCGTCGCGACGTTCAGCGTGGTCATCACCGACAGCGCGATCACGAAGTACCAGGTGAAATCCGCGTTCTCAGCGGATCCCATCAGCGAGAAGAATCTGCCCGGCAATTCCTGGTGCAGCGTGTGGCCGGCCGCGAGGAGGCCGTTCACGCCGTGCAGCGCGTTGAGCTTGGCGATGGCGAAGGGCACGAGCAGGACCGACAGCACCAGGATCAGCGTGCCCTGCACGGTGTCCGTCCACACCGCCGCCTCCAGCCCGCCGGCGATGCCGTACACGAACACGATGAGGACGATGAACCACACCAGGGCGGACTCATTGATGGAGGAAAACTCCCGGTGCGGCCGGCGCAGGCGGAGGGATTGGAGTTCGTCCGCGTCGGCGGGGCTGAGGGTTCCGGATGCGCCCTGCTGGGACAGGGCCTCGAGGCGGAGTGCCTGGTTGTACTCGACGCGCTCGGCGGGTGTGAGGGCGGCCACGGGCTTCAACGTGATGCCGATCACGGTCGAGCTCACGGCCTTGAGGCCGAGGCCGATGACAATGACGAGGTAGATGCTGGCCAGCAGCGAATAGGCGATGGCCATCCGCTGGGAACGGTAGCGCTCGTGGAAGAAGTCGCCGAGCGTGAGGGTCCGCATGCGCCGGTACCACGGCGCGGTGAACCAGAAGAGCGGCGTGGCCCAGAGGCCGACCAGCTGGCTCCAGATGCCACCGGCGCCATCGCGGTAGGCGTTGGTGACGGCGCCGACGGCGGTGTCGGAACTGGTGGCCTGGCCGAACGACGAAAAGACCTGGAGGAACTTCCCGAAGCGGCGCCCGCCGAGGAAGAAGTCCTCCTGGTCCCGGATCCGGAACATGGCGGCGACGCCAATGACCACCATGACCGCCGAGTAGACGGCGATGACAATTAGGTCGATGGTCGGAAGGCCAAACACGGGGCGGGGCGGTGCTCTGGGCGCGGGGGGGAGCGACGCAGGGGTTCCCAAATGCGATAGGAAATGCCGGGACGGTCAATCGTCATCGTTACCCAGCACGGCGACCGCGCCCCGGATGGAAGATTGGAGTCATTCCCGCCGGGGCACGGTGGGCGGCGCTTGGGCGGCGGACCCCCATCCTTTCCGAGGGAGACGGGCTTGGTTGCTGATTGATTGTAATTTCAAACCCGGACCAAGCGTCGGTCTGAGTCATCTATAAAACAGCGGGAACGGCGTGCCGGCGCAAAGTTCTCGCGTGATGACGCTGTCCTATCGGGGAGGTATAACGCAGGAATCAGCCACCGTGCGATCCGGCGAGGATTTCACATAGGCTGCCACCGCCTTTTCCGGCGTGACCGTGACTCTCACATGGCCGGAATTGCCCAGAAAGGTCCCGTGCTTGTATCCGTAAGCCTCGAGGTCGCGAATCCGGTCGTTTCCGGCGAAGCTCGGCTGCGGCACCATTAGGTAGAGAATGCCATCAAGCTCCTGACGCGCATAAAAGTTGTCGTGCGCCTTGAAAACTGCGGCCACGTGGTGGCGCAGCAATAGCGGGTGGACCGGCAGCTCCCATCCCGGGCGGTGCTGCTTGAATCCATCGGTGCCGTCCTGATTCCGTCCGCCCCATTCGCCGTAACCCGCGATCTCGACCCCGCCCCGCGACGCCTGATCGCCGCTCAAGAGGTTGTGGATGAAGACGAATTTGAATTTCGCGCGGCTGTGCCCGAGGGTTGCATCGAGCCACCGGTATTGGGCCTGCCCAAGCGTCCACGCCCAGCCATCGTTTCCGTTTCGCTGCGGCACTGTGTTGGCGAAGGGATCGAGCACCACGAAAAGCGCGTCGCCCCACTCCCAGGCATAGTAGTTCTGCAGCAGACCGGAGGGTGGCTTCGGCACGGTGTTGCCGGTATAAAAAGCATCCGGGACGGGATTCGGAAAATACCGCTTGCGGATGCGGTTTGACCAGACAGCGAGCGGCTCGGCCGAGCCGTCGTAGTACCGGCCGCTTTCTCCATCATGCGTGCCGAGGGCGAGGAGGATCGGAACGGAGCCGCCAATCCTTCCGAGGTAATAGCGTTCGGCCAGGTATTGCCGCGCGGCCTCCTCGCGGGTGGCGTGCTTGTCCGTCATGAAGAGATTTCCGAGATCGATGTGGAAATCCGGCCGATCCGCCCGGATGTTGTCCAACGTCTGCCCGTAGACGGCCGCACTGGTGTGCTCGTCAAGGTGCGCGTCCGCCGTCATGGTGAAGGTGAAACTGCCCCCCGGCGCGCGTGCGGTCTGGAAGCTTTCCTCCGCCGCATTGGAGAATTTTTCGCTGCCGGGCGCGCGCGAGCGAAATTGATAATAGTAACGGGTGCCGGCCTGGAGCGAGTCCAGGACCCATTCCGTCGGTGTACCTTTCGCGCACGGTTGCACCGGAGTCTCCCTGGCATAGGCGCCGGGTTGGGTGCCGTAGACTATCATGCCGTCCAACTCCTGGTAGGCTAGCACGCTCAGCGTGACGGCGTTCCTTTCCGGACGCACCAGGATCACGTCGAACGGATGCTCCGGCACGGCGAGCTTGAATTCTCCCACCGGCCCGCCCTTGCGGCTGCCCCTTGGCTCCCCGACCTCGGGAGCGGCCGCGCCCAGCCCGGCCAGCACGATCGCGATGCCCACCGCGTGTCCTGCCAGCGTCAGCCTAGGCTGGGCGATTCTTGGATTTGATCGCATAAGTGTGGGCAAGATCGCCGGTCTTCTTCTGCGCACCTTCGTCCTTCGGCAGGTAGGTCCGCAGATAGTCGACCTTCACCTCTTCGGGCGACACCGTGACCCGCAGGTAACCTGAGTTGGACAGCTTGATGCCCGAACCATAGCGGTCCTCGTTGTAGGTCATGTACCCGTGATCGGCAGGCATGGGCACCTCCTGATAGATAATTCCGTCGCGCTCCTGCCGGGCGTAGAGATGGTCGTGGCCCTGAAAGAAAATCGTGACCCCGTGCTTGACCATGAGCTGGTGGATCGGGAGTTCCCAGCCGGGCCGGCGCTGGGCGAATTCCCAATCGCCCCGCCGGTTGCGACCGCCCCATTCGTACATGTCAGCCTCGTCGATGCCCCCGCGGCCCGAGCCGAGCACATGGTGGGCAAAGACGAATTTGAACCTCGCTTTGCTCTGTTCCAGGGTCCGCTTGAACCAGTGGTATTGGGCGTCGCCCAGGGTGAGTCCCCACCAGTCGCGGTCCCGGCGGCCGTTGCCGGCCGCCCCGCCGCCTTCTTCCTGGAAGCCGGTGTCGACCAGCGCCGGTGACTGCCAGTAGTTGTCCAGCACGACAAAGAGCGCATCGCCCCAAGTCCACGCGTAATAGTCCTTCAGCAGCCCGATGCCTTTCATGGGCGAGGTGTCGCCGCTATAGAACTCGTCGGGTGCCGGCGTCGGATAAAAACGATTGCGGGCGTTTTGCACCCCGACCGCGACCTCGTGGCGGACATCGGTCTGGTTGAAATTAAACAGCGATGCCTGCTCATGATTGCCGTTCAGCAGGAAAATCGGCGCGGATTGCGCCACCAGACCGAGGAACGGCCGCTGCAGCGTGTAGGGCTGCGTCAAGGTTTCCGCATTGATCGTCCGCAGTGTGTTCGCGCTGAAGTCGTCTCCCATGCAGATGTAGAAATCCGGGTTAGCCGCTGCCGCCTGGCGCAACGTCCGCGCGTAGAGTTCCGGATGGCTCATTTGCGGCCGCTCGGGATGCGAATCGCCCTGGATCGCAAACGTGAAGGCGCTGCCGGGTGCGCGCTGGGTGTGAAACCGGCACTCCGCTCTCGTCTCATATGCCGTGTCGCCGGGCTTCCGCCACGACAGCCGGTAATAGTACTGGGTATCGGCCTGCAGGCCCTCGAATACCGTTTCCACCGGAGTGCCGGCGGGGAACGCGATCGGTTCCGTTTTTTGCCCGTACTTCCCGGGCGAAACGCCGTATTCGAAATAGCCCTCAAGCGGGTGCTTCGGCAGCGTGCTGACCGTGACGGATCGGTCGCTCACCCGGCCGAGCACGACCGACAGTGCGTCGAACGCCGCCAGATCCGGCGGCAGGACGTACTCGTCCTGTCCTCGTCCGCGCCTCCGTCCTCCGCCGCCGGGCCCGCCGCGAGGCGGCGGGGCTGGAGGCTGGGCCGACACTCGCGTGAATATGCCTCCAAAAATTGCGGAGAGCAGAATCAAGAACCGCCTTCTGGTGGTTTCAAATTTCATGGGTCGGTTTTCTCGTCGAAGTTCGGGATGCATGTGCTCAAAAGGCGCCGATTAGTATCCGGGATTGCCCCGCCTCTGTCCGCCGCGCCCGCCGTCCGGGCGGTTGTCATCCGATCCCGTCGTCAAGCCGGTCCGGTCATACACGACCTTGAGTTCAGCGCTGTCGAGAATGAGATCCTTCATCGCCGCCAGCAGGACCTCGCGGTTTACCCGGCTGGGCGGAACCGAAACCTGCACCGGTGCCGACAGGGCATAGACCGTCAGCACATAGGTCTTGGGTCCCGGACCTTTCGAATGGGGCGGCGCATAGCCGATCCGATCATCCACGCTGTTGTTGCCCAGGGTGCCGACGCCTTTGACATTCTTCGGCAAACTTTGGACGTCCGCCGGGATATTGTAGAGGATCCAGTACCACTTGATCACCCCTTCCGGGTCGACGTGGTGCATGATCACCACGTAGGCCTTGGTGCCGTCCGGCGCACCGTGCCAATCGAGGGGCAGGGTGGCGGACGTGCCGTCGCCCGTGTAGTCCGCCGGGAGCGGTCCGCCATCCGCCACGGCCGGACTGTGCAGGACAAGGCTGCCGCTGCGCTTCGGAACGTAGCTGTCCCGGGCGGGAGCCCCGCCTCCCCGCGGCGGGGACGGCGGTCCGCGCCCTTCCGGGGGCGGAGGCCCGCTGTTGCGGCCGTCCGCCTGATAGGTGACCTCGCGGGACGTGCCGTCGGCGTTCACGAACCGGAATTTCCACGCCCCGATCCCGCCGGCGGCATAATTCACCGACGCCGATCGACCGTTCAGCGTGTACTGCAGGGTGAAGTTTTTTTTGTCGGGCGACGCGGTGAACCCGGTGATGACCGCACCGCGCAATGGCGTGGTGGACGGCCGCACCGGTTGGGCGCGCGGTTGCGGGTCGACCTGACCGTCGCGTTCCACGACCTCGCCATGAAAAGCACCGATCACATAGGGGTATTTGTTCGAGGCATGGTAGTGATAGCCGAGCGCGGCGGTCGTGTGGCCGTTGCATTCGTCCAGCTTGCCCACGGGCGAGCCATCGGGCTCGGTGAGCCCGTAGATGGGATAGCCGTCGAGCGCGTAGGCGACTGGATTGCCCGGCCCGACGAGCGCCTGCAGGTGCAGCGGGACCACATGGTAGTGATAGTCATCCGCGCGCCCCGAATGGCCGCCCCACTGGTCGAGCTCGCCGATCTCCTGCGAGATCTCGCCGCGGTTGTTCTGCGGATTGAAGATCGGGATCCCGTTCGCGGCGATCGCAATGGCGCCCCTCAGAAAGTGATTCTTGATCGTCTGCGGGACCGCCGCCGGCACCGGATGCAGCGGGATGCGCCAGGCATTGGCCCCCGCGTAATGTTGCGGCAGCGGCACCTGCTGCTGCCAGGAAGTGATGCCAACCATCATGCCGTGAGCAGGCAGGCCGTCGCTTTCGATGTAGAGGTACTGCTCGTCCCAGCGCACTTTCACCGCTGGCGTGAAAGCCTCAAACGCGACGGTCTGCACCGGCCCGGTCGAGGGCAACGGCTGGCTGGCGAGCCGGATGTGATTCACACCAGGATCGGAGGGCACAGTGAACACGGCCGGTACGGCTGCTTGGGGAGCATCGATCGGCCAGTCGAAGGGCGCGTCGCCGGGATCATCCGAGGGGTCATGGCCGAAGACTGGGCCGGCCACAGTAAGGAAGCCGGCAAGCACGATGGACGTGGCGGCGATGAAGCCGGTGTAGCGACCGGCGACGAGCAGACGGCACAAGATCATGCCAGATCTTACGGGAAATTACATTAATGCCCGATTAACGCCATGTTCCCTTGAGCTTCTGGAAGGATTTTAAGGCCATTCATGCGGCCTTAATGCAGCTTGCCCCATAATCTCGACGCCAATGCAGTTCCCACCTTCGCGACGCGGCCCGAAACGTCGTGCCAATTATCGGCTGAAACGCTACAAACCCCGACCGACCCGATGAGATTGCTCATAGTGGAAGACGAACCCGATTTGCTGTCGGGCCTGGTCCGGGCCCTCCGCAAGGCCGGCTATGCGGTGGACCCCGCCACTGATGGCGAGGACGGCCTGCACAAGGCGGTTAACACCGATTACGACGCCATTGTGCTGGACGTCATGCTCCCGCGACTCGACGGCTGGGAGCTACTCGCGCGCCTGCGGCAGTCAAAATCGACCCCCGTCCTCATGCTCACCGCCCGCGGGGGCAGTGCCGACCGGGTGCGCGGACTCGACTCCGGGGCCGACGATTACCTCGTCAAGCCGTTCGACCTTGCGGAACTTTTCGCCCGGCTGCGCGCGATCATCCGCCGTGGTGCCCAGCAGTCCCACCCCACGCTCAACATTGGCGAGGTCACCATCGACCTTGCCGCGCGCACGGTCACCCGCACCGATCTGCCGGTCGTGCTCACCGCGCGCGAATTCGTGTTGCTCGAATACCTCGCGTTGCACCGCGGCGAGGTCGTGACCCGCACCGCGCTGTACGAGCACCTTTTCGACGAGAATGAGGCCACGCTCTCCAACATCCTCGATGTTCATGTCTTCAACCTGCGTCGGAAGCTGGGCCAGGACTTCATCCTGACGCGCCGGGGCCACGGCTACTGCATCGAATGAGTGTCTTTCGATCCATGCGATGGCGGTTGCAGCTCTGGTACGGGATGCTGCTGCTTGTCGTCCTGACCGGGTTCGACCTCACCGCCTACCGCCTGGAGAGCGCCCGTCAGATCCGCCGGATCGACGAGGAGCTGGGCCAGCTGCTGCCGGTGCTGGTCGCGTCGCAACATCCCTCCCGGTTGGACCGCGAACGGCGCGAGCTCACGGTTTCACCGCTGAATGCCGCCCTGTTCGACCGCGGCGGCACCGCAAACGCCTATTATGTGGTTTGGCTCAAGCACGGCGCACCGGTCACGTATTCCGCCACAGCCCCGCGCGATGTCCCGGAACCCGCGGTGGGCGATCCGCCCACGCGCATGCGGGGCACGTTGCGCGAGACGTTCATCTTTCCCGGCCCTGGCGATTGCGTGCTGGTCGGCCGCTCCATTGCAACCGACCTCGCCGGCCTCCGCCAGCTGGCATGGGTGCTCGGCGGTGGCAGCGCGGCCGTGCTGCTCCTCGGGATTGCCGGCGGTGCCTGGCTGGTCAGCCGGGCGCTGCGTCCGATCCGGGCGATCAACGCCGCGGCCACGCGGATCTCGACCGGGGACCTCACCCAGCGGATCAGCACGCCAGACACCCAAAGTGAAATCGGCCAGCTGACCGTCGTGCTGAATTCCACGTTTGCGCGCCTCGATGCCGCCTTCGCGCAACAGGCCCGCTTCACCGCGGACGCCGCCCATGAGCTGCGCACTCCGGTCACGGTGATCCTCACCCAGGCGCAAAGTGCGCTCGGAGGTGATTGCGGCCTTGAGGAGCATCGTGAGGCCCTCGCCGCGACCCAGCGTGCGGCGCAACGCATGCGCCGCTTGATTGAGTCCCTGTTGGAACTGTCCCGACTCGACGCCGGCCAGGAGGCCCTGCGCCAGAGCAATTGTGACTTGTCCCGGATTGTCTCCGAGTGCCTTGAATTGATAATGCCGCTAGCCGCCGAACGCTCCATCCGGATCAAGGCCGACCTCACTGAGGCACCATGCAGCGGGGATGCGGACCGACTCGCCCAAGTCGTGACCAATCTCCTGGGCAACGCCGTGGACTACAATCGTGACGGCGGCAGCCTCACGGTTGCCACCGGGCATAATCGTGGCGTCACCACGCTCACCGTGACTAACACAGGCCCCGGAATCAGCGCTGCAGACCTGCCCCATGTTTTCGAGCGGTTCTACCGTGCCGATCGGGCCCGCAGTGGCGGCGCGGGTCACAACGGCCTGGGCCTTGCGATCTCCAAGTCCATTATCCTGGCGCACGGCGGCACCATCGAGGTGCAAAGCACACCCGAGGATGGCACATGTTTCACGGTGACCCTGCCGGCCGGACCCCAGGGCGATTAAATCGAAGTCCAAATACGATCTCACTGAATGGACCCGGGGAATCAGGCTCGGGTTCGCGAAAGTATTGTAAGCTCACCGGCAGGCTGGCGAAAAGGTGGCAATCCGGCGGGACGGAAGGGTGGAGGAGGTCCCTCCGCCGCGCTTCGCCAGACGAAGGCTTGAAACCGCAGGGGAACGCGGTCCCGGGCCTTCAGGCCAAGACCCCAAGGATCACTTCATGGGATTTGTGGCCGGCCGAAGCTTCGCGACGGGAAAAATATCGGTTTCGCGGGAGCCCTATTTTTGCTTGCCCGCGATTTTCCCTCCCCCGTACTCTTTTCGGCTACTCTGCTTGCGGAGTAGGTTTTGGACCGGTGCTCTTTCCCCTTGGCTTTCCCTTCCCGAGTTTCCCGCGGACCCGTCCCCGGCGAGGCGCCCGGCGCGGAAAGTCACCGAAGAAAGCAACGCAACCGGTTCCGGAACAGCATGATTGCCCGGTAGCTCAGTGGCAGAGTGAGGTGGACCCCAAAAGTTGGACAGGACGGATCGTTAAGTCCAAACCCGAACAATACGATCCATGTCCAAGAAACGACGTCAGCACAGTGCCCAGTTCAAAGCCCAGGTTGGTCTTGATGCCCTGAAGGGGATCGACCC